>JAIETF010000012.1 GCA_019745415.1 Candidatus Obscuribacterales bacterium | reverse complement strand
TAATGCAAATAATATCAGTGGGGAAACCCGCAAATTTAAAGAGAAATTTGTCATTTTCCATATGAATTAGCCAAATAGCATATACAGATTACCCACAGCTAATCTTTTCAATTAATCTCAACCCGTGCCTGCTCAGTGCCGTCGCTGTCCTTGACCATAATCAACCAATACTTCTGCTTCTTAGAATCAACCGAGAAGGGCAGACTAATATTTTGAGACGACCCTGGCGCCAACTCTTTGAAGCGCATCATTGCGGCCGATATATGCGGAGCATAGACTTCGTCAAAATCAGAAATTACTCGAACGTTGCGCAGACTGAGGGTTTGCTTGCTTCTATTATTAGCAATGAAGTTGACCCGCAAAATCTGACCATTCTTATCTTTAGAAAGCGGATCCTTTTCGAATTTGTAATCGGCGACTATTAAAGAAAGCCCCGGTAAATGGGTGCGACTGCGCGCAGAATCGAGAGCCAAGGGATTGAAGCCCGGCAAGCTGAGCGGCTCTGAAATCTTTAGCTTGACGTGGTCTCCGGGATAGACCGAGCAGATTTTGCCTTTGCGAGCGACAGCGCAAGCGATACCATAAGTGGCGCCAATACCACCGCCGATACCGACTGAAATACCATATGTAGATATTGCCACGGGCAAGCCTGTCATTTGCACCGACATAATCGAACCGGCCAAGGCGCCGATGGTGGCAAATTTAGTATCACGCAGCACCACCTTCGCTACCGACTTGAGCTCGTTGTCTTTTGTAGAAAAGGTGGTTTCGAAAGGGACTTCATATTGACCGTCCGGACTAATTATCTTGTCGAACTTTACTTCTACAAAACCATCTCGACCATTATGTTTCTGCCGGTCTACCCTGGTAACAAAACCATGGGCCACCCATTTACCAGGCAGAACAACCTTTGAACCATCGGCAGCGATAACATCGCGAGAAATACGAGCAAACACTTCTTGTCCCTTCTGCGACAATTCAGAGTTAAGATGACACTGTAAAGTCAAGTCGACCGAAGTCCCCTTAGGCACCATCTGCAGTGAACCAGAAAGAAGCGGCGAGCCGTTGTTCTCAGGTAATGTCGAAACACGCCCCTTCAAGAGCGGCTTCCCTTGGAAGGCCTCGCCCTTGGGCAATACTGAAAGGGCATCACTAGTCTGCTCAGCCTCAAAAGGAGAACGCAAGCCTATCTGCATGCCAGCACTGCTATCGCTATTTGAACGGTCATCATCAATAGATTTGTCATCACCATTAGATTTGGGTGCAGAATCGGCTTTATTCTCAGAACTTTGATTATCTATAGCAGAGGCTTCTGTGGACCTACCTGAAAGAGCCTGAGATGACTGAGTCTGAGATGACTGAGTCTGAGATGACTGATTTAAAGAGCCAGGCTTTAGGTCCGGCGTTAAATCTGGAGCTAGGTCCGGCTCATCTGGTAGGCTCATAGCGTCAAGAGAATTGCGAGCAATAGCAGACTCTGTTCCGTAAATGCAGCAGCCGAATACGCCCAGCACAAGAAATACCGCATTTGCAGTAAAGAGAAGCTTGAACAGTGAGTTTGGCCCCGTCATAGCGCCTCTAAAGCTTTTTATTGAGTATCTCTTTGATCTGATCAAGAAAACCCTTTTTCTTGCCGTCCTTGCCCGAACCAGACTGACCACTCTCTTTCATCAAAGACTTGAGCTTTACTTCTAGACTGCGGGCCTCTGCATTAGTTCCATCAAGACGCAGAGAAGTTTGCACTTCCGTCATAGCGAGGGTTTTCCAGCCACGGCTGAGATAAACTTCGGCTAGTTTATTGTGATAACGGGGCTCGTTTGGAACGAGGCGGATAGCCTCCTTCATAGCTGTTTCGGCTTCGGAATAGCGCTTTTTTCGTAAAAGTTCATCAGCCCTAGTCAAGTGCTTATTTGCCCACTTTACATTAATATGGTCGTCACCAGGATGGGTTTCGTCGCCCTGCGGCCCGTGGGGACCGTTACCAGTCAATCTTTCCTCTTCGGGAATTAGCGAACTGACAACAAAAGAACCGGTCGACACTATCTCAGAGCGACGCCTAGCCAAGGAGCGCAGGGTGTCATATTCATTGCGCCTATCGGCGTCTCCCAGAACCTCGTGAGCCTTAGTAACCTTGGCAAACTCTTTCTGGGCAATCGCACGCTGTTCCGGGTCGTTAGGAAACCGGTCCGGATGAAGTTTCTTCGCCAGACCCAGATAAGAGCGCCGGATCTCCTCCTGGCTAGCCTCCGGATCGACCCCAAGGGTGGCGTAATAGTCTTCTTCGAACTCCTGCATGCTGCTAATCTGGTACCTGAATTGGGACGCCTGAATGTAACTGATAATCTTTTACTTACCGCTAAGACTATTCTAGTAGAACTTATAAAGAAATTATGGATTTCTCACAGGCGCTCGAACCGGCTATCCATAATTCAAATAGAAGGGACTTTCAGAACCAATTTTCAGAAGGTAAAAACTCATGAATCTCGACAAATTTACCAATAAAGCTCAAGAAGCAATCACTGGTTGTCGCGCACTGCTTAGTCGCTTTGCCAACAGCCAGGTTACCCCTGAGCATTTGCTTCTCTCCATCATGGAACAACAAGATGGACTGGGAAGCAAAATTGTCGAAAAGCTGGAAGTCAAACCACAAAAAATCATTGACGATGTAACAAGATATCTACAGAATCAGCCCAAAGCATCGTCGGTTACTGTAGCCAAAGACGAAATCCATGTGTCCAGCAAGCTTATGCAAGTACTGGAGTCCGCAGAACGCGAAGCTGAAAGACTGAAAGACCAGTTTATCAGCATAGAGCATCTATTGATTGCGCTGAGCGACGAAAGTCGTGGACAAGCCGGCACAATTCTCAAACAGAACGGACTGACAAAAGAGCGCATACTAAAAGTTCTAACCGACATCAGAGGCAAGCAGAAAGTAACCAGCCAGGATCCGGAAGGCACCTATCAGGCGCTGGAAAGATATGGCAAAGACCTTACAGAGATGGCAGCAAAGGGCAAGTTAGATCCGGTTATCGGTAGAGATGACGAAATCAGGCGCGTCATGCAGGTTCTCAGCCGCCGCACCAAGAACAATCCAGTTTTGGTAGGTGAACCCGGAGTAGGTAAAACGGCAATAGTAGAAGGTCTAGCCATCAGAATCACCAAGGGCGATGTGCCTGAGGGTCTAAAGGACAAGAAAGTAATCGCCCTCGACATGGGCTCGCTGGTTGCCGGAGCCAAGTACCGCGGAGAATTTGAAGAAAGATTGAAAGCAGTGCTCAAGGAGGTGACCGAATCGGAAGGCGAGATTCTCCTCTTTATCGATGAACTGCATACAGTTGTTGGAGCCGGTTCAGGCGGAGAAGGCTCGATGGATGCAGGAAACTTGCTGAAGCCGCCACTGGCGAGAGGAGAACTGCATTGTATTGGAGCTACCACCCTCGACGAGTACCGCAAATATGTCGAGAAAGATCCGGCGTTGGAGAGACGATTCCAAACAGTTTTTGTCGACCAGCCTTCGGTGGAGGAAACAATTTCAATTTTGCGCGGTCTCAAAGAAAGATACGAAGTACACCACGGTGTGCGCATCAAGGACGCGGCCCTGGTATCGGCGGCGGTGCTATCAAATCGCTACATCACCGACCGTTCCTTGCCGGACAAAGCCATCGATCTGGTCGATGAGGCAGCAGCACGCATGCGTATAGAAATTGATTCGATGCCGACTGAATTAGACGAGTTGGAAAGAAGAAAAATTCAACTAGAAATTGAGCGCGAAGCCCTGAAGAAAGAAAAAGACCAGAGCTCTAAAGAACGACTCGAGAAGCTGGAGAAGGATCTCGCCAACCTCAAAGAGGAATCTGACAATCTCAGGGCGCGCTGGCAATCTGAGAAGGAGGGCATTTCCAAAATTCAAGTTGTAAAGGCAGACATTGAAAACACCAAAGTACAGATCGAACAAGCAGAAAGAGCCACCGATTTGCAGAAAGCAGCCGAACTCAAGTTCGGTAAGCTTATCGAATTAGAGAAGCAACTCAAGGATATGGAAGCTAAAATTTCGGACAAAAATGGTCCGCGGCTTCTCAAAGAGGAAATCGATGAAGAAGACATTGCCGAAATCATCGGCAGCTGGACCGGCATTCCAGTAACCAAGCTGCTTGAAGGCGAAGTACAGAAACTTTTGAGACTGGAAGAGCATCTGCACAACCGAGTCATCGGCCAAGACGAAGCCATAGAAGTGGTATCGAATGCAGTGCGGCGTGCCCGCACCGGTATGAAAGACCCCAACCGTCCAATAGGCAGCTTCCTTTTCCTCGGACCGACCGGAGTCGGCAAAACAGAGTTAGCAAAGGCTCTAGCCGAGTTTCTCTTTGATGACGAGCAGGCAATCGTCAGAATAGATATGTCTGAATATCAAGAGAAGCATACGGTCGCCAGATTGATCGGCGCGCCGCCCGGCTATATCGGACACGACGACGGCGGGCAGCTCACCGAAGCGGTTAGACGCCGCTCCTACAGCTGCGTGCTCTTCGATGAAGTAGAGAAGGCGCACCCGGACGTCTTCAATATTCTTCTTCAAGTCCTGGACGAAGGACATCTAACAGACTCCAAAGGTCGCACTGTAGACTTCAAGAATACCGTCATCATCATGACCTCCAATATCGGAAGCCAACACATACTCGACTATCAGATGCAGTCGGCAGTAGATGGAGAGGACCATTACGACGCAATGAGAGAGAAGGTGATGGAAGCGCTAAGAACGCATTTCCGTCCTGAATTCCTTAACCGAATCGACGAGACTGTTGTCTTCCACGCCCTGAAGGCTTCAGAATTGAAGCAAATAGTCTCTATCCAACTCTCCATACTCAACAAGAGACTGGCTGACCGCAAAATCGAAGTCAAACCAACAGATGCTGCCAGTGAGTGGCTAGCCAACACCGGCTATGATCCAGTTTACGGAGCAAGACCTCTAAAGCGCTTGATCCAGCGTGAAATCGAAAACCCACTTGCACTAAAAATGCTGGAAGGTGAGTTTAACGATGGGGATACAATCACCATCGACGAACAAGACGATGAACTGACCTTTAGCAAGTCATCGAGCTTGGTGGCAGTGTCTTAGACATATCCTTGCGACAATATGAAGGACCAGAAAATGCGCTCAAGATTTGCTGACTTGAGCGCATTTTCTCACAACTTTCACAGTCTCTCTTTTGAGTCTATTTCTTGAGATGAGGTCCGATTTTGGTGGCGTCCACCATCATATGCGTACTTCTCATAAGAGTCATTAGCTCACCCGTGCAGGTACGAACTTCGGTATCAACCACAGTCATTCTGCCCCAGCGCACCACCTTAGACTCAGCTGTAATTGGTCCCACCGGATCGTTTGTGAGCAGATTGACACTCAACTGAACAGAATAAGGAAACTTCTCAGAGGGTTTGCCATCATGTTTTCTCTTCTCAATCTCGTCAATTGAAATGGCGCCACCATAGGCTGCAGCCGAAGCCGCCTCATCTGCGAGCGTGACAATCATACCAGCATGATAAACACCAGTCGGCTGCATCACAGCTTCGCTAAGCGGTAATTCGAATAGGGCATAACCCTTCTCTACTTGCAGACATCTACCACCGATAGCTGTCAAAGCATTCCACTCATACTTTTTCAAAGATAACTCCCCAGATCTATGTACCGATGAAGAGATGAAAGGTTCAAGCAAAAATACAGTGACTTCACTCTTTTATGAGATGAAGAAGGAAGGCTACGATCTCATCATTTATAGGTGCTTCATTTTCTCTTCTAACTGTTTTACTCTTCCCGAATAAACTTGAAAATCAATCTGTTCGTGCCGTTTAGGACTAACTACAGCCTTATCGTAAAGAGCTTTAGACTCTCGATATGAAGACAAAGCTTCTCCCTTACTGCCGACTAAGCGATGCGCATCACCCAGATTCTCAAGGGTGCGAGCTCTTCCCAGCCCTTCACCACTAGCGGTGCGTAGCGCTAAAACCTCCTTAAACTTAAGCAACGCCTCGGCGCCTTTGCCTTGCCTTAGCAAAACCACGCCTAACCTTTCCAAATTATTGATATAAGCCTTGCCAGCTCTGTTGTTCGAATTAGCAGCGATTATCTCGTTCAAAAGCTTCTCGGCATCCTCAAAACGCTTCTCGGCAAGGTAAAGGTCTATCAATCGGTCAACGGTCAATTCAGCCTCATCACCAAACAAGCTCCCCGAAGCTCGACGCTGCTCAACAACCGATTCCAGAATTCTTGCAGCCCGATACGAATCACCATAAGAATCAAAACCTTGGGCCAGGTGCATCATATCTCTAGTGTATCTGGACTGATCAATACCACCAGGAGCTGGACCTAGACTGTCAACAATCTGCTCCGCCTCAAAAAAGCTTCCCTTTGATATAAGTTGCTCAGCAACTATCAGATACTTCTCGAAGCAGACAGCAGCGCCATCATAAGCTGAAACTTCCACTACAGGCAATGAAGTTGCAAACTCAGGAAGCTTACTGGTTCCTGCTTCTAGAGAAGTAATATCCTTACTTGTAAGGAGTACTTCTTTATAGGCGCGCGAGTTGTTTGGCTCGTAATATCTAATTGCGAATGTGAGAAACTGCCCGCTAAAAGTATTGGCGATAGCTCTAGCAGCAAGGATCGCATCCAAGCGAAAGTTTGAGCCTTTGTAGCCATAGACGGCAACCACAGCCTGGCGCCCCTTATTGAAGGCGCTAATGGCTGCGCCATGAAACAGCTTTCTTGAGCTAATGGCCTTATGCAAACCACCATAAACACCGACTGATTTATTGAGAACTGGCGAAATAGCGGGAGTCTGACCCAGACTAAACGCTCTGGCTGATTCACCAGTATCCGAGAGATCAGAAAGCTGATTTTCGCCAAAACATTTAGGTTGGCGCACCATAGTGGCGAAAAGAATCAAAAGAACTATAGATTGCTTTTCCATGATTCTCGGCCAATTGACTTCTCGAGAGTTCAATGTATTACTCCTGATTTTTATTCTATTAATTGTAGACCGATGTCAATTTCCGGACAGACAATGAAGCCTTTTAGTTACAAGAATCACTTCATTAAAATCACGTACAAGATTAATTGTATTCAGCGCGCCACTTAACAACCACAAAGCCTTCGCCCCCGTGACTTTGCATCAATTTTGACGATTGGCAAATGTCGGTCGAAATCATAATTCGATATCGAAAACCAAAAATTTTAAGGTCGTTCTTTTGAACTTTTTCGTTCAATTATTCGTCTATAGATCTATCAACCAACGAAGGGTCTAAACATGAAAAGTGATCCCCATAACCTTATTTCTCTCATGCAAATGGAGTATGTCAGAGGGAAAAGTACAGAAACAAAGGAACAGGTAAAGAAGGCTTGGGTCGAGTTCTGCGAACGCTTTCCAACTGAAAAAGACTGCGCCAAAGATCTTGCGAATCTGCTTACAGAAAAAGGACTTTTGGCTTGCTACTGCTTAAAAGAGTATGCTAGCTCTAGTCAATTCAGATTCGAGGATGATTATAGACTAGCAATCTGTTTAAATTGTGAAAACTCCTATAGAACTACCGCAGGAACATTCTTCGACAGAAGACGAAAACTACGGCCTTGGTACGCGGCGATGTGGTTCATGGAGAATGGTGTATTCATCAGCTCTAACTGGTTTGGCAAGATAGTAAGAATTGCTCAAGCAACAGCATTGAATATCTACCATCTTCTCATGTATTCAATTGATCTAGAATTCAAGCCAGAATCGCAAAACATTAGGTCTAGAGACTTTCTGCCTCATTTCATCAAGAGAAGCATATGGTCTATTCGAGGACTTCATCCAGGCAGTGAAGAATCTGTACTGGAACAAGAAAACAGCCATTCCTCAAAAGATGACTCCACTCAATTCGAGAAGGAAACATCGGACAACTTCGAAGAAAGACAACCAGTCAAAAACTCGGATAATTCAAACATAGCCGAATTGACTTGGATGACCAACTGCTCGAGTTCTACTCTCAACAAAGAACCGCAGCACCAACGTATACTGGATTGCCTAGCGGAAGCCGGGGCTCTTCATCCTGACGAACTTTCCGCTAAAGCTGAGCTGGAGATAGCAAAGTTGAACGAGAGCCTCACAGACTTAGAACTAGCAGGGCTGATCAAGATGACCTTCGGCGGACGGGTTGAACTTGCATTAAGCGCGCCAGAATCCTATCGAGGAAGAGGAAACCACTGCCTTGATGAACTAGATCCCTGTCAAACTGAGAGAGAATCGCAGCTAAGAACGACTGAACCAAGCAAGACCAGAAGAAATAAATCGTCGCTCAGGAATAATTTCGATAGACTTATTCGACGAGAGTTCCATGGAATAAGCAGAAAGTATTTGCAATTGTACTTGTCTTTCGCAAAACTCTTGATTTTTAGCAATACTAGCCCAAAAGAACCGGCAATAATTGAAGCCTGCCTAAAGACTGGAGATCTTGAGATGAAGAAACTCAAGCTATACCAAACTCCAGTGTTTCTGACTTTTCCTCGAAGTGCCGAAGCTTGAAGCAGATACCTTGAAGCAGATGCCTTGAAGCAGATACCTTGAAGCAGATACCTTGAACGCACAACTATTCAAGAAAGTCTCTTGAGTACAATCTTCTTTCGACTAAACAGAGGCTTTGAGAGAACAAGGGAGTGTCAGTTCGGGGAAGGGAAAACCGGCTCCTTCGCGCCTAGATATCGCGGCTTGCGCCTAGATAAGAGATCTAGCCAAGCGGCTTGCGCTGCGCCGAATTCCCGGAGGTCGTACCATCTTGAGATGTTGCCATAAGAGCTTCTGTCCGCGCAAAACCCAATGGCATTGAGACCGAGATTTCTGGCGATGTAGAGAGCTCTTGGCAAATGAAAGCGTTGACTGACAAGAATTAGACTATTGAGGTCAAAAACATCACGCGCCCGGTAGAGACTATCGTAGGTGCGAAATCCTGCATAGTCGCAAATCACATCCGAGGATGGCACGCCCAGTTCTAGCGCTTGGCGTTTCATCGCGATCGGCTCATTGTAGTAAATTTCGCCGTTGTCACCGGTCATTACTAACTTCTTTACCTTAGCATTTTTGTAAAGAGCTACGGCAGCAAGAACTCGGTCACGTGCTTCAGAAGAGCCAACTCCAGCACCAAAGACAAGGGCAGCGGGTCTAGAAGGAATGGAATCGACGTTCGAATAGATCTGACTGGTTTCTTTGTTCACCTGCCAATAGACAAAAGTGCAAAAGCAGAGCGGCAGAAGAAAACCAATTGGCAAGAGGAAAAGTACCGTTGAAGGTCTCTTTCGAACAAAAGGAGCAACGGTACTTGAATCTTTAGACTGGCTGGACTCTTCGGGACTAGACAAATTAAGCCACGGCACCGCCGGTGTAATGATAAATTAGCAAAATGCGACCGCCGTGAGGACCGACTGTTAGAGGCGTAAGACTGGCAAGCTGGTAGCGATACTTTTGGTGCTCGATAATTGATTTGGAAACATCGTCAGCGGGCACTATATCTTGAACAACGAATGTTGGCGTGGCGAAAAACTTCTGGAGCTTATCATCAACAAGATCCTTTAGCTTGGACATGAAACAAACCTCCTCAACTCAACACTAGAGATAGATATACTACAAAAAATTTGAATAAAATGACCTGATGATAGCAGCCATCTCTTATTTCTTGAAAAGTTTGAAAAGTAAAGGGACGAAGAGTTTCTCTCTTTGTGCAGCCCTATTTTCTAAAGCTATGGACCCAGTAGGTGCTATGGTCCCGGCAGCTGCGTTGGTCGCTACGGGTGCACTTATCGCCCTAACACAGCCGACTGAGTCGGCAAGAGCAACGCCTAATCAAGAGAGCAGCCACCCGATGCAGACCGTCAATCGGGCTGGCACTAGACCCAAGCCTCAAGAGGCCGACTTACAGTTAAGGTCGGCGACACCAACACTTGACACCCTTCCGCCGCCAAAGCGCTTACTTGGAGGTGTCGGCAAAACAGAATTGCTTCAGGAAAGTCCACCACGTCCGGTAAATAAGCTCGGATACCTGGCAGACAGCCAACAGAAACGCCCTCCGGAAAAGGTTGTTTACGTGGCGCCGGATTCATTAGCCTTCAGGGCTGGTCTTGCCGTAGGCGATAAAATTCTGGCAAGAGGTGTGCGGGGAACAATTGCTGATCTTATTGTGGAGCGAGCGGGAAAGCGCTATTTGTGCCGTATTGATGTAGCAAGTCTAATTCAGCAAAGCCGAAGAGATCCCCTCAAGGCCGGCATAGAAAGAACTGCCGCACAGAAACTTCATGAGCGCAGCTTGGTCTTTATGATAGATAAGTCGGCTTCTATGGATACAAGAGACTGTCCAGGAGGCTTGTCTCGATGGCAATGGTGCAAGCAACATATCGGCGAAATTTACCTGGCCGACAATGGCTTACTTGCTAATGACATTTCAATCGTAACCTTCGATTCGCAGTTTCGCTCATTTAGGAATTGCAGTGCCGGACAACTTTCGACAGTATTTCAAGATATTGCACCCGATGGCGAGACAAACATGGCTCAGGCGCTACAAGAGTCGCTGGACTTATTGAGAAGACCCCTTGAAAGTGGAAAACCCGCACTGATCGCCATAATCTCTGATGGCAGACCGACAGACGCCGAAAACTTGAAGAAAGTGATAATTGATAGGGTCAATAGTTTAAGTGACCCGAAACTTCTATCAATCGTATTTATAGAAGTAGGGACGCCGGAAAAATATTTGAAAGAGCTTGATACAGAACTAGTCCCCAAAGGTGCAAAAGCAGATGTTGTCACGGTCATGCCTATGGAAAGAGCACAAAAAGATGGCTGGACCGCGACTCTTGCCGCCGCGGTCCCCAAAGAAGACAAACCAGCAGAGAAGAACGCAGCCCGCGATGCATTGAGTGGGCATGTCAGCAACTACAACGGCTCGACTTTCGTAAATAATGTCAGACCGGCGCCACCAGTGAAAGCCCATCCCACCGGCACTGCACCTGGTACAACAGCTGCAGGGACCGCCAACCAAACAGGTGATCCAAATAGAAAGAATCCCCAGTCCACAGGCAATAGCTCAGGCAGCGGTGCAGCCAATAAGCTGGTAAAGCCGGCGCCGCCGGTAAAGGCACATCCAACTGGAGTAAATCCAGAGACCTTAGGCGCCACTGCGAAACCTATTGAAGTAGACGAAAAAGAAACCACATTAAGACGCAACGCCAATAAGACTTACCAATGAACAATATTCCCAAGAGTTTTCTCAACGAGAGAGGTTGCGTCCTTCTTTTGGTAGTACTACTGACGGTGCTGCTCCAGTCAGCCGCCGGGGCTCAAGGACAGGCTTTTCTGCTTAAGCAAGCGCGCAGTGTCAGTGAGAAGTCTCCTGCAGCCGGTTTCAAACTCTATGAGAGTCTCTGTCGGAAGTATCCTTACGATCTTTCCTTGCTGTATGAAAAGATAAGAACTGGTAGAGATGCAGAGAAACCACCGCGATTGGAAGAATGCAATCGCCTGATAGAAGCAGACCCTCTAGCAAAGCGCTATCGCCACATCTATACGTGGCGAGCACTAGCCCATATGGATAATTTCGACGAGGAAGCCGCCCTCAATGACTGCATCAAGAGTGCCCAACTTGGCGACAAAGCAGGCGAAACTGCGATCTTGATGTGTAAGCTTTATCAAGCTATGAATCGTCACAACGAGGCTATCGCCTGCATAAAGGAGAAGTTCAAACTGGAAAACAAGGAAGACTCTTATGGACATGAGTTAATGGCTTACAGCTATTCAGCACTCAAGCAAGAAGAATCAGCATTGAAGGAATATGAAAGATCGCTTGCCCTGGATCCAAACAACCTGAAGGTTCTACTTAACCATGCCGTCTATCTTGAACAGATCCACAGAGGGAAAGAGGCCTTAAAGGACCTAGAGAGGATACTCAAGATTGAAAAGAATAACGACATTGCCTTGCAGCTGAGAGCAAAGATATACTACAAGCTCGGTCGCTATAAGGAATGTATCAGTGATCTCAATCAGTATGTTCAAACCGAATTCAACAAAGAACCTGCACCATCTGCCCTAGAACTGCGAGCCGAAGCGTACAAGAAGCTTGGCTTAAGCGCCTTAGCAAGAAAAGATCTAGATCGCTCCAAACAAATCAGAGATAAGCACTAATTGGCTGAAACAGAAAAGCCTACCAAAGCCTCAGTCCAAAATTTTAAATGTCTGATTTAGTCTTTAAATTGACCATAGCGGTCTCAAGACAGTCTTGCATAATTTGCTTGAGCGGCAGTCCGGAACGCTCTGCTAGAGAAACACAGTCTGAATACTCTGGTTGCAGGTTGATAAGGCTACCATCTCGACGGTAAGAAGCCTTCACTCTGACCTCCTGCCCCAAGAGATTTACACTTATAAAATTTCGGTCCGCAGCCAGCCTCTCCGTATAGTAAGTGCGCACACCAATGGCAGTAGTTTCCGACAATAAAATATCTGCGAGACGATAGCTGTCTTCAGGACGGGCCAGCACCTTCAAGAAGTGTCCAGAGCGACCCTTCTTCATCTGACAAGGTGAAAGAGCAACGTCCAAGGCACCGGCTTCGAGCAGTCTCTCTGCCGCAAAAGCAAGTATCTGCGGGCTGCAATCATCAATATTGGTCTCTAGACAGCAAATTATCTCTGAGCGAAATGAAGCACGCCCGCCGCTTGCATCGCCAAAGATGGGAGCTGACTGCGTTACAGCGCTGCCTATCATCAATCTAACCACATTGGGATGTGCCGCTGGAGCATAAGTTCCAGCACCATATCCAATACCTATAACTCTCTCAAAAGTCGGTGGTCCAGAATAGCTCTCGGCTATAGTGGTAAGGATGGCAGCCCCTGTCGGGGTGAGGCATTCATAGCCGTTTGGATAGTCCCGCGTGGGGGCGCCGGCACTCATAATCAAGTTCAATGTAGCCGGTCCAGGCACAGGATAAATACCGTGGGCAGACCTAATTACGCCGCTCCCCAAGGGCAGCGGCGAAACAACAGCTTTCTCAATACCCAAAGAGTGAAAGGCGATGGCAAATCCTACAATATCAACTATTGAATCAGTAGCACCGACTTCGTGAAAATGAATCGACTGGATTGGCACCCCATGCACTTTACTCTCAGCTTCTCCTAGATTGACAAAAATTCTAGTAGCAAGGGTTTTCACCGAATCTGGAAGCTGAGAATTATCAATCAGAGCCAATATATCCGAGAGGCGTCGTCCATGAGAAGCATCGAACAGCTGAGAAAAACTCGGCGCGCCCTGCGGACTCTGTTCGTCTATATGTTTCTGTTCATGTTTATGAGCCGGTCCGTGCTCGTGTCCATGCCCGTACTCGTGCTCGTGTCCATGCTCGTGTCCGTGACCGTGCTCGTGTCCGTGTCCGTGCTCGTGTCCGTGTCCGTGCTCGTGTCCGTGACCGTGACCGTGCTCGTGTCCGTGACCGTGCTCGTGTCCGTGACCGTGCTCGTGTCCGTGTCCGTGCTCATGTCCGTGTCCGTGCTCGTGTCCGTGTCCGTGCTCGTGCTCGTGTCCATGCTCGTGTCCGTGTCCATGCCCGTGCTCGTGCTCCTGCTCAATAGAGATCGAAGATTTGTCTGCACGCCCAAATCTTGTATCAGCAGACAAAACATTCTCTTGCAAATGAACATTGAGGTGACTAGCAAGAATCCCGGCACGATGCACTTTTTCAAGCGAGAGACTGAATTCAGCGGCTGGCAAACCCAACAGGCTAAGCTGTGCTGTTAGTTCGTTCAAGCCGAAACCGAGAGCTTCACCGGCATCCAGACAAGCACCCAGCAGCATGTCTCCGCTGGCGCCGAAAGAACAGTCAAAATAAGCAATACGCATTTACTGTTACTCCTCTTTCTTAGGCACCAACTTGATGGCGCCTAAGTGCTCGTCTCCGTCGACAATAATCTCTTTCGAACCAGCTTTGACAAGTTCAGGATACAGCTCGTTATAAATCGTCAATTTCTTCTTACCCGCTGTAAGTCGCATTGAGAATGAGCCCTGACGCCCAGTTTCGCAACCACCACTGCCATAAAGATGGGCGCGACCATCATCACCTTTATCGAGCGGTTCAACCTTAATAGTCAGGCCTTTAAGTCCCCTTAAGACAGTAGCATTTTTCTTGCGCATCAGCCCGCCAAGAGCCAGGCTGCTTGCCTCCTCTTCGGCAACCACCCTACCGGTGACGAGATGCCCGTGGCGCAATCGCACAATCAACTTGCGTGTTTCATCACCTGGCAGATTCTCCACCAGCGATTGGCTGCAGCCCTTATCCAGTTCGGGTATCACTTCTAAAGTGAGCTTGCCGCAGTTGTTGTGAGGTATAGAAAACTCACCGTTAGACCTGGTTCTTGTTTCAAGCGATACCTCGCCCGAAGCCTCCCACAATCTCACGACACAATCACCAAGAGCTTTGCCATCTGGCAAGAGTACGCGACCTGAAATCACATGCCTCGTGGGGTCTGGAGGCGGCGGCAGTTTGAATTTTGGCTCACCACCAAAAGCAGGGGAAAGAGTGAAGAGACTCAAGCCGGGAAGCAAAGAAAGCAATACAAACAAGCAAACTAACATTGCCTTCTCCGCAGCCAAACCATACTTCCGAACTACTAAATTGTTTTCTCTTTTCAAAGCTTTACCTTTACTGGTTCTTTCTGTGGTTCTTTCTGTGGTTCTTTCTGTGGTTCTTTCTGTGGTTCTTTCTGTGGTTCTTTCTTTGCTTCTAGTGCTGACTATGATTCTGCCGCTGCTTCTTATTCGTTCAGCATGCACTTCAGCAATTCTGGAATTTTTGCGAGATGGAATTTCTGCGATCTCGAATTTTTGAATTCTATAGATCTCGACTTTCCTCAAATCTCCTTCAAAATCTTCTCTTACCTCAACATTTTAAACACCTGAAAAGTCAAAGCATAGGCAAGGCGCGGATAGTTTCAAGACAATTGCCAGCCATAAGTTCCATCAATATAGTTTAAACAGATGCAGTTATCCGCGCTTGCGGCCAAGCTCCATGTAGTATGCTAAAGCAATCCTTGTAAAGTGGAATGAGCAATGCCGGTCAAAATTGGCAATTTCACCCTCAATAGCCGCGTTTATGTGCCGCCAATGGCCGGTGTCACCGACTTGGTTTTTCGTTCCATAGTCAGGCAAATAGACCCAGGCTGTCTGATGTCCACCGAAATGGTCAGCTCTAGAGCCCTTTTGGCCAGGCCCGAATCACGCATAATGGACTTGGGTGAGACAGAACACCCAATCGGTATTCAAATATTTGGCCATGAGCCTGATGTTATGGCTCATGCAGCCCAACTTGCTGAGAAGCGCGGCGCCGACTTCGTTGATATCAACATGGGCTGCCCTGTGCCTAAGATTACCAAAGGCAAAGACGGCTGCGCCTTGATGAAAGAACCTGAGCTGGCTGAAGAAATCATCAAAACAGTAAAAAGTGCCGTTTCCATACCAGTAACTGTCAAGTTTAGGCTGGGCTGGGACGATACCAGCCGCAATTGCGTTAGTTTCGGCGAAATGGCAGAAGGAGCGGGCGCCTCCATGGTAACTGTGCATGGTCGCACCAGGCAGCAGCTCTATTCAGGCAAAGCCGACTGGAGTCATATTGCTTTGGTCAAAAAGGCGCTTACCATCCCTGTATTCGGTAACGGTGATGTTTTCAGCCCGGAAGCAGCCATGCGAATGCTCGAGACTACAAACTGCGACGGCGTAGCCGTAGCCCGCGGCAGCCTCGGCAACCCCTGGTTGATTCCTTCCATTACACGCTATCTAGACGAAGGCATACTCGGCGATGCCCCGAGCACGCTGGAGCGGCTGATTACCGCATACGAGCATGCCAGCGCCTTGGTCGAATACAAGGGGCTGAGGGTCGGCATTAATGAAAGCCGCAGGCATATGATCAACTACACAAAAGGTATTAGCGGCGCCGCACCGTTCCGTAACCGGCTCACTCAAATCAGTAGTAAAAAGGATGCCGCCGAGATTCTGGCGGAACTAGCGTTTATGAGTGAAGGCGGCACTGCTCGCAAAAACTTCTTACTTGCAGTAGAGCAAAATGATCTCAAATATGGAGAACATCCAGGCGAAAGGAAGCATGATCGCAAAAGCGGTATCAAGACCCCAGTTGATGTCGTTTCCGTCGCGCCAGTCGCAGTACCATAGAATTGCGTTGACAAAGGGTGTGGTTATCCAGCCCATGATGCCGGCCATAAAGGCGAAAAGTAGCATTACAGTCCAGAAATCCATTAGTAGAAAGCCCTCGAATACCGACTGCACTCACAGACGAGAAGAGTTTAAGCCCGAGTTTGCTCTTTAGCAACGGGAATTCTCCCATGGAATGACACTTTGAAACAGATTTTAAGGAAAGAAGCAGCTTAAAGCCCTGAAACCAGAGGTTCCAGGGCTTCAGTTTGCTGGGCGAAAGACGCCGCTTGCAAAATGCTTTTTAATACATGTATTGACCGGAGGGCGATATCAAGATGGTTCCGTCGCCCTCAGCTGCAACCATCTGAAGAGCCTGAATCACGGCATTGGCGGTCTTGGCTTGCTCACGGCTTTCATTCTTAATTTGCTTGGCACGCTGCGCCACACGCAAAACCAGCTCATAACGGTTGGTGTTGTCTTTTAGAAGCTGGTCGAGGATTCGAGTGGTACTCATCGTATTATCTCTTGGCTTTGAAGGTTGATGGCGATTTATCTAACAAACTAACTCTATAGCTAGCGCCGTTTGTCCATACGGCAACGTTCAGCATACACGATATGCTCTAGATTGTTAACCGCATCCTCGATCTTATCGTTGACTACTTCATAATGGAAAATATTTTTTTCTTGTAACTCTTCTCTGGCTTTCTCCAGCCTTAGATTGATCTTATCGAGACTCTCAGTCTGACGTCCCTTCAATCTGGCTTCTAGTTCCTCGAACGACGGAGGAGAGATGAAGATCATGACAGCCTCGGGATATTGCGAATAAATCTGCTTGGCGCCCTGCACTTCGATCTCTAAAATGACGTCTACGCCGCGCTCTTGCTCTTCCGAGACCCAGCCTCTGGGAGTGCCGTAATAGTTACCGGCAAACTTGGCGTACTCCATAAACGCCCCTTGACCGATCATCTCTTCGAACTCTTCCACACTGCGAAAGAAGTAAGAAGTGCCTTCCACTTCGCCTGGTCTTATTGGTCTCGTGGTAACGGATACCGAGTACTTGAGACGATCCATCTGAGCCATCAGCTTCTTGACCAAGGTCCCTTTACCGACGCCGGAGGGACCAGTAATGACAATCAGATTACCGGAACGCTGCTCACGCTTAGACTTGCCCGCAGTCTTGCGTTCTTTGCCAGCAGATTTGCCTGGCTCTTTACCGGCAGATTGACCGGCAGCCTTTGTTGCAGCTTTTACTCGGGTATCTGTCTCTATGGTTGCACCGTTTCCTATGACTGACATGACCTAACTAATTGGGGCTTTTATTGGGGCTCTTAAATGATTATCTCTTGCAAGGTTCACTAATTATCCGCTAAATGACTCAATTTTGAGAGTAAGCAGCGCTGCGGTCCACATATCGGCGAGGGAAGTCTTGAATTGGGTGCTAAGCTAAGGTTTCTAGGCCGGTCGGACATAGCGGTGCTCGCTTAGTGAGCCCTTTGTCACTTAATTCTATTTCTCTACCGGCTTGTCCACCTGTATATAGCTTGTTGATACTGGTCTTTCGGTCTTTCTTTCGGGCTCTTTCTAATGCAACTCGAATACATTCATAAAAACATCCAGAAAAAACATCTTCGAGTTTGCTAAATTGTCAGTTATTAAACCTCACCTTAGCGCACTGTGCAACCCGACAAAATAGAAGTCTAATGCAACCATTCGACGCACTTTCAATCAGAGCGGTCCTCAAAGAAGCGCGCCCGCTCATTGTCAACCGCAAGATCGAGAAAATCTTGCAAATCGGTCGCGATGAGTTGCTGCTCTTGCTGAGGGGAAAGACCGGTACCAATAGCCTATTCATCTCGGCCCAGTCGGTACACGGCCGCATCTGCCTGCTCAAACCTAATATCGCCAACGCCCCCAAAAACGCCCACAATCCTGAAGCTGATCGTTACGTCTCCAGGTATGGTGCCAATAATATCCCCAACTTTTGTCTGCTTCTGCGAAAACATCTGGCGGGAGCCACCCTCATTGCAGCTGAGCAACCCCAGGGTGAAAGGATAGTGGACTTCGTTTTCTCCGCCCTTGACGAAGTCGGCTCAGCCTCAATCAAAATACTTACGGCTGAGATCATGGGCAGGCATAGCAATCTCATTTTCTGGGATAAAGCAAGCGGAAAGATAATCACGTCCTCACACGTGGTTACAAAGGACATGAGCCGTCAAAGAGAAGTGGCTCCGGGACTGAGCTACGAAAGACCCCCCAGTCAAGATCGACCAAGCTTGTACAGCCTCTCGAAGGAAGTCTTGTTCGCCTGCTTCTCCAACTTCAAGCAAGACCCTTCAAAATTTGCCACTCTTGAGCAGTGGCTCATTCAAACTTTCACTGGAGCAGGCAGACATCTCTGCGAAGAATTGGTCTTAGCAGCCGGCTTACCGAGCGACGCGGTCAGCGCTGCTAAAGCATCAGATGAGCAACTAGAAAGGCTTTGGCATATAGTCGAAGGAATGCAACGAGACACAGACAAAGAAAGTGCAAACGCTGAAACGGTGACGACATCGCTTCGTCCATTCATGTTCAACGACCTCAGCCGCTACAGCGTTAGAGGGCTTTATCCTCATAAGAAAGACGAGGTAAAAGAGTTTCCAGCTGTAAACGACATGGTGGAAGAGTACTTCCGACAATGCGAATATCAAGAGCAACTAAATCAGCTTAGAGAAAGACTGAAAGCCGACCTCAGTCTTGAAATAGGCAAACTGGAAAGCCGCATAAAAACAGCTGCCGAACATGTACTGCAAACCTCCTCCATTGAAGATTTGAAACGGTCGGGCGACCTTTTGCTAGCCCATATGACCGAAATCAAGGCCGGTCAGGAGCTCTTAGTGGCCGAGAATATCTTTGATGAGAGGGGCGGACAGATTGAGATCAAGCTCAATCCGCTTCTTTCCGTTAGCCAAAATGCACAACACTATTACCGGCAGTATGCCAAAGTTCGGTCTCGAAATCAGACAGCCAGCCGATCCATCCAAGAAGCCAAAGAGCGCCGCCAATTGATGGAACAAAGACTTTTACAGGTCGGCAAAGCTGAAAGTATATTCGAACTAAAGACTATAAAGGAACAACTAACCGGGAAGAAGCCTCAAGATCTGCAACATAGCCTTAAGGGAGCCGGCAAAGCAAGCGGTGGCGGCTCTAAGCAAAATCGAGCCGGCGGCAAATCAAAGCGCACAGAAAAACTGATAACTCTGAACTCCAGCGATGGGTGGACAATTTATGTCGGGCGCAACCGCATGGAAAATGACTACCTTCTCTCCAGGCTGGCGCAGCCAAATGACCTGTGGTTCCACGTTCTCGGACAAGGCGGCGCTCACGTCTTGATTCGAATTCCGTCTTCTAAACAAGAACCGCCCGCCAAAACCATTGAAGAAGCTGCGCAGATTGCAGCGAGACTTTCAAAAGCTGGTCAAGGTAGCAAGGTAAGAGTTGTCTATACTCAGTGCAAACATGTACGCAAGATTGCCAATGAAAAGCCAGGTGTAGTTAGATACGAAAACGAACGAACCTTGGAAATAGACACAGCCAAGCCAATGCCTAAAGCGATGAAACAGCTATTCGAAAGAAACGCCCCAAACCGCTGAGTGTTCAGAGCTAAGCAAACTGCCTGATGCAGGGTAGCTACATTTTGCGAAAGAGACCGACTACCGTACCTTGAATAGTAAGTCCACTGGCGGCGTCAACGAAGATGGGCTCCATCGAAGAGTTAGCGGGTTGCAAGCGATAGCCGCCTTTTTCTTTGAAGAATCTTTTGAGAGTGGCACTACCATCCTCAAGCAAAGCCACCACCATATCTCCGTTATTGGGAGAGGGATTAGGCTTCACAATTACAAAATCACCATCGAAGATACCATCTTCGATCATTGACTCCCCTTTAACTTTGAGGGCAAAACAACCGCTTTCACCATATCGGCTTTCAACTTCCAAATATTCCTTTGACTCGAGAGCTGCATCGATTGGGGTACCGGCAGCAATAGCACCAGCGTATGGAATACCAGTTTGACTCGTCCGCGGAAAGGCAACGATTTTGTCTTGAGCAACAGCACGAACGGCTCCAGCTTGAGCTTTATCTACCCTTCGAGCTTGAGGGCGAAGGTCATCCCCAGCTTCATCGGACTCGAGACCGGCTGCCTGCTCAGGTCTCATACCAAGCACCTGCAAGCCCTCAGGCAAAACGCGCAAAGAACGATTCAACTTAGGCTCCCAGTGAACCAGTCCTTTCTTTTTGAGGGCAGCTACATGCTGATGCACGGTCATACGATTCTTTAGACCTAGACAACCAGCCAAATCAGCCAAAGTTGGAGGATAGCCATGCTCTTCAGTGAAGCTGACGATTAGGCTCAAAACTTCACGTTGACGAGTAGGAAGTGGTTTGTTGAGTTCCAAGGGAATGCTCCAGAAACGATACACATACGTAAGTATAGTACCACTTACTACATTTTGTCGAGACCCCAATCGGGACAGTCAAAAAAGCAAATTGTCTGTGTATAAAGATGTAAGTGACCAGTAAATAGTTATCGAATTACGTTTTCTCAGACCAGTAAAGCGCCCAAAAACTCATCAAACCAACTGGCAAAACCTTTAACCAGCAACCATTGACCGCCCCCACCCAGCCAGAAACCAAGAGAAAAGAAGATTAAACGAGACAATCCCAATTTAATATTCACAGCGGTATCCACATGAGCGAAAAATTCGAAAAGCAAAGGAATGAGCAACCGATAGACAATGCCAGCCCCTGGCATGCCGAGCTTCAGGTGACGCCCTCCGATAAGCTAAACCCGGAAAGGAAAGGACTGGAGAAGACTCCAGCGGAGAAAGAAGAGTCGACCGCAGCCGAAGTCAGCACTGACACTTCGATCAATGGAGTGCCTCGCAATCTCAATCTCGAAGAAGAAACAACAACTTTCATTTCCACTAGAGGACGAAAGACTGAAAATCAGCCTGGTGTAGATAAACAGTCTGATGAAGACCGCATCTTTATTCCCGGCATAGATGCCACCGCCGCAGTCCTGTCCAGAGAAGAACAGGAAGATTACCAGCAAGCCTCGAGCCTGGTGCAAAAATATTCTGAACGCCTAGAAAAGCAAGTAACCGGACCTCTTACCAAAGAGTTTGCCGAAGGGCTAAATGAAATGGAGCGGAACATGCCGCCCGAAGAACTTCTCAAACTGGAGATGGGGCGTTTGAATTTTCAGGCCTCAAAAGAAGCTTATGAGCAGAGAGAAGCCGAAATGGAGAAGTCTGGAAAGTTACTCCACTTGGTCGAGCCGGAGAGAACAAAAGAGATGAAGGAGTTTGACGCAAAAGCTCGCCAGTTGCTCAACACACTAGGAGAGAAAGGTCTCCAGCAGGCTTTGGCGCTCGAAAAGGAATTCCCCGGACTAGCTGAAGCTAGAGAAAGATTGCGGAATTACGAGGAGCGTATTGAGCGTGCCCTCGAAGAAGAGGCAGTCGAGACACGCGAAGCCTGAGCCCGCCCTTCACTTGAGCCTGTCAAGGAATCTAGATCAGTACAAGATATTCTTGCCTAGAGCTGACTGCACCAATTCCACCGCCAATTCAGCGGTTTGGTTGCGCACATCGCGCGCCGGATTCAATTCGACTATATCGATTGAACGAACCAATTCACTATCGGCCAAGAGCTCCAAAGTGAGATGACTCTCTCTGTAAGTCAAGCCGCCGCGACTATCAGTACTTACACCAGGTGCTACATCCGGGTCCATTACATCGAGATCGAAGGAGACATGCAAACCAGCGACTCCGCGGGCGGCGTAATCGAGCGACTGGCGCGTGACTTTGACTATACCGTGCTCGTCTATATCGCGCATCGAAAAGGGCAAAATACCTGATTCATCGATTAGTTCGCTTTCGGCTCGGTCCAAATCTCGCACGCCAATTAGAGCACAACGCTTGCTTTTCACTTTCGGACTAAAGCCGAGCAGTTCGGTAAGTCTTTCATCACCTTGCCCGAGCGAAACAGCTAAAGGCATACCGTGCACGTTACCCGAAGGGGAAGTTGCAGGAGTATTGATGTCGCCGTGAGCGTCATACCAAATCAATCCAAACTCTTCTTTGCGCTTGCGATAGTAATTGGAAACCCCTGCGATACTGCCGATAGCCAAAGAGTGATCACCGCCGATGGTTACAGCGACCGTGCCATCATCAAGGGCGGCCTCTACGGCCTTTGAGAGAGCGAGACTAACGTCGCGAATCTCAGGGACGCAATGGGCGACCTTGCCGCTTTTCTCCCACCAATAGAGGACATCGGGTACGGGAATGTCCACCTGCTTGTGCACCTTGAAGCCAAGAGCTTCCACCTTACTGACGAGCCGCGCCACCTTCACTGCCGCTGGTCCCATGCTCACACCGGCATGGGGACCGCCTAAATGCAAAGGACAATAGATGAGAGTGACCGCCCTGTTCTCAAGTTTTGAAGAAACTTTCTGCTTAGAACTGCCGGTTCTTTCTGCTTTGGCTGTCTTAGACATTTCCTTCCCTCTGGCTAGCAATCGACTAATTGAGCTTACAGTCTGTGACAATCTAGAAAGAGCTGCCTGAGAGAAAAAATATATAAAGAGGGCTTAGTGTATAATTCATGCTTTGCAAGTTCGTCAGATAAACTGTTCGAACAGAACTTCAGACGAGGTCAGTCAAGTGTTCCGTCCCATAATCAAAATTGTTTTTCTAGCCAGCGCTGCCTTTGAAGTAGCCAGAGAAAAAATAGAGGATGCACTGGACACATTCACATCCAGAGCCGATGAATACAAATCATCTGGTTCAGACCGCTTACATCAAACCAGAGACCGGCTTAAGCAAGCTGTTTCGGACGCCACCCAGACTATCTGGCAACGTTCGGACGTGCTTGAAGGTCAAGTGCGTGAGAAGATCCGCAGGCAAGTGGCAGACTTTTCACTGGGTGCCTTAGGCGATTCAACTGAAATCAACGAATTGCGCGCCGAGATAGCCACACTGAGAGCCGAGATTGCAGAACTCAAGCAGAAAACCCCGGTCTGAGCCCTAAACTGAAAGATATTGATTGACGGGGCTAAATGACTCAGCCCAGCTCACAAGAAGACGATTTGAACCAAGTTTCACTTGGGGAACTCTCTGCCGCTCATATTCAGACCGGTCAGATAAACGCCCTGCAAAATCAGTTGACCGGCGCCAGTATCTATGACCCCGAACTGGCAGACAGAGCCATTTCTCTAAAGGGACTGCTCAAGGACAAACGCTTTTGGAATACGCTCCACACCTTGCTTGCACTTATCTCAGCGGCGGCCCTCGATACAGTCAAGAATCGAATAGGCAAGGGCTCTCCGCAATCGGACCAGAGAAGGAAAAGAGCAGCCCGGGTGAAACAGGCGCTAATTGAACTGGGCGCCACCTTCATCAAGCTCGGTCAATTTCTCTCGGTTCGCAAAGACATAATTTCAGAAGAATTGGCTCAGGAGCTAGCCTCGCTGCAAGATAGAGTACCGCCCTTTGAATTTGAAGTTTTAGAACAAATCATCGAAAGAGAGCTGGGCGCCAGTCCCGAAAAGCTATTTAAAGAATTCGAGAAAAGCCCGATTGCTTCAGCATCGATTGGACAAGCCCACCGCGCCCGCCTACCCGACGGCAGGCCGGTCGTTGTGAAAGTACAAAGACCTGATCTCTCTGAGACCTTCTATCAAGATCTCGGCTACATGCGCTTTATTGCCAAGCTTGGACCGCTTTTGCGCCCCAGTTCCGACTGGGATGCATGGATGGCGCTCACCGGCGAGTTTGGTCGCACTCTTTTTGAAGAGATTGACTATCTGCAGGAAGGACGCAACGCCGACAAAATCAGACAGATATTAAAGGGCGAGAAATCAGTTCGCATTCCGCGAGTTTACTGGAAGATGACCGGCAGACGAGTTCTAACCATGGAGTATCTGCCGGGGACAAAAATCGACCAAGTTGATGAACTGAAAAAACAAGGAATTGACCCGGTCTCTATCGGAAACAATCTCGTCCAAGCCTATATGGAACAGGTGCTCAACGCTGGTTTCTTTCATGCCGATCCTCATGCCGGCAATCTAGCGATTGGACCAGATGGAAGAATTGTCATTTACGACTTTGGCATGGTTGGAGAAATTAGCCAGTCTCAGCGCGAAGCAATACTTGGCTGCATTGCCGCGGTAATCAATATAAATGCCCAAGAATTGATCAAAAACCTTGTGGTGCTGGGCATCGTCAAAGAAGATGCCAAACAGGAATCGATGCTGCGGGCAGTGGAACCCTTTATCGAATATTACAAAGGTAAGCAGATCAAAGAACTAGATTTCACCAATCTAGAGCACGATATAGACCAGATAGCCATGGACCGCTCCCTAAAGCTGCCGCCTTCTCTGGCTTATCTCCTGCGCACTGCCTCCACCCTTGAAGGCATTGCAAGATCTCTTCATCCCAACTTTAGCTTCGTGGAAGCAGCCAAGCCGACTGTGAAGAAATGGGCTCTTGCCAACCCAGCCCAAGCCTATCTTGCTCTTGGCTATTTAACCCAGGGAAAACTTTTTGGACAGCGTGGAATTTTTTCAGAGGAAGGGGTGCTCAAACTATTTCAAAGCAAGAGCCATAGCGCTTCAGAGCCATCTGAAAGAGAGCTGTCTCAGAAGCTGAAGGGGCTCAGTCGCAAAGCCGAACCCTTGAGAAGCTCCAAGTCTGAAAAGACTGAGCTGGAGCTGAGAGAGCGCGAGTTGTCCCAGAGACTCCAAGAGATCAGAAAGCTTGAAGCCCATTTATATATTTTGAAGAGAGAAGTTAAGACTCTGAGGAAAAATAGAGTAAAGTTATTAATTACAGTGTTAGCCGCCTGTGTAGTTTCACTTTGCTACTGGAGTTTCACTCCCAAAACTGGAATTCCACAATATTTCGAGTTTTTTCTGATTGGAAATGGCGCAATGGTGGCAATTAGTATTTGGCAATTGGTTAGACCACCTGATTTGGCCTCCCGAAAGCAAGCTGACAGATCAAGAGGTAGACGGAGATAGAAGATGCTGAAATGGCGTGCAGCGGCACGAACTGATGCGGGTTGCCAGCGACAGAGAAACGAAGACAACTATTACGTAAGCCCTGATTCTAGGGTTTTCGCCGTCGCCGACGGCATGGGTGGAGCTGTTGGTGGCGCCAGAGCCAGTAAGTTGGCAATGGAAGCTGTTGAGAAGCAATGGCAGGAATGTCCGCCGCCCGGCACCGACAAAGAGTCAATCAAAACCTGGCTAACCAAAGCCGTTAACGAAGCCAATGCTGCAGTCTGGAATTCGGCGGAAGAAGACCAGAGCGTTAGAGGCATGGGCACAACCATCGTGGTTGCGGTGCAGTCGGATGACAACTATATTCAGATTGCTCATGTGGGCGATTCGCGAGCCTATCTCTACAGAGACGGCAAGATTAAGCTCTTAACTAATGACCACTCGGTCGTTCAAGAAATGGTGCGAGCTGGTCGACTGACCGAAGAACAGGCAAGAATCAACCCTTACAAAAACTTAATCACCCGCTGCCTCGGTCATGAAGAGCGGGTAGAAATTGACCACACTCCTGTTGAAATGCAACCGCTAGACTGGATTTGCCTCTGCTCAGACGGTCTACCCACCGTGCTTAGAGACGAGCAAATCGGTGACGTCTTGGGAGCCGGAGTCGAGCCTGAAGCCGTTTGCGAAGAGCTAGTCAAACAAACTATCGACGGCAACGCCCCTGACAACGTGACAGTAGTAGTGGTCAAGTACAGTGAAGACAACGGCTAATTAAGCCAATATCTTCGCCGTAAAGAGGAAGGCAATCCTGCCTTCTAGACTTTGGTACAATTCCAGTAATCTTGGGCGGTAGATGCGAATCTCGCGTTTCTCTCGGTCAAAATGTGAAAGAGTCCCACGGGCGAACTAGCTAGCTAGTTTAAGCGGTAAGCAAAAAAAACAGGGCAAGAATGAGAGCCGCATTTCTCTTCAATAAAGTTACCAACGAGCGCCATCCTCTCAATCAATCGGTCAGCAAGATTGGTCGAGATCAGACTAATAACATTGCCATTGCCGCAGATCATTATGTCTCTCGCCACCATGCCTGGGTCTTACAGATGCAAGGGGCTTATTGGGTTGAGGATCTAGGTTCAACCAATGGCACACTCTTGAACGGAGAAATACTTTCGGAGCGTCGTCAGATTGCGCCCGGTGACCGTCTCACTTTCGGTAAAACCGAGCTGATTTTCGTAGTCGAGTAAACATGGTCGAATCCTGCGGGAACTATGAACTCCTCGGCGAGATTGGCCGCGGCGGCATGGGCATTGTCTATCGAGCCATTCATCCGGCCTCGAATAAGATCGTAGCGATCAAAAAACTTTTCCTCGATCAAATCTCGCCTGAAAAGAAAGAGGAATTCAAAGACCGCTTCGTGCGTGAAGCACACACAATCGCCAGACTTAAGCATCCCAATATCGTCGAAGTTTTAGACGTCTCTCTGAACAAAGACGACTATTTTTACGTCATGGAATTTCTAGACGGAGAAAGTCTGCGCAAAGACCTTCTGCGGCGCGGCGGCAAAATGCCTGTGGAAAACTTCTTGCCCATCTTAAAGCAAGTCGGGGAAGCGCTCTCTTTTGCACATTCCATGAGCATCGTGCACCGCGATGTGAAGCCGGACAATATTTTCATTTTGCGCAACGGCACAGTAAAGCTAACAGACTTCGGCATAGCCAGGACAGCAGACTACGAAAATGCCAATCTTACTAAAACTGGAATTATGATGGGCACTCTCGCCTATGTCTCGCCGGAGCAGTTGCAAGACGCCAAAGGTGTTGATCATCGAGCCGATATTTTCTCACTAGGAGTAGTGGCATATGAAGCTCTTTCAGGCAACTTACCTTTCACCGCCGATGGTATCGCGGCCACTATCGTCAAGATTATCTCGCAAGAAGAGATCCCCCTGCATATAGCCTGCAATCCGCCGGTATCCATAGGTATTTCCAATGCAGTATCTAGAGCCATGCGCAAACGGTCTAGAGAACGCTATATGACTGTACAAGAGTTCGTAAAGTCCTTTGAGAGCTGCCTAACTGAAGATGAAAAGCGCGACCGGGCCGAACTGGCGCCGCCTCGTGAAACAAGCAGCGCCGGAACCGATCTCAAGGCGATGCTGCCCGGCAAGACTCAGTTCGGTGCCACCTCCATAGATAACATCGTTACGCCCACCGACACAGAAGCCCTAATAGCAAAAGAAGCAGACAAAGAAGATTCGGCAGATAAGGCAAAGGTGAATAAGCAAGCTCAAGAAGCCACCGTTATAGAAGCTTTGCCCAAAAGTGAAGCAGTCGGGACGGAAGAAGCTGAAAAAAACATCGTCGCCTTTAAAACCGAGATCGAACTCAGTCCAAAGGCAGGTTTGGAAGCGAAAAACGGACCTGACGCCGGCGCCAAAGTCAACCCGCCCGAAAGCCGGGGAAATAGCCTAGAAAACAGCCTCTTGAGCGGCAAGACCCAGGCTGAATTCGGGCAGTACAAACAGAGCCCTCCCGCTATGTTTGCGGCTGTGCCTGTGCCCTCCCGCTTAAGAGAGGCAGAATCGCTCATCTACTTGACCAGTCTAAACAATCAAAATGCTTATATTGCCTTGCCGGGCAAAGCCAAGCCATTTATTGAACCGGCAGTCTTGGCTTGCCATTCAGGACGTTTGGCTATAGCCGATGCCGGTGCACGGACCATAAATGTCTTTAGTTATGACGGCAACAATTTCGAAGGTACTTTGCGCTGGCTCTTCGAAATTCAACACCGAGCCGCCCCCCGCCCTGAAAAAAGCAGCGGATTCTTTGGCTTTGGAAAGGCAGAAAAGGCTGAAAAGGAAGAGAGCCAGGACAACACGCGCACAAAGTTCGGCAAAATTACCAGGCCTGGCGGACTGGCTTTCGATAGCAAAGGCCGACTTTATGTCTGCGATGCCAGCGACCAATACATCAGAATATTCGACAGCAAAGGCTTCTTCCTCTCCGAGTTCAAGAACATTCAAGCCGGTGACTCAGGTATCACCGGTATCGCCTTTGATACCACCGGTCTCCTTTATTTATCCGATTCTTCCAATGCCTGTATCCAAATATTTCAACCAGAGACAGGTGTCTGGCTGCGTTCAGTCTCTCCCCGCAGTGACTTAAACCCACGCCGAAACGAGAGCAAAGCACCACCAGATCTCAGGTTACCAGCTGGTTTGGCGGTTGATCGCCTTAATCAGATTTATTTGGCAGACTATGGCGCTTCCAAAATTTTCACCTTCAACAAACAAGGACAACTAATCAAACACTTTGGCAAGAAAGGCTCTGCCGACGGCGATCTAAACATACCAAGGGCAGTCGCGGTTGATAAATTCGATCGTATTTATGTTTGCGACTCATTCAATAATAGATTGGCTGTTTTTGACGGCAGCGGCGGGTTTATCTACAACTATGGCAGTGGGGCAGAAACCTTGACCACGCCTTCTGATATTGCCATAGACAACCAGTTCGGCCTTGTCTTTGTCGCAGATAGAGGCGGCAAGCGTGTGCAAGTATTGCAGATTCCCACAGACAATATGAGATTCTAAAGATGCTCGAGCCCAACACCCCAGCAAGTTGCGACCTGAAAATAATACTGGCCTCTTCTTCTCCAAGACGCATTCAGCTTTTGCAAAACCTTTCGCTGCAGTTCGAGGTCAAACCTGCCGACATAGACGAAACCGTTCCGCCCGGATTGAGCCCACCCCAGATAGTTTGTGAACTAGCGAGACAAAAGGGAGAAAAAATCCTCTCCGATTTATCATTCGCCCCTTCAACGAGATATCTAATTATCGCCGCCGACACCTTGGTGGCTAGAGACGATGAAGTGCTTGGAAAACCCATCGATAGGCAAGAGGCGATCAAAATGCTCATGTCGCTGTCGAATCGGTCCCATTCGGTTTATACAGGGGTGCATTTGATAATGACCGCCCCTAACCAGGGTGATGGGCACCTGTCACGAACCTTTTTCGGCGATACAAAAGTAGTTGTCAGAAGTCTTCAGCTTGAGGAAGTAGAAGCCTATGCCGCCACTGGCGAGCCCGACGATAAAGCCGGCGCATACGCCCTACAAGGCATTGGAGCCTTTCTAATCGATCATATCGAAGGCTGTCCAGCCAATGTAATTGGTCTGCCCGTGCCACTCCTGGTTAAGGAGATGCGGGCAATGGGCGTTGCCGTCATGGGGCTCTAGAGCCGACAAACACTTGAAGACCCACCTGCCCCAAAAATAATTTATTGAGCAAAGTTCTAAGCAGCCCAGGCTCAACAACTCATTTGTCGAATTTATGCTTAAATAACTGACTGTAATTGCAGTTTGTCATTCAGGTTGATATGAGAGAGCCAAGCCCGTTCGTCGCATTATTGAAAAGCAGTTTGCTTGCCATCTCATGCGGACTTCTTACCATCACCGTGCCTGCTTATGCTTTGGACGCAGATGGCGAAAATCGCTCAAGTTCTTCAGGCTCCGAAAGCTCCCTAGGCTCCTTGGGCTCCGAAGGCTCTTTAGATTCGATGTGGTCAGATGAATCTGGCAAAGAAAGCGGTAAAGAAAACAGTAAAGAAAACAGCAAAGGGACCAGTAAGGAAAGTAAAAACTCCAGCCAAAAATCTGAAGTTGCACCCAGAGCCATTGAAAGCGATTTTTCATCAGGCGAAGAAGTTAAGACAAGCTCATCAAATAAAGGGGAAAGCAAAAAACAAGATTTGCCTCTCTGCACAATTGACTCATTCAAAATGAGCGAATTGGTTAAGACTTCTTGCTGGCCGGGTGTTGGACCTTTCCAGAGCCAGAAACAGGGTCAATCCCAAAATGAAATCAGTCTTTCCGACCCGCAAGAAAACAAATTGCATTTCCAGGCGGAAGGAGACAAGCTGGCAAGAGCGGAACTGCTACTAGTCGGACACAGGAACGACGGCTTGGGCATGCTCAATCTTCAGATGGTATCTGCTTACTTGCTGGAAGCTATCGGTGCCAAAAATAAGCGCATAGCAGACTTCAATGATTTTCTAGAAAAACACAAACATTCACTGGCACACGGCAGCAAAGACGCCGGTTCAATTTCAACAACTAGCGGACCTTACGACATCGTTCTCAAGAGCGCCGTCAGTGAAGGAAATCCAGCCTTCCTCATTCAGGTGAAGAAACATCATAGCGATTCGCATTCACTGATTGCTCTAGCCTCAAGCCCACAGCAAGGCTCTCTGCGCCCTGATGAAAACGGCGACATTGAAAGACGTTTGCCTGCGGCAGGAAGTTCGGTGCCGCAGAAGGTAGTCTCAAGATCAACCACTAGCCAACCGGATAAGACCCAACCGGATAAGACACAGACTGATAAAGCCCAAGCTGGCAAACCCAAGACCCAAAACACAGGCAACCCGTCGGCGAACCAGACAGGCAGTCAGTCTAGTTCTAGTTCTAGTTCGCCCTCGAGCACCACGGTTAAGCAACCAAAACCGACTGACGACTTGAAAGAGAAACTGCAAGAAACGCTGCGCGCCTGGCAGACACACAAAAAACAAGCCTTGAGAGAACGCAATATCGAAGGGCTGGAGAAATATCTCAGCGGCAGAGCCTTAGCCCGCCAAAAAGACGGCATCAAATGGCTGACGACCAACAAAAAGTATTACGAAATGACACCACGGGGAGTGACTGTCGATAAGTATCAAATACTTTCACAGAATCCACTCAAGTATACGGTGACTGCTCGAGTAAAGGAACTGAGCAAGCTTGTCGACGAAGCGACAGGCAAAGCCAATGAATCAGAAGATTCATACAACGTCAATTACACCATGGAAAAATCCGGGGATGGCAGCTGGATCATCAGCGATTCCCAACTAATTGCTTCAAACAAACAAAACCGCTAACGAATTCGAGGAGAAAGATGCAGTTCAATAGTGTGCGTTATAGAAACCAACTAAGCCAAACTTCAGAAAAACTGAAAGGGGCTGGAAGCCTAATCACTCTTGTCCTTGCTCTGACTCTGCCACTGACCGCTATTGACTTTCAACCCGTCTTTGCCAGATCTAAAGAAGAGCCAAGCAAAAACGAAAAAGTAGAAAGGACCGAAAAGTCAGAAAAGTCTGAGAAATCAGATAAGAAAGACTCGAAAGATAGAAAAGAAAAAGAGCAAGACAAAAAGAATAAAAAAGAGAAAGCCGAAGCGAAGCAAAAGAAAGGCTTTTTCGGCTTCGGCAAAGAAGCTCAAGCAGAGAAAGCGGAACAAGAAGAGAAAGCAGAAAAGCCAGGCAAAACTGGCAAAGAAGTAAAGGCCGATAAAGATTCTAAAGCAGAGAAAGAAGCAAAAAACGAACCTAAGGAGAAGGCGGAAGAAAAGCTGCCCGAGTTTGTGCCTGACAGCGCTCTTATTAGCGTCTTGAATGATTTAAACCGCAGCCTCAAGGAAAATCCTGAAATACTTGCCAGCCGCGATGAAAACGAAAAGTTTGTCGTTAAACTAGCCCAAGAGATTCTGGAAAAATCACTAAAAGACCCAAAAGTGATTAGCAATCGCATCTTGCCTCAAGCGGAAGAAAGGCAGGCTCGTCACTCGCTTTCTGCCGAGGCTTGGTCATCAGGAGATATTGAAATCTCAGATAAGTTTCACGGCTCGCTGTCCGCTGTCTGGGCCAAGAGAGTGGGCGGGCTGATGACAGTCACCGTGGCTGGTGACTGCAGCGATCGCAAAGCACCAGACGGCAGCCAAGTTAATCAATTTCTTGTGGTAATCTCAGCTCGTTCACCTGTAGAATCAGGCTTTGACATTCAAAGTCAGGGCAATGTCACCTTTTGGTTGGGCAAACTCGACCAGATAGCGGTGGAAGCAAGCTGTGTCAATAAGAGCGATGAAAGTGGCGCCGAAGAAAAATCTCTGCCGGTACAAGGCAGCGAAGCTGTAAAAAAAAAACTTCTGAGTCTGCCGCCCCTACTCACTAATAGCTATAGAAAACACTATGAGTTAGTCAGCCTTACCACAGAGAGGCAAAGAAAACTAGCCGAGGCTCTGCTGCCCAGCAAGCAAGAGCAAGCGAGCGAAGAGAAAGGCAGCGGCGCGGAAAAAACAGCCAGCGAAGAGTCTGCAAAAGCTCAGCTGCAGGAAGCAGATAAAACTGCGCCTAAAGTAGCAAGTGCAAAAAACAAACAAACAGACTCTGAAAAAGATGATCCAAAAGAAGAAGAAGAAGAAGAAGTCGAAAAAGCAGTAAAAAGCGAACAACCTGCAAAGACTGACAAAACTGCCGCTCTTGAGAAATCGCGAGAGAAAAAAGCAGAAAAACCGCAAGAGAAAATTCAAGAAGAATCGTCGGACAAAGCGGTGCCAAAGGTGCATGAAGCCTCTGCTGTGCCTGTTAGAACGGCCCCTTCTGCCGAACCTAAACAGAGCCAGACGATAGCCTCGTTGCCGCTTGCAACAGCTGTGCAAAATACAGCGCCTGCGACACCAACAGTGCGCATGCCGAAGTCTACTTCGACCCTACTTTTGCCTGAGCGCGCCCAGGCTGGCAAGCCTCTGACAGTAGCGCTTTTGGATGAGAAGAAACAGCCTGAAGCGAATGTGGAACTAACTTTCAACGGCATGTCCTTGGTCACCGATGCCAGTGGGCAGGCTATCTATCAAGTACCTGAAGACGCCAATCCCGGTCGGTCTTTAATCATAAGCATCGCCGCTCGCTCTTACGAAATGCCGGCTATGGTAGACGTATTACAGCCGCTGGGCAATCCACTGGAAGGGCAGCCGCCCAAGCTGGATAAAACTACAGCCCTGACCACAGGCACACCATCGATGATTGTCGACGGTCATAATTTCGACGGTGTGGCGCACAACAACAAAGTAATCATCGACGGTGTCACGGACGCTGAGATAATCGCCGCTTCGCCAGTGCAACTAAAATTCACAATGCCTAAAAACTTCAAATTGACCCCGGGTCTACACACTATCGTGGTGAGCACTCAGGGAATGCGCAGCAATCCTATTCCTTTTGAATATGCCGCCGCTGAAGTAGTTAGTGAAGCGAGAGAAAAGGATAATGCCGTCGCCAGCAAAGTAGTGGTGAAAGTTTTAGGCACGCAGAGCAAAGTGCCTGTGAAAGTCTTCAACCTATCACCAGACTTAGTGAGACTGAGTCAAAGCCGCTTGGTCAGCTCCGGAGGCAGCGACAACAGTGTGGTTGTGCCGATTCAACGGCTCAAAAAAGGGGCTGCCAAATTTGAAGCAGAATTGGAACTATGATCAATCTAGCAGATGCGTTACCGCCCGGCGCCTTGCCACAGAGCCAGAGAGCGGCTCGCTATAAAGCCTCGCTCGCACTAGCCGCAGAAATAAAGCAAGTGATCCCGGGTGGAGTGGATAGCCCGTTCAGAGCTTTTCACGAAGTCGGAGGAGAGGCGATTTTCTTTGAGAAAGCTGCCGGTTCGAAACTTTTCGACTTAGACGGCAACCAATATATCGACTATCTTGGAGCATGGGGACCAGCCATACTCGGACACGCTCATCCACAAGTGGTAGCCGCCGTCAAGTCGACTATAGAAAATGGCGCCGTATTTGGTGCACCGCACCGACTGGAACTAAAGCTCGCGTCCTTAATTATCGAGACGATACCATCAATTGAATCTATTCGCTTCGTCAACTCCGGCACAGAAGCGGTGATGAGTGCAATTAGGTTAGCCAGGGGCTTCACAGGAAGAGAAAAAATTGTCATGTTCGAGGGCGGCTATCACGGTCATTCAGATAGCGTCCTTGCTTCCACCGGTCATTCTTCCTCCAGCGGCATAGTAAGTGCTGCCTCAAGCTCTACCTTGATGGTACCGTACAACAATCTTGGTGCTCTGGAAGACCTATTTGCCGCCCGACCGAAAACCATAGCAGCAGTTCTAGTTGAGCCGGTCTGCGGATCGATGGGACTGGTGAAAGCGCAAAGCGGTTTTCTTGATGGACTCAGCCAGCTCTGCCGTAAGTACGGCTCCTTGCTGATTTTCGACGAAGTAATCACAGGCTTCCGTGTTGCTTTGGGAGGAGCCCAAGCCCTGTACGATATCGAACCAGATTTAACCTGTTTCGGTAAAGCGCTGGGAGGCGGCATGCCCATCGGAGCCTATGGCGGACGCCGAGAGATAATGCAAAAACTTATGCCTTTGGGTGATGTCTATCAGGCCGGCACCTTCAGCGGCAACCCCACCACCATGGCTGGTGGCATCGCCACAATCGAAGTACTGAAAGAAACTAATCCCTTCCCCCATATGGAAGAAATGGCCAAGACCCTGTTTCAGGGTCTGCAGAACCTGAAAACCAAGAAGGGCTACCCTTTCAATCCAGAGAGGGAAGGCTCGATGTTCGGCTTTAATTTCTCCGATGTACCAGTGCAAGATTTTGCCAGCGCCAAAAGAATAAACACAAAAGCTTATGCTGCTTTCTTCCACCATCTTTTAGATCAAGGTGTCTACCTGCCGCCCTCTGCGCATGACGCAGCTGTGCTTTCAGCAGCCCATTGCCTGGCCGATATAGAGGAAACACTGGACAAAGTTGGAGCAGCGCTGGAGTTTGCCTTCAATTTTGCAAGCAAGCTTGACTAAGCGAGCAAAAAACAACTCTCTGCGCTGGGGCGCCAGTATCACCTTGGTTATCTTGGTGACGATTCTGATTCAGATTTTTCATCTTGACCGCGGTTTTGCCAATGTTTCATTGCTCTATCTCTTGCTTGTCTTTCTGCTCAGCATTTATGTAGGGAGAAGTGCGGCTATTCTCTCAGCCGTACTAGCCTTTTTCGCCTTCAACTGGTTCTTCGTAGAACCTCGCTATACCTTTGCCGTAAAGAGCGCCAACGAGTGGCTGACACTCTGCATGCTTCTTACTGTTTCGATAATTACCGGGCATCTAACCGCCCGGCTCAAGATGAGCGAGGAAGAAGCACGCCGCAAACAACTCGAAACTGAAACACTGGCGAGCGCGAGTTGGGCCGTTTCTTCGCAAATTACAACAGAAGAAGCTTTGACCGAAGTCTTGAAACAAATAGCCAAGCTTACAGTAGTCGACGTTGCCGCTGTCGCCAGCCGAGAAAAAGAAGGCATGGTAATAAGGGCTTGCTTGGGAAAAGATAGCGAAAATCTCTTAACCGAGATGAATAGCGGACTAGCGCCCCAGCAAGACGAGAACAAAGTAACTTTGCAGACAGGTCAGGGAGCTATTTATCTCAAACTTGCCCAAGGGCAGAAGCTGGATGAAAGTAAGCGCACTGTTCTAGATGCCCTGCTTAATCATGCTGCAGTAATTTTGCAAAGAGAAGAACTGACGCGCAAGCAAACCAAGTTGGAAGCCATTGCCGAAGCAGACACCTTAAAGACAGCCCTTTTATCGATGGTCACCCATGACTTCAGAAGCCCACTCACGGGCATAAAAGCGGCTGTGTCAGTCTTGCAAGAAGAGTCCACAACGCTTAGACCAGTGGAAAGTAATGAAATGAAGCTTTTGCTGCAGGGTATCGAACAAGAAACAGATCGCTTGAATAGAATGATTGGCAATATTCTCGACATGTCTAAGTTGGAGGCCGGCGCCTGGCGACCTTTGGCTGAACTTTCAGACCTGAATGAGATAGTGGGAGCCAGTTTGAGCGGCTTCTCCGAAGAAGAAAATAAGCGCATTGAGCTGAACATCGCCCCGGAATTACGGGAAGTAATGCTTGACCCTGTACAGATAGAGCAAGTAATTAAGAACCTGGTGGAGAACGCCCTCAAGTACTCTCCTCAGGAGAGCAAGGTAACAATAAGAATCAAACAATTGGAAAGCGGCACCCAACTTGAGGTAAGTGATCGAGGCAAAGGCATCAAGAGCGATGCCAAGCCCAAAATTTTCGATCGCTTCTTCAGAGCAGAAGGTCTATCAGAGTCGACTATACCGGGGGTCGGTGTAGGGCTGGCCATTTGCAAAGCTCTAGTGGAAGCACATAACGGCAAAATAGAAGCCCTGGATAATCCGGAAGGCGGTACTATTATGCGAGTGACATTACCTAACCAGGCTTTAGAATGAGCACCAAAATTCTGGTCATTGACGACGAACCGCAAATTAGAAGAGCCCTAAAAATAGGCTTTGAACGAAATGGTTATGAAGTGCAGCTGGCCGCGACCGGGGAAGAGGGGCTCGACAAAATGGCAGTGGAAATGCCCGAGCTTCTTATTCTAGACCTGGCCATGCCGGGCATTGATGGCTTTGAAGTATGCAGGCAGGTCCGATCCTGGAGTTCGATACCAATCATCGTTCTATCAGTGCGCGAACGGGAAGAAGATAAGATCCAAGCTCTCGACTGCGGGGCCGACGATTTTATCAGCAAACCCTTCGGTGTAGGTGAACTGTTAGCAAGAGTAAGAGCTGTTCTCAGACGCAGTAAACAACCAGAAAAAACGCTGGGTACTCCAATATTTAGCGAAGGCGATCTAGAAGTTGATCTAGACAAAAGACTGGTGCATAAAGCGGGAGAAGTGGTGCATCTAACCCCGAAGGAATATGATCTTCTCTCTCTTTTGATCAATAATCCAAACCGCGTGCTCACCCATAGACAGCTACTGACTCGGGTCTGGGGACCCGAATATGCAGAAGACCATCATTCACTGAGAGTTCATATTGCCAATTTGCGTAACAAAATCGAAACCGACCCGGCTAGACCTCATTTCATACAAACCGAAACCCGAGTCGGCTATCGCTTTACCAGTAAGAATTTCTGAGGTATGGCAGCTCTTTGACCCAATTTTGACCCTGCCAAAGAAATAAAATTAGCGGCAGAGAGAAAATCTTGATACTTTCTTGATACTCCCCCTACTAGATTACTAATAAGAGAACTACGACGGAATCCTGGATGATGGCATTAGTTGAAGGCTGGCTGGTACTAACACCGAAAAAGCATGTCTACTTTTACAGCGAGAGCCACTGCGACCCCCATGTAATGGAGCTTCCCTGGAACTGCCTGGAAAAGACCGAAGAACTTGCCGACTTTCTCAATAACTTTGAATTGAGTGCTCCGGAAGTTATTGATGAAATTATCGAAGTGAAAATTGAAATCGACCAAGAAAAATTAGCCGACTGGTTTAAGCAACACAGCCAGGAACCAAAATTTGCCGACTTTCTCTAATTACTCTTTTGACCAGAGCTAGTTAGAAGGTCGAACGCATCTTGAAGAGATCTGAGAAGGTTTCCCAGATTACCGAGAACTTGCCGCCGGAGGCTCCTTGGGTCATTCTGGGCAAATGCTCGATCGGTATCTCAACAACTTTGAAGCCGGCTCTTTCAGCTCTGATGCAAAGTTCTGCATCGACAAAGGGAGTCTGCGAACGCAGCTGGATTTTGTCGAAGATTCTCTTTCTGAAGAGCTTAATAGAATTGACATCTTTATGCTTGTGACCATAGAAAGTGCGCAGCATCAAGTTATAGATCTTTGACTGCATCTTCCTTCTAGGAGGATCATTTCTATGCAATCTCAAACCAATGACAAAGTCATAGTCTCTCAGACCTTCGGCCATTTTGATTATTTCTTTGGGGGCGTATTGATAGTCGCCCGGTAAGGAAAAGATCAGGTCTTTGTTGCCGGCTAGATATAACTCGCGAATGGTGAAACCGAAGCCCTTATTTACCGGGTGATTAATCACTCGCACCTTAGGATTCACTTCGGCGCGTCCTTGAATTACTTCCAAGGTGCGGTCTTTACTGCCGTCATTGACGACTACTATTTCATAGTCACCAGCAACTTGGCTGAGCAAAGCATCTCCATCATCGATTAGCCGGCCCACTGTCTCTTCATCGTTATAAGCAGGGATGATCAAAGAAACAGAAGTAAGGAGCTTCTTCAGTTCAGATGTTTCTTCCGGTCTAGCGATTTGCTGAATATTGGTCATTTCTCGTACTCGATTGGATTTGTCTAGACAGTCTCGGCGAGAGCCCTGGTGCTCTGAACCATCTCAAAAGTAATGCCGCGTTCCTTATGGAAATCTTTGATGCCCTCGATGACCATATCAACTTGCTCGTCGGTCAGTTCGGGGAACATGGGCAAACTCAAAATACGCTTGACCACATGTTCTGTTGTGGGCAAAGTGCCGGGTTTGTAACCCAAGAAGCCATAGGCTTGCTGTAAGTGAGCCGGTATCGGATAGTGAATCAAACACTGGATGCCTCTTTCCAGCAAATATTCCTGCAGTTCATCTCTATATGGAGTCTGGATGACGTAGAGGTGATAAACATGCTTGCAGCCGGGCTGTTCGACCGGGGTAATCACTACATCTTTCAGTCCGGCAGTATAACGGTCGGCGATCTCACGTCTGCGGTCGTTCCACTCATGCACGTAAGGCAGTTGAGCGCCGAGAATAGCGCACTGAATTTCATCAAGGCGGCTATTAATCCCGACAATATCGTGATAATAGCGCTTGCTCTGTCCATAATTGCGCAACATGACGAGCTTCTTGTAGTTTTCCTCTGAATTTGTGGAAACAGCTCCACCGTCGCCGAATGCACCAAGATTTTTGCTCGGATAGAAGCTAAAAGCGCCGTAGTCGCCGATTGTACCTGCGGTTTGACCTCTGTATGTGGCGCCGGTGGCTTGAGCCACGTCTTCCATTACTTTCAATCCATGCTTGGCGGCAACCTTCATGATGGTTTCCATCTCAGCCATATGACCATATAGATGCACCGGAATAATGACCTTGGTCTTGGAGGTGATCTTGGCTTCCAACTCAGTTTCGCGCATTACATAGGTGGAAGCCTTGATATCGACGAAAACAGGTGTGGCTCCGGTCATGGAAATAGCAGAAATGGTGGGCACGGCTGTATGAGCCACAACCAAGACCTCATCTCCTGGTCCCACGTCGCAGGCGGCGAGCGCAAGATAAATTGCTTCAGTGCCGGAAGCACAACCGACAGTGTATTTGGCACCGAGGAAAGTAGCGAAGTCCTTTTCGAATTTGTCCAGTTCGGGGCCCAATATATAGTGCCCGCTCTCCATTACTCTTGCTACGGCGGCATCAAGCTCGGCTTTGTAAGCTTGGTAATGAATTTTCATGTTGCCGAAAGGAACTTTCAACTTTCTCGCCTCTCACTAAAACTGGTCACACTGACCCTAATATTAGAAGAAAAGAGCCAATTGCGAATTAAGAGGGGTTTAGTTGACAACCGTTACGACAAAATTAATCCGTCGCCAGAGCAATGGACGACAGGACGCTGAGCAAAAGCGCATCAAATCTAAAGAGAGACTGGTTTTGAATCCGGCAAAATGCCGCCTCATGCTAAGATCTTGGCGCCGAAATATATCTAGTAATGCGGCATTCTAAGTGGAATTTAAGAAAATGACCCAGACTATCGAAACTGCCTTCAAAGGCAAAACCGCGCTAATTACAGGCGGTATGGGCTTTATTGGTTCAAACCTGGCTATCAGGCTGGCTAATTTGGGCGCCAAAGTAACAATCCTTGATTCCATGATTCCCGATTACGGCGGCAACGAATTCAACCTGGCGCCGGTCAAAGACCGAGTAAAAGTTAACTTCTGCGACATAACCGACAAGTCGGCAGTCAACTATCTGGTGCGCGGACAAGACTATGTCTTCCATTTGGCTGGGCAGGTCTGCCATTTGATGAGTTTGTCCAATCCTTTTCCAGATATCGAGTTCAATATCACCGGCACGGCTATATTGATGGAAGCATTGCGCAAGCACAATCCTACTGCGATCTGCGTCTACACTGGCACCCGTGGTCAGTACGGAGCTTCGGTGTCGCTGCCGGTCAATGAAGAAGCTCCGACAAATCCTAAAGGCATCTATGAGATCTCTAATCTCACCGCCGAAAAAATCATCAAAGTTTATAACGACGTACACGGTGTTCGCTCAGTATTGCTCAGATTGAGCAATATTTACGGACCTAGGTCGCAGATGAAGCATTCGCGCTTCGGCGTCTGCAACTGGTTTGTGCGCCTAGCTATGGATGACGACAAAATTCAAGTCTATGGCGATGGCAGCATTTTGAGAGATTTCTGCTACGTAGACGATTGCGTAGAGGCAATCATCGCTTCGGCGATCACTCCGGCAGCCTATGGCGAGATCTTCAACGTCGGCTCCGATATACCAGTCAGCTTCCTTGATTTAGTGAAAACCATAGTGAGCGTAGCCAAGCAAGGACATTGGGAATATGCCGAGTTTTCACCCGAGCGCAAGGCCCAGGAACCTGGCGACTTCTATTCCGATATCAGCAAGATAGAGAAGATAGTGGGCTGGAGACCGACCACATCATTAGAAGAAGGTCTAGCCAAAACGCTTGAGTTTTATAGACAACATCGAGACTATTACTGGTCAAAGAAAAATCTAGAAGTAGCCCAAACTCTAAAATAAGTTGGAGCCGGAGGGCTTCTCGACCGTGGTTTCGGCTAAACCAAGAATCTGAAAATTAAAATTATTCTGCAAGATCAGTACCGCCTTCAGTGGCGTACTTTCTGTACGGGCTGTACTTTCTGTACGGGCTGCGCGGGGCAGTTTCATTACAGAGGCATCAATGGTGAAAATGCGCTCGGAAGCGCCCTTATGCCCATGGGCGAAATAACCAAGGTCTTCCGTTTGCACCACCACAGGCAGAGACGGACCTTGGGGCGCCACGGCTATATTGTCGACAAGAAGGAGAATCAAGCGGCCCCCCTCTGAAAAACCATACTTAAAATCGGCTTGATATCTTATTTTCAGCTTGTCACGCCGTTGCCAGGCTTCCAATTGCAGACTCTGCTTAGCATCATTTCGAACTTTATCTAGGGCTTTTTGGAATGAAGCCGGATCAGGCGCGCACTCAATACCGTCTAGAGTGGCTAAGCTTTTTAAATTCATTTTTGCATCAGGCTTTGCCGCATAGGCTTTCATTAGGTCGGCATTCTGTGGAGCCGAAAGATAAAGATTGAATCGGGCAAAGGCGTTTTTTGCGATAAGTCCGCCAGTGCCGAATTCTTTAGTAAAAACTGGTTGATAAAGGAAGACGAATTTGCCGCTCTTATTGCTCTCGATTAATTTCTGAAAAGTCTCTATATCGGCATTATTCACTGCACCAGTGCGGTCGAAATACTCAAGCAAAAATGGGACAGGCATTGCAGACTTAACTTGCTGCGCAGGATTACTCTTGCCTTGAACATAAGCCTTAGCCTTATCGGGACTATCAGCTAAGACTGAACCCGAAAAACCGAGCAAGAGTAAAACAAAAAATGACAAATACAAAGCGCTTGTCAGCGATAAGCGTCTATCCATGAAATCTTTATCGAAGCCTCTTTCTTGTGCTGCTTGTCTTTCCTATGTCCAATTCCGCTGCTGTCTGACTTCTCGAGAATCAATGCCGGCACCTTCACCACTATATCTTTATTCTCAAAAGCAAGCCACAACTTCAAACGCTTCGAAGTCGCCTGAAACTTCTCTTGAGCCTCACTTTCACCCTCGATTCTCTTCTCAAGCAAAAGCCAAGGATGCCGCCTAGAGCTTGTGTGCATTCTATAGACCGGCCCTGTCAGTGTGAGATTCTCGAGACTGGCAAAATCGGCAAAGCGCAAGCAAATCTCAACTTTTGCGAGACTCTCAGGTACGGTCAGTGTAGCCGAGCCTATGCCTCGCACATGCTCGATCTTGAGCTGATAAAGAGAGGGTCGCAACTGCAGCAAAGACACCTTGTCATTATTGCCGGCGCCGCCCGGCCCAGAAGCCAAGTCTGAAAGCTCAATCCCTACTTTATTTATGGCTCTTTTCTGAGCAGAGTCTTGCGCATAAACTTGAGCACAAAAAAGATACCCGGCAGAGATTAGAATTGCTGAAAGAATCGTCAAAAAACGCAAATATTTCATCGCCACTGCAGTCCCTCAGAGCGCCCCAGCCAGCCAAAATATTAGCAGTCCACCGGTCTTGCTGCATTTTTATCAACCTACTATGCACTTTATAGATAACTATGAGATACTAACGGGCGAACCCTCAGCATTTCTGGGTTACCGGTATCAGGTTAGTGTTAGGATGCCGGACATTGCTACGAGATCAGATGAACAACCAAACCAAGCTCTTCGTTGGAAACCTCTCCTTCAAAGTCACCGAAACCGAATTGCAAGAAGTATTCGCCCAAGCCGGCGAAGTCGTGTCGGTATCAATACCTACCGACAAAGCTACAGGCAAAAAACGCGGTTTCGGATTTGTTGAGATGCAATCCCAAGAAGCCGCAGAACAAGCCATCAAAGACTTCAACGGCCGCGCTCTCGCTGGTCGCGAAATGTCAGTGAGCATGGCTCGCCCTAAAGCTGCTAAATAAGTCTCCAGCACTGTCTAAGGCACGCATAATTAAGTAGTCAACCGCCCCGAAACCAATTAGTCAGAAATGATTAATCAGGCCGGGGCAGTTGACTATGGGTCGGTCGGTAAAAGTATCGGGACGAATACTCGGCTAGCTAATTGCCATTAGCCGCAACAGCCGCTCTTTTTGACTTCGCTTGCCTTTGTTTGAGCTGAAGCACAAGCTTCCTTTTCCAGCTTATTCTCCAATTCTTTCTTGCCTTGAGCTTCGCCACTGCAGGTGGTGGTAGCGCAGGTTTTATCTTTCTTTTCTTCCACTGAATTAGACATTTCTTGACCTCTTGAGCTTTATACAGGTGAATATCATCGGTCCGACAAGTACAAGAATAGACCAGTCGTCTAGTAATGTCAATACCCCCAAATTTCCGCAGTCAACTAAGCTGGAACTATTTATGAATATCTCAAAGAAAAATCTTTGGTTTCTGTCGATTCTTTTGCTCTTAATCACCGGCGGGCAAGAGCCATGTGCAGCCGAAGAACAAAGCCAACTTTCAGCGCTGAACAGCAAGTTCAGAGAATACTATGCGACGGCGCGCAGCCGAGAAATAGAGGCATCGACCCCCTTGATACTCTGCTACGCCGATCGACTAGTTCTTTTGAACGGCATCCAGCGGCAAGAAGTAGCCAATATAAAAGACCGCTACACAACCTTCAAAACAGTGGCCCATATTCCACTTGCTCTTTACTGTCTTTTGTATAAAGAACCCATTATTGAGAGATCCAGACAGAAGCTGGTTGATTTTAAGACACTGATTGAAAAGGCAAGAGCCGAATTGAAAGATCATGATCTTTCAGTGAAAGAACTAGATCGCCAGTACAAGATGATTGACACTTGTCTGACTTTCATCGACAAAGCCTTGGCGCAAAAAGAGCTTTCGGCGAAAGAACTGCAAGCATTCACCCGTTCATTACGCAGTGATATCTTGCAAAATGCTTATTTGGCAGTAGGCAGCCAGCTGGCAGTCATAGACCAAACAGTGGCCGAATGGCGCCAAAAGTTAGGCAAAGATTTCGACAAAATCAAAATAGTGATCGTTGGTGGACATATGCCCCGGCAAGGTAATTCGAATTTTCAATATTTTTGCCGCCTTTTCAAAGAGAAAGAAGAAGGCAATCGCATCATCTATATGGAAGGTCTCAATTCGGACACAGACGCCCTCAACCTTTTGGGCACTCACATACTAGACGAGGGCGTGGCAGTCTCCTTCTTCAACGACAAGTGGCGCATGCACAGAGATCTACTTTCAGATGGTGCCGCCCAATACCTCAAAGAACATCCTCCTTCAAAGTAAAGGGAAAAGATTGAGACCGACCCTCACTCTTATCATCGCTTCAACTTTGCTGATTCTCTGTTCCTGCAGCAAGGAAACAAAAGAAGGCAGTTTGAAAAGCCCCCCAAAAGGCGCCCAACCCGTCCCTGATATAAATGTTGACGGCAAGCTAGCCGTCAAGCCAAAACTTTTGTTTGTAGGCAACTCATTGACCTGTAGCAATTTCTCACCATGGCTGGTGCGGGAATTTTTCTACTGCGCCGGTAAGCCGGTAGAAGCAATAATGATTGCCTATCCGGGTGAAACTCTGGAAAGTCACTACCACACAGCCCGCACCTTGCTTGATGTGGAAAGCGGCAACTACGACATTGTAGTTTTACAGGAAGCCAGCGACCTCACCCTAGAACCCAAACGATTTGCTCGCTACCTCTATCTTTTGCGCAATGCTTTATCACGCGCCAACCTGCGTCGGCAGGCTAGCGGACTGGAGCCATCCCAAATCTTCTTCTTTCAGGACTATAGCGAAAAGGGAGATCAGAAAAACCAGGAAAAGCTGTCGACCTTGACCAAAGTAGCAGTAGAAAGCGCCGGTGCCGGCGACGGCATTGCTATGCAAATTATTCCGATCGGCGAGCATTTCAAAAATGCTCAAATCAGCAATGGGCAGATCGAACTCTTTCAGGGGGACAAGCATCATCCAAGCCAGGCCGGCAGCTATTTAATTGCCCTCAGTCTCTTTAGAGACATTTACCGAACCTATTACAAGCACGACCTCGAGAAAAAGATCATCGAAAAACTACCGAGCCGAGTTGATTTTGCTTTTGAGAAGCAGCAACACGAGACACAAGCAGATAGTCAGTTTAAGAAACCAGCTCAAGCTCAGATATTGGTCAACCTCGATGAAAACACAGCCAAAGCACTAAAGAAGCTGGTTTTTACAGAACAATTGCAAGAGAAACGCAAATTTTGAGCAATATTCAGAGCAAATTGTAAAGAACCGGGGCTGGGGGCTGTTATACTCGCAGAGCCTGTCATGATTGAGGGTTCGTATAACAAACCGGTGTGAGGACAGTTAAGTGGAAATAGCAAGAGTTAACTCGGACGGTAAAGGCTTAGTGGGAAACAAGCTGAAGGTGGGCATTGTAGGCGCCACCGGCATGGTCGGACAACAATTGCTTCGTATGCTTAAGGAGCATCCCTGGTTTGAAGTGACTACCCTGGCCGCATCAGCATCTTCCGCCGGCGTCGCTTACAAAGATGCAGTCAAAGACCGTTGGTTTATGGATTTCAGCCTTCCTGAAGCTTTAGGAAAAATCAAGGTTGTGGACGCCGCCAACCTCGATGCCGTTACCGAAGCAGTCGATATAGTTTTCTGTGCCGTCAGTATGGACAAAGCAGAAGTCCTGAAACTGGAAGATGCTTTAGCCAAAAAGGGCGTCTTTGTTACCTCTTGCAATTCAGCCTATCGCATGGATCCTCTTGTTCCAATGATGATCCCAGCGGCCAATGCCGAACATCTTTCTGTACTCACTAAACAAAGAGAAGTGAGAGGCTATGAAAGCGGCGCCATCATTGTGAAAAGCAATTGCTCTATACAGAGCTATGTGCTGGCCCTGACTGCCTTGAAAGAGTTCGAGCCGGTCAGAGTATTGGTACATTCCGAACAAGCCATATCGGGTGCCGGCAAGACTTTCACCGGTTGGCCGGAAATGGTTGAAAACGTAATTCCCTATATTGCAGGCGAAGAAGCCAAATCTGAGATTGAACCTCTAAAAATTTGGGGCACCCTGTCTGAAAGCGGCATCAATAGCGCCGGTACGCCAAAGATCAAGGCGAAGTGCGTGCGCGTAGCCGTGGCTGATGGTCACACCGCTTATGTCAATGTGCAATTCAAGAAAACACCGAGCAAAGAAGCTATTCTAGCCGCCTGGGAGGCTTTCACCAATAAGTCGCCGGCAAAAGGACTACCTTCGGCACCAGCCAAGCAGATTTATTTTCAAAGCGAGCCGGATAGACCGCAGCCCCGCCTTGATGTTATGCGCGACGGCGGCATGGCTGTCACAATCGGGCAACTGGAAGTTGAAGAAGCTCAAGGAAATGAACAAGTTAGCGTGCGCTTTACCGCTCTGGCACACAACGCCATACTTGGTGCTGCCGGTGGTGCAGTGCTAGCGACTGAACTAGCTGTGAAAGAAGGCTATGTTTTCAGACGAGTAAAAGCAGGACTGGCAGCCGTCTAAAATGAAAAACCAGCTCTCGAGAGCTGGTTTTTCAGAGTGCTGATTTAGTCATTGCCGTCGGGTTGGTACTCGGCGGCAAGCTTCTCTTTGACCAAGTTGCGTTCGTAACGATTCGAACCCGGCATCGGATGATAGAAGAAAAACAGCTCACCTTTGGCGCCGCTATTCTCATGCCACCATCTCGATAGCTCGTTTTGCATCTCGGGCAAAGCCAGATCGGCAGTTTCACCGAAATAAACAACGGTGTGAGCACGCGGTCTGTTCAAAGGGTCCTGCTTATAGGTGAGAGCGTATACTGCCGCGCCCTCAATCGGTTTCCAATCGGCGATAGTGGCTCCGCCAAGAAAACGAACCCGTTCTCTTTTGCCAAACGTGACTGCTTTTACCATTCGTTCCTCTAACTACTAAGAAGGAGAATTGAGTGAGACCGGGGCTAAGCCCCGGTCCTCGCTCTAATTATTACCAGCGTCCACCGCCGCTGCGTCCGCCGCCGCCTCTCTTTTCACGAGGCTCAGACATAGCCACATGCAACACTCTTCCTTCGAAGTCGCTGCCTTCCAGGCCTCTGATGGCGTCTTCGGCTTGTTTCTGTGTAGACATTTCTACAAAGCCAAAGCCGCGACCTCTGCCAGTTTCGCGATCCACAGCCACTTTAGCGGATGTGACTTCACCATACTGGGTGAAAAGATCTTGCAAAGAAGAATCTGTGCACTTGAAAGAGAGATTGCGGACGAATAGTTTGTTTTGCATTTACATGCTCCTTTTATTTGTGATTACGACAATTCGAGCGGAGCCCGAACTGGCCGGTTAGTCAACGCCAATAAAAGTAAAATCGCGAAGCCAACTTCAAACAGGCCTTGCGGCTTATTTGTCGTCATATATGAAAGCAAATCAAATGGCTGTAGGCGTAATTAACTCGAAGATCGGCAGTGGCGAAAGCAAAACCCGATGTTGAGCACGCCTGACTACCTAGATTGTACCATAGTTTTCTTTTTCCAGTTGGCAAGTCTTACTTGCTTACCGGGAGCAATATTTACTCTATCTAATAGTCCAAGCCGATTCAGAGCCGAAATTACCAGCCAAGACAAATCGAATTCCCAGAATGAAATGCCGGTCTTGGCTGAACCAGGATAGCGGTGATGATTGTTGTGCCAGCCCTCGCCCAAGGCTAGAACTGCTACCCACCAGACGTTGACCGAATCATCTGCAGAATGAAATCTTTTATAGCCTAGTTTAGGAATGTGACAAACCACGTTAAGCATAAGTGGAATCTGCAAGACCAAAACAGCCGCCAGATAACTGGCCAGTGCAACAGTCCAGCCAAAATAATAGAGAAGGATCAAGCGGAATCCTATATTTACGGCATAAGAAAGAACATGTGCCTTTCTCCAGTCGCCGCCCTGCTCAAGAAATAGGTAGAGCTTGTCTTTGAGCATATCCGGCGCTTGCTCCTCCGGATTAATATGTGCAGGATAAGTTTTCTTGGTAAACCATCCGGCATAGGCGTTCTTTAGCCCGTAACGGGGCGAATGCGGGTCAAGATTGGTATCTACATGGCGGTGATGAGCGCGATGGATGGTTGCCCACCAGATTGGTGAACCTTCAAAAGAAAGATAGCCGGGCAGTACAAAAAAATATTCCAGAGCTTTGCGGCATTCAATTGAGCGATGAGACAGTAGTCTGTGGTATCCAATTGTTACACCCAGACCGTGCCAAATATAAAACAGCGCAAAAGCGCCGAGAAAAAGTAACAAACAGAACCTCCAGAAGGATTAATCACTCGCACCTACACCTAGGGCGAGAACGAGGTTAACTTGGTCGACTAAATATCAAACTTGTGAGCGCGTCTCTGCCGATCTCCGGTCAGCTTTTTCGTAACAGGAGCCATAAAGCCGCATCGTAGCTCCAAATTGTAATTACATCATCACAATGCACTCTATCTTCACTATAACACAAATAGATTCTGAAACCCTGCTTTGTCTCCTTTCTTAAGGGCGAGCAAAGTAAACCTAATTTTTGCACGCATTCTCAGAATGCCTCCGGCAAGCACAGGCAAACCGCCACCACCGGCGGTGAAACAAAGAGAATTCAAGAAGAGAAGGAGAAAACCAACAACACAACTATGTGAGATTGGCTTTTGTCCTAGAAATTCTCCGACTGTTGATTGCCTAATTCAGACATAATCTCAGCTTCATTTTCTCTGAATGTATCGGCGAAAAGTTTGATCGACTGCAACATCTCAGGAGTATCAGCATCCGACATAGTGCAACGCCTATCGGGATCAGTGACCTGTCCGAAACCCTTCCGTCTTAATAACTGCTCAACACACCAAGTACCATACTTTTCCACAGACTCGGCATACTTCACTTCAGCTTCGGTCACCCCAATAGCCAGGAAAATACCAAAGCCGCCGGAGGGAAGCTGGTACCAACAGTCGGGTGCCTCATCGGCATACCAGATGATGAGATTGCGCACCTTCGAATCAGAGCCGGCCTTAATTGGTCCGCCAAGACTGATGCGCACCCCTGGGCTTAGAGTTCCGGCATGATTAAAGATGTAATATGCCATGGTGCGCAGTACCTGCGGTGCCCATGGTAAATCCACCGGACTCTTAATCATAAGCTCACAACCAAAACCAGACACCTCTTGAGGTTCGTGATGAACCCAAGGACTAGCGATTCCAGCTGTTATATAAGTCCAGTAGGGGCGAAAGGGATCTGGTCCATAAGCCAAGACAGCCAGATGCTGTTCGGTACTATCCACTTCTTGCTTGTTACCTTGATAGGGATCTGGATCAAAAGACTGGGACGCTTCTTGAGCGAACAGCGAAGACCCGAAGAACTTCTCTTCGTCTATCTCAGTGGGCGGGGGTCCGTACCCTTTAGGTGAAACCCAAGTGGGTTCTCCAAAAAGTTCTTTATAAAGGCGATTGCGGCCAAGCCAGGCCTGGCGCAAAAGCAGAAGCCTCTGCTCTTCGCGCTCTCTTTCAAAGGCAATCGTCTCTAGTTCTTTCTGCTTATCTCTATCTGAAGGTTCGTGCAAATTATTCTTCCAGTTTAAGCAGAGCCATGAAGGCCTCTTGCGGGATATCAACCTTACCGACAGCTTTCATGCGCTTTTTGCCTTCTTTCTGCTTCTCCAGCAATTTGCGCTTACGGCTAATATCACCGCCATAACACTTAGAAAGCACATTCTTGCGCTGAGCCGATATCGTCTCGCGGGCTATAATCTTGCCGCCGATTGCAGCTTGCACCGGCACTTCAAACATCTGACGGGGAATGAGTTTCTTGAGTTTCTCCGCCAAAAGCCGTCCGGCATATTGGGCGCGATCGAAGTGAACAATAGCCGAGAGAGCATCGACTTTATCGCCGCCAATGAGAATGTCCAGCTTGACCAGCCGCTCTGTGCGGTACTCTCTAAAATGATAGTCGAGAGAAGCATAGCCGCGAGAGCGCGACTTAAGCTGGTCGAAAAAGTCGGTGATGATCTCAGCCAGCGGAAGATGATAAACCAACATCGCCCGGCGAGGGTCTAGATACTTCATGTCGATATAGATACCGCGACGACTCTGGCATAACTCCATAATCGTTCCAACAAATTCGTTGGGCGTCAAAATGCTCGCTTCAACGAAGGGCTCTTCGATCTTCTCGCGGTAATTGGGGTCGGGCAGCAGAGCTGGGTTCTCTACCATAATTACTTCACCGTCCGTCTTTGTCACCCGATAAACAACAGAAGGCGAAGTGGTGATCAGCGTAAGATTGTACTCTCGCTCCAGTCTCTCTTGGATAATTTCCATATGGAGCATGCCCAAGAAACCGCAACGGAAGCCAAAACCAAGGGCATCAGAGGTCTCAGGCTCGAAGAAAAGAGAAGAATCGTTGAGCTTGAGCTTGATCAATGCCTCACGTAAGTCGGGATACTGATCGTTGTCGACCGGATAGATACCAGCATAGACCATAGGCTTGGCGGGTCTATAACCGGGCAAGGGCTCGCTGGCGCGGGCGCTGTCCAGAGTGATAGTGTCACCAACCAGGGTAGACACATCTTTGATAGCTGCAGCCAGATAACCGACTTCACCAGGACCGAGCCTATCGACCTTGACCTGAGCTGGACGCAAAACACCCAATTCAACAACATCAAAAGCCTTGTCGTTAGCCATAAAGCGAATGCGATCGCCGACCTTGAGTTCCCCGTCCTTGACCCTAAAATAAACGATGATGCCGCGATAACTATCATAATAGCTATCAAAAATGAGAGCCCGCAAAGGTTTATCTATGTTGTTCTTAGGCGGCGGCACATACTTGACGATAGATTCAAGAACTTCTTTGACACCAATATTGTTTTTAGCGCTAGCCAAAACTGCGTTACTAGCATCAAGCCCGATAACTTCCTCTATCTCTGCCTTAATGCGCTCCGGTTCGGCACTGGGCAAATCGATTTTGTTAATTACCGGTACTATTTCAAGATCGTTCTCGACCGCCAAATGCACATTGGCCAGAGTTTGGGCTTCCACTCCCTGAGTGCTGTCCACAATCAAAAGGGCGCCTTCGCAAGCGGCCAAACTACGTGATACCTCGTAGCCAAAATCGACGTGACCTGGTGTGTCGATCAAATTGAGGACATAATGCTTACCGTCATCAGCGATATAGTCCATGCGCGCAGCCTGGGCTTTGATTGTGATACCGCGCTCACGTTCGATATCCATCGAATCAAGAACCTGAGCCTGCATCTCGCGCTTGCTTATCGTTTCGGTCATCTCCAAAAGACGGTCGGCCAGGGTCGACTTACCATGGTCGATATGGGCGATAATCGAAAAATTCCTAATTTGATCGGGATCGGTCACAGGGAGTCCTTCTGTTTGTTCTCGGCTGGTCAGTTCTTGTTTGTTCTTCGAATACAGCGGTTCAGGCAATTGGCTAGAGATCCAAACTATGAGCCCTATCCAAACCTCTACTTGAGAGGCAAGAACCGTCAGCCCGGTTCAGGCTCGGCACAACCCGCTTTACCGTTAAGTATATTACCAGGTAAGGGCTAGACCCAAGGCGCTCAGGTGAACAGACGTTATCATTGAAGAGACATTCCGAAAAAGATGAGTAAAGTGCATGCACCCGTTTCTCGAAACCCTGGCCAAACGTCCACTCCTGGCTGATGGGGGGATAGGCACACTACTGTATTCAAGAGGAACCTCTGGAGAGGCTAGTTTCGAACACCTCAATTTGACCAGGCAAGAAACAGTGCAGCAAGTGCACGTGGACTATATCAATGCCGGTGCCGAGATTATAGAAACCAACTCATTTAGTGGAAACAGATTTAAGCTGGCTAATCATGGACTTGATGGCGAGGTCTGGAAAATCAACGTCTGGTCGGCAAAAGTAGCCCGGAACGCCAGAGAGATCACCGGTCAACCGGTTTTCGTGGCCGGTTCGGTGGGACCAACCGGTAAATTACTGCCGCCGCTCGGTGATACAGACAGAGACTCTATTTGCGACGCTTTCAAAGAGCAAATGGAAGCCCTTTTGGCCGGAGGTGTAGACCTCTTTCTAATCGAAACCATGTCCAGCCTGGAAGAAACCGCCCTGGCGGTCAAAGCCGCCCGCAATGTTTCCAAACTGCCTGTGATTGCTCAGCTTTCATTCTCGGTAGAAGGACATACCTTGCTCGGGGCAGTACCGGAAGACATTGTCAAACTTTTGCAAGAACTCGGGGACGATATGCCCGATGTAATTGGTATCAACTGCGGTGCCGGTCCCGGCCCTGTCTTCGATTCGTTTCTGCGCTTAACCACTACCATCAAAAGTTTGAACATTTCGCCAAATCGTCTCACCTTTTCCTGCCTTCCCAATGCCGGTCAGCCTAGCTTGATGGGCGGACGCCCGATGTTTATGAGCAAACCGAAGTATTGCGCTTCTTATATCGAGCCTTACTTGCGAGCCGGAGCTCGCATCGTGGGCGGTTGCTGCGGTACAACACCGGACCATATCAAGGCTATGAGGCAGGCGCTCGACCTATACATCGCTCAGAACGAAGAAAACTCAAATAAAGAGGAGAGCAAGGAGTTAAAAGGCGCCGAGTCAAAACCGGCCGGCTCGCTCCTGAATGTGCTCTACAATCCGGAAGCAATAGAAAACACGGTCGAGACTGCAGGCTCGAAAGAGAACGCAAGAATCTCGCTGGCAGATCGCTTACGTCGAATCAAACAGAAATCGGAGCAAGATTTCTATATTTCTGTCGAACTAGACCCGCCCAAGGGCGCTGGCACTAAGAAAATCACTCAGGCAGCGGAGCTGCTTTACGCTGCGGGCGCCGACGCCATCAATGTCGGCGATAGCCCTATGGCGAGAGTGAGAATGTCATCACTAGCCACCTGCCAACTGCTCAGCCAGCGCATCGGTGTTGATACCATAATTCATTTCACCACGAGAGATAGAAATCTGATGGGTATGCAAGCTGACCTTATCGGCTGCCAGGCCTTGGGTCTGCACAATATCCTAGCCTTGACCGGCGACCCGCCGGCCTTGGGCAACTACGCTCATGCCACTGCGGTCTACGATGTGGATTCGATTGGCTTAATCAAAATAATCAAGCAACTGAACCAAGGGCGCGATATCGCAGGCAATACCATTGGTGCCCCGCTTTCCCTTTCAATTGGCTGCGCCCTTAATCCAACAGCCCAGAATCGCGCCCTCGAATTAGAGCGCATAAAGCGGAAAATCGAGGCAGGTGCTGACTTTATCATGACCCAACCGATTTACCGCAAGAGTGATCTGGCGGACTTTATCGAAGATATGGGCGGCTGCCCGATTCCTCTTTTGGTCGGGATAATGCCTCTACATAGCTCGAAACACGCCGAGTATTTGCATAACGAAGTGCCTGGAATCACTATTCCTAAGCATATTCGCGAAGAAATGGCTAAAGCCGGAGACGACGGAGCCCGCGTGGGACTAGAACAAGCCGAGGCTCTCTTGTCAGAAGTAACTGATTTAATCGAAGGGACTTACTTAGTGCCGTCTTTCGGTCGATACGACGACATGGCGGCGCTTGTCACGAGGTTAAAGAGATCGAGAACAGTTGCAGAGAGTACTTAAGCGGCGAGTTTTCAAGCGACTCCGAGCCGAGGCGGAAACGACTTCTCTCGCAATGGATTGCAGATATTGAGAAATTTCTGCGTTTTTCTGAATACCGATCAAAACAGCTACTAGATAAGAATATTTCTCAATAAGTTATCGACAATGCTATCCTTTTTCAATGTCCGGCTGACATTCCTTTAGCAAGACTAGTTAGAAAAATAATTGAGGTGCGCCTTGAGGCAAGAAGATGCAGGCTTCGGCTTTGGCATTGAAACTGAATATCTCTTGATTGGGCAGAACGACCTGAAGTCGCTCTGGATTAATGACCTCGAATTAGAAAACCTGCTTTCGATTGTCGACTCAATAGACACTTCAGATCTGAGCTTGTATGGCTTAAATCAGAAGCCTTTGCACAGAAAGCGCGGACACTATCTCATCGAAGGCTACACGCTAACCACACCTGATTTTTCTATCCCCTTGCACCTACTGCCCAAAGGAATCGAAGCCAGAACTTCGATTTGCAGTTCTCCACAGGCGGCAGTATATGAACTAAACACCTTGAGAACCCGTCTTGACGAGAGGCTCAAGAAGGAAGCGTGGTCCACTGCGAGCGTGGGACATCACCCTAGAGCCTCGGAATTTGATGCCCCGCGAAATTACGAAAGAGAAGATTATTGGAACTGGGCCCGAGTAGCCACAGCAACCTATGGACCGGATTTCAATATCAGCCTGCCTGTTGAAATGACGAAGGAACTCGATCTTGCCGAATTGAACGATAAGATTAACTTCTACATGCCCGCCTTCTTCGCATTGACTTTCAATTCACCATTTCTGGCCGGCAATGAGGCAATAAGCCAATCAGGGCAGACACTACTTTCGGTCCGAACCAAAAGGAGATCGCTTTGGGCACCGCTCTATTACATTCATCGAGGCGGAGAAGCCGAAGACCAGAGTAAGCTGCGCTTTGAGTTCAAGGGTTTTGAAATGGCGCCCGGAACGCGCATATATCAAGCCCTTTTTATGGTTGCTATAACTGTTCTGACAAACAAGAAACTCCCTGGCAGATGCTCAGACAGTGAGGCGCAGGCTAATCTGCAGAGGCTGGCCTTAACCGGACCAGACCAGCCGGAAGATAAAGACCTGATTAGAAGAGTTATTGATCTGATTGCCGCTGACCAATCTCTGGAAAACTATTTTTATATTGATCGCTGTTCCTTAGAGCAAGAGCTAAAGATTCTAGAAAAGCGCGTCTTTGATAATCGGTTACCGGCGCACGAACTTCTTTTGACGGCAAGACTGGAGGGATCTATTGAAAGAGCCCTCTTGCTGCGAGAAGCAATCGAAGCTGAAGATTTTCAGGAAACCAAAGTGCATGAAGTTCAGACGGCCAAAGCGGAAGGAAAGAGGCTAGAGGTTATAGCTTGAGCAACTCAATCAAAAGCGCTGACAGTAAAAGACTTGAGACTCTCGAAGAAGAAGGACTCAATACAAATCGAGACTTCCAACAATGCTTACGAATTGCCCAAGCCAGACAATTCAACCGCAATAGACTTTTAGCAATAGTCTTTTCTGCAAAGGCTTTGCGCACTTTTGCCTTCGGTTCCGTTGCAGTAATCTTAGCCATCCATCTCAAAGCTTGTCAGTTTAGTCACTTTGAAATAGGTGCCCTACTCTCGGCCACTTTAATTGAAGACGCTATTGTTACCACCTTACTGGCTTTGATGGCAGCCAAATATGGCACCAAAAACATTCTTCTATTCTCAGGGCTGCTGCTCGCATTGAGTGGATTGATTCTAGCCGCCACCAACAACAAAGCACTCATCGCACTTGCGATCGTTGCCGGAACGATTAGCCCGGCAGGATTCGAAGGTGGCGCCTTTAGCGCTCTTGAACAGTCTCTTTTGGCTGAGAGTTCTGAAGAGTGCGGCAGCCCTGATGAGAGCAGCCATGCCGAAAAACTGACACGTATTCTATCTGTCTATAACCTCTTCGGCTTTGGCGGCGCCGCCTTGGGCTCGCTCATAGCCGGATTATGCCTAGCAAACGGCGGAGAAGAAGCAACCAGAATACTCCTAGCTTCCTATTTTGCCATAGGACTGACCCTTTCACTTCTTTATGCGCAGATGAAAGCTGTACCCTCAAGAAAGGATAGTGAGAACACAGCCAAGAAAACTGACAAGAACACTGATAAGAACACTGATGAGAACACTGATAAGAACACCAAGCCCAGACCAAGTCTAAGCAACTGTACCTTAAGCGCCATCAAGAACCGCCATATCAACTGGCTAGCCGGCTTGCAGTCTCTGGATGCTTTTGGCGGCGGCTTTGTAGTTCAGTCTCTGCTTTCGGCTTGGTTCATCACCAAATATGGTTGCAAGGCCGACTTTGTCGGACTCATCTTTTGCCTGACCAATTTACTTGGAGCAGTCTCATTTTTGATGGCGCCTTACCTGGCTAGACGTTTCGGGCTTTTGTCAACCATGGTCTTCACGCACCTACCTTGCAGTTTCGCCCTATGTTTAATGCCCTTCATGCCCAGCGCCGGCGCCGCGGGTGCACTGCTAGTGGTGCGCAGTTTATTCTCCAGCATGGACATTCCAGCCAGACAAGCTTTTTCGATGATTTTGGTAAAGCCCGAAGAGCGACCTTATGCGGCTTCACTTACAGCCAGCGCCCGCGCCCTCGCGCAGGGACTAGCGCCCCTAGTGGCTGGGCTGTCAGTCTCAACAATGTCGGCCGGACTACCTCTAATTTTAGGCGGAGCTCTTAAATGTGTTTACGACCTGACTCTCTGGTATCGCTTTAAAGATGTCCATCCCCATAGCTAGCACCAAAGAGCGAAACAAAACCAACAGCCGGAGCCAAAGTGCTCAGGCGATGAGGGCCATACATAGTGTGTTGGGTGGAGTTTTTGGTCTCTACCTTTTATTCATGAGCCTGAGCGGCGTCTCACTTGTCTTTAAAGACGAAGTTGTAGGAATTATCCAGCAAAAGAAAGCCACTGAAATGGGAAACAGCCCAAGTATTGACCTAGATAGACTTTGTCAGAGCGCCCAAGCGACGGCATCAACATCGATTCCTCATAATCAAGTCAAGTTCATTGAAAATATTGATGGCTCGCAGGGCAATCTCATTTACATTCACATATCTGGAGAAAATGGCTCTAGAGCACTCGGTCTAGAAAGAAGCACCGGCAATTTTATTGAAGAAAAAAGAGAACCTTGGTTGGTGGAGAAGATTGGCGATTTGCATCACGACCTAGCTTTGGGTAAACCAGGCAAACAATATCAAGGCTACCTGGCTCTCGCCGTTCAATTGCTTTTAGCTTCAGGCTTGGCTCTAACCCTATTGCCCCAATATTCATTAAGGAAAGAGTTCCACATATCTAGACTAAAATTGCTTCCTAAGAACAAACTTCTCTTGCATAAATATCTGGCCTTGCTAGCTACACTCCCAATCTTGCTTTTCACTATCAGCGCTCTTAACTTTGCCTTCCCAATCGAATTCAGAAAGTTCTGGGCATCCAATTACCAATTCAATCGCAAAGGCAGTTTTAGCAATCTAGACACACTCAGACAGAAAGCAGAACAGTCTCTTAAAGACTCAGAACAAAGAAAGAAATTCGCTTTGAGAGAAATTTCTTTTCCCAAGAAGCATATCCCGGCCTACAGATTCTTCTTTTATGACAAATTGAATGTGCCTTTAGAAGTCTGGGTCTTTCCACAGCAAGTAAAACTAATTGGCTCTGATTTTACTGATATTGATACAGTGACAGCATGGCTGACACGTCTACATTTCGGCAGAGCGCTTGGTACACCAGGTAAGTTCATCTGGCTCTGCATAGGACTTTTGCCTGCCGCAACCTTTTTGAGTGGTCTAGCACTAAAGAGATGGAAAGCAAAATTGATCGTCTCGGAAAAGTGAACTTAGCTCTGCTGGAATTTTCAATTCCTTTACAGAACTCGCATATGTTATAGAGACCACCCACTCAATTTTTCTACATTTATTTCTCACCTGTATTTTCTCACCTGTATCCCTAGAACAATTATTTCCCGGCTACTGACTTGTCGTTTGGGTCACCTCCTTTTCTTTTTAATAGGTCTAATATGAGTCAAGAAAACGCCCCAGATAGAGGAGCGTCTGCTGAAAGACGTACAGAAAACCAAATTCAATCAGCGAACTCTGCTAACGAAAGTGCCAGAGCAAGCGAAAAGATGCTTAGCGAAGTCAATTAAACATTCAGCCGCAATCCAGAGCCCATTACTAACTTCGAAGGCAGGAACTGCCGAAGCGGACCGCAAGAAGGTCAGTTGCCGACGTTGAGAGCTGGCGCCCGTACCAACGGCTGCAATTTTGAAATGCCTGACCTTAATACCAAACAACTCTATGAAAGAGCCCAGAGTCAATCGGTTCGCATTAATATTTCAGAAGGCGCCGTGGGCGGCCACGGCACCGGCGTGGCCATCGGCAAAACCGCCGATACATGCTATGTGGCGACAGCCAATCACGTGGCGGGAGAACGTCATAATCAAAATATCACCTCTCGAGAAGTTCGATTCAGCGACGGCAGCGCCTTTCCTGCCAATATCGAGATGAGAGTGCCCTCTAAAGATCTCTCCATACTTTCAGTGAGGACTGGAGCCGATACCGAAAGATTATGCCAGCCGGCTAAAATAGCCGAGCAGCGTCCAACCAGCGGAGAAGCCACTAGCTTTGGCTTTCCAAACCAAAGCAATGCCTTTCATGTATCGCCGGGCGCCATCAATCGAAACGGTACCTATCAAGCCTTAACCGGCGTGCCTTATAGTGAGGCTATGCGCGGCGAGAACCCTAATCGTTCCTTTATCGGCTCTCGGGCGCAAATTCATAGCGGTTATTCAGGAGGACCTACCTACAATAATCGCGGTGAAGTCATTGCCATAAACACCGGCGTTCATCCAGATGAACGCCGCATGCGCTCTCAAACTCTTCTTACTCCAATAACCCAAAATGAAATGAATGCTTATCTAAGAAGAATTAGCGAAAACAGCAGAAGACCTTGATTCTGCCAGATCTAGAAGAGGATGCTGTGCTGCATCCTCTAATCTGTCTTAGATCTAGAAGAGAATGCATTGCTGCATCCTCAAATCTGTCTTAGATCTAGAAGAGGATGCATTGCTGCATCCTCAAATCTGTCTTAGATCTAGAAGAGGATGCATTGCTGCATCCTCTTCTGTCAGGCACGGGCAGGGAAAATTTTTGCAGGGGCACGTAGTTAGCGACGGCCGCTGCGCACTTGTTTGACATGATCGTCTAGGTCTTGGGCGAGCATCGCCCTGCCGGTCTTTCTAAGCAGTTTTGCATACTGCTCTTCCACATCGGCATAACGCTCATGGTTTTTGCCATAAGCTTTTTGTCTTATTGCAAGCGCTCTTTTAAAAAGAGGCTCGGAGAGTTCGTAACGTTTCTGAAAATAATAAAGCCTGGCAAGATTCTTGAGACTGCTCGAAACAAGTGGATGTTCGGCGCCAAGAGCTCTTTCCCTGATTCGCAAGGCTTCTTGCAAGACAGGTTCCATCTCGCAATATCTCTTGTTTCGGCAGTATTGATCTGCGATTCGAGTTAGGCAATCAGCCACCTGGGGATGCTCCAACCCCATCATATGCTTTATCGAGGCCAGCTCGATTTCGAGTTCTTTATCTTTGTCCTGATCGAATGCCGAAGGCCATCCCAGAGCCATCGATGGAGGCACGGCATCAAGAGAAGTAGACGAATCGGTCTGCCACTGGACATGACTGGAAGGGGTACGAGACTGAGAAGGCGCCCGTTTTCGGGTCAAAACTTTCTCTAAATTCTGCCTTGTACTTTCTATATCAATTTTATGCAGCCCCGAACTTTGTTCCTTTATATTGAGGGCGCGACGATATAAAGCCTCCGCCTCTTCCAGTAGCCCCTTGGAAAAATAAAGGTCAGCCAGGCGAGTGAGAGTGTTGGCCACTTCCGGGCTATCACTTCCTAGTGCTTGTTCCTGAATATTCAGGAACCTTTCCAATTCAGTGATTGTTTCTAACTTCATTGCTTCCTCAGGTGATCCAGATTCAATTTAGTAGATGCGGACTAGTAAAAGAGGAGGATGGTGGGGTCCACCAAGCTGGCAAAATAAGGGGGCACGCTTTAATTCTTACCCGTGCAGACAACTCTGACTGCTCCCCAAACTTATAACTTTGTACGGAAAAGATATATTGGCGGCAAAAAATCGCGGTTTTTGGAGACTTTTAACAGTAAAAAAACTGTATAGGAACCCATATAGAAAAATACTGCCAAATAGATACCCACGCCCATGCCAGGCGCGATAGCATCGATTATATTTCTTCATTTTTCTTACATGGCGTAAGTGGGGTTAGTGAGGGATGGAAACCTTTCAATCTAAACTGGCGAGGTTTCTGCGCAAACTGGTCGACAGACTGGAAAGCAGCGGATCAGATAAGCCTGAAAAATTAGAGGTGGCTGAGAAGGTCGAAGAGACCCTTGCCGACTCGCCTTCACAAGACTATGCACAAAAAACCTCTACTTATATAGTGGGTGCTCACGTAAGCTCGACTGAAAATTGTGCAAACGAACAAAATATAGAAAGCAAGGAAGATTCAACTAAAGCTGAAAACCATAGCGAAAAGACCTACGACTTTGAGCCAGCGAGGGTAAGCAAATCATTTTCACGCTTTGCCAGACCTAATCCAGGCGAGGTTACAGCCCTGCCCCCTTCCAGCCTGCCCGAGTTGCAAGAGAAGAAGGGTCCACCGGTGATCAACTTTGCCATTTCAGAAAGCAAACAAAAAAGTAACGCTGAAAACGAAATGGACGAGCCCGGAGCTGACCACTCGAGAAAGAATCTGAGCAGCACCAGAGAAAGCAGTATAAGAGATAGCGTCAATAATGAGTCTATGCTGGTAAGCGACTTCCATCTAGAGTCCGAAACCTTGACCGGTAATCATCCTAAACTAGGTGAAAGTCAGGAAAGTACGGCCACCGAACAATCTTTCAGGCAAGTAGCTGAAAATACACATACGCCTCCCACAACCTTGAATTGGCTGGCGGGTCAAATCCATGCCGAAGTCAGAGCCGCTGTGGCGAGCAATCCTTCTACACCGCAAGATACCTTAAGGCGCCTGGCCCAAGACCAAGATGCAGGCGTCAGGGCGAAAGTGGCAGCCAATCGCAAGACCGGCACAGATATCTTGAGACAACTGTCTAATGACCGCAATAAAGTTGTCGCAGCAGAAGCACGCAGCACCCTAGTTAAGAAGCTGAAAACTTGCGAGATGGACAACACGGGCGCCAATCTTCTCGCCACCCATAAGTTTAGACCGACCAACAATCAGGTAACAAGCACTTACTCGGCACTGGAAGCCATCAAACCTCCTCAACTTTCCTCCGACCAACCAAACCAAACCGGCACCAAGGAAGCGGCTTCGGCCGCCCCTGGTGCTGTGTCGGGAGAGTGGCACACACTCGAGTCGGACTCGGCAAAAGTAGCCTATAAGCAGCAGAAAGACACTGTCAAAGACCTTAAGTTCAATCCTGCCGGAGTTTACAACCGCAACGGTCCGCAAGGAATCGAGCGAAAAATAGTGCAAGCTTCAGCCACAGACACTATTGCTTTCCTCACCATGGTGGCAGCCCGCCATTCCACGCCGCCATCTAGACTGCTTGAACTAGCCAGCCACGAAAGCGAATCGGTGAAGAAGGCAGTAGCCGAAAACTATGCCACCCCCCCGGAAGCGTTCCAAATTCTAGCAAGAGACGCAGCCCGTGAAGTGCGACTGCGTTTGGTCGAAAATCCCAACTGCCCGATTGAAGTAGCAAGACAGTTGGAAAACGATGTTGATCCATTTGTTGCCTATGAAGCACGCAAACAACTCAGGCGCACCAATCTAGGCACCATCACCGGGGACTTCGATATAGCCGGTTCAGGAGATGGCGGGAGCCAATCCGGACTTAGCTGACTTGGAGACCTCGGCCACCGACTCTTCCAGAGCCTTCAAGAATGTATCTATCTGCTCGTAAGAAATGGTGAGGGGCGGCTCCACTCTCAAACATTTAGAGTTGATATAGGTTCCTGAGATGAGTATGTTGCGGGCGAACAAGTGCTTCGCCACCTCATAGCCGGTGTCGTTGCCGGTAAATTCCATGCCGAGCATCAAGCCCACCCCTCTGATTTCTTTCATCACATCGGGATAACGCTTCACAAGCTCATTCATACGAGGAATCATATAATCGCCCTTTGCCTTAGCTTGCGCCGGCAGGTCTTCATCAAGCAAGATTGAGATAGTGGCGATAGCGGCTGCACAGCTGAGCGGATTGCCACCAAAAGTAGTGGTATGGAGGAAAGGATTCTCCACATACTTCGACCAAGTCTTCTCATTGCCCACAACGGCGCCAATCGGCATTACGCCGCCGCCGAAAGCTTTTCCGAGAGCCATCAAGTCGGGGCTGACATCGTCGTATTGGCAATAAAACATCTTGCCTGTACGCCCCATGCCGCACTGAATCTCGTCAAAGACCAGCATGGCTCCATACTTATCGCAAAGTTCACGGGCTTTAGCTAGATAGCCAGGCGGGGCGACATTGATACCGCCTTCACCTTGCAATGGTTCAACCACAAAAGCGGCGATACGATCGCCTGAGAAATCGCAGCACTTAAAGACTGTTTCTAAGGCTTCGACATCGCCGAAAGGCACATGAGACCAGTTCAGCAAAGGCAAGAAAGGTTCACGAAAAACAGCTTTTGATGTCCCGCCTAAAGAACCGAGACTCTTCCCGTGAAAGCCTCCGATAGTGCCGATAAAGTGACGGCGTCCAGTGGCCAACATAGCCATTTTCAGGCAGCCTTCTACAGACTCGGTGCCTGAATTGGTGAAAAATGAATATTTAAGATCACCAGGAGTGATTAGCGAAACCAAGTAAGCAAGATAGGTACGCAAAGGATCAATCAATTCCTGAGAGTGAATGGCCTGCTTCTCAAGCTGATCCCTCACTGTCTTGAGCACGCGTGGATGGCGGTGCCCTACGTTGTAGACGCCATAGCCACCGAGCATATCGATGAACTCTTTACCGTTGATGTCTCTAAAGGTAGCGCCTTCATCTTCCCATTCCACGGCTGTATAGTCGGTACTGACTGACTTTCTGTACTGCAAAAAGCCGGCGTTGACATGCTCTGTCCAATATTTGACCGACTCATCGATAACTTGCTTGCGTTCGCCTTCATTGAGTTTAGGCTTAGCGATAAACTCAAGAACTTCCCTGGATTTGGCTCTAGCTTTTTCCAGATCTTGTCCCATTTTCTTAACTCCCGAAATCCTGATATATAGGACCTCCCATAATACTGCTTTCAGAGATTAAGCGCCTTAAAGGAACTTATACATCCTGACAGCAGTCATAGAAAGCCCACCAGGCAAGGGATGCCGTGTTAAGCCATCGGATTGATAGCCCAACTTCTGATAGAAAGACTCAGCATTAAGTGAAGCATCTAAAGTAAGAAAGCCCAAACGCAATTGGCGCGCCTCAGCTTCCAGATGCAAAAGCAGACTGCGAGCTACGCCTTTCAAGCTCAAGGACGGATCTACATAACATGAGCGCAGTTCGTTCAGACGCGGCACGATAGAGGCAAATCCAATCAACTTATCGCCCAGCTGGGCAACACACATCAGTTCATCATCAGGCTTAAAGCATGAGATAAAGTTGCCAACCCGCTCTTCATCAACTACCGGGGACCAACAATCCAAAGTTTCACGATCGTAAAAAGATGAGGCACTTCCGGGTTTAGAGTCATGAACAGCAGCATAATGCACATTAAGAATGGCTTTTGCATCGAGCAGACCGGCCTTTCTAATTAATATCTCAGCCTTTACATCAAGCTTTTCATCGGCATTCTTCTTAGTATTTTCATCGCCCTTGGCATTAGCTGCACCTGACACCAGCTTACCCCTCTCCTCTTCTCACTATATTGAAGTATTTAGCTTCCGGATGCACCACAACCAAAGCCGAAGTACTTTCTTCCGGAACTAGCTGATACTCTTCGCTCAACTCCATGCCTATTTCTTCAGGCTTAAGCAGGTCGAAAATCTGCTTCTGCGATTCCAATTCGGGGCATGCCGGATAACCCGGACTAAACCGAGTACCTCGGTAACCCTGTTGAAAGAAGCGGCGGCGGTCGGGACTATCTTCGCCGGCGTAACCTAGTTCAGCCCTGATTCGTTTATGCATGAGTTCGGCAAGACCTTCAGCCGACTCTACGGCCAAGCCGTGGAAATAGAGATAATCGGAATACTCACCCGAGCTGAATAGCTCAGCGGCATAAGAAGCAGCAGACCTTCCCATCGTGACAATCTGAAGCGGCAAGACATCAAAACCTTCAGTCTCATCAGCAAAGAAATCAGCTATACAAAGGCGGCGTCCGAAAGACTGCCGAGGAAAAGTGAAGCTTACATAAGGGTGATCAAGCTTATTCGGCTCAAATACTAAAAGCTCATTGCCACGGCTCTGGCAAGGGAAATAGCCATAGACCGCCCGAGGCATCAAGTGCTGCTCCTTATAGAGTTTCTCTTTTAGGCGATCGAGTGACGGATAGACTTTTTCATGCAAAAGCTGCTTATAGTCATGGTCGCTCAGCTCACCCTGCCTGACTCGATACTGACCCTTGATCAAAGATGTTTCATTGATGAAAGAAAAGACCTCGGCAAGATCGAAATCTTCTACTACCTTACGCCCCCAAAAAGGCGGCTCGGGCTGACGAAGACGGGCAACATCCGACCTGATAAACGCGGTGAGCTTCTCTTTTGACTCGGTCTTCTCTTTAGTCTCGGTCGGTTCGTCGTGCCCAGCATCAGAATCATAGGCAAGGTCATCAGATTCGGCATTTGAACAGACTTCCGACCGAGAAGAGAGGGCTTGCTCAGTCTCCTGCCACTGCCCCGAAGCGAGCGCTTCCATTATGCGTAAATCATCGAAAGCATCTTGCCCATAATAGAGCCGGCCCTTATAAACCCGCCGACAATCCTCCTCCACATAGCGCCGCGTTAAGGCAGCGCCGCCCAAAATTACTGGAATGGTAATACCCCGAGCATTTAGTATCTCCAGGTTCTCCTTCATAATTACAGTTGACTTGACCAAGAGACCGCTCATACCAATGCAGTCGGCCTTGTGTTCCAAGGCCGCACTGATGATGTTCTCTATGGGCTGCTTGATACCAAGATTGATAACTTTGTAGCCGTTATTGGTGAGAATGATATCGACTAAATTCTTACCGATATCATGCACATCACCTTTAACAGTGGCCAAAACCATAGTGCCGCGACTTTCGCCCCCCAACCTTTCCATATGAGGCTCAAGATAAGTAACCGCAGCTTTCATTGTTTCAGCCGACTGCAAAACAAAAGGCAATTGCATTTTGCCGGCGCCAAAGAGATCGCCAACTACTTTCATACCTTCCAGCAAAATAGTATTAATGATGGTAAGGGGAGCGTACTTAAGCAGAGCTTGCTCCAAATCTTTATCAAGCCCCACTCGGTCGCCGTCGATAATTCGCCTCTGCAAGCGCTCTTCCACAGACAGCGCAAGATCGCTTGTGCTCTTGCTGCTGGTCTTCTCTTTCTTATCATAAAATTCTAAAAGTCTAAAGAGAGGGTCATAGTCAGCCTCGGCAAGATCAAAAATAAGGCGCCGATGGAACTCTCTTTCACTCTCGTCGATTTTATAGAGTGGCAAGATTTTCTGAGCATTGACTATGGCCATATCCAAACCGGCTTCTACCGCATAATGCAGAAAGACCGAATTGAGAATTCTACGAATGCGCGCATCAAAGCCAAAAGAGATATTACTGACGCCAAGTATAGTCTTCACTCCCGGCAAATATTGCTTGATCATTCTGATACCATCGAGAGTGGCAAGTCCAAGCTTACGATCTTCTTTATTACCCGTACTCAAAGTAAAAGTAAGAGCATCAAAGACTAGATCTGCAGGCTTCAAGCCACCGGAGAGAGCAAGATCGTAGATGCGCTTAGCTACCGCAAGCTTCTTCTCGGCATCTTTGGCCATGCCGTCCTCATCTATGGTCAAGGCCACGGCGGCAGCGCCATAGCCACTTATCAGCCTAACCTTCTCCATCATCTTGGTCTCACCGTCTTCCAGGTTGATGGAATTGACTATGGCTCGACCGGCGATCAGCTGCAAGGCTTTCTCAATAACACCATATTCGGTACTATCAACCATAATTGGAATATTGAGTTCGGTATTGAGCCGTTTTATGAATGCTTCCATATCGGCACTCTCGTCTCTACCCACATAGGCGGTACAGACATCTAAGATATGGGCCCCTTCTTTTTCTTGTTCGCGAGCCATGCGAACCATGCCATCGAGATCGCTCAACTCAAGAAGCTCTTTAAACTTACGAGAGCCGTTGGTATTGGTTCTTTCACCGACTATCAAGGGCGGCTGCATATTCAACTTATCAAAAGCCAGGGGACAGCTGGTATAAATGCTGGCCACTGCGCTACTTACATCGGCTTGTCGACTGAGCGGCGCCATGCCCTCTACTGCATCAACCACTCGGGCTAGATGCTCGGGGGTGGTGCCGCAGCAACCGCCGACAATGTTGGCACCAAAAACTGCGGCGAATTGCTTGAGATGTTCGGCAAGTTCTTGCGGCTCTAACTTATAGACTGTTCGACCATCAATGTTCTCAGGCAAACCGGCATTAGGCAAAACTGAAACGGCAAGATCGCTGTTCTCGCAAAGATAACGCAAAGGATCATACATCTCAGATGGACCAGTCGCGCAGTTGATACCGATCACATCTATAGGAAAAGCAGACAAGGTGGCTAAGGCCGCCGATATATCCGAACCGACAAGCATAGTTCCCAGAGGCGGCGCCTCGAGCGTAACTTGGGTAATGATGGGAATATCTTTGCCGCATTGCCTCAAATAGCTGAGAATAGCTAAAATAGCCGCCTTGGCCTGCAGCAAGTCTTGCCCGGTTTCAAACTGCAGAACGTCTACGCCACCATCTACAAGCCCTCTTACCTGCTCAAAATAGGCGTCCTGCATAGCCTTTAGACTTATGTGCCCTAAGGAGGGAATCTTGGTGGTCGGACCTATTGAGCCCGAAACATAGCGTTTTTTATCACCAAAAGAAGAAGCGACCTCTCTTGCCAACAAAGCCGCTTTCTTATTCAACTCATAGGCCCGGTGCGCAATTCCGAACTCGGATAGAACAACCGGAGAACCTCCGAAAGTATCGGTCTCAACACAGTCGCAACCGACTTTCAAGAAGGACTCATGTATAGAAGCGATAACATCAGGACGGCTCTCTACCAAAATCTCAGGACAGTTATCCAAACCCTGATAGTCATCGAGCCCCAGATCGAAAGTATGGATGGAGCTTCCCATGGCTCCATCAAAAATCAAAACCTTCTCTTTTAGAGCCTTCCTAAAATTCACGGTTCTCCTGCCGACTTCTTCAGGGAGAAGTCATAAAGCCTCTACTCTCAACCACTTTGCGCCCTTTTTCACCTTGCACATATTGCAGAAGAGGGCGAAGTTTCGGCTCTCTAGAATTGTCATAATAGAGATAAAGGGGTCGAGAGAGCGGATATGTATCTGCAGACAAGGCGTTGGCAGCCTCGCCCACTGCTGGTTCCTTGATCTTGACCGTGCGCAGAGATAGTTCAAGTATCTTCACTTGCTTACTGTTGGCTCGGGCCTGAGACATACCGACAAATCCTATGCCGAGACGATTGCCGTAAACAGCGCCAATAACTGCTTCGGAAGAAGGCATGAGTTTGACGTCACTGGCAAAATTCTTGTCGCCCATGACGTGCTCTTTGAAATAGTCCGAAGTACCGCTGGACAACTCCCGTCCAAAAACTCTTATTGGTTCTTGCTTGGCCCCCTTAGACAACTGATCCCAGGTGCTTATCTCGCCGCTATAAACCTTACGCAAGTCATCCAGCCCAATCTCATCTATATCATTTTGGGGATTAACAATGACGGCTATGGCATCACGCGCCACCATATGCCGACGCAGATGAATCTTCTTAGCATGAGCCAGTTTGTTCTCTTCTTCGGTAAGCTCTCGTGAAGCACTGGCCAAATCGATTTTTCCGTCAATCAGACCGGTAATACCAGATCCGGTATCACCAGATTGCACGGTCACTTGTACACCCTTATTGTCTGTCATGAAACCGTTCGCCCATTCGCGAACCATGTCTTCCATAGTGTCCGATCCCTGAACCACTATACTGGAATTGTCGGCTGCTGCTTGCTTCTCGTTTTGCGGAGCAGTGCCGCTCTGGCAACCAGACAAAGCCAGTGCACAAAAAACCGTCAAGGACAGAAGCGAAGCTGCAACAGTCCGCATCAGCTCTGCAGAAGATTCTCTTCTTTGTATACAGGAGTTCCTGAGCAATTTTACTAGCATTTTGAAAGCCCCTTCCTTCCGATTCAGGTACGTCTACCCAAATACAGACGTCTATTATAGCTAAGACTAGCCGCGCTTAAGCGCCAGTCTTGACAATTTTTCATAGACCATGTCAGCGCTACGAAATCGCTTATCCAGGCTCAAATGGGTCAAACCTCGCACAATCTCATCGAATTCTTCGAAATCTGTGTCTTTAGAACTTGCCTCGGCAGCATCTTCAAAAGGGGAAAGATTGGTGAGAGGCGGCGGGTCCTCACCGACAGCCAAGAAGTACAGTGTCGCCCCTAGAGCATAGAGATCGCTCTGCGGACAAGGCTTGCCTCTGAATTGCTCAGGCGGCATATAGGCCTGCTTGCCTACCACTGCTGTACGAGAATCTCGCTCAAGAGCTCTTGCCACATTGAAATCAACAATACAGGCTGAACCATCGTCCCTAAGAATGACATTGTCAGGACTGAGATCGCGGTGAATCACCGACGGAAAGCGCCCATGGAGATAGAGCAGAGCCGCCGACAAATCTTTACCGACTGAAATGACGGTCGAGAGGGGCTGAGCGCCTTCTCTCTCCACCAGCTCCTTCAAAGAAGGACCCTCTACAAACTCCAAAACCAAATAGCCTCTAGAGTCTTCCACAAAATGATCAAGCAATTTGACGATTCCAGGATGTTCTAGTTCGGAAAGCAGCTTGGCTTCAGCAAAAAACCTAGCAGAGAGATCTTCAAAAAGACGAGTGCCTCTGTACACAGGTAGAACATATTCTTTCAATACCACAATGCCATCTGGCCCTTCTGCCAAATAGGCATTGCCCTGCCCACCACCGCCGATGATACCATTGACGACATAACATCCTTCTTTCAAGCAAGCCCCGGCAGTATGTAAGCCCAGGGTCTGCCGCGTTCCTCTCGTTGCAAAGTCATGCAACCACAACTCGGTATAAGACGGACCGCCTTCATTGGTTAATGCAGGCGCCGCCGACAAATCAAGCAGACCAGGCTGATAGGCTGATAGGCGCGCCATAAAATCAGAACGCCTTATATCTGTAAGAACTTCTTCAAAGGGAATCACAAGAGAGCGACCATCACTCTTCTCAATGATTAGACATTCTTCTTCGGGCAGAAAATGCCGCTTATAAAGAGCAATCTTCACACTTCTTACTTTGTCGAAGCCTATGCGATGCTCGTTGAATATGTATTGTGAGACCGGAGCATAAATCATAAAGCCCGAGGACATGACCTTTAGCCGTTTGCGCTCGACCGAACGCAATGCCACCAGTATATAAAGAGATAGGAAAATAGAGGGAAGCAAGAGGACAACCAACAAGAGCGGCTGCACTGAAAGAGGCTGCTTGAGAATAAAATAGATGAGAAAAGTTGCCCAAAATACTATGTTGACGACAAAAAGTTGCCTAAGAAACCCGGAAGAATTCGAGCTCAAGCGCTGGTAAGTGCAAGTATCACCGAATGACCAGAGCTTTTGACTATCGTCCGGAAAGAAGAGCGAATTACTTTCTTCAGCCATCTTCTTTCACTCCCGCCCGGTCAGGAAGAATGAGCTTTATCCTCTCCCTCACTTGCAGCAAGTTGAGACGGTCGGAGACCTCCTGCTCGGTCATTGTCGAAAGCAATGCAATAACTTCGGAGCTGACGTTGGTGGGCAAGCGCGCCAATACAGCCGAAGGCAAAGAATCCGATTGGATGCGGCTGAGCGGCTCGGGATCTGTGGCTGTAAGCAAGAAAAAGAGCGTACAAGCGAGTGAATAAACATCACTCTTGGGACAAGCTTTACCCCGAAACTGCTCGGGTGAAATATACGACTGCTTACCGACCATAGTACCAGTAGCGGTGCCTATAAAAGCGGACGAAACGCCGAAATCTATGAGAAAAGCACGGCCGGAAGAATCAAGCAGGATATTATCAGGGGTTAAATCTCGATGCACGATAGGCGGGCTGAGAGAATGAAGATAAGCGACAATATCGCAGATTTCCTGCAAAAGATTGAAGACAAAGATATAGTCTAAAGGGCCGGCCGCCGAAACGAGGCGACGCAAATCAAGACCTCTGACATGCTCAAGCACAAGATAGTTTCTCTCCTGCTCCTGAAAAGAATCAATCACAGAAACGATTCGTTCATGCTTGATCTTGCTTAAAATTTCAGCTTCGCGATGGAAGAGAACGAGCGCCTTTTCTCGCAAAGCCGGGCTGGCGCCGGCTGGCAGAACGGCTTCTTTGAGAACCACAGTTCGCCCTTTCAGGGCAGCCAGATAGACCGCCGCCAACCCGCCGAAGGAAAGCTGCGCGGTAATCTTGATACTTCCATCTCTGAGACTATCGCCTGGTCTAAGGGGCACAAAACTGGTAGAACTAAAGCGCCCCGACATCTCCTCTTCCCAAAGTTGGGTATAGGAAGGATGTAGCCAACCCAGGCTATCAGCCTCTAAAGGCAAATCTAAGTCGACATCTTTCAGCGCCGGTGTATATCTCAAATCAGGACATTTGAGCGAAAGGGCTAAAAGTATATTCTTGATGGCAGCCCGCCCAAGTTCGGTTATGCGCACAGAAACTCTGGCGCCATCGGCAAAGACAAATGTTATGAATTCGGGCTTCAGGGCCGAGGTGTCACCGTAAGCACCTTCCCTAAAATCTATCTCGACCAATTGCCCAAAAGGGCGAAAGAGCCTTAAGCGGGCTTCAAATAAAAAGCGCAGAGGAAAGCGCAGCCCCAAGTCTGAAAGGACAATTGCTTTGTCGTAAGTGACAAAGAGAGCAAAAGCACCGGTAGCAAGCAAAATAGCAAATACATATAAAGGTCCACCGCTGAATGCCAGATAGGCAGGCCAGAAAAGCCAAAGCGGCATTAAGGCATAAAGCAGATAGCGCAGTGATAGTAACTGCAAAGAGCGAAGCGGCAAACTAGAAACCGGCAACTTAGGCGCATGGCCTTTATCCAGAACCGAATTCGAATTTGATTCTGGCAAAGAAAGCTTACTTACAGATTGATTGCTGTCCATAACTTTCTTTTACCTGATTTGCAAAAGAAAAACTCCCCGGAGCCCGGGGAGTTTTAAGCAACTGCAGATGAATTACTCGTCGTCATCCATATCGTCTAGGTCTTCATCACTTTCCGACCAGAAATCGTCGGTTTCATTATCGTCGGCGTTTGCAGCCAGAAGAATTTTGGTGGTCACTTTAGCGGCGGCATCGGGTGAGACGCCGACTGCAGTGAGGGTTTTCACCCAGTGCACGACTTCTTCAAGAACGGCAGTATCCATTACGGTAGGTGTAGCTGTGGCTGTAGACATCCCCTAATTCCTCTCTAGTCTAGGCGAGAACAAAAAATATCAGACGTCACATGCTACCCCACCTTAACTGGCTTGTGTACTGCCTCGTCATTAAATTCTTTGCCGAGACAACAATATATACACTAGCTATTGACCCAATTTTGGGTAAGCCTTGTACATGGCTTGCGTGCCCAAATCAAGCCCTTCTTCGCCTTCAAGCTGCACCACCTGCTTGAATCTCTCTATGGCCCAGACCGTCCCGCCCAACTGATTAAGCGACTCACCGGCACATTCCGATGCCAGCCTTAAATCTTTGAGCATATGACGAATTGAAAATGCCGGCTTGAAATCTTCAGCCAAAATGCGAGGACCCAGATTATTCAAAGCCCAAGATCCGCCGGCCCCGTTCCCAAGTGCTTCCACCACCAGGCGAGGCGACAGCCCCAAGCCTTCGGCAAGTTTCATAGCTTCAACAATAGCCACTAAATTAACCGAACAGAGCACCTGATTAGCTAGTTTCAAGGTCTGACCAGCGCCGCTGCCGCCGCAATAGAACAAGGTCTTGCCCATATATTGCAACAGGGGTTTGACCCGCTCAAATATAGACTCTTCCCCGCCAACCAGAATTGTCAGTGTCCCGTTTCTGGCGCCAACGTCGCCGCCCGTTACAGGCGCATCCAAAAAGTGACAACGGCGCTCCCTGCAAGCAGCCGCAATCTTTCCGGCAGACTCCGGTCCGATCGTACTAAAGTCAACAATGATTGAGCCTGCGTCTAGATTATCAAGAACCCCATCTTTGCCAATCAAGACCGACTCGACATCGCGCTCATCGCCGAGACAACTAAAGACAACATCGGCACCGCCGACAGCTTCGGCCAAACTGGTAGCCTCGATCGCTCCGGCTTCTACAGCGGCCGCAGCCTTGCCGGGACTACGATTCCAAACAGAAAGCGGCGTGCCCTGCAACAGATTGACAGCCATGGCCGAACCCATTATGCCCATTCCTAAAAATGCCACTTTCTCCGTTTTCACAACTGCTCCCCCGCTTGAGCCATAGACCCCTAATATTAGACACCGGTTTGATATTCTAAGCAGTATGACAGGTCAGGAAAGACAACCAGAATTAAACAAAGTCGGCACCGGATGCAAAAGCTGCGGCGATTCTCGCCTCAAGTGCATAGACTGCAGCGAAATAATCTGCCCTAAGTGCTTAGTGCAATGCGCAGTCGGGAATCGCTGTAAAAAATGTGCAGGCAGATTTACTTCCCATGTTTTGCAAGTTTCTCCGCTGTTGCTGCTTAAAGCCGGCTTGTTCACCACCCTGATCGGCTTCATTTTCAGCTGCATGCAACCGAGTATTACAGGCTTCGGTTTCTACAGCTATCTCCTGTTTATCGGTATTGGCTACGTGACCGGCAGATTGCTGCACAAGATTGTCGGTTACAAATTGGGCGGTAAAATACTCACTGCTGTGATGGCCGGCTTTCTTTTGGGCTATCTTCTCGGTCCTTTTCACGATACTTTAAGCACCGTCCAGATCATGCTGCAAGCCGATAGAGAGACACAGGCCGCCGCACAAGCCCTATTGCAACAGACATTTCTCACCGCCGCTTTATTTCTCTTGGGTCTGGTTCTGCCGGTGCTTGGCAAATAGTAGTATCATAGGTTAGTCAAGACTCTCTATATATGACTAACTTCAAAAAAGTCTGCCTAAGCTGCAAAGAAGAATTTGAACCGGCCCATGATACCTGCCCTAAAGACGGGGGACAACTGGTACCGGTGGCAGTCGACCCCTTGGTCGGCACTGTCTTTGCCGACAAATACCAAATCTTAAAAGTACTGGGTTCCGGCGGCATGAGTGTGATTTATCAAGCCCGCCATAAATATATGGAAAGGCTTTGCGCAGTCAAACTTCTCCATCCTTTCCTTGTCGCCGATGCCTCGATGTTTCAGCGCTTTCAATATGAGGCTAAGGCTGCTTCCAACCTCAATCATCCCAATGTGGTGGGCGTGCATGATTTTGGTATTACCAATGATGGCAGAGCCTATCTGGTCATGGACTATTTATCAGGGGAAGATCTCGCTTCAATTTTAGAAAGAGAAGTGATCTTACCGGAGCCACAGGCAAGAGAAATCTTTAGACAAGCCTGTCTAGGACTCGATCATGCCCATAGCAAAGGGGTGATTCACCGCGATCTCAAACCGAGCAACCTTTTTCTGGAGCCACAAGACGACGGTTCGATCATTGTTAAGCTGGTCGATTTCGGCATAGCAAAGATAAGTGCCGCGCCGGGCGAAACAGAGAGCGGTCAGAATCTCACTAGAACCGGTGAAGTCTTTGGCTCGCCTTTATATATGAGCCCGGAACAATGCTCGGGTCAATCACTTGATGCCCGCAGCGACATCTACTCTTTTGGCTGCGTCATGTTCGAAACTGTGGCAGGCAAGACCCCTCTTATTGGGCAAACGGCCTTAGACACGATGCACAAACATCTGCGAGAGAAACCAACCAAACCCTCCGAAATCGCACCGCGTATTGTTATCTCGCAAGAGCTTGAACAAGTGATCATGCACTGCCTCGAGAAACGTCCAGAAGATAGATTCGAAAGCGTAGCCGAACTATATAGCATTCTCTTCGGAGAGAAAATCCCCAAGGCCGGCTCATCGACAGGTTCTTCTAAAGGAGCGTCCAGCCTTAGTCTGCAAGTTCAAATCAAAAGTCAAAACAATACGGGCACGGCAGTCAGCACCGAGGGCGGTACTGTAATCACTAACAGTCGAGGACTGGCGCCGGGCGACCAATCCGCAGAGAAACAAGCAGAGAAAGCTGCCAAAGGCGGCAAACACAAAAACAAAATCCTGGAAAAATTAAGCAAAACGGCCATTGTTTCAGGCATTAAAGATCCGAAGAGACGAGGCAAGACTATCACCGGCTTGATTTTTTCCGCCTCCATTTTATCGGCAATCAGCTATATGTATTTTTTCTGGGACGGTCCTGCCACCGATAAAGGGACATTCTTCAATCGCAATCGCTTTCTAATTGCCATGGGTATCGGCGACAGCTTGAAGAGTTCGGGCAACTATAAAGGTGCAGAAGCTCTATACGATCACGCCATCTATATCACTCGACTCTTCTCGGACCGCGGCTCAAAGAAGGCAGCCGCCCTGCGAGCCAAACTCGAGCTTTATACAAAAGCCAACGACAATGCCAATAAAGAAAATACACTGAAAGAAATCAATCAAATCTTGACCGATAGATTGTTAGAAGACTATGCCCTGGCGGACCGCGAATTAGATCGAATCGCCGTGGAAGCAGCCAAGTTGGATCACGGCAACGGCGACGAAGTGATCATCTCGAAACAGCTTGATGCCGATCTATCGGCCGTGGTGGGCGGTCTAGTAGAACTGGGACGCAGACTGGCGGCTAATGGTCTTTACGACAAACAAATTTTGCTTCTCACCAAAGCCTGCACCCTCTATGCCAAATTTTCTGCCGTGGACGATCCCCAGCTAGCCAAACTAAAGTTAGAACTAGCCTTAAGTCACTGGAATCGCGACGAAGTAGAATTTGTCGGTCCACTCATTAAACAAAGCCTGAAAATTATGCGCGCCGCCCTAGAGAACAAAAAACCCGGCGCTCGAACAATCGACCTGGCTGAGGTGCTCCTCAAGTTAGGTCAGTTTGATCGAGATAGAAGTTCTTTTGACGACGCAAAAGCAGAACTGAATGAGGCTCTTTCCCATTTAGAGATCTATGAGAAGAAAAATAGCACAAGCCCTTCTCAAATTAGCGAAATTAGACGTGGGCGAAAACTTCTGGCCGAAACACTAAACGCAATTGCCGATCTGGAAAGGCAGAAAAAAGATCTGGTCAAAGCCGAGAGCTACAGGGCCAGAGCCGATAGTATCAAGCAATTGCCGGACCAACCAGAAGGTCTGGAAGGCAATTGAGGCAAGAGCCTACAAACAATCTAAATACAAAAGAACTGGAGTTTCTTCCAGTTCTTTTGTATTAGTTATCCTTTTTTTGCTTTCTGCTTTTTGCTTTCTGCTTTATTTGCCGCCGGCCGAGCCAGCCAAGACTTGCACTTTAGCAAGTCCGGCTTCCAGATCTTTGATCAAATCATCAACATCTTCGATACCAACCGAAAGACGAACTAAGGCATCGACAACGCCGCGAGCGTCACGCTCCTCTTTGGGAATGGAGCCGTGAGTCATAGATACCGGATGACAAACCAGGGACTCAACGCCGCCTAAACTTTCAGCCAAGGCGAAAAGCTTGGTGGTGCCGAGAAACTGGCGAGCACTCTCCAGCCCACCCTTGAGCACGAAAGAGACCATGCCGCCGAAGCCGCGCATTTGCTCTTTAGCCAACTGGTGCTGAGGATGACTTTCCAAACCTGGATACATCACTTTCTCAACAGCCGGATGCTTTTCCAAATAACGAGCAACAGCCATGGCATTCTTCTGATGCGCTTCCATGCGCACAGCCAAAGTCTTCAAACCACGCAATACAAGCCAGCAATCAAAAGGACCTGGAACAGCTCCGACGGCATTCTGGTGAAACTTCAATGTTTCATAGAGCTTGTCGCAAGAGGTTATTACGGCGCCTCCAACTACATCTGAGTGCCCGCCCAAATACTTGGTCACCGAATGAACGACGATATCGGCACCCAACTTGAGAGGATTCTGCAGATAAGGGCTGGCGAAAGTATTGTCTACAACAGTGATGAGCTTATGCTCTTTAGCCAGAGTAGAGATCGCTTTCAAATCGCAGAGCCTGAGCAAAGGATTGGTTGGAGTTTCAACCCAAATCATCTTTGTTTCCGGCTTGATGGCAGCCTTGATTTTAGCCGGGTCGCTGGCATCAACAAAAGTGAAAGTAAGACCATAGCGCTTCCAAACTTTCTCAAAAAGTCTGTAGGTACCGCCATAGACATCATCGCCGCAGATGACATGATCGCCGGAAGAAAGCAAATTCATAATATTGCCTTCGGCAGCCAAACCAGAGCCGAAAGAAAGCGCATACTTGCCGCCCTCTAGGGCAGCCAGACACTCTTCTAGAGCAGTTCTAGTGGGGTTCTGAGTGCGTGCATACTCATAACCTTTGTGCTTGTTCAAACCCTCTTGCACATAAGTAGAGGTTTGAAAAATCGGTGTGATAATGGCACCGGTTGTAGGGTCTGGATCTTGACCGGCATGAATAGCCAGAGTCGAGAACTTCATTTCGTTTTCCATGACTTTTTTCCTATTTTCTTTGACTTAAACAGTCGCTTTTTCTTTCTTACTGTGTTTCTTACCAGGCTCAACACCGGTTTCTGACTTAAGATGTTGAACAATATCAAACTTGGTCAAAACACCAGCAGCCTTACCGGCGCGAGTGAGAATAACCATCGGCGTGCCGAGCTTGAACTGCCTGTAGACCGCATCAATTTCCACACCCTCGTCTACCTGAGGATAAGGGCGACCCATCACCGAACTGATATGGGTTGTTTCAGGGTGCTTTCTCTCAAAAACAATTTGCATAGCGACCAAATCATTGATATGACCTACGTTTTGACCAGCTTCGGTAATGACTGGAATCTGGTCGATTTGATACTGTTCCATCAATTCGATAGCGCGCTGCACAGTGTCGTCGGGTCGAACTGTGATCATAGGCGGCACTCTACCGTCCTTCACCTTTTCATCGATCAGATCTTTAGCATAGAAGCTCATACCGGATGCAGGAAGGAAGCCATTCTCACGCATCCAATCTTCTGAATAAACCTTGGACAGATAGCCGCGTCCGCCATCGGGCAGAATGACCACGATCACATCTTTCTCAGTCATGGTCTCGGCGACCCGCAAGGCCGCCACCGTGGCTGTACCGCAAGATCCGCCAATAAGCAAACCTTCCTCACGGGCTAGGCGTCTAGCCATATTGAAAGATTCTTTGTCTGAAACGCGCTCGAAGTGATCGACGATTTTGAGGTCGGCATTTCTCGGTATAAAGTCTTCGCCGATACCTTCCACTTTGTATGAGCCCGGTGTATCACCGCTATAGATTGAACCTTCCGGATCAGCTCCGACAATCTTGATATTCGGATTCTTCTCTTTCAAATATTTGGCAGTACCAGATATGGTGCCACCGGTGCCGGCGCCAGCGACCAAACAAGTAATTTTGCCGCCAGTTGCTTCCCAAATTTCAGGACCGGTAGACTGATAGTGCGCCAAGGGATTATTAGGATTGGCGAACTGATTAGGTTGAAAAGCGCCTGGAATTTCCATAGTCAGTCGATTGGCAACCGAATAATAGCTTTCGGGAGACCCAGCCGAGACGGTGGAAGGAACCATGACTACTTCGGCACCGTAAGCCTTAAGTAGATTTATTTTTTCGGGAGCGACTTTGTCAGGACAAATGAGAATGCAACGATAACCTCTCACAGCCGCAATCTGAGCCAAAGCAGAGCCGGTATTGCCCGAGGTGGGCTCGATGATCGTGCCGCCTGGCTTGAGTAAGCCAGCCTTTTCAGCCTCTTCAATCATTTTTAGAGAAGGTCTGTCTTTAATTGAACCGCCCGGATTAAAGACCTCAACCTTTGCCAGGATGGTGGGTTTCAAGCCTTGACAGACTTTATTGAGCTTCACAAGAGGTGTGGAACCTATTGTCTCAAGAATGTTCTCGCAGTACTTCACGAGGGGCGGTCCTCCCTTACAATATATGGATAAAGTAACGGAATATTATACGCTCGTGAACAGCTCAAAAGACCCATCCAAAGATAGCTCTAAAGAAAGCAGTCAAAACGTCTTCCGCCCGCAAGATCTGGCCGACTTCCAATATGACCGAGACCTGGGAGAGCCTGGCCGGTACCCGTTTACACGCGGTATTTATCGCGACATGTACCGCAGCCGCTTCTGGACAATGCGCCAATATGCAGGCTTTGGAGACGCCGATGCCACCAATCGCCGCTTTAGATATCTCTTAGATAACGGTCAAACAGGTCTTTCCGTAGCCTTCGACTTGCCGACCCAGATGGGTCTGGATAGCGACGATGCTATGGCTCTTGGCGAGGTCGGTCGCACCGGCGTTGCCATAGATACTCTCAAAGACATGGAGAGACTCTTTGATCAGATTGATCTTGGCAAAGTCTCCACTTCTATGACGATCAATTCTACTTCGGCAATTCTGCTTGCCATGTACCGCGCTGTGGGGGTGAAGCAAGGCGTCAATCCCAGACAACTGGCCGGCACAATTCAAAATGACATTCTCAAAGAGTATGAGGCTCGCAATACCTATATTTTCCCCCCCCGCGGCTCAATGCGCCTCATTACCGACATCTTTCAGTACTGTTCCACCGAAATGCCCCGCTGGAACACTATTTCAATTTCGGGTTATCACATTAGAGAAGCCGGAGCGACCGCAGTACAGGAGCTTGCCTTTACTTTCGCCAATGCCATCGAATATGTAAGGGCCGCCATTTCCACTGGTCTTGATGTAGACGAATTTGCGCCGCAACTGTCTTTCTTCTTTGTCGCCCAAATGAACTTCTTTGAAGAAGTGGCCAAATTTAGAGCAGCGCGCAGACTCTGGGCAAAAATCATGAAAAACATGTTCAATGCCAAAAGCGACAAATCAATGAATCTGCGCTTCCACGTGCAAACAGCCGGCTCGAGCCTCACCCTGCAGCAACCTGACAACAACATCGTGCGCACCACTTTAGAAGCACTGGCCGCTGCTCTTGGCGGCTGTCAGTCCCTGCACACCAATTCCAAAGACGAGGCCATCGCTCTGCCAACCGAAGCATCCGCTCTGACAGCGCTGCGCACACAGCAGATCATTGCCTTCGAATCAGGGGTCGGCTCGGTGGTTGATCCGGTGGGCGGCTCCTACTATAT
>JAIETF010000066.1 GCA_019745415.1 Candidatus Obscuribacterales bacterium | reverse complement strand
TAAAAACGTTCTGTTTGCCTACTCAAAAGTTTTGACAGGCGCCTTTGTTCAAGGCTATTCAGTTATCAGGGTTCGAAGATTAGTTCGTCTGATTCGCTCCGACAGCGAATCGCGTGTGTCATCCACACGATGAAAAAATCTTATCAAGCAAACGAGGGACTGTCAAATTCTCGAAAGCCGCAAAAGATGTGGTTTGAACACATAACTTAGCAATTAAGTGCATATACTTTCCCTTAATCATTGAGAAAGAACGCCTTTTCATGCGGCTTTCAGCAAGTCTCTCCAAAACCGGCCCGGCCAATCTTAGAACACTCTCTAAAAACTCTTCCATTGCCTGACCAATAAAGCCGGACTGAAGCGCTTTTTGGCACCGGTGACAATTGCAATCTTGTTGCCCCTAAGCTCGACCGCTGCAATCGACGTACCAGTCTTGAAGAGCTCACTGGCAGTGACCGGCGAATCGGCGACTTTTCCTAAACGAAACTGCCGCAACTTATCTATATAAAGAGTGTAGTGTTGCAAAGCGCTGCTTCGATCAGGATAAGCAAGAATCAAAAGCCGCAATCTTTCTTTCACCGGCTCTCTAAACAGATAGTCCGCAAGCACTCCAGTTACCGAGTTCTTTACAGGCTGAAGCTCCACCAACTTGTGATTATCCTGCTTCGGCTTTAAGGCATGAGACTCTGCTCCAACAACATCATTACTTTCAGATTGGTTTTCCACTCTGCTTTCAGAAGCGTCAGAAGGCGCTTGGCCAGGAGCATTTGCTTGATCAAAAAGAAATTCCAAACCCGGCGCAGGTGAATACCAACGCGCGGAATGAACACCAAATACGAGGCGCTCACTTCCAGACAGCTTGTCAAGAGAAGGAAGTTCTTTCATTATTTCAGGTTGCGAAGAACCGGCGGGACCAAGCCTCTTACCCAGCTCATCACAAAGATGTTTGACTACATCTTTGCTTTCATCATCATCTTCCGTAGCAGAAACAGATACAAAGTAGCGTCCCTGCACAAAAGATATACTGGCATCTTCTTCCGAACTGGCATCACCGCGGCGAACCACAGTGCCGGCGCCTTTTCGTAGATAGAAATAGGCAGCCATGGCTCCGCTTTCTTGCTCGAATTCATATATATAGATTTCGATGCGACGATTGCCGCGACTAAGAGTCTTTCCGAAAAATGAAAGAATGCCGAACTCTTTTAGAATCGAACATTTTTCTTCATCGAAGAGACTTTGCAAGTCAAGATTGGAAATTCGACGAGGTTCTGATGGTGTCCAGCCCCTCGCATCCAGTGCTGATGTATCTAATGACTTCTTTGCCTGCCAATTTGTTTCCGCAAAAACAAAATTATTTTCCACCCCGCACAAAAAGAGTGCAAAAAGCAGAAGCAGTGCAGGTTTGTTTAAGCGTCCCAAGCGTCCTCTCGATTTTTCTAGCGTGGGCGCCAAGAGATGCTGACGATACTTTGATCGGCGACTGTAGTGATCTTGATGTCTAGCATGTACTGGTCGTTGACAGCGCTCATATCAATAGAAGTGGCATTACTGGCATCGTTGAGCAACCTGTAGCCGCTCATAGCTATTTCGGTCTTATAGAAAGCTTCGATTTTGAAGCGATCATCCGGACTCTTCAAAATAACCACATAGCTGAACTTGTTGTCGCCCAAGGGAGTCGAATCAGCTCTAGTACACTCCGACTTTGGATAGCAGTTGATCTTGAAACCCTCCGGAATTTTCTCTCCGGGGATTTCTTGCTTTTTACAAGCAGCGAGCGACGAAATGGTCAAAGCAAGCAAAAATAAAATAAAGGTCTGCTTCATATGAGAAGCAAAACTAGCGAAAACTCGGCTGTCTCTAGTCTTCAAAATCATTTCGCACCCTTTCCAAAGATCACACGTTCAATAATAACGCAGTAAGCTTTCTTTGAAAGACTTTGAAAGGGTGAAGACAAAATTCAATTATAGAGAACTAGTTACCACTTCTGCTTATGGCGTATTTCCGAGACACCCTCGGGTTGCTTTTCTGCTTTGCCGCCTTTCTTGCGGACTTCAGCAACACCTTCTGCCCCTTCCAAAGAAGCTTTCTCTTGCTTGGCTTGATCGCCGCTTTTACCTGCGCCTTCTTTCTCGTCTTTGCCAAAAAGCTTAGCCTTACCAGACTGAAACAATTCCATTGCTCTATTGCCCAAGTTGCCGGCAGCTTCGCCAGTGCCTTTGGGATCTTTTATGGCACCTTCGATAGCCTGGCGCTTGACTGAACCGGCAACAGCACCAACCGGATCTCCAGCTGCACCAATCACAGGCGCGGCGATTCTTGCTGTTCCTTCTACTTTGTCAAAGTTGCGATTGGCTTCAGCACTGCCATTGCGACGCACTTGTTTTTTGGCCAGGTCTATTCCAGGCTCAGCCAGAACAGTGACATCACCGGCTGCCAATCTAGCGCCATCCCTAAGAAGCTTGGAGGGATCCTTCTTATACTTGTCGGCAGTTTCACCGGCGACAGCGCCAACATCTTTAGATACGCCGTACTTCTTGTCGGCTTCCTGTACCTTCTTAGCCCCGGTAACAACACCTTCTTTGACGGCGGCACCAGCTTTCTCGGCAGCGGGTCCGGCTTCTTCAGCAATCTTACCGCCCACTTCCTTGGTCCTATCGACCACTTTGCCGCCAATCTCTTTGGTGCGACTCCAGATACCGCCTGCGATATCGGCAAAAGTACTGGACGAGGCTTTGGGAGGCTGCTCTTGGGCGGCATCAGATTGCTTTTGTGCTACAGCGGTTCTATCAGCGGGCATGACTGCACCTCTAGAAAAAGAGTAATTTCGGGGGAGTGAGAGCAGTTTAAGCTTTCCCAAAACCGCTGTCAAGTGCGGTTTTCCGCAATTCAGCCATGTCACAAAAGTGCCACAAATCGCTTATTGTCTAGAGCCTGTTTCTAGAACAAACGCTAGACTTTTACTTCTTCAGATTGTTTGAGCGAAAGCTCAGAGCGGTACCATTCTATGGTTTCTTTCAAGCCTTCAATCAAGTCTTTGCTAGGCGTCCAGCCAAGCAACTGCTTAGCCTTGGTGATATCCGGCAAGCGCCTCTTCGGGTCATCCACCGGCAGTGGTTTTGAAACGATCTCGCTTTTCGAACCGGTCAAATCTCTGATGATTGTGGCTAGTTCTTTCACTGTTTTCTCTTGGGGATTACCCAAATTAACCGGCAAATGGTGCTCGACCCCCATCAGCCGAACGATTCCTTCCACTAGATCTGAGACAAACTGGAAGCTTCGAGTCTGACTGCCGTCTCCATATATAGTAAGGGGCTGCCCTGTAAGAGCCTGACCAATTAAATTAGAAACCACCCTGCCGTCATCAAGGCGCAGACGCGGTCCATAACAATTAAAGATGCGAATGATGCGCGTATCGAGCTTGTGTTTATGGTGGTAAGCCATAGTGATAGCCTCGGCAAAACGCTTTGCCTCGTCATAGACACCGCGCGGACCGATAGGGTTTACATTCCCCCAATAACTTTCTGTCTGTGGGTGTACTTCAGGATCGCCATAAACTTCAGATGTGCTGGCGAGAAAATATTTTGCACCTTTGGCCAAGGCCAAACCAAGGGTGTTGTGAGTGCCGAGACTATTCACCTTGAGTGTTTCGATGGGCAATTCCAAATAGTCTACAGGCGAAGCAGGCGAAGCAAAATGAATCACCCAATCAAGAGCACCGACCACATGAATATGATTAGAGACATTGTGATGAACAAACTCGAAACGCGGACTGCTCTGATGCTTAGCGATGTTCTGATAATTGCCGGTGATGAGATTGTCCATAACAATGACGTTATGACCTTCATTCATTAGCCTATCGGTTAGATGCGAGCCGATGAAGCCGGCACCACCGGTGATGAGTATTCTCAATGTCCGACTCCTCTATAGGTGAGCCCAGCATCAACGATATCTTGTTCGTTCAGCACATTGCGACCGTCGATAATGAGAGGCCATCTCATCCCCTTGGCCAGAGTCTTGAAGTCTAGATTTTTGAAGACTTCCCATTCAGTAACAAGCACCAAAGCATCGCAATCTTGAGCCAGTTCGGCAGCATTATCGCAGTAGGTAATTTCGAGATTAGGATGCTGAACTCTTGCTTTATCATTGGAAACCGGGTCGAAAGCTTTGACCGAAGCACCCATTTTCAAAAGCTGGTAGGCAATGGTGATCGCCGGAGCATCACGCAAGTCATCAGTGTCGGGCTTGAATGAAAGACCGAGCAAGCCGACTGTACGACCTTTCAAAATCTTCAATTCTTCCTGCAGCTTTTTGATCACGACCAAACGCTGACGCTCATTGACACTAACCGTAGCCTCCAACAATGAAGTTGGATAGCTGTACTCTTTTGCCACTTGCATAAGAGCACTGACGTCTTTGCCGAAGCAAGAACCGCCCCAGCCCACACCGGCATTGAGAAAGGCTTTGCCGATGCGATAATCAAGACCGATGCCTTGCGCAACTTGCCTGATATCGGCTCCGACTTTTTCACAAAGCCCGGCAATCTCGTTGGCAAAACTAATTTTCATTGCTAGAAAAGCATTGGCCGAATATTTAATAAGCTCAGCCGAAGCCAGATCTGTCACCACAAAGGGAACATGCTTGAAGCCTTCCGGTCGCTTAGCAAAAGAAGGAGCATCGAAAGTTTGATTGATAATCGGCTCGTAGAGCTTCTTCATTGTGGCGGTGGCTTGCTCGTCTGAGGCACCGACAACGATGCGATCTGGATAGAAAGAATCAGTGATGGCACTGCCTTCTCTCAAGAACTCAGGATTGGAAACCACTGTGAAACTGGGATTTTCAGCACGCGAAGCACGAGCCGGCACCGGCTGAGCATTCTGAACTCCTTGACTGACAAGCATCTCTACCCAGTTGCCTGATCCCACCGGAACAGTTGACTTATTGACTATGATGCGACGCTTACTGCCATCAAGAGCGCCGCCGATGGCTCTAGCTACCACCATAACCTGCGACAAGTCGGGTTCGCCGTTTGGCAAAGAGGGCGTACCGACTGCAATAAAGATGATGTCGGCGGCTTTGACGGCGCTATCAAGACTATCGGTAAACTTTAGATAACCGCTTTCGCTGGTTTCTTTTACAAACTCTTGCAGCCCTGGTTCGAAAAACGGAACCAACCCCTTCTTGAGCGAACCCAATCTATCAGGATTGGCTTCCACCGCTGTCACCTGATTGCCAAGATAAGCCAGACAGGCACTGGTCACCAGACCCACATAACCCGCCCCGATCACACAAATATCCACAGTCAAATCCTTAGAATTTTGAACCGAACCGAACCCAAGCTAAGCGTGCGCAAAACGAGGTTCAAAGAACTAAGCGCTATACTTGCATGGCAAGCATCACCTAGTCAGTACCTGATTCGGCACCATATAGTTTTATCACCTTGAAAAGCCAATTCAGGCGCCAGGCAGTTGATGAAGAGCCAAAAACTATTACTTTTCCGAAATAAACCATGATCAAAACTTCTAATTTGGACCGCTTTGTCGAGACTATCGCCCGCTTGCGTGCTCCGGACGGCTGCCCCTGGGACCGCGAACAGACTCACAAGACACTGGCCCGCTATCTGCTTGAAGAAGCCTATGAAGTACTGGAGGCTATACAAAACGAAGATGCGGCCAAGCTAAAGGAAGAACTGGGCGATCTTTTATTGCAAATAGTGCTTAACGCCCAGGTGGCTAAAGACGAAGGCAATTTCGACATGGAAGAAGTGGCCGGGCTAATCAATGAAAAGATGATCAGACGACACCCTCATGTCTTTGCCGATGCTGAAGCTGACACCCCGGAAGCAGTGGTAGACCAGTGGCAGGTCATAAAGGCTAAAGAGAAAGCCGAAAGAGAAGCTGGATGTAAAGCAGAAAGCATTCTGGAGAGCATTCCCAAAGCCATGCCGGCCCTTCTGCAAGCCTTAAAAATATCGGAGGCTGCCGTCAACCAAGGCTTTGAATGGGAAAGAGAAGGAGATGTCTGGGACAAATTGGATTCGGAAATTAGTGAATTAAAGGAAGCAATTTCCAACCCCGATTTAAAAGAGCCCCAAAAGACCGCCCAGGCTCAGGAAGACATCGCCCTAGAATTTGGTGATGTGCTCTTTTGCTTGGTCAATGTCGCCCGCTGGCATGCGCTAAACCCTGAAGAATGCTTGCTTTTGACCATGCAGAAATTCAGAAAGCGCTTTTATGAAATGGAAAAGGCAGCGCCTAAACCACTAAAAGAACTAAACCCCGAAGAGTGGAACGACCTCTGGGAAGAAGCCAAACGCAAGCTTTCTAATAAGATGTCTTTATAGATTGCGCGAAGCCGAATTTTGCTGAGCCATTTCTACGGTCTTTTTGGGAGCCTTGAGCACCTTGAGGGGTATCGAATTATCGAGGCCGAGATCGATATAGTCAATCTTGTCTTTCATGCCTTCCACCGTAGGCAAGATTGAAACTATACGCCCGAGACGACGGCTCAAAGTGGTATCAGGCATGCCCAACTTAAAATGCAGGTCACCGTTTTGCACATGCACATCAAAGGGCTCTCGCAAATCGATGTAATCGACCGGACGCCCAGTTTGTTCGGCAATATAGTTTGCCCAACTAGCCCACTGCGTCACTTCGTGGGCGGTCATCTTTAAATTAGCAGAGCCGTATATGACCATACGCGGCTTCACCACTGAGGGAAAATCACTGAGCGGAATAAAGCGCCCGCTTTGGGCAATCACCGATTGCGGTGGAAGTTTTGGATCTGTACTGAAAGAAGCCCAAGGGAACTCTTCCAGAACCTCTACTACCAAGCGAGGATGAGGCAAAGCATAGCGTCGCACAAAAGCATGTTTGACTGCCTTGAGCGAAGTCAATTGCCGCTCTAGTTGCTTTGGATCAAGACGATAAACCGGCACATCAATAGTGCTTGAAAGCAAACGCAAAATCTGAGCGCGAGTGGCTACGCAATTACCCTTAATCTCAATCTGGGTCTTTTCATTAGTGAGACTCCAGGGCAAATGGGTAAAAGATGCAGCACCAAGAAAGACCAAGGCACAAAGAAACATATAACGAATAACTTGCCTTCTCAGACGAGCGCGCCTGGCCGCTTTGCGCATTTTGCGGCGGCTCTTCATCCATTCGCGTCTCTGACTGGCTTCCATCGGCTAGTCCCCTAAATCTGCTAGATTTGCCGACAGAAATGCCTGGAGATCAAAAGCCCCCTGGAATGACAAACGAGCCGGACCAGTCAACTCTATATACTCTTGCAATGCATCGGATTTCTGCAATGCGCCGTCACCACTGAGATAAGAAACCTGCAATTCTCCACCTGGAAGAATAACACAGCATTGCCTATTTAGGAGCATTTCTTTCACCCCGGCAGCGACGACGGCACAGGCCCCGCTACCACAGGCAAGAGTTGGGCCGCAGCCTCTTTCCACCACATAAACACGGGCTTGCTGCGGTCCATCAATGGCCACCCATTCAACATTAACACCCTGCGGGAAGAGGCTATTTGACTGAATTTGCCTCGATAATTCATTGAGAACTTTCTCGCCGTTTGATTCACCGGCAAGACTAGGCGATATATCAGAGAGATATCCAAGCCAGTCTAAATAACCTTCTTCCCGACAAGGCAGCACTACACAGTGGGGATTACCCATATCGACATAGGCAAACTTGATGCGGGCACTTGATTCGACACCGTCATTCAACCTAGGAACGGCACTACCGGCGATATTAAGATACTCGGGCATGGTTTGATCAAAAATTGGTCCGGCCAAGCGAGTGGTGGCAACCAGCTCTGTACTATCACCACCGGCGGTGAGATCTTCAACTGTTACATGCACAGGATAGTCGAGGCAGCGCACTGAAAATTGCACGGCATTGTCAGTGAGGCAGACAAAACCCTTTCTAATTAGGAATAAAGAAAGACAACGCAGCCCATTGCCGCACATCGAGGCATAGGTACCGTCTGAATTGATATAGATCCAAGAGTAGGGGCAAAGTCGGGCATCAAGACCATTTTTCTCTGCAGCATAACCGGCCACAATCTCGCCAATTAAGGAGAGGATTTTCTGCGAGTTCCGGCTTGAGTCCGGACTATTGCTCAAAAGAGTCCCGGGCAGATTCTCGCTCAAATTCTCAAGCACGTTGCGGCGCACAGCCACGATTAAGCCATCCCCGCCCACACCCAGTCGCCGATGACAAACAGCCAAGGCCAAGCGCGAAAGAACCTTCTCCAGGTCTGCCTTTGTCGCTATACCGCCACCAAGCCCGGGTATTTCGCCCAAAGCCTCAGCCAGCTCAACTTCAGTGACAAGGACAAAATCATTACCCAGACCTTGAATCTTTTCGAAATTGATATCGCGATTTATAAATGTAGATGCTGTTGAGATAGATTTGGGTGAGGTCAAAGCCATAGCCCTTTAAGACGCCATAGAAAAGAATAACCGATCAGTCGAGTTCATACTTGACATGTATTTCATAGAAGGGGATGTGCTAAGAATTGGTCATAATTTCTAGATTTAGCAATTAGACTGAGAGGCTTGGGCGAGTAAATGGGCGACTTAAAAGGTTTGAAAGCTTATATATCGGTTGACTTGGAAGGCGTAAACGGCATCTTGCATAGCAGCCAGACCCAGCCGAACGAACCCGGTTACAACCGGGCTCTCAAACTGATGCATGACGAAACCAATGCCGCCATTGAAGGGCTTCTTGAAGCCGGGGTCAAAGAAATAGTAGTGAACGACTCGCACTGGGATATGCGCAACCTGCGCATCGAAGACCTGGTGGAAAGCCCAGCCGTCTATCTGCGCAGCGGCTGGCAGAAACCCTTTTCTATGGTTTCGGGCTTGAGTGAAGCCGAAAGGCGCCCAGACTTTGCCATCTTTCTCGGCTACCACGCCCGCGCCGGGCATCCACACGGCGTTCTCAGCCATACATATCGCGCTCAAATTTTCTTTGAGGTCAAGCTAGACGGTAAACCGGTGGGCGAAACAGGCTTGAACGCAGCACTAGCAAGCTATTTCGGGGTACCCATTGCCATGCTCAGCGGCGACGATGCTGTCATCGAAGAAGCTCGGCAATGGCTGGGAGACCTCACCTTCGTCCAGGTGAAAGAAGCCGTTTCACGCTATTCCGCCATACTACCAAGCCATGCGGGCAACCTGGTTAAGCTTCGCAAAGCCGCCAAGGAAGCAGCCCTAACCCCATCTTGCTGGCACAAGTATGAGCTTAAACCTGAGTCTTGCATAGAAATCACCATGTTTGATCCTTCTATGGCAGATGCTGCCGAACTGATTCCCGGCATTGAAAGACTAGACGCACGAAAAATAGCGATCAGGCACAGCGACTACTCCAAAGCCTTTCGTTTGATGTTGGCTGTAGGCGCCTTGGGAGCCAGTCGAAAAGATCCCTATTTCAGCTAATCGCAACCACTGAAAAATGCAGCCGCGGCTCGAGAGATATTAAATTTTCCGAATTCTCCTCTTGACTTGTTATGTTGCCTGTCAATATCGGGTATCAAACAAGTACCAGCATATTTCTTTCATATGGTGTTAATGGGGCAACAGCCTCGCTGACCGGCTCAGGTGTTTCACCGAGCTGGAGTGCGACTGAGGTGATTTGCCAGGCAGTGCTCAGGCGGAGAAGCTAGAGATGTTCAATTCCTCCTACCAGAATCTTTCTTTCAGACAACAAATCATCAGCACATCGCAGTCCTATCCATGCCCACGGTGCAACACCGGGCTCTTGGAGCCTCACGGCATGACCGAATGTCTGAATTGCTCCTCCTGTCAGCGCTCATTTGTGGCACTGAGAGGAGGCAGGCTGCTTACCCCAGCCAATCGACTGGGCTTCAAAATCGCCCCCACATTTTGGTGGGACGGCTTGAGATGGCACTGGGCCGGCACCACCGCCAGCACAAGGCAACTTTTTGCCATGGCCATGCTCTTCACCTTGCCCATACTTGCCTGCCAGGCCGCCTTCCAGATGAACCTCTTCCAAGACCGCCCCGAATGGCTCAGTCCAGCCTTAGCATCGGCAGTAGTCGGACTCCTCGCTATCAAAACTATTTACTTCCTGTGCTGGGACTATGACTTCGTCTCAAAACACAAAGATCGTGAAAAGCGGACAGCCTTGTCAGACCACCCTTCTCAAAACTAAAGTAAATAAGCAAGATTTTGGTAAAGACCTCGCCCTGCGAGGTCTTTTGCTTTATGCTAAAGATAACAATAAGCAATAAAGTCTCAAATTTGGAAATCGAAAAATACAGCAAAGCTCCGCACTTCCCGGTAATGGTCGATGAAACAATCGAACTTTTACAGCTGAGACCGGGACTGACCTATATCGATGCCACCGCAGGTGCCGGTGGGCATCTGCGAGAAATTTTGCAGGGCACCGGGGGCGATTCCAAAGTAGTTGCTTTCGACCAAGACAAAGCCGCCCTGGACAATCTTGAGAAAGCCCTTCGGGAAGAGGGCTTCAGCCAGAAGGAGCTGGGCAGGTTGACGCTCATTCATGCAAACTTTAGGGATCTGAAAAACGAACTGCAGAAACGCGGTATTCACACCGTCGACGGTGGCATACTAGCCGACCTCGGTGTCTCATCAATGCAAATAGACCAGGGAGAGAGAGGCTTCAGCTTTCAGAAAGAGGGACCGCTCGATATGCGCATGAACCAAAACGCCCCCCTGAGTGCATATCAAATCGTCAACGAATGGAAAGAGCAAGAACTAGCAGATATCATTTACAAATACGGCGAAGAACGTAACAGCAGAAAGATTGCACGTCGAATAGTCGAGTCTCGCCCCATCGAAAGCACACTACAACTGGCTGATATTGTTGCTAGATGTAATTCAGGGGCATATCGAATATCCGATAAACAAAATAAAAAAAATTCTAGAAACAATTTATCTGGTGGTTTTGCCGGTGGTGGCAAACCCCATCAAATTCATCCGGCCACCCGCACCTTCCAAGCATTAAGAATGGCTGTAAATCAAGAGTTGGAGAGTCTCGATGATTTCCTTAATGATGCCTTTTCGCTGCTTGCTCCTGGGGCCTCTCTAGTAGTAATCACTTTTCACTCTCTGGAAGATAGAATCGTTAAGCAATTTTTCCAGAATGGCTCCAAGACTTGCATTTGCCCGCCCAAGATGCCTGTTTGCGTATGTCACAAAAAAGCAGAACTTCTGATAAAAACACGTAAACCTGTAACAGCTTCAGAAAAAGAATTACTTGCCAACACCCGCAGTCGTAGTGCTAAACTACGGGCAGCTCAAAAGCTGAATTAGGGAGTATATATGGTAAGCACCTTGAGACGCCAAGTAAACGACGAGCCGGTGAGCCTGTCGTACAACTTTCCCAAAACAAGCGCTGCTGAAAAGACCAACAGGGTAGCCCGTGTTTCTCTGGTGACCGAGAGTCGTCAAGAAGCATTCGGTAACAGAACTTCATCTACTGTCATCTCCGACAGCGCTCGCCCCGTTACAACCACTCCCGATGCCAGACCTTATCTGGTTCCGCTCGAAGGCAAACCTAAGACTCGCAGAACTCCCCTGCTCGTCAAAGTCAATCGTGCCTTGCAAGCGACTCTTATTGCTCTGTGCGGATTGGCTATCGCTTCTTACGCTCTCAACGTTCATCAAGCTCATGATGTTGCCGGACTGCAAGATCAAGTGCGTCGTTTGAATGAACAAAATTCCGAATTGGGCAATAGAATGCTCAAGTTTTTCTCATATCAAGGTATCACCGACAGCGTCGCCCAGCACAAAGGTCTGCGCGTGCCGACTACTGTGATTCCGGTTCGCGAAGTAAAAGCTCCTAAGATGAATGCCTTTAAAGCAGCCAAGCATCATCTGCCGCTTCTTTCTTCGTACTAAAATATCACTTGAAATCTATCAAAATTGCAAGGATGAAGCAGTGACTGTTTCATCCTATATATAGAACTGAGTTGTAGGGTGAAAGGTGGTTATTGCAAGAGAGAAACTGAGGATAGCCGACCGCGGGGTTAAGAAAAATCCTCGTTCTCCACTCTGGCGTCTACGCATCTGGCAGATTTTGCTTGCTTGCGGAGCCGTTTCTATTATTGGACGCCTTTATTACCTGCAAGTTATTCAAGGTCCAACCTTATTCAATAAGGCAATCAATCAAAGACAGCAGCACAATATGCTGGTGCATCGCGGTGCCATCACAGATAGACGCGGCTTACCGCTGGCTGTTGATACCACCAGATATGATGTCTATGTCCACGTCAAATTATTGAAGAAGAGCAAGGAAGAAGCAGCCAAAATTCTTGCCCCGATTGTGCGCAAGAGTGAAGAAAAAATACTGAAGCTCTTCAATTCCGGCTATCCGATTATCACGCTGGCCAGACACCTAGATCGTGAGTCGGTCGACCAGTTACAGGAATTGAATTGGACCGGCGTAGATATTTTTGCCAAGCCGTTCCGTCAATACCCGGAAGGAAAACTGGCTGGTACCCTTTTGGGCTACACAGATATGGATGCCAAAGGACAGGGCGGCGTCGAGCAAGCTTTGCACGAAATGCTCACCGACACGGGCAATATTCCCAAGCCGCAACTTGACGGACATGGTCGCCAGATTCTAGTCGATACCAAAGAACCAACTTGGGATATCACACCACCGCTCGGTCGTCATGTCGAACTAACCATAGACAATTACTTGCAGCACCTGGCTGAAAAAGAACTCTATGCCATGTGCAAACACTCACAGGCACTCAGAGGCGCTGTTATTCTCGCCGATCCTACTTCGGGTGAAATCTTAGCCTGGGCCAATTACCCGACCTTCGACCCCAATAGCTATACAAAATACAAGTATGAGCATATGAAGAACTGGTCGATGGTGGACGTCTATCAGCCCGGCTCAACCTTCAAAGTCATCACGGTGGCCTCTGGTTTGGAAACAGGCGCCATCAAACCAAACCAAACTTTCTATGACGGCGGCTCGCTCACCGTAGGCAATCGCACCATTCACAACCACGATGGCGGCCATGGCACCATCGACCTCAAGGGTCTCTTCATTCATTCATCAAACATTGCCTCGGCTATGATCGGCATGGCCATGCCGCCAAAGACCTTCTATAACAAGCTTTCTGAATTTGGTCTGGGCAAACCCACCGGTATCGACCTACCCGGTGAATCTGGCGGTATCTTGCTCAACTACAAAAAATGGACACCAATCGACCAGGCCACAACCGGCTTTGGCCAGGGAGCAATCGCAGTCACGCCACTACAGCTAGTGGCAGCTGTAGGTGCCATCGCCAACGGCGGTACTTGGGTGCAACCTCACGTAATCAGGCGGGTCTACGATCCCCGCACCGGCGTCACCGAGAAATGGATAGAACCAAAGAAACGCCGAGTTGTTTCGGCCGACGTCTCTAAATTGATTTCAAGGCTTTTGGCGCAGAATATCGCTGAGGGCACGCAAATTGCCGGTCAAGTGCCGGGCTATAACGTCGCCGGCAAAACCGGTACAGCTCAAAAGCCCACTGCTAGCGGTAGAGGCTATCAAGCCGGGCAAACGATTGCCTCCTTCATCGGCTTCCTGCCTGCTTCAAACCCTCAACTTATCTGCCTGGCTGTTGTAGACGGACCGCAAACCGACGGCAGATGGGGTAATACCATTGCCGGACCAGTCTTTAATGCTGTGGCAATGGAAGCAGCTCGTTATCTCAATATAGCCCCAGATTATGTCTACGACATCAATAATAAGACTCAGAAAATCAAGCCAGTGGAACCTCCATCGGTCAAATATGCCGCCGAAGTAGGCAATATGAACGCAGAAGCGGACAGCGAGAGCGGTGAGCACTGATAAGAAACAAAGTCTGGGTAAGACCTTTTCTCTTGTTGCGCTCCTTACCTCAGCGTCTAAGTTTGTCGGGCTAGCCAGAGACATCTTTCTTACTAAGAGCTTCGGAACCTCGATGGTGTCCGACGCCTTCAACTTTGCCACGCTCTTTACCGGCAATATTTTAGTTCTTTTCGGCGGGCTCGGCGGTCCTTTCCATTCTTCTTGCGTAGCCGTTCTCACACCGCGAAAAGATTCGGGCGAGTGCGGACGCCTTACCATGCAACTACTTGTCTGGACGGCAATAATCATGGGAATAATCAGTGTAGCCGTCTTCTTCCTTGCACCATATATAGTGCCGCTTGTAGCCCCGGGCTCTGGTGATCTCGTGCAAAGAGAGCGCCTCTGGCAAGAGACCACAAGCCAGTTGCGCATAATGTCACCGCTAATTTTGATAGCTGGTTTAGTCGGCATCGGCTGCGGTGTTTCTAATACCTACAATCAGTTTTTCTGGCCATCAATGGCTCCAGCGGTAGCTTCAATCGCCATGATCATCGCCTGTCTCTTCGTCGATCCCGATTCCAGTCAGCGAGACAAACAAGGCTATCTGCTGGCTCTAGGCGCCCTCATCGGTGCCATCGGACAACTTTTAGTGCAGTTGCCGGGTATGCTTAAAGCCACACCCACCTTCAAAGGTCTTAAAGTATTCACCAGTCTGGAACCAGGTACCAAAGAGTATTTGCACATGCTCTGGCCTGCAACTATTTCCACTTCAATTGGTTACCTCTATTCTTATGTCGATGCTTTCTTTGCCTCCACTCTGCAAGAAGGAGCCTGGACCGGACTTATCACAGCCAATCGCTTGGTACAACTGCCGCTTGGGGTGCTGCTCACAGCCATGCTCGTTCCCATTCTGCCTCGCTTTACTATGCAAGTGGCAGAAGGCAAGATCGAAGATCTGAAAGTAGAACTGAGAAAGTCGCTCAATCTCTTGTGGTTCCTCGCCTTGCCTATGTCGGCCATACTCTTGGCAGTTCCTACCCCGATAGTGCGCTTACTGTTTGAACGCGGTCAGTTCGATGCCCATTCCACCGCTCTAGTAACGATAGTGCTACTGTATTTGGTGCCAAGCATATTCTTTTACGTAGCCAGAGACCTTATTACCAGGGTCTTTTATGCACATAAAGACTCTAAGACTCCATACCATGTAGGGCTCTGTGCCATTGGCGTAAAACTGGCAATCACCTGGTTAATGGTGCGCCAGTTCAATCTAGGGCTCGGGGGTGTAGCACTTTCCACATCGCTAATTACTGTTTTCAACCTGAGTCTTTTGAGTTTTTTTCTCAGACGAAAAATCGGTCGACTCGGTGCAAGCAAGCTAATCAAGCCGGTTTCAGCCATGCTCTTCGCCTCTCTTGCCTGCGCTCTCAGCACCGCCTATCTCTATAGACTAACCAGTCCCTCTCTCTTGCAATTCAACCCAGGTTTGCTGGGGCAGGGTCTAGCACTGGCACTGGCAGCCGGCTTAGGCGGTCTGCTCTATTTGGCTCTTTGCTATCTTCTTAAGGTAGAAGAAATAAACTATCTGCTCAAACGTTTGCGCAAATGAAAAACCCCTGCCGCAGCAGGGGCTTCGCATCACTCCATTAGACTCGCCTACGGGCAAGACCTGGTTTTTCATTTTTGTCTATGAGTTTGTAGAGACAGCAAGCGAAACACACGACAACAATCGAGGCGAGCAGAACCCACGAGCTTGCCTTGGCAATGACAAAGCATGTCAGTGCAACACAAACCAGCGAGACGATCGTCGCGATTGGCTCTCGGGCATGAGCCATATGCGATCCTCCCCAGGAGATGGTTATTCAATTTTTGAAAGTGGATATACAATACAACACTCGGAAAATATAAATCGTCAATATTTCCGATTGCATTCGTCTAGATTGGCGCCGACTGCCCAATACATAATTTCGCCAAAAATTTCGCCAAATTATTTATCAGCGCTTGGAAGAGATTTAGGGGCTGACTGCGGCTTCACCACCACCGGCAGCAGGGTCTCCGCCTCCACCGCTTGGGGCGCCGGCTCCAGGTTCAGAAGAACCAGCCAGTTCCTGCATCTTGACGCTCTGCCAACCGCCGCCGTCTGAATATTTGACCTGCAGAGCTCGCACTTTCATACTGACCACGCCAGGATGTAAAGTGAAGTCGCGCTTCCATTTCTGCGACCTCTCCCCTCCCGGCTGGAGATAAAATGAATCGACCGCGTGGAAAGTGCCCCGGTCCTTACCCTCGGCATCAACAAAACGCACTCTAAACTTAACTGCCGAAACCGGCTTGTCGGAATTATTCTTGTAATCCAGATAAATTTTTGAGCTCATGGGAGCATCAAAAGGGTCAAGATCGACGTGACACTTGGCCGTGGCATGAATTGGACAATTTTCTTCGGTGATATATTCACAGTCCAAAGTTCGAACTTTTCCGGCACTTTGAGCGTATACATATGTAGAAGGTGCAGACGATTGAGGAAGAACGGCCATGGCAGTAGGCAAAAGCAATGAAAGAAGCGCCGCCCGGCTGATTCTCTTGTTTAGCCCGCTAGCCTTAGCCCTTTCCATATCCACCCTCCTGCTGACAAGCCCTCCTCAGGCTTGCGCCGACAAAACACCCACTGAGTTTACTCTTACCATACTTCATACAAATGATCTCCATTCCCATGCTGAGCCTTTCAAAGAAAAGGGCAAAGTTGTGGGTGGAATGGCGCGCATTGCCCATTTAATCAAGAAATTCAAGCAAGAAGAAAAGAACTGCCTGGCTGTTGATGCCGGCGACATTTTTCAGGGGACACCTCTCTTTACCCGCTATAAGGGCGAAGTAGAAGTAGAACTGCTCAATCGTATGGGCTATGACCTTTACACCATTGGCAATCACGAATTTGATGAAGGTGCCATAAATTTGGCAGAAAAGCTCAAATCAGCCAAGTTTGACATTCTCTCTTGCAACTTAGACGCCGAGAAGCTTCCCGCCCTAAAAAGCCTGCTAAAACCATCGGTAATCAAAGATATAGACGGTCAGAAAGTAGCTTTTGTCGGAGCCATTACGCCAGATATCGAGAACTTATCGATGCGCAGAGACGGTGTTGTGCTCAAATTGACCGAGAAAAATCTGGATTCGCCAAATTATCTTGAACGCAACGGCTATATAGGGACGATCAGAGCCGAGGTCGAGCGCCTCAAAAAACAAGGCATCAACAAGATAATCTTGGTCACCCACTGCGGACTAGACGTCGACAAAGTCTTGGGTCAAGCAATCGGCGATGTCGATGCCATAATCGGCGGGCATAGTCACACAAGGCTATCAGCACCACTCTTGCTCGAACGCAAACAAGGCTCGCCCTGCCTGATTGTTCAGACCGGCTCTTATGGGCGCACCCTGGGCAAATTGGCTCTCACGTTCAATAGCAAAGGTGAGATAGTCCCTGGGCACAGTCGTTACAGACTAGTTGAAATCAACGACAAGATCGCCGAAGAAGAAAATGTCAAATCTTACATAGAGAAAATGGCAGAGCCCTTGAAAGTCTTGAAAGAAACAGTCTTGGCGCAGGCGCAAGGAGACTTTGATAACAACTGGCGTTTCTATCGACATGACTCAGCCCTCGGCGACCTCATTGCCGACGCTTTCCTTGATGCCGGAAAAGAAGAAGGCGTGGAAATAGCGATGGAAAACCGCGGCGGCATAAGATCTCGCATTGATAGAGGACCAATCACTCTGGAAAAAATAGAAGAGCTGCTTCCCTTTGATAATCATTTGGCCTGCGCCAATGTAAGCGGCGCGCTGCTCATGAAAAATCTAGAGCACTCAGTAGCCGGTGGACTGGGGGGACGCTTTCTTGATGTAAGCGGACTGAAACTAGCATATGACCTTGATCGACCGGCTGGGCAAAGACTGGTATTTATTCTTGTCAGACGTAAAGACGGGCGCTATGAGCGAGTCAAAGACGACAATAGTCAGTCTTTTCGCATCGGTATGACCGACTATTCTTTCAACGGCGGCGAAGGCTATGACTTTAGCGGTGCCCAAGAAATCACATACAGCAAAGAAAAACTAAACGAGCCCCTGCGTCGCTTCTTCCTCGCCAATAAAGCAGTGGCGCCGCAAAAAGCAGAGCGCATAGTGCCGCTTTACGGCAAGCTCAACTTAGCCTTAGAAAACCGCTTGGAAGCTGCATTTAAAGAGCACCCCTATATAGAGAAACTACCCAATAAAAAATTGGCTTTGTTCTCAGGAACAGATCTTGGTATTGAAACAATTGAGAAGGGCATAACTGTGCCCCTGCAAAATGCCAAATTGGAACTTCCTTTCATGTCTCCAGAACAGCTCATAGAAAAATTCAAGAAGTTTAAGCGAAATGATCAAGAGCGAAAATATTTCTGCCTAGTCTTGAGTGGTCAAAACGAAAGCCCAGAGAACAGTTGGGCGCGCATAAAGTACTATGCCGGTGTGCCTTTTGCAGCAAAATAAATTTCCAACTTCACGGTCTTCTCACAATACACTCACCTTAGCCTCACGCTCTATACGTAAAGTAATACTGGTTTCGAAATCGAAATCAGTGTCCGAGCAAAGCATAAATAAGTCTATGACTTAGACTGGAGAAACTTAGAAATGTTGAAATATCTCTCCCGCAAGGGAGCGCTCACTTTAGCGCTCTCCAGCCTCGCAGTACTCACTTTTCAAAGTGAAGCGATGGCAAAAGCTTTCTATGTATCGCCAAGCGGCGACGGTTCCACAGGCGCCAACTGGAAAACAGCCTGGCAGGCGCCGGACAAAATAGACTGGAACCAAGTCAACGCCGGCGACCAAATCATTCTTGATGGTGGCACCACCGGTATCACCTATCAAAGCGAACTAGTCGTGCCGAAGAGCGGCAGCGCCACAGCGCCAATCACAATAAGACAAGCGAATGGTGCTGGTCATAACGGCCAGGTAGTTCTCTTTGGCAATGCCAGCGCCACGCCGACACCGCCGCCATACCCGGGTCTCAAAAACGGCATCTCAATTGGCGGTTCTTATATAAATATCGTGGGCGCCCAACGCAGCGGCATCAAAATCAAAAGCTATCACGACGCCTGCATAAACATCGCTCCTGGACAAAGCAATATCAATCTGCGCAATATAGAATTCGAAAATCGCATCGGACTGCCTCCCTACGGCGTAATCACCTGTGTGGGCTTAAAGTACTCCGGCTATAACGTGCAGGTGGCTAACTGCGACTTTAGAGAGTGCAACACCGGCGCTAGAGAAGTAGCCCAAGAAGGCTCAAACAACCTCACTGTTTTTCGCAACTGCACCTTCGGCTCCAATAGACACTATCTCAACTTTCAGCGCGGCTGCGGCACTGGTATCGCCGGTGTGAACACCTTTCAATTCAAAGGCAACTACAATTCCACCACCTATGCTCAAAACTGTATCTTCGGCACACATTTGACCTTCGCACTATCTTTTTCTAAAGGCAATGTCCAGGTCGGGAACTGCCTCTACCTTGCGCATCCTATGTACGCCAATTACTTTACCTTTCCCGCTGGTTCCACCGATAGAGTACGCATCAACAGATGTACATTCATCACGCCGTCGCAGCCAGGCACACCGCCCTACGGCATGCTCGGCGGTCCTATCTATACAACCGGCAGCGGCGACATCAAAGTATCCAACTCGGTTGTCTACGGCGGTTCGGTGCAAGTACCGGTCACCCAAAACATAAACGGCGGCGGCAACATACAATTCAGAGTTGCCGGAAATACAACCGCCCTTGCCGCCACTCTAGTTGATCCTCAATTCAAGGACGAAGCAGCAGTGGCAGCCATGCCCAGCGACTACGAACCCTATCAGTTCGCCCTGCTGGACTACTCACCTCTGCCGGGCGCTCCTTCCACCGGTAAAGGGTCGACCATAAGCTCGGTATCAACCCTGGTGGCACCATACGGACCCAAAGGTAAAATTCTACCCCTGGGCGGTCCCTAGAAAATAGGCGAGGAAAAGGCAATGAGAAAGAGAACGGCTCATAGAGCAAGTGACAAAAGAAACGGCCAAGCCCGCAACAGAAAATCAAAAGGCGCAGCCCTTCTGCTCTTCGTCGTACTCTCTCTCGTTGCCTTCACTTCCTGCCTCGTGGCTTCATCAGCACTTATCAAACTAGTGTTGCTTAAAAGTCGTGCCCAAACAGCCGCCGAAGCAGCAGCCCTGCAGAGCGCCCAAGCACTTTCAACAGTAACAATAGAAGACGAACATTTTGGTCTAATCGGACTTTCAGACCTGGCCCCCAGCCAAAACTCGCCCAAAGCCCTAGACGGCAAACCTTTGCCAATTACCAGCATCAACACCCTGACAGCAAGCACCCGCGCCAGTCTGATCATCGCCGAAGCCCTGGGCAACGATACACTGAGGCGGCTCTCTCTCGAAGACAGCGCCAGGGTGAAAGAAGCCGCTCTAAAGCTAACGGCCGCCTTGGCTAAGGCACTGGCAAAGCAAGAAGCAAAAGCTAGACTGGTCTATCTAGCCAATCTAGAAGCGGCAGGCATCAAAGATCACAATCTGACAAAGTTTGTCCTTAAATTAGGGCGCAAACCAAGCTCCAGCAAAAATCAAGATACCGCAGTCTCGACAATCACACCGGTGCCTAAACCATATAATCTAGCCGGGCTAAGCAGCAAGTATTATCCAGCCTTTACCGATACCCCGGTAGGTCGCGAATCTTTTCAGTTTTTTGCAGTCGGTACACAAACGGCGCTCTTGCCTGTCGATAACTTTCAAGAGATTAGCTGCAAGGGTGAAACAGCCAGCGCCATTGCCAGCCTTGTCAAAGTAGATGCCGAAGTAAGCCAAGATTTGGGAATGTCGATAAAAGGCGTGAAAAATTCAGCCTGCGCTCTGCCCTGCGCCCTAGAAGATAGATCACAATCGGGACTCCTAGTCTTTGGTCTTCCCCAAGGCATGCCGGGCGGCTATGAAACTTTGCAAGATCTGCTATCTGACCATCAACATGCTCTCAATGCACCACTCTTTATCTCGCAAGGTGGAGATTATCCAGCGGAAAGCGAAGCGACTCTGGCACAGTGGCACGGTCTTGGCGCCAGCCCCAAAAGCACTAATGTTTTCGCCCTGGGTTTTTATGATTGGCTGCGCACCGCCCACGGTCGCTACAATCTAGAATCGGTCTTGAACACGGTGCTATCGAGGGTGCAACCAAGCGCAGAAAGTTTTCGACCAGGTCAATCGCTCGTTTATCGCATAAAAAATCATTCTGTAATAACCGAAGCGCACAGCGTAGGCGATGTGCCAGATCAGAAGGTGCATGAAAATCAAATCTATACAGTTGCCTGGTCGGCGCTGCAAGCAACCAACGGCACCTGGAATCTCAACTTTAGAGATCAAGTACGTCATCTCGGGAGGATCGCGGGCGGACGCCATGCCGGTCAATCTATGGAATGCGACGGTTATTTCGGCAGAAACAGTAACTTTAGTGAAGCAGATCGCAAAGCCTATTTCGACGGCGGCATCGCCTGCGAAATCATACTCACCCTTTCACCACCAGTAGTATCACAACAGAACTAGCAGCTTACTTACCCAACTTCTGCAGATTTGTTTTGGCATCTTTGAAATCTGGCGACAGACTCAGAGCTGCTTCAAACTCGGCTTTAGCTTCAGTGGCTTTACCGCTTTGCATATAGGCAACACCAAGGTTGTTTCTCGCCCTGAAATTGCCGGGGTCAAACTTGATGGCAAGCAAATAGTGCTTGACCGCAAGCTCGGTCTGTCCATCGCTCTGCAAGAGTAAGCCATAGTTATAGTGAGCATCGGCAAACTCGGGGTCTATCGAAAGTGCTTTCTTGAATTCATCGGCAGCTTTTCTTTTATCACCCTGATTTAGATAGGTCATGCCAAGACTAGTATGAGCCTGGCTATAGCCGAGATTGCGCTGGGCTTCAGAACAATCCGGCTTAATTTTGATAGCTTTCTGAAAACAAGAAATGGCTTCAGGATACTTGCCTAGACTGTTATACAGCACACCCAGATTGTTATAAGCTTCCGAATACTCGGGAGAAATGCTGATTGCAGTCTTGTACTCTTGCATAGCCCGGTCGCGGTCGCCGTTTTTCTGGAGCAGGCGGCCAAGGCTGAAATGGGCAAAGGCGTTCTTGTCATCAAGATTAATAGCCCGGTCATAACCTTCCATAGCACCGTTCACATCACCCAGGCGCTCTTTGGCAATAGCAAGGTTATACTGAAAATCACTCTTTTGGGGTGAACGCTTGACCGCGTCTTCAAAACTGGCTCGAGCCTCATCATAGTGCCCCATGTCAAACTGAGCGACGCCCTGGTCAAAAATAAAGTCGGCAGAGCCTGGAGCCAGCTTCAAAGCTGTTTGATACTGTTTGAGAGCCTCTTCAAACCGCCCCAGGCGGTGATAAACCTTACCCAAGAGATCATAAGCCTCAGCATCATTAGGGTCGTTGGCCACGACTCGGTTGAGCATGCCGCCAGCCTCCTGATAACGCCCGGCAAAATAAGAGCGCTTGGCTTTTTCGAAGAGATTCTCGGCTCTAGCCGGGCCAGGGGCAATCAATGAAAGACCAAGCACGCCGAGAACCATGAATAGGACTAAGAGCGAGTGCATAAATTGACCCATATACTTCGAGATTCCTTGAGAGATTTCTTGAGAGATTTCTTGAGAGACTTCTTGCGAGATTTCTTGCCTTGAGTGCTCAGTATTCTCTTTAAGATACAATATATCTTCTCAGCTGGCTCTCAGGGCTTTCATTAGAGAGGCCAACGCCTGCATCGAAGGCACAAGAAGACAATTTAGAAGGAAAGAACAAGTCAGTGAGTCAACCTAGATTGAGCGGCAGCTTCTGGAAGGCAAAGCTATTATCAGCAGTCCTCTTGACCCTGAATACCCCATTTATAGCCGATACAGCTCTTGCTCAAGGAAAAGACGACGGCTGCAAAGAATGTCTCAACCACGCCACAAGCCTCATGGCTAAAGGTGATAATCAGGCAGCGGTGGAATCACTGCGGGCCTGGCAGAAAAAATGTCCAAATAATCTCAAGTTGCATCTTTTGCTTTCCACCCTCTTGATGCAAATCAAGGACGGTCAGGAAGAATCTTTGCAAGCAGCTAAGCGAGCCTGCCAAATTGATGATGCAAGCACAGCCGCTCACCTGCAAGCGGCCATGCTTCTGACAATGATGGGTCGCATGTCTGAAGCCGGTCAAGAGTATGAAAAAGTAACCGAATTGGACCCCGCCAATACAGATGCCTGGACGGCTTTGCTGCAGGTTTATGAAGCGACTGGAGACAGTCGTTTGGCGGAAGCCAGGCGCAAAGCAGCCAGCCTTGACCCAAAAGAACGAGCAAATCGGCTGCGTCTGATGCAAAGCATGCACCGCTCCGGCAATACGCAAGGAGCAAGACAGGAGCTGAAGAAGCTGGTTAATGATCCCAATCTGCCCGATGAGACTTTTCTTTCTATCGGCAAAGAAGCGCTTTGCCTAGGCTATCTAAGCGAAGCCGCCGAAGCCCTGGAGCGCTATAACAAGATCAAAAAAGTGCCCGACGAGGCCCAGACATTGCGCGGTTTTGCCCTTTACTTGCTAAATGACAAGAACTGGCTAGCGCAGACCAATACTGATGCCGGCAACGGCAGTCTTTGGAAGGTACTTTGCGATATAGACAGCGGCAAGTTCAATGAAGGACGCAAGAGTTTTGAAACTATAAGCCGCAAGAAAGACAAGACCAGTCCCGCTCTAGTTAGTTTCGTCAAGGGCAAACTAGCCCTGGCCCAAGGTGAAAATCAAGAAGCAATTTCTTGCTTTGAAGAAGTACAGAAGAACGAGCCCAGCTTGACGGCAGTAAAACTATATCAAGCCCAAGCCAATCTCAAAGAAGGCGACCTGGTCGAGGCTATGAGCGCGGCTAGAAATCTTTGCGGTCTAGCCGACCTAGCAGCTCGGGCTAGAGCCATCGAGCTGAGAGCTAGACTGAAAGATAAAGACAGCAGCAAGAAAGGACTTGCCGAAATTTCCTTCCAGGTTGAAAAAATGAGTAAGGAGAAGCCGGATGATCCAGCTCTCAATGCCGCACTGGGCTTCCTTAGCTTGAAAGAAAAAGACTATGCTCGCGCCCGCGAAAAGTTCGACAAAGCCTTGGCGCTTGACCCATCTAATCAAGATGCCATACTAGGTTTAGCCAGGCTGGCCAAAGAAGAGGCAAATCCTGCCCTGGCTCGCGAGATGCTAGCTCGTCTAAGCCAGCTTGCTCCAGGCGACAGCGAAGCTAAAGATCTAAGTGATACGCTAAAATAATGCCGAGATGGCGAGCCAAAGAGAGTAAATGGTGGTTACAAGCTCAGAAATTCTAATTGAGTCTATAAATCCAAGTACTAAAGAAGTGCTGGGCAGAGTTCCGATCATGGGTAAAGGCAAGGTCGACGAGGTCGTAGCCGCCTCTCAGAAAGCCTATGAAATGTGGCAACTTACCTCTTATAAACAAAGAGCAAAATATATAGGCAAGCTAAGGCAAGTAATCGCCGATCAAGCCGACGACATCGCTCGACTAATTAGCGAAGAAGTAGGCAAGCCTCTCGCCGAAGCTTATCTCTCTGAGCTAACCGGGCCGCTCGATACTTGCACATGGTTAATCGAGAACTGTGAAAAACTTCTGAACGACCAAACAATAACCCTATCCAATCCTCTCCTTTCCAGCAAACAAAGCATTGTCACTTTCGAGCCGCTCGGTGTTGTAGGCATCATCGCTCCCTGGAATTATCCATTTTCGATTCCCATGATGGCCATTTTGATGGCTATCATGGTAGGAAATACAGTCGTACTCAAGCCTTCTGAAAAGTCACCCTTGATAGGTTTGAAAATTGCAGAGCTTTGTCAGGCTGCCGGCTTGCCACCATCGGTGGTGGAGGTCATCACCGGCGACAGAGAAACCGGTAAGTTTCTCAGCGAAGCCAATCTAGCCAAGCTTATCTTTACAGGCTCGGTACAGGGCGGCCAGAAAGTGATGGCGCAAGCAGCCGCCAACCTCACCCCGCTAAGTTTAGAATTGGGCGGAAAAGACGCCGCCGTAGTTTTGCCCGACGCACCGCTTGACTGGACTTGCCGAGGACTGGTCTGGGGCGCCTTTACCAATGCCGGACAGGCTTGCGCGTCAGTGGAGAGAGTCTATTTAGTAAAAGGCAAAAATACCGAGAAAATGCTGGCCAAGCTGGTCAAGCTCACCAGTGCTCTTAAGCTGGGCGCTGGCACCGCCGATAGTACCGATGTCGGCCCCCTCATTGATGAAGTGCAACTAGCTAAAGTAAAAGAACACGTTGAAGATGCTGTCGGCAAGGGGGCCCGCATTCTGGCGGGCGGACATAGCCGCGAAGATCTGGGCGGTTACTTTTTCGAACCGACCATACTGACCGACGTCAACCACACCATGAAGGTAATGACCGAAGAAACCTTCGGACCGCTGATGCCAATCATGGTCGTAGAAAATGAAGATCAAGCAGTGGAGCTTGCCAACGACAGCCAATATGGTCTATGCGCCACTATTTGGGCGGGCAAACTGGAAAGAGCCGAATGCGTGGCGCGCGACCTCAATGTCGGCACAGCCTTGATTAACGACTGCCTCTTTAGTCATGCCACACCGCAACTACCCTGGGGCGGCATCAAGAAAAGCGGCTTCGGGCGCAGCCATTCTTATTTCGGACTCTACGACTTAGTGAACATCAAACATATCAGCATCGATAGCGCCGGCGGCTCGCACAGAGTCTGGTGGTATCCATACGGCAAAGGCAAGATAAAAATGGGAAAGGGCGGCATACAGATGTTGCACGGACGCATGGCAAATCGCCCTTCGGGTCTGCTCAACTTTGTCGGTAACGCCTTCGGTCAAGCCGAGCCGGGTGAAGAGAACAAAGAGAGCAAATAATGTTCTTGAAGTAATCGGAACGCGGGAAGATTTCCTTAGCGCTGCTTGACCTTGAACATGCCACCTAATATGGTGCAAGCTCTTTCGACATCAGCCTCGGTTGTATCCTTACCGACCGATATACGCAGAGAGCCCATGGCTTTATCATGACTCAAACCGATAGCCTTCAAAACAGATGAAGGCTCAATGATACCGCGGTGGCAAGCACTGCCGCTCGACACAGCCAGCCCTTTCAGGTCGCCTTTCATCACCAGTGCCTCGCCTTCATAGCCCTCGGCGCAAATGCTCAAATGACCAGGCAAGCGCAGTTCAATCTCTTGCGGTCCGGTTATTTCAACACCGCCTATACCTTTGACAGCAGCCAGCAAGCGCTCTTGATAGCGGCGCAGACGGCCTTCTGCCTCCGCTTGTTCTATGCGAGCCAGGCGAGCTGCTTCACCCAAGGCAACTATATTTGCCAGAGGCTCGGTACCGGGCATTAGCCCCATTTCTTGACCGCCGCCAAAAATAATAGGCATGACATTGACCAGCCGCCGCAAGAAAAGTGCTCCAATTCCTTTAGGCGCGCCAAACTTGTGCCCAGAAAAAGAGATAGCCGAAAGAGGCAGCTCTTTCATGTCGACTTTAAGCTTACCAATCACTTGCACGCTATCGCTGTGATGAAAAATTTCACGTCCTTGCCGAGACGAAACATCCTGCACCAATTTGCCTATGGTCTGCATCGGCTCGACTGTGCCAATCTCGTTGTTGGCCCACATGATTGACACCATCGAGGCTCCTTCCAAAAGAGCTTTTTCGAGCTTCTCGAGATCGACGATGCCGGCCTTGTCGACCGGAAGATAAGTCACCTTAAAACCACTGCTCTCAAGATACTGAGCCGGGCCAAGTACCGAGGGATGTTCGATGGAAGAAACCACTAGATGACGATTGAGCCCATTCGCCTCAACAAAGCGAGCCCGCCCAAGCAAAGCGACATTGTTCGCCAAAGTGCCGCAAGAAGCAAAGTAAATCTCATTTGCTTCGCAACCAATAAGGTCGGCAGTCTCCTGGCGGGCTCTGTCCATGGCGGCGCGAGCTTCTCGCCCCTTTGCATGTATCGAACTGGGATTACCGAACTTATCTTGCAAATACGGCAGCATCGCCTCCAATACTTCAGGTCTAACCTTGGTAGTGGCGCTATTGTCTAGATAGATCGACATCTTTCTCATACCTTACTGTCTTGCCAACATGGTAACATCTCTTACCTAATGGCAGCCCGCTTTACTATTCTTTTTCTTTGCCTCGCCCTGGCTCTCATCGCCAATCTTTGCCTGGGAGAAACTTGTGTTGATCCGATCACGGCGCTCAAGACGGCCTTCACCGGTAAAGGCGAACTGGCAGCTGTGCTCAATGAAATCAGAATTCCCAGACTGCTTAGCGCCATGCTTACCGGCGTTTATTTGAGTCTGTCGGGCTATCTCTTGCAAAAGCTTTCGCGCAATTATCTAGCCGACCCTTATTTGACAGGAGTATCAAGCGGCGCAGCACTTGGGGTGGCGGCTGCATTGCTGCTCGGTTTAGATTTAGGACTAGTGCCCTTGATTGCCATCATTGGTGGTATCAGTACATCGACAACAGTGATTATCCTATCGCGCCGCAGTGCCACCGGCCATGGAGGCACCCACGGACTCTCGATAACCCGTTTACTTTTAGCCGGCATAGCCCTTTCAGCAGTAGCTCAAGCTGCTATCAATCTGATGATGCACATATTCGGCACACAGAGCATGTCGCAGGGTCTCAATCTGTGGCTAATGGGCGGTTTGAGCGGACGCACCTGGAACGAGTTGCTGCCGCCTCTACTCTATTCCATACCGGCGCTGGCTATCGCTGTTTTTTCGGGCAAACAGCTCAGGCTCTTGAGTTTGGGCGAAGAAACCGCAGCCGCCCTTGGCCTAAATGTAGGCAGAGCGCAGCTGCTTATTTTGGTAGCAGCGGTCATGCTTACGGCTTCAGCCACTTCTATTGCCGGGCTGGTGGGCTTTGTCGGACTAATCGCCCCTTATCTAGCCAGGCAAATTTTTAAAGGTTCTGAGAGCGTACAGATTGTCAGCGTGCTTGCCATAGGCGCAGTGCTTACACTCTTTGCCGACCTAGCGGCCCGCACCCTAATTGCAGCCCAGGAATTGCCTTTGGGCAGCCTTATGGCGGTTCTAGGCGGTCCTTTCTTTATCTACTTACTTGCCGGAATAGATAGAGTTTCGGAAAGCAGCGAGGAAGCCGCAGATGATTAAGCTGCAGACCAAATCTTTGAGCTTAGGCTTTGGCCAGCCACTTTTCAAAGACCTCGATCTCTGCCTTGAATCTGGTCGCATCACGGCGATTATGGGCCCGAACGGCTGCGGCAAGTCAACCTTAATAAGAGCCCTGGCTAGGCTGAAAAAGCCGCAGAGAGGCACTATTGAGTTAAACGGGCAAGATATCTGGCAAATGTCGGCACGCGACTTCGCCTCCCAAGTAGCCTGTGTGCCGCAGAGCATGCAGTTGCCCGATGAATTGAAAGTTTTCGACCTGGTAACTCTTGGTCGCAACCCGCACCAAAAATGGTGGCAATCCAAACTAAAGGAGACCGAATTAGCCCAAACCGAAAGCATCTTACAAAGACTTGAGCTCACCTCACTGAAAAACAAATATCTCAACGAACTGTCGGGCGGCGAGAGACAGCGAGCTATTATTGCCATGGCCCTCAATCAGGCGCCGTCCCTTCTACTCTTAGATGAACCAACCACCGGGCTTGATTTTCACCACCAAGTGGAAATATTGCAACATCTAAAGTCTATGAAAGAATCATGCGGACTAGCGATTGGCATAGTCTTGCACGACCTCAACTTTGCCGCCCGGCTAGCCGACCAAGTCTTGCTTATTAAAAATGAGAAGCTTCTGCAGGGAGACTTGCAAACTGTCTTTACATCGGCCAATCTGAAAGAGTACTTTCAAGTAGAAGTGGCTTCCTTCGAAGTCGAAGAAAGCCACATTTATTATCTTAGAGATTTTATCTGAAGAGATTTTATCTAACTAAAATCCCAGATTGGCGAAGATACTTATGTTGTTGCGGTTACCGCCTCTCCAATGCGGCGCTGGTCTGAACTGGGATCGATTCCACCAGTTACCCTGCTGATAATAGCCGTTATCATGGCTGTAATAACCATTATTCCAGCCGCTATTCCAGGTATTGCCCCAACCGTTGTTAGCCCAGCCATTGTCCCAGCCGTTGTTACCCCAGCCGCCGTTCCAACCGCCGTTCCAGCCGCCGGCGCCAAATATTGCAGCGCCTCTGCCGTCCCAAAGATTTTTGATGGCAGCCACACCGATGCCTGCTCTCAGCACAGGAGCTACATAATCTTCCATGAAATCTCTAAAGCCGTTGCGGCGGGGTCTATGACCATAGTCACCGCTGTAATAGGTGTCATCACGATCGCCATAAACTGGGCGATAAATACGACCATCGTCACCGCGGCCAGTATTGAAGCAGCCTCTTGGCTCTACGTAGTTACCATAGTCTCTCTCAAACTGCATGCGCTGTCTTGATCTCAAATAAGCTCTTTCTTGCGATGCAAAAGCAGCCTCGTTAGCGGCAAAGCAATTGGGACCTCGCCCCATATAACCTTGATCACCGCCCAGGAAAACATTCTGTGCGTGGATAATGATCGGGCGACCGTCAGAATTGCGGCTATAAATTTCAACGTCGCGATTGCGGTCATTGCCGTTATTGCAAGCTCTATCGCGCTGGCAGTTGACGTTTCTATCAGCCATATCGACTACTGGCGGCAGATCAGACCGATGGGTCTCAAAGTTGTCCACGGGGCTATGGTCGCGAACTCGGGATTCTTTCCATGTCATCTTGGGGGGTTCTCCAACTATTACAAAGCACCGCCTGTGCTTTGAGCTGCCTTATGCATCTATCAAACACCTCTGCACCATGCCCAGTCAATGGGAAAATTCCCACCGCCGATGATTACAGCGGTCAAATCTAGAAAGTGTTATCGAGACAACAATTGCCAAAGCTTCGGACCAAATACGAAAGCCGACACCGCCACAGCCGTCAAGGCCGAAAACATAACGGCAGCAGCAGCAGTATCTTTGGCATAGCGCGCGCTGAGGTGGTAGCGATAGTTGGCTTGAATGTCCACCATGTGCTCAATGGCGGTATTAAGAAACTCAGAAACTATAACCAGCCCAATAGAAAAGATCAGCAGGGCATAGCCCCAGGCTTCCACCTGCAAAAACCAAGCCAGGGCAAGCACCACCGGTATAGCGCAAAAATGAATGCGCAAATTGCGCTGAGCCAGAGCTACTTTCACGCCGTTGAAAGCATGATAGAAAGATTCAAAAACTGAGCCGGAGCGGCTGCACTTATGGTTCCAATCATCAAGTGAAATCAGAACCGGCGACTGAGAATCAAGTGCCTTACCGGCAGAGTCACATTTCTCAATTGCATCGTTCTTGCCCGGCTGCGCACCGATAACTTCAGCGTCGGCGGGCGGTGCAAGACCTGGTTCTCTAGAACCAGGCTCGGTCGAGCCAATTTCACTCTTGTTCTTTTCCAGTGTCACCGGCTGATTCTACCTATTAGAGTCTAAAGGTCTAAAGCTCCCATAGGCATTTTACTTGACAACCTTCATCTTTTAATGCCGACCTCATCTAATATTTTGTTTTGGTAACCAAACATTACCTTTTCCTGGGCCGGGGTCTCGTGGTCGAAGCCCAAAATATGCAAAAGACCATGAGCAAACAAGAAAGCCATCTCACGCCGCAAAGAATGTCCATATTCTTCTGCTTGGGCGGCTGCCCTTTCAACACTTATATAGAGTTCGCCCAGCTGCCAACCTTCTTCATCTTTCATTTCCAGAGAAAAACTGAGCACGTCGGTGGCTTTGTCTATACCTCTATAAAGACCGTTCAGCTCGGCAATGCGCCGATTAGAGACCAGCACACAAGACAGCTCGCCTTGGCAGAGAGCCTCATGTTCGCCCCGTCTTTTCTTATCGGAGCCGAATAAGCTAGTCAGAGCTTCCGCCACAGCGCGGCAGTCTGCCTCAAATTCAGCCATGTCGACGCTATAGCGTCTTTGCCTGTTATGAAAATAAATATCCAAATGACGAATCCTTAATTAAACCGACAATTAAAAGTCATTTCTCAAATTGACCAATACAACTGTGCTATTATGCCGCGTTAAGGAATTCAGTCGTAGGCTAGAGCTTAGCCTACGGCATTTTTTTGTTTACTGATAACCCAATTTGCAATTTATTTAGATGCCAAACAGCAAAAGTCCCGACCAAGCCCTCAAGTTAATCACCGAAGTAGCAGAAGCAACCGCCAATGAGCTGGGCTTTACCCTGGTAGATGCGCACTTTGGACAGCAGGGACGCAAGACCATTTTAGAAATTACAATTTACAAGCCGGGCGGGCGCATCGGACTTTCCGACTGCGAAGTAGTAAGCCGCGAACTGGAAAACAGATTAGAGAACATGAAAGAGTTACCGGCACTTTTGCACGGCTCTTATGTGCTCGATGTGGCAAGCCCGGGGCTTGAGCGAGTGCTAAAGACCGAAAGAGAATTTCGCATTTTCCAGGGCAATACAGTTGAAATCAAAGCCAAGAGCGATGTCGGCCAAGGTGGTTTTGGTCAACACTTCTTAGCCAAGCTGGGCGCCTACGAAGCCGAAGCAAGCGGCAAAGACGCCAAATTAACCCTGCACGACTTGAGAGAATTGCCGGTCGCGCCCCAGGCCAAACAACCAAAAGGCAAAGCCAAAGCCAAGATTGCAGTCGAGGCAGTTAATGAACTGACCACAGCGGTCAAAAATCTTTCACTGATCAAGCTCTACGCTGACCTTTCAAAAGCAGCAATAGAGCACAGAGACGACGAAGCAGTCGATCTCAATACAACCAAATAACAAACTAAGGCCCCAAGGGCTGGGAGGTAAAAGTGATAAACATAGGCAGCCAACTACTCGAAGCAGCCGAGGAGCTGGAGAGAGAGAGAAATATTCCGCAGGAAGAGTTTATTGCCTACGTTTGCGACGCCATTGTGGCAGCCTACAAGAAGAAGGTGCCGGACCACGATGTCGATGGCGTCAGAGCAATCTTTGATACCGAAACCGGCGAGATCGGTATCTTCGCCCCCAAAGAAGTTGTGGAAAAAGTTTCGAACGAATACCACGAAATCGGACTGAAAGACGCCCAAGATCTCATTCCCGACGTCACAGTCGGCGAAGTGCTTGAAATCGAAGTGACACCGGCCGACTTTTCTGAATTTGGTCGTATTGCCGCCCAGACAGCCAAGCAGCTCATCACCCAGCGTCTGCGTGAAGCAGAAAAAGATTTAATCAAGAAAGAGTTCGATGCCCGCAAAGGCAGCTGCACCACTGGTCAAATCGAGCGTATCGAAGTAATCAGCAATTCGCGCAACAACGTCATTGTCAACCTTGGTCGTGTGGAAGGCTGCATGCCCAGCCGCGAACAGCTGCCGGGCGAGACCTATCGCGTTGGCAACCGCGTCAGGGTTTATGTGCTTGAACTGCGCGAAACCGGCAAGGTGCCTCAGATAATCGTTTCGCAAGCCCACCAAGAACTGGTGCGCGAACTTTTCGAACTATATGTGCCTGAAATTGAAGACGGTACAGTCGAAATCAAATCTATCGCCCGCGAAGCCGGCTATCGTACCAAGATTGCTGTTCACTCTGAAGATGCCGATGTCGACCCGGTCGGCGCCTGTATCGGTACCAGAGGCGTGCGTATTCAAAACGTAGTCGCCGAACTGCGCAACGAGAAAATCGACGTGATTCGTTACTCTACCGATCCGGTCGATTACATCTCCAACTCGCTATCACCGGCTCGTATCACCACTGTAGCGCTCTATGACGATTCGCCAGAAAACGGCGGCAGAAGAGCTGAAGTGATCGTTCCCGACGATCAGCTTTCGCTAGCCATCGGCAGAGGCGGTCAGAACGTCAGACTGGCAGCCAAACTCACCGGCTGGAAAATCGACATCAAGTCGGAAAGCCAAGCCGGAGGCTCATTCCGCAGCATGAACCAAGCCCTTGACGAGTTAACCAGCTAATTGAAAAGAAACGAAACCCACAAGTCTCAGAATCTCAGATTGTGCGTTGCTTGCCGACAGGTCAAGCCGAGGGAAGAGCTTGTGCGTGTAACGTTTGATTTCAGAACAGGAGCCTTAGCTCTTAACATCAAGAAAGGCACACAGGAAGAGCGGTCGAGCCATTTGCTCGGCCGCTCAGCTTATTTCTGCCCGCAAGAGAAATGCTTTGAAAGCGTGATAAACACTACAAAGTTGAAGGCCGCCATTGAAGGCCGCAAAAAAAAGGGCGTGAGCGGGCACAGGCGGCTAACCTGGCCGCTTGAAGCACAACTTATCGAGGCGCTGCGGTTTGAGTGCTCAAATAGGGCAAAAACGTGCCAAAATACTGAAGGATACGGAGAGGACTGAATGGACGATAGAGTTCGAATCTACGAGTTGGCACGCAAGATGAATCTGGCAAACCAGGATATCATCACGACTTTGCGCGAACTGGGCTACGACATCAAGAGCCATTCAAGCACTATCGACAAGCATGCGGTAGGGCAGCTCATTGCCGCCATCGACAAGAAGAAGAAAGGCGGCGAAGAGAAAAAGACCGCCAAAGCAGGCAAACCCCAAGAAAAACCGGCAGCCGGCGCCGCCAAAGCCAGCAAGATTTTACCGCCGCCGGAGCCAGCCCCGGTAGTCAAGCCCCGTGTACTATCCCGCTATCGTCCAGATCGCCCGGCTGAGACCCCAGTTGAACCGCCAGCCGAACCAGAAACAATCGAACCGGCAGCTTCGACAGAAGCCCAACCCAGCCAAGCGCCACAAGCAAGCGCCGCAAGCGAACCAGCACAATCAGCTCAAACAGCACAAGCAAGTCAAGCCAGCCAAGCGCAAGCGCCCAGCGGCACTGCAGCAGGACAAGCTCAACCGGCTTCCGAAAGCGAACAGCCCGTTGCCGGCGAGAGTCAAGCCGCACCGAGCAAACCTATTGAAGCCCAAGCGAAGCCTGGTGTCACAGGCGTTGCACCTAGCCAGAAGAATATTCAAGGTCAAACTCAAGCGCAACCTGGCGCACAAGCGACACATGGTCAGCAAAACAGAGGCGGCGAAGTGCTAAACAGACAAGCGGCGCCGCTCAGACCAGAAGCCAGGCAGAGCAATCAACCTCTTTCAAGAGAAGAAGAAAAGAGAAAAGAGAGCACTGCCGATACTCCCTTTGAAGAAATGGAGCCCATTATTAGAGCCACCGGAGACGAATGGTCGGACGGTTCTAAATATGCGCCCCGTGTTATTCGTAAGCTAGATCAACCTCCTAAAACTAAAAAAGTGGAGGAAGAAATCAAACCTGCCGCCAAAGAGCAAGAAGTTCCTAAGTCGAAAGATAAAGATCGCTCTCGCGACAAGAAAGAAGAAGACAAACCAGACAATCGTCACAGCAAAAAACGCGTCGATTTTGTTGAAGAAGACGTGGAAGACGAACTCGCAGATTTGAAAGGTCAAGCAGTCAGACCCATGACCCCATCGGTACCGATAAGAATTGCCGCGCCCTCTATGCGCGCCACCCCGCCTCGCCCGCCCAAGTCGCACAGACCGGGCGCTGCCGATCGTCACGGGCAAAAGAAAGAAGAGAAAGTTAGACCGGCCGCTGCTGTTGTGGAAGTGCCAAAGTCTATCGTTCTCAACACTTCAGTTACCGTGCAAGAACTAGCCGGCAAGATGGCTGTAGCAGAGACCGAAATCATCAAACGCCTCTTCATGAAAGGCGTGATGCGCACCGTCAACCAGATGGTTGAACTAGAGCTGGCTCGCGAACTGGCAATTGAGATGGAGTACGAAGTACTTTCTGAAGAAGTGCAAGAAGCGAAAGAAGAAAAACTAGTTGAGCTTTCGGAAGAAGACAAAGCCAACCTGGTCACCAGACCGCCGGTGGTCACAATCATGGGTCACGTCGACCACGGTAAGACAAGCTTGCTCGATGCCATCAGACAAACTAAGTTCAACCTTACAGACTCTGAACATGGAGGCATCACTCAGCATATCGGCGCCTATCACGTGGAAGTGCCCGATGAAGAAGGCCACATGCGACAGATTGTCTTCTTGGACACACCGGGTCATGAAGCTTTCACCGCCATGCGCGCCCGCGGCGCTAAGGTGACCGACATAGCCATCTTGGTGGTCGCCGCAGACGATGGAGTCATGCCGCAAACAGTTGAAGCTCTCGACCACGCTAAGGCAGCCGGCGTGCCGATCATAGTTGCCGTCAACAAAATCGACAAACCAGGTGCTGATCCTGAACGTGTGCTCACCCAGCTGATGAACCACAACCTGGTTTCTGAAAAATATGGCGGCGACACAGTTACTGTGGAAGTTTCGGCCAAAAAGAGAATCGGCTTGGACAACCTGCTTGAGATGATCTTGCTGGTTTCCGACATTCTTGAATTAAAAGCCAACCCTGAGAAGCCAGCTGAAGGCGTCATTGTCGAAGCCGAGTTGAGTCGAGGTAAAGGTGCCGTTGCCACAGCCTTGGTAGAAAACGGCACTCTGCGCGAAGGTGATTTTATAGTCGCCGGCAGCAAGTGCGGTCGCGTTAGAGCCTTGTTCGATGACCGTGGTCAAAGGGTGAAAGCCGCCGGACCTTCTATGCCGGTGGAAGTGCTTGGATTAGATGAAGTGCCTCTGGCTGGAGACCGCTTTGAAGTGGTAGACGATGCCCAAGGCGCCAAAATGCTGGCTGAACTGCACAAGCAGAGCGAAGCCAAAGGACCTCAGCACCACGTCACCCTCGAATCACTGCACGACTTGCTGGAAAGCGGTGAAGTGAAAGAGCTGAATATTATCGTCAAGGCCGACGTACAAGGTACAGCCGAAGCCATTGCCGACTCGATTCGCAAACTCAGCTCAAGCGAAGTCCAGACCCGTGTACTCCGCACCGCCTCTGGTGACATCTCTGAAAACGACGTTAACCTGGCGGCGTCTTCCAATGCCATCATCGTCGGCTTCAATGTGCAGCCCGACCAAAACGGCGCCCGTGTTGCCGAAGCCAACGGGGTCGATGTCAGAACCTATAGCATCATCTATCAAATCACCGATGATATTACGAGCGCCATTCAAGGTCTACTCAAGCCGATCAAGGAAGAAGTACAAATAGGTCAGGCCGAAGTCAGACAGATATTCAAAGTCGGCAAAGGTCTGATGATCGCTGGTTGTATGGTGTTGAGCGGTAAGGTGCAGCGTGGTTCCATTGCTCGCATCGAACGCAATGGGCAGGTTATCCACGAAGGCAAACTCGATACCCTAAAACGCTTCAAAGACGATGCCAAAGAAGTGGCGCAAGGCTTTGAATGCGGTATGAGCTTCGATAAGTTCTCTGACCTGCAGATTGGCGACAAAATCAACAGCTTCATCGTGCAAGAAACAAAAAGAGAATTATCCTAAATGACCGCAGAACGAGCATTACGCGTAGCCCAGTCAATAAAGAAAGAACTGGCTGAAATGATCAGACGAGATCTGAAAGATCCCCGTCTATCGGTTTCTGGCCTAATTTCAATTACTGATGTAGAGTGCTCACCCGATCTGCGCGCCACCAAAGTCTTTGTTTCAATCTTTGGTGAGGGCGATAGACAGGCGATTATGGATGCCTTGAACGAGCAAGCCGGCTATATAAGAGGAGAAATCTGCCGCAGACTGAAACTGCGCTTTGCACCGGAGCTTTCATTCAAACTGGATGATTCTCTGGAACGGGGCTCTAAAGTAGCAGACCTACTGGGCAAAATTTCTCGCGGTGAAGTCTGAAAGACCTCAAGCCAAAACGGAGCGGCACGGTTTTCTCTGTATAGACAAACCGGCAGGCATGACTTCGCACGATGTCGTAGCTATAGCAAGGCGCGCTCTCAAACAAAAGCAAATCGGTCATTCCGGCACCCTAGACCCGATGGCCACCGGCGTCATGATTCTGGCCGTGGGAAAAGCAACTAGACTTTTGCGTTTTCTCAAAGACGACAAAACTTACGATGCCGGCGTCTTGCTGGGAACAGTGACAGCCACAGATGACATAGAGGGCGAAGTTTTAGAAAAGAAGCCACTCGACTCAAAGTTGAAAGACCAAATAAAAGAAAACATCAGTCGGGCGCTTTCGCACTTTCAGGGCAGCATCGAGCAAATGCCGCCGCTCTACAGTGCCATTCATATTAACGGCCGCCGCCTTTATGATCTAGCGCGAAGCGGCGAAATCAAACACGCAGAATTAGAGACCCACGTCAAGAAACGACATGTCACCATATACGATATCAGGCTCAAAAGCCTTGATCTCACCAGTAACGACCATGACGAAACAGCAAGCAGAATCTCACTTAAAATTCACTGCTCCAGCGGCACTTATATCAGGTCGATTGCAAGAGACCTTGGCGAACACTTTGGTTGCGGAGCTTGTCTCGACCAGCTACGCCGCACCACTGCCGGTGCTTTCCAAGAAAGTGACTGCCATAGCCTAGATGAACTAAAGGAGCGCGGCGAAACAATGCCTCTCTTACCCATTGAGAGAGTAGGTCTACCGATACTAGCAGTAGAAGACCCTGACCTGAGGCGCCGCTTTTGCCAAGGACAAAAAATAAAGAGTCCTCAATTTGACCAGCATGAATCTCAATACTTTTTATTGTCTAACTCTGAGCATGAAGCGCTGGGAGTTGCCTCACTTACAGAAGACGGACTTCTAAAGCCGGAGGTGGTGCTTGCCTGAACCTCCAGATAATGAAAACGAGCCCGAAAATCAGAACGAGCCGGACAACAATGAAGACGATCTGATAGAAATACCGTCATCTTTTAATGCAGACACAGTATTTATAATGACTGTGCTTGTTGAGACTGGTCTTTTGCTACTCTCGACCCTATGGCTCAATCTAGCTTCTTTTGACAGCAAGGCCCTTTACCTCGACAACCCTTTCAGCGCTGAAGTTCTTCGCCAAACATTAAGCTATGGTCTTTGCGCCGGGCTCGCAGTCTCATGTCTGAACATAATATTGATGATTTTCAGCCTCAACCCAAAAAACAATATCTATCTCTTTCGTTCCTTTAGAGACCTGATCTTTCGAGAAATGATGCCCCTCTTCGGTGGCATGACCCTCTTTAAGGTCTGCTTTCTCGCCTTTATCTCAGGGGTAAGCGAAGAAATTTTCTTTCGCGGGGTATTGGAAGCCAAAGTTGGTTCACTTAACGCCAATCTTTGCTTTGCCTTGGCTCATTTTCCCCGCCTCTACTACTTTCCTTATGCAGCCTGGGCAGGGCTGGTGGGCATGCTGATGAGCTATCTCAAAGTAAAGACAGGCAACCTGCTCACGCCGATGATCTGTCATATGGTCATTAATTTGATCAGCATCTGGCTTTTAACCAAGCTTGCTAATAAAAGAAAAGAGGAAGCATAAACTTCCTCTTTTCTAGAACTTCCAAGCTATTTTGCTAGATTAGCGGCGCTTTTTCTTAGCGACGGGTTTCTTGGCGGCTTTTTTAGGAGCAGCTTTGGATGCGGCTTTCTTGGCAGCAGGCTTTTTAGCAACCGATTTTTTAGCGGCAGCTTTTTTGGCCGGCTTGGCAGCAGCTTTCTTAGCCGGTTTCGGCTCAGCAGTTACGGCCTTGGGTAGGGGAGCCTGTTTGGCTTTGCCGTCCACCACATCTTTAAGTTCCTGACCAGCTCTGAAGACCGGCACTTTGGCAGCATTGATCTTGAGCTTTTCCTTGGGATTCTGGGGATTGACGCCATAACGAGCTTGTCTTTGACGACGCTCGAAAGTGCCGAAGCCTACAAGAGTTACGCGCTCGCCCTTGGCCAACGATGAAGTCAGCGTGTGGAGCATTGCGGCAACTGCATTGTGAACGTTCAGCTTGGTTTGTCCGGTGGCTTTTGCCACTTCAGTGATTAGTTCTGCTTTGTTCATGCTGTTTGTCCTAAGCTGGCGGAAACATAGTTTCGCTAAGATTTTTGCGATCGGAGATACTACCAACTCCAATTATTTAGTTCAAGTACTTTAGACTGTGCTAGTCTGATTTTTTCTCTGGAATCAGTCTACAAAAAGCACCTAAAAGCATGTTCGACGAAGACACAATCACCGCCATCTCAACCGCCCCCGGAGTGGGAGCCATAGCCATAGTAAGGGTTTCGGGACAGAGAGCCTTCGCCATACTTGGAAAAATTTTCAGCGAAAGAAGAAACAAGACGACCGTCTCTGATTCAAAAAATAATTTTGTACCCGAATCACACCGGGCCTACATCGGATATATCAAAGATCCCCTACGTGAAGGGAGAATTGTCGACGAAGTCGTGGTGGTCACCTATCGAGGTCCGAACACCTATACCGGTGAAGACCTTGTCGAAATCAACTGTCATGGTTCACCGGTGGTGACCCGCGAAATACTGAACTTGGTTATGACCCAAGGGGCGAGACTAGCCGAAAAGGGCGAATTCACTAAAAGAGGATTTCTTGCCGGTCGCTTGGATTTAACCCAGGCCGAAGCCGTGCTTGATGTAATTCACTGTAAAACCGAGAGACAAAGCCATCTTGCCCTCTCTGTTTTGCAAGGGCATCTGGGTAAGCGCATAAAAGAGATTAGAAGTCGCCTCATGGAACTCTACACTCGCATCGTGGCCGGCATTGACTTTCCGGAAGAAGTGGGCGACCTCGACTTAGCCGACCTAGAGCCGATCATTAATGAGAGCCTGCAAGAATTGAGAGACTTGGCAGAAACCGCCCGGTCCGGTCGTTTCCTTAGAGACGGGCTCAAACTAGCCATCATCGGCCGACCCAATGCTGGCAAATCAAGCCTGCTAAACCGTTTGCTCAATTTTGAAAGAGCCATAGTGACCGACATACCGGGCACAACCCGAGACAGCATCGAAGAACCAGTCGATATTAGAGGAATCCCGGTAATAGTTATAGATACCGCCGGCTTACGAGATACTGAAGACCTGGTGGAAAAAATAGGAATTGAGCGCACCACGCGCTCGGCAGAAGAAGCAGACCTGACCTGTATATTGCTTGACGGCACAGAGCCAGGAACCTTAGGCGAAGAGTCTCTTATGGCCGAGCGATTAAGGGAGCTCGACCGCCCCTATTTTGTAGCGGTCAATAAGTCCGACCTGCTTGATGAGAATTCCATCGCAAAAATCCAAGACGAGAAAATAATCTCAGGCAGCCTGGGCAGACCCACTGTGATCTCGGCCCTGAGCGGCGATGGTATTGAAGCATTCAAAGATGTCATTGAGAATTTCGCCCTCTTCGACAATTCCCGCAAAGAGATTTCAGCCTCGCTAAATGAAAGACAAGGCGCTCTCTGCCTCAAATCGGTTGAATCGCTTAGCCGTCTAACAGAAAGCGCCCAAGCCGGGCTGCCCCAAGACTGCCTAGCCAGCGACCTGCGCCTGGCGGTGGATGCCCTTGACGCCATCTCTGGTCAGGTGGTCACCGAAGAAATATTGACCGAAGTATTCGCCAACTTTTGTATAGGAAAATAAAATGGCTACACTTTATTGCGAAGACGAAGAATATATCTCGGCTTTTACCATCAAAGCCCGCTCATTTCAGGAAGTTGACCTGGTCAAAGAAGTGCAGCAATGGCAGCACATCGAACTAACCCTGACAAGCGGAGATAGGGCGCTTTCTTTCGCCTCAGACTTCGACCCGGAAAAACGACTGAGTATGGATGATGTTCTGGCCAGGCATACCACCGATGCCAATCAATTAGCTAAAGACGCCACAGCTGGAATGAGCGCAACCCCCCATAAAACCAACAAGGACCTAGCAGAGGCTGTATTAGACATTCAAACCGTGGCCAATGCCTATGTGCTTTGCCGCAAACCCCAAGACGAAATCAACCACCTGACCAGACAATTGAAAGACCTAATCGACGGCAAAAAGAACCGCGTTCTCTTCGAGCCGGCAGAGCCGTCTTTTGAGCTTGCCCTTGAGGTAAGCGCCGGCTCATATAGGGTTGAGTGCTTTATCGATGCCGGGAATGTTGAGACCGGTATTTACCGCTGGGATGCTCTAGGGGTAAGGTTTTTCACAGACCAAAAGCGAATTGCCAACTTCATAGAAGAACTTGAAAACGAGTTCAAGCTCTGATCTCTTGATAAAATTGACAGACTAACCAGTTCGGCAGTTTGTAGATGCCGAGCATTCAGAAAGGACGGTACATATGTCAGTCAATACACAGGTCAAGATTAAGCTTCCCGACGGCAGTGAAAAAACACTAGACCAGGGCAAAACCGGAGCCGACCTGGCTAAAGAAATCAGCGAGGGTCTCTTCCGCAAAGCTGTGGGTCTTTCAATAAACGGCGAACTGAGTGATTTATACACTCCCCTCACCGATGGCATGGAAGTAAAAATCCTCACCGCAGACGATCCGCAGTCGATAGAGCTTTTGAGACACAGTACCGCCCACGTCATGGCTCAAGCTGTGCAAAAGCTCTTTCCCCAGGCAAAGATAGCCATCGGTCCGACCATCGACAATGGCTTCTATTACGACTTTGAAATCAAAGATCATTCACTCTCAACCGAAGATCTAGCCAACATCGAAGCCGAAATGAAGAAAATAGCCGAAGCCAAACAAAGGCTGGTGCGCTATAACATTACTGATGTCGACAAGCAACTGAAAGAGTTCGAGAGCCAAGGCGAGAAGTTTAAGGCCGAGCTTTTGCGCGAGCACAGAGACCATAACCCGACTCTCTATCTGATGCAAGATAAAGACGGCAACACAATATGGAACGACCTCTGCCGTGGACCACACCTGCCCTCAACCGGGCTAATCAAGGCTTTCAAACTCTTGAAAGTCTCGGGTTCTTACTGGCGCGGCGATGAGCATAAAGAACAGCTACAACGCATTTATGCCACAGCCTTTTGGACCAAGAAAGATCTGGAAGACTATCTGCACAAGCTGGAAGAAGCCGAAAAGCGCGACCACCGCAAATTGGCCAAACAGCTGGATCTTTTCTCGACCCACGAAGAAGTGGGACCGGGTCTCATCTTTTGGCATCCCAATTTGGCCACCGTGCGCGACTGCATCGAAAACTATTGGCGCGCCGAACACAGAAGACGCGGCTATCAGTTTGTCTATACACCGCACATTGCCAGCGAGCACTTATATGAGATAAGCGGTCACCTAGAAAACTACAAAGAGAACATGTATTCGCCGATGGATATCGACGGTCAGGCCTATCGCGCCAAGCCGATGAACTGTCCCGGTCACATCATGATCTACAAATCTAAACTGCGTAGTTATCGCGACTTGCCAATCAGAATGGCAGAGCTGGGCACTGTCTATCGCTATGAGCGTTCCGGCGTCTTGCACGGCATGTTGAGAGTGCGCGGATTTACACAAGACGATTCGCACATCTTTTGCACCCCAGAACAGTTAGAGGGTGAAATTTCAGGCATCCTTGATTTGATTGACGCTCTTATGACCACCTTCGGCTATAAATACAAAGCCTATCTGGCTACCAAGCCGGCCCAGGCGATGGGTACCGACGAAGAGTGGGAAATGGCTACAGGCGCGCTTGAGCGCGCCATGCAGAAACGCGGCATGGACTATGAAGTGGACGAAGGCGGCGGGGCTTTCTATGCACCGAAGATCGACGTCAAACTTTTTGACGCCATCGGACGTGAATGGCAAGGACCGACTGTGCAGGTTGACCTCAACCTGCCAGAGCGTTTTGACGTCAACTATGTCGGCGAAGACGGCAACAAGCACCATACAGTCATGGTGCACCGCGCCGTGCTAGGTTCGATGGAACGCTTCTGCGGCGGACTAATCGAACACTATGCCGGAGCCTTCCCGCTTTGGTTGGCGCCGACCCAGGTAGCTGTCATACCGATCTCAGATCGCCATCAAGAGCATGCTAGAAAAACAGCCAAAGCTCTCACCGATCTAGATATGCGCGTGCACCTCGATGAACGTAGTGAAACAATCAACTATCGCATCAGAGAAGCACAGATGCAACAGACACCATATATGGTGGTAATCGGCGACAAAGAAGTGGAAGGCGACGCTGTGGCAGTGAGACATCGCCGCCAGGGTGATCTTGGCTCTATGAAGCTTTCAGATTTTGTTGAAAAAATGAAAGCTGAAGTAGAGAAAAAAGAATACGTCTAGACGGATCAATAAGCGTACCGAAAAACGGTAAAAACTGAGAAAGAAGGGAGCGCAAGTTCCCTTCTTTTCTTTCGAGACTAGATTAAAGCGGGTGCAAATTCAAATGGAATTACTTGTATTGGATGATGATGACCTGGGTCTTGCACGCTTCAAAAAATTACGTGGTGAAGCTTTAGCAAAGGCACCGGAAGCATTCGGTGCCTCTCTCGATGATTTTCTCAATGAGAGTGATCAATTTTTGCGCGGGCAAATCAAGAAAGAAAGCAATCGTTTTGTTCTGGCGATACTAGACGAAAATGGCAGCGATATCTGTGCCATGGGCGGATTTTTTAGACGCAAGGGTAAAAAATTGGAACACAAAGGTGTAATTTGGGGTGTCTATGTCACACCGACAAAAAGAGGCAAAGGACTGGCAGCGAAGTTGATGCAAGGACTAATCAGCAAAGTCAAAAGCGATGTCGATGTGGAAGCAATTCAACTGACCGTATCAGAGGGAAACGAGCCGGCAATACGGCTCTATGAAAGACTAGGCTTCAAAGCATATGGACGAGAAGAGCGGGCTTTGCGACTCAGCAAGGAAGAAAATTTTGTCTATCTAGATGAAGTAATGATGGAGCTTCGACTGAAGTAATAAGGGCCGCCGTTTCTATTCTTAAGCTTTAAGCCCTTCAAGTAAAGCATGGAAGCAGCTTCTAGCAAGCTTTACCGAGGCTTTCTCGCTGGCATTACCAAAGGTCTGCAAGTTGGTGTAGACAATAATAAAGCCAATAAGGTGCACCAAAAATTCAGTCTCGACATCGGTTCTAAGCTCCCCTTTCTTCTGGCAGAGAAGCACCAATTCCAACAAACGATGCACAAAAGGCGGCATGGGTAGCTGAATAGAATTATCAGGACCAAACTTGGGCGGAGGCGGAAGCATTGAACCGTCACGGAACAAAACTCTAGCAAGCTCTGGTTGTTCGAATGTCCAACGAACACTATCGACCACGAAGCCCTCGACAACAGAAAGCGGTGACTTAGCACTCTCAGCCTGCTCAATTGCTTTCTCGATAAGAGCTTCGAAATATTGGCATCGCAATGCTAAAACAATCTGCTCTTTAGATTCAAAATTATTATAAAGGGTTCTTTTAGCTACATCAGCTGCTTCAGCAATCTCATCGATAGAAGAAGCCTCGTAACCGCGCTGGCTGAAAAGATTTGCCGCAGCAGACAGAATTGCTCTCCGAGTTTCTTCCTTCTTTCGCTCTCTTCTGCCAACTGTCACGCGTTCGCCTGCCTTTACCACCTTAGCTCTGCAAAATTATACCTGAAGGTACGTCTACCTAAAGCTCGAACAACAATCCCTAGGTCTCAATTCGAAAGACGCTTTGTTCACAACCAGTTCATCATTTGACACTAATTTGGAAACATTATCTCTCGTCAAAAACAGATCCGTCAGGAATCCGAAGGGTAGGTGCAATTTGACCTTGAATTCAGCAAACAATAGCCATGAAGCATATCTGATACTGGGCGCCACCGGCGACATAGGCTCTGCCCTTTGTCGTCTCCTGTCTGAAAAGGGCGCTAAGGTCATGGCAGCTGGCAAAGACCAAGAGAAGCTGGAAGAGCTATCTAGTGAAACAGGTTGCAGCCATTTTCAGCTTGACGCGAGCAATTTTGATGAAGTTGATAAGTGCTTCGAGAAGACACTGCAGGAATTCGGACGCCTAGATGGGGCCGCCAATTGCGTCGGCAGCCTGCTGCTCAAACCCGCTCATCTAACAAGTTATGCAGAATTCAGTAATGTAATCGCCGCCAATTTAAATTCGGCTTTTGCCTGCGTCAGATCTTCCGGTAAAGTGATGAGAAAAGAAGGCGGCTCTGTGGTGCTGGTATCTTCGGCGGCAGCCAGCATAGGTTTGGCAAACCACGAAGCTATCTCAGCCGCCAAAGCCGGCATAGAAGGTTTGATGCTGGCAGCTGCCGCATCTTACTCTAGACAAAAAATTAGAGTTAACTGCATAGCACCAGGTCTGGTGCAAACCAAGTTGACTAAGTCTGTGACAAGCAATGAAAATAGCCGCCAGGCTTCCTTGTCTATGCATCCACTCGGTCGGCTTGGGGAAGCAGCTGATATAGCCCAGGCTATCGCCTGGCTTCTGAGCAAAGAAAGCAGCTGGATTACAGGACAAGTTCTTGCCGTAGACGGTGGGCTGTCAAAAGTCAAAATTGCTCAAATGCAATTGCAAGCAGCAAGATAGAAAGTTAGAAAGAAAGATTACAGAACTTGTATGAAGTCTAAATTTCAGGGTTCTCAACAGCCCCATTAAACAAGACTAGACCAGTGATACTGTCTCTCAAGATAAAAAAGAAAGGTCGATCGAAAGTAAGGTTGAACTTGTCGGGATTCTCTTCGGGCATGCCTGCCCCAGACATCATCAAAACCTTTGTGACAGCAGCCGCTTCAGTCCCCTTCTCATCAACCTTCAAGTAAGCCTTTTGCTTTGCTGCAGCTACATACAGATTGTAATCCAGAGCGGGCGGACTGAGACCGGGCAGGCTGCAGTGTTCATCGCTGAGAAGAATAGAAAGACCTAGATGTTCAAAGGCAGCCGTGAGATCGACTTCTATGTCAATCTTGAATTTAGGCAAAGCCAGACTGCCTTCCTTCTTCGTTAGCTCAGAAAAAACTCGACTCCAATTGACTTTGAGAAAATCAATAGACTGGCTCAGACTAAGATTCTTCTGAGGAAGAAAGAAGTGCATCTGCACACGTTCACCCTGATAAGGCAAACTAATGCAATCAAAGCCTGGGCAACTGAGATAATCGAAAAACCCGTCAGTATGCATAAATTTGCATTCTTTGACGCGACCATTAGCGAGAAAAAAGTCTCTTGGTCTGGTCCCATCAAATGAAAATGGATCGAGCCAAAGTCCTTTGAAATAAACGACATTGGCCAATAACATCATAGCCTCAGTATCAGCCTCGGTAAATACCTCAGACAAAAGCCCCTCGGTCTGGTCCTCCGCCCATTTGTTCAGTATAGCGAGAGCTTGACTTGAGTCCGAATGCATAGCCGAGAAAACAGCTCCATATCTTTGTCTTACCAGCTCCTCAAAATCAGAATTGATCACAAATGAACTGGATAGCCAAATCGAATTGGCGATCCAGATTTTGACTGTATCATTGAGACCTTCCAGCTCTCGCAAAAGACTAGTGGCAGCTTCTGCCGACGGCAGAGATCCACAACCAGCGTAAAGGGCCGCTTGAAAGGCTTCTTTGGTGGCACCGGCGGCACCATGAGCAAGCATGTGCAAAATCAGAAACACCGATAAGGGGGAAGCAACGAAATTGCTTCCACTATTGAGACTTTCAAGAATGCTGAAAAACTTTCTAGTAAAGCCCGCATAGCCTGACATTAGCGTAACATCAACTTGCTCTGGTACCCTTAGTGCCTTAAAATTCTTCACTTCCCTTATGTGGGGCGAGACTTTTGTTTCCCTTAGTCCGATCTGCTGCAAAGAAGGCATCAACTTCAGTACCTTCAATCCAACATCGGTAACCTTTGTATAACTCGCGTCCAGACGATCTAGAGAATGAAAGGCTGTGACAAACGGCAACGCCTCGTCATTCAGTCTGGTGCGCGATAGGTCCAGCCTAACCAGCTTCTTCAAACCAGACAAAGCCAGCAAACCGCTCCCGTCAATGGCAGTACCAGCCAAATTAAGTTCTTCCAGATTGATCAGATTGCCCAGCTTGGCCAAACCTTCATCTGTAATTGCGCTATTACTCAGGTCTAAGTGTCTTAATTCAGTAAGCTTCGCCACAACGTCCAGCACTCTGTCATTCGCCATCCGTTCCATTCGCACCGACGACAAATTAGACATTTCAAGAATTGCTTCTATATCTTCTGCAGCGAGATCCCACAGTCCCTCAAAGTTGATGACGTCAAAACCATAGATAATACTCTTTCTTAAGTTTGGTAAGCCGGCCCGGCTCAGCTTGAGGCCTACCAACACATTAGTTGGCACTTCCATTTGACCTTTAGCAGGCCCCAAGGTCAAGTCTCGAACAGAAATGAAGTCATCCAGAATTAACTGATCAATTTTTGGCGGGTATAACACCAAAATTCCGAACTCTGTATCAGCCGGAAAACTGATTACTCTCTTTGGCGCGTCGTGAATAGTAATTACATTAGCTGAAGGCAATTTTTACATCCCATCAAATTTTTCCAAATAGAGCTTCCTAAATCTAATTTCCCTAAAGATTCCCAGCTGCGAGGAAGTTTAAACCCGAAACAAAGGCAAGTACCTGCAAATACCAGACGTAAAAGCGCTCTCAACGGCGCCAACTAGATTTAGCCTTACGTTTCCATGATTTCCAATCGTCATTAATGGTTCTCTTGAATGATTCTATATCGGTGTATCTATGCAATTTCTGCAAAGCAGCAAAATATGCAGGATTTACCTTCTCTGCAATATGGTGCATATTTTCATAGAGATGCATTGTTTCAATAGCCGACTGAAAGGTTGTAAGAGCCCTTTCATTGAAGCCGCAAGACTGCAGACATGCACCTAATGCGCATTGCGTTAGGGCTATGCGATAGTCAGTTTGATCAAACTGCTTTTTCTGTGCCGAAAGAATCTTCTCTAGCAGCTTGATTTTGAATACACCAGTCGCTTGTCCACCAGCGTGGCCGATGACATCAAGAATATCATCCACGAGGCTCTGACTTGACTGCACTGGATAGTCACCAGGACCGCGACATATGTGGACATCATGCTCAGGTGGTGCATAGTAACCTTGATTTAGATCGGTTTCAAGAAAATTATCGAGTACTTGCTCGGCCCGCAAGAAATTATTCTGCCGCATATAAAAGCTAAAGCGATGCATCATCTGAATTTGGGCAGGCAAACTGCCGAGACCGGCGCAAGCGTCTACTTTGGCTTGGGCCTCGTCCAGAAGAGAGGTAGCCAGCTCGGAGCGACCGGCCTCTACCAAAGCCATGGGCAACCTGCAATCAATCAAATACTCATATTTTGCACACTTGGCATAGGCATTCTTGCCAGCTTCTGAGTATGCCTCAATTGCTTGCCTGGCATGCTTGATGGCATCATCCACAATACCACCTTGCGCCTCAAGCAAAGCCAGAGCCAGATAATAGTGCACGACATCACCTTCCTTCTGAGACAATGCCGCTGCCACAGCCCTTTTAGCCAAGTGAATTCTCTCTCTAAGCAGTTTGTCTGGAGCCTCTCTCTCGGCAGTCGGTCTATCGACAGCCTGCCTGGTTGAGCTCTGTCTACCAGCTGAATAACCCTTGTGCCAAGCTATCGACTCAAGCAATCGAGGCTTCTCCGGATCGGAATCGGGCAATAGTTCACAAGCTTTCTCTCTAAGAGAAAGAGAAAGGTCGGCATTGCGCTCATATTCAAGCCCGCTTAATGCCAGATAAGCTTTTGCCAGTAGAAGCGTGTCCAGCTTCGAGCCGCTTCGGCAAAGGGCGATTGCTTTCTTGATTATTTTCTCTTTCTCAAACTCAGATAGAGTAGAAGCTTGGCCCACCGCATTCAAATAGGCACCGGCAGCAGCATGTCTATCGCCAAGTCGTTCTGAGATTTGCGCAGACAAAAGACTATCTCTGGAGCTCAAAGTTTCACCTTCAAAATTTTGTTTTAGAGATGAAAGTGCAGCTAGATTGTTGCCCAATCTCAAATACAAAAGGGCTTTTTCTCTATCCAACGGCCCACATATCCAACCGCGAGCATCCGCTGCAATAACCTTTTCATACCCCAACAAAATATCTAAAGCTTCTTGAGAGCGCCCCCTTGCATCAAGGGTGCGGCATAGTTCTGCAAGCGAATAGACAACCTGCTCATTTATATCTGGCTTATCAGCGAGGGCTTTGGTGCAAAGCGCTCGCACAAAAGAATAATCCTTTTGGTTTTGGCAGGCATAGATTCTTGCAGCGTCTGTGTATAGCAAACTTAACCCATTTGCATCAGGCGTCTTTTCTGCTTCTTGCAAAGCTCCGTCAATGAAGAGCCGCGCTCTCTTGCTGTCGCCGGCAAGATGAAAAGCCACAGCCAAATGACGTAGATTATTCGAACAAGACCTTTGAATTCTAGATTCATCAAAATCCGCTTCCCGAAAGTTAGATTTCCGCCCGCCCTGAATAGCACCCCAAAAGCTTTGCCAATAAGGATCTCCGGTCTCTCTGTAATTGATATAGGCAAACTCGGAAGCAATCATCGGCAGAGAGATATCATGACGATAATCAAGATCTTGCTTGGCTATACAGACTTGCTGCAATTTATGCAAAAGTTCTCGTGCCTGCGTCAATTGACCGCAATCGGTCAACCTTCTTGCCAGATGCATACAAGTGGCAAAATAATTCTGTCTGATTGCTTGCCCTAACTTTGCCGCCCGAGAATCAGCAAATTTTGAGACAAGTTTGTTTGTTATGATTTTGACTTGGTCATATTTTCGCTGCTCAATTGCAAGTTGAGCGTCTCTTGCCAGAACCAGCCCCGATGTATCGGACGGATAGTCGAAGCTGGGCGAAGTCGGCTTAAGTGGCGGCGGTGCAGCTGGAATTTTCTTTTTAGCAACGCTAAGTAAAGCGCTATCAAGATCCGACTGTCGGGGGAAAAATGCCGGCAACCGTTCGAGCAGTCGGCGCTCTTTCTCGGGAAGTTTGGTAAAACGCTCTTTCAGACTCAAAAGCTCATTTTCTGCAGCGGCAAACAGACCAAGTTCAGCCTCTAATCTGGCTTTGTAATAGAGCAAATAAAGGTTCTTTCTATCAACCATCGGCTTCGCGTTTAATTGAGCACAAATCAAGAGAGCGCTCTCGGTCATGCCATAAGACTGAATTATCTGAGCAAAGCGAAGCCATTCGTCAGAAAAGACTGCCGCCTTTGAAGATGAAACTTTGCCTGCAAGTTCTCTAGCCAATGCCAGACCAGCGGCTTTAGCCGAACTAGTGGGAATACTGGCATAAAGTTCTGACAGTTCAAGAAACTGAGGCGAATAGTATGCGCTGCCATCGTCTTTTGCTTTTTCTCTGCTTTTGACCTGAAAACTCCTGCACAACCTCTCGGCCTGGCTGACTTTACCTAGGGCAAGAAGATTGCGCACCAGTTCAGCAAAATAGGTCGAAGGCTCTATCTGTTCACCCGTGTGGTTCATTTCAGCAAGCAGTTTCTCAAAATACTTATCAGCTTCGGCAAAATCACCACTTGCTTGCAGCAACAAAACTGCATTGAAGTATGCCACTGAGTAATGCAGGTCTTCTTGCTGCAGAGAATCGATTGCCTTTCGGCAAGAAGCTTTAGCGATAATGTCTGAATTGATTGAGGACAACTCAAGCAAATTGACGAAGGATGTATTATTTGCACCGTCCAGATTCTGAAAGTACAGAAATGGATCTAAAGTTTCTAAAGTAGGCTTTATCAATGGATGCCGAACTACAGTTTTCACGGCAGTTTGGCCAAGAGAATCGGCTAACTCTAAAGACAAAGTTGAACCATAAGATCCGTCTAGAAGTCTCTTTATTTCATCTAGTGAAAGTTCTTGCACCGGCTTGCCGTCAACAGCCAAAATAAAGGTCTCACCCGGTGAATTCAGCTCTTGCTCATTGAACCGGGCGCTAAGCCCAGCATTATCTGTCTGCCTCAAACTGACAAATTCTTCAGAGCGCAGCAAAGCAGGTTGGGATAGAACAGGAATAGAACTTTGCCAAAGTAAAATGGAAAGCAAAAAGCCCCCATTGAATATTTTGGCTATTGGCAGGGACTGTTTTTGGGGCAAAGACTGACTCAATTATGAAAAAATCAGACGCAAAGGCGACCAAGTTCGAAAGGCTAAAGTCTAGCACCTAGCCATTTCTAATCTTTCGTATTCGCCACATTGACGTCTGCTCGAAGCAAGGCTAGCCTATTCTATAGCTGTAAAAGTAAGTGTCAAAAGCAGGGGACTTCAGCTTGGCAGATAATCCGCAAGAAAATAACCGCAGGCCGGAGCCGAACTTCGACCTGGTCACCGGCGATAAACGGACAGGCCCGCGCCCGACCCTGGGCGATCCGCTGGATTTATTGCGTCAGAAACCGGAAGTGAAGCCGCAACAGCAGCAAGAGCGTCCAGCCGTGCAGCCTCAGGACAGGCCCATAGTAAGACCGGCCGACCAACCCTTGCCTCCAGTCTCTGAAAGATTGGCTCTCAACATAACCGGCAAAACCCTTGAACTGTCATATAACGACAAAGATTTTGATAAGAAACTATCATATGCAGGCAAATACCATAGCCGCGACTTTGACAATCTCAAAATCACCGATATGCCGCCTGGAGTGAAAATAACACCCTGGGTAGACAGCAAAGGTTACTTCTTTTATTTCAATGACGGCACGGCTAAACCCAAGGAATTTCACTATTTCCCGCCAAATCTTCAATTTCTCACAACACCAAAAGATTCGACCGATCTGACCAAGCTTAGAAACGACGTCATGATCGCTTATAACAAAGACATTTCGCAGACCGTGACAGCTGAAACCCAGGGCGCAGGCGGTTTCCTCGACTTCAACCGACAAACAGACCCGAACCGAGACGGCGCTGCTTCGGCATTTCAGTATTATCAACGCATGTCAGGGCTCTCAGATAGAAGCCTCAATACACTTGAGACCACGTTGAGAGAAGGTGTGCGCACATCCGATAATCCTTATCTGAAGATTTGGCTGGCCGACGTTTATATGGCCCAGGCAATGAAAGGTATAGTCGGGCAAGCACTGACCGGCCAGCCGGTTGATTTGAAAGACCCAGTCTTGATGCGCAAGCTCGACGACGCCATATCTTTAAACCGTGCCGCCCGCATGAGCTCGGACAATACCCTGGGCGATAACGGTATGAAGCGTCAAGGCAATGGCTATTTGCCAATGATGCCCTACAATCCCTATTGGGACAGAAGAGCCAATGGCTTTTATGGCTTCTGGGGAGGCAGCGGCGACCAAGCCGCCTACAGAGAAGCCGCATTGACAACCCTGAAGGGTCTCATCCAAAGCAATACGATTCCAAGGCTGGAATTACCACCAGCTTTGCCCCCAAGGCGCTTTTAAGGGTTCTTTCATGTGATTGACCCAGCTTTCTGACACAATCTTGTCTATACAGACAAGGGGTTTTGCTTTGGCTATCAGTATTCTGGGCTCAACTGGCTCGATTGGCAGACAGACGCTCGACATTTTGCAGAGCGAGCATTTAGCGCCGGGTGCACCGGTTTTAGAAGTGGCGGCCCTGGCGGCAGGTGCCTCTAACCTTGAACTTCTCGGCAAGCAAATTGTCGACTTTGAGCCTGAGCTGGTTGCAGTACCTAGCGATAGCGACAGAGAGTCATTGAGAGACATCCTGTCGGATTATTTTAGAAGCGGCAAAAAGACCGAAATACTTATCGGTGAAGAAGGTCTAATTGCCTGTGCCACCCATCCTGCTGCCAAAACAGTGGTAACAGCGGTGGTGGGCTTCCTGGGAGTCAAGCCCACTCTAGAAGCCATTAAGGCCGGTAAAACCATTGCCCTAGCCAACAAAGAAACAATGGTGGCAGCCGGTCATTTGGTCAATGAACTAGCAGCAAAACATGGCTCTAAAATTGTTCCGGTCGACTCGGAACACTCGGCTATTTATCAATCGCTGGAAGCCAGTATTTTGAAGGCTCAAGCAGCAGGCAAGAGCCTCGAACAGGCGGGTGAAGTAGAAAAGCTTTTGCTCACAGGTTCGGGTGGACCATTTCGCACCTGGTCGGAAGAAGCCATGGCTCGTGCCACCGTATCTGATGCCCTAAAGCATCCTAATTGGTCTATGGGAGCCAAGATCACAATCGACTCTGCCACCTTGATGAATAAAGGGTTGGAAGTAATCGAAGCTCGCTGGCTCTTCTCTATACCGGCTCATAAGATCGAAGTGGTTATACACCCACAATCCATCTTGCACTCAGCTGTAGAGTTTGTCGATGGCTCAATTGTAGGGCAGCTGGGCCAGCCAGACATGCGCTTGCCCATCCACTTCGCCCTCTATCATCCACACCGAGTGCCTTCAGCCAGGGTGCCTCGCCTCAGTCTAAGCGAACTGAAAGACCTTACTTTTGAAAAACCAAATTTCAGTCGCTTCCCCTGCCTGGCCATGGCGCAAGAAGTTGCCGCCAAAGACGATTCCAGCGCCTGTGTCTTGAATGCCGCCAATGAGATCGCCGTGGATAGCTTCTTGAAGGGCAAAATTACATTTACTGACATCGCCCGCACGATAGAAAGAACACTATCTGTACACAAGCCTATTAAAGCACCACAGCTTGGCGATATACTAGAAGCCGACCGATGGGCTAGAGAAAAATCGGTAAGCCTCGTGGCGGTGTAGCCCATCTTCATCCCAGGGAGATTTGAGATGATCGCGCTCGATAAGCAGGTACAGGTAGTTGATCACCCGCTGGTGCAGCACTTGCTGACCAAAATCAGGGACTATCAGACAGCCCCGCACAAATTCAGACGTTATGCCATTTCGCTCTCAGAGCACCTGGTTTATGAAGCCTGCCGCGCCATGAAGACAAGAGAAGTAGGGGTCGAAACCCCAGTCGGACCGGCTAAAGGGGTCTCAATGACCGACTATGTCATTTTGGCACCGGTACTGAGAGCCGGGCTGGTTATGGCGGAAGCGGCTCAGCACCTTTTGCCGGCGGCTCGAATCTATCATGTCGGACTGAAAAGAGACGAAGAAACTCTGGAAGCCAAGTCTTATTATGCCAAGTTGCCTGATTCACTACCCAACGATTGCCGAGTCTTTGTGCTTGACCCTATGCTTGCCACCGGTGGTTCGGCAGTTGCCGCCATCGACCTCTTCAAAAAGATGAAAGTAGAAAACATCCACCTGGTTTCATTTGTGGCCGCTCCCGAAGGTATCAAGAAAGTACATTCGGTCTACAACGATGTGCATATTACCTGTGCTTCGGTTGATGAGAAACTGAACGAAAAAGGCTATATCGTGCCCGGTCTCGGCGATGCCGGCGACCGCATCTTCGGCACTTAGTCCTTTATTTTCGGCTCTTTTCAGCTAGGTTGATGGACTCTGAAATCAAATTTCTAAGAGAAATTTGCTCGCAGTGCGGCAAACCGGTCTTTCCTGTCAAGCGAGTCTCTCCCGACTCAATGACAATAAGACCGGGTTTTTGCGCTTGTTTTGCCGAGCGAGACCTTTCAGCCTTGAAGCCCAATGAAATAAAGCAGCGAGCCGAGCAAGGCAGTCTCAACGCTTTCATCAACCAGGGTGAAGCAGATAATCTAGGGGAAGAAGACGACATCAGCGAAACGGCAGCCAGTAAGGAAAATAGTTCTAAAAGTGCTGTTGATCCAAGTGATGACAAAGACGAAGGTCTCATTATCAAACTCGGAAACCCGTCTCAGCCAGCTAAGCCGGTGCGCCGTTTCGACCCAAATGTCGAACTGAAAGATGTAGCAGACCTGGGCTATTCCTTTCGAGAGCGAATCGGCAAAGGCTCGCTTAGTTATGTTTACCAAGCCAAATCAAAGAACATCGAAAACGTATTGGCGGTAAAGATTTTTCACCGCAAACCCTTTGAAAACAAACGCACGCTTAAGCGCCTAGAACAGGAAGCAAGACGAGCCCAAGAATTAGACCATGCGCATTTGGCTTCGGTTTATGACTTCGGCTTATCGAACAAAGGTTATCCCTTTTTGGTCATGGATTTCTTAGCCGGTCCCTCACTTGCCGAAGTGATTAAGAACGAAGGTTTTCTTGATGTGCCGAGGGTTGTGGACATTTTCATTCAAGTGGCGGAAGCTCTGGATTACGCCCACAAAGAGAATATGCTGCACCGCGATCTCAAGCCTTCCAATATTTACTTATTGAAGTCGACCGACAAAAGAGACTTTGTCAAAATCTCAGATCTAGGCATAGCCAAGGTTTTGCCCAATCCCGGTCGCGAAACCAAATATATGACTCCAGAAGGCGAAGAATTCGGCAACCCTTCTTATATGAGCCCGGAACAGTGCCTGGGTGAAAAACTCAGCCCTTCATCAGACCTCTACAGCCTCGGCTGCGTTATGTACGAAGCCTTAAGCGGCAAATTACCGCTCAGTTCATCTAATCCGGTTAGACTGGCTTTCAAACAAGTGAGTGAAGAACCGAAATCGTTGACAATGCGCTTTCAAGACTTAGACATACCGGAAGATCTCAACCTGGTTGTCATGAAGCTGTTAAATAAGAAACCTGAAGATAGATTTGCCAAGGCCGGAGAGGTTAAAGAAGCCTTACTGACAATTAAGCAGGGTAAACCAATCAAGCTAAGCAAAACCAAGCTATCAACGGGCGATAAAAATGCCGGTCAGAGCGGCAGCAAAAATAGCAAAGGCTTCTTTCAAGGCATTATCGATAAGGTCAAAGGAAAAACAGACAAATAGCTTTAGCCCTGGCTAATTGTCGATATTGGCAAGCATGCTACCATTCTCACCGCTTTTGCTGCGGGTGACATATGTTTCTGGACAAGAGAATAGCCGTTGCGACACTTATTTCGGCACTGCTCTGGCAAGGTCAGTCGGTACTGGCTCAGTCGAATGAATTTCCTTTTGACGGTCCTTTCGATGGTCCTTTCGAAGGTCCGATCATAGAAACACCTAGAGACGATTCCTTGCCGCCTTACATACCACCGCCGTCACCACCGCCGGTAGTACCAGATCCACCGCCCACTTCTTCCTTCCCCAGTTTCACATTTCCTATTTTGCCCACGTTTAGGCCACCAGTGGTGGTGCCGACCGATGTCACTTCCGCCGCAAACTACCAACAGTTGAACGCGCCAATGGCCAACGCCGCCCTTAACGGCATTCAAAAGATTCCACCAAGCTTGGTACCGAAAGAACCGCCCGCACCCGATAATCCAGACGGCATTTTGGTGAAGTGGGCGCCGGGTACAATCTACAAGATGATTCAAAACAATGTGGTAGAACTGGTATCGGGTGAACTGCTAATCTCTATTAAGAGCCCGGCTAGTCACGCGCATATCATCACCCCTTTCGGCAAACTAGCGCTCGATGCCAATTCCGATATCTTAGTCAGCTTTGAAAACGGTGTTCTGCGTCTAAAAAATCTGGACGGTGTCGGGATGAAGGTTAAGGCAAAACTCGACCAGGGACCTTTTGCCGGCAAGGCTATAAAGGCAGTAACTGTGGCTCCCGGCTATGAATTTACTGCAGCCGACCATGTTCTTTCCCGCAACGAACTTAGACCCAAAGACGGTGTCGCGCGCCGCTTCATGAAAGTTCTCGAAGAAGGACAATTAGCAATTTCAGAATTTTCACCGGCAAGCGCCTTGCAAGGAAATGCCCTTATTGCCGACCTAAAACAGAGCGTAAACGGCGTAAAAGAAAGACGCATTCTCTCAGACTTATCAAAGATGGCAGCGGTGCTCAATCACCAGATGGGCAGCCAGGGCTTCACAGAAAGCGGCAAGGAAGAAGGCAGCCGCCTCGCTGGTCTGAATTCAAAAGTGAACTAAGCAAAAAAAGATGCCTAAAAGCAAAAAGGCTATAGTCTGCGCCCTGCTTCTCTTGATAGTGGGTTTAGCCTTACTGAAAGTCTATGCTGACGCAGCTAGACTGTCAGCCCTGGTCGGCTTCAGCAGAGCTGGAAAGACAGCCGACTTTGTCAAAAATCCCGGTATTTCTTGCGTAGAGAGCTATTTCTATTTCGAAGAGGAGCTTAAAGACGATGTCATTTTTGGAGTTGACCAGGAGCTCATAGAAGGAAACAAAGCCCCGCTTTATATCAAAGGGGGGGATTGGATGGCATTTGTGGGGCTGCAACGCACCGGAACAGTCTGGGTGGCAACAGGTACAGAAGCGACCATGAGCGGCAAACCGAGCCAAACAAGGAAGTGGGAAATTCTCAATCTGGGCAGGGAGCTGCGCCCCAGAACCTGGTACTGCCTGCGATGCAGGGCCGATTTCGGCACCAGACACTTTGTCGACATGCAAGTAGAAGGACCCGGATTAAACAAGACTCTCGATCTAAGCCGCTACAAACTCGACTATCCTAACTATATGCCTTTCGACGGAGCAGCCATGACCTATTATGTGCATGCCATGAGAGGGCGCTCTATGATGAAAGTGGAAGGTAAACCGCTAGTTTACTTTGATGATCTGCGAGGCTCCCTTGCACCAAAAGGTGAAAACAGCTTTTCTCAGGTCTTTTTCAATGACTGCGAAACTCAGCAAAAGGTCTTGAAGCAACCGGTCAGCAGTGCACCTATTCAACTAGAAAACTACAAAGATGGGCTTCTCTATTTTGAAAGAGATGAGGCAAAAGCGGAACTGATAGAAAGCTCGGTAGCCCATTCCGGTCGACGCGTAGCCAGACTAGATGCGGGTCTATAAGATTCTGGTCTATAATACAGTATTTCTATCAAAAGCCGACTTCATTGCCATCTGTGCCGCCAATATAAGATTTGACAATTCAGTGGCGTCGACAGGTGCACAGGCAATGCCGAAGTGCATCATCAATTTATGATGGGCCAGGTCTGCGGCCAGATTATTGCCGATTCGCTCAATGAAACCATGGCAGGCATCGGCTCTAACGCTGGGTAAGAGCAAGGCAAAAGTTCTGTCGCCAAAGTGCCCAAGTATGTCTACTTCCCGCCGCAATTCATCGATTCGATGCAATACCTTCAAAAGATCGACTAGTGCTATTTCGGCACTGGGCTCGACCGTGCGACGCAGACAAAAGACAATCAAGCTAAACTCGCCGTTAAAGCGACAAGCTCTCTCAAATTCAGAGGTCAGCAAATACTCAAAGACGTCACTGCGCAAAAGCCCGGTATCTTGGTTGAGCAACAGCGGTAAAGAATGCTTCCCAGCTTTAAGCTTCAACACCACCGGCGATACCGGCAAGCCAATCGACATGACAATCTCTTCCGGGCTGGTAGGCTGAGGCAAAGCAGCACTCGGAGGAGTTGTAACGCCAGGAGGAGTTGGGGGCGGCGGCGGCATTGACATAGCTGCCGGTGATGCCGGTTGCACTGCCTGTTGCACTGCCGGTTGCACTACAGATTGAACTGAAGGCTGCGCAGCTGCAGTCGGCGCTGTAGGCATTTGGTTGTCCGGCAGAGTCTCGACAGGACGCTGAGTCTCGACAGGAGGTTGAGTCATGACAAAGGATGAGCCTGAAGCAGCCTGCCAGGCATCGTTTGCCGAATGTTGCCAGGCATCGCCGGCAACTCCAGAGAAAGAAGGCAACTTTGTGCCGCTAGTCCCAGTATCAACGTTATTTGGAAAACTTGGCGCAGGCGGCATAGCATTTTGAAAGTGGGGCTCGACCGGCTGACTGGCAGCCCCTTGCCCATCAGTAACAGCGGCGCTGGGGGCATCGGGTGGAATAACCGGACTGGCAAAGAAGCTTCCTGTATTGAAACCTTGGAAGGCACCGACACCAAAAGGCGTCGCCGGTGGTGCCACTGAACTGGGATTAGAATAAGGTGCATTGGGAGCAGAAATATCGGCAGGAACTGGACTGGGTGAACTGAAACCAGCCTGGGGCATTGCATTTGCCGATGGCGCCGAAAAAGAAGAACCGAGAAGGCTGGCATTATCTTTAAAGACCAAGGCTTCTAGGTCGGTAATTTTCAGAGATTTGCCATCGGGGGCGAGGAAAATACCAGCCCGCAAAAGATGCGCCACACCCATAACCCACTGACTGCGACGCAAAGAAAGACGCTCAGCTACGTCAGCTAGATTGAGGGTGCCGTATACATTACCGTAAATTTCAGATAGCACCGCCGGCGACACCACCTTACAGGCATGAATCGAGCGAGACAATTCTTCAGTGCTTAGTTTTTCCCCTCTCACTAAAATCGACATGTCGTCGATTAGATAATTAGCTAAAAAAGCCGTATCTTCCTTAAAGCGTTCGCCCTGCATGATGAGACTTTCCAGTGTCTCATTGATATTGACGGAATCAGGCTGTTTCTGACTCTCGAAAGTTACAACGCCCCGATCCCAAGTGAAAAGATCAAGTACGACTTCGTCGCCTTTACCCACCGGCGAGAAAGCACAGACCGGTTTGCCAAGCCCGAACTGCACCATAACCTCGCAGTTGCGAGGTCCCAGTTTGAGATGACCAGTAGCATCATAGTGATTAGCTACTGAAAGCAGATAAGAGATGGGCTTTTGGGCGAGGTCTCCGGTCAATGCCTCGACAACAGGATCGGCATCTTTCGGTGGACTGCTGGAAACATTGAGAAACCCGGGTCTGCGACCGCCGCTAGAACTCATTTGTTTTTACCGAATGGAGGAGTTGTAAGAGTCTAGCTAATCGGAGCGAAAATGTCAGCAGTGGAGGACTTAGATGAACTAAGGTTACTACCGACTCGTCTGAGACCGAAGCAGGCCACTTTAAGACAATTGAACCAGACCAAGATGCAGCTCTAGAGACTTGCTCTAAGGCAAAGAATCGAAACGAAACTCAAATTGTGCATCGCCGACCGGCACCTTGAAAATAACCTTGGTAGCTTTATCAGGTGATTTCAGCTCAAAGAAGATGAACCCATTCAGTTCGCCGTGAGGCGGCACATCGCAAGGGCCGACGCCCTCTTTGCGAATCTCATCTGCAAGCAGCCGCCCGGCTTCTTCCACCTCCTGCGCCTTCTGCATAGCCTGGGCTTCCGCCTGAAAATCGGGAACCTGAGTAACTCCGGTATTGCCGCTGTCACTGAGGAGCGAACGCCAAAAACCCTGGCGCCCTCTGCCATTATTGTTGTAATAGTTATAGGGGTTTGGGTAGTAGGTAGTCATCGTGCGCGTGGCATTGCGACCATCTTGCCTAATTGAATCAGCTTTCTTGGCACTTTTAGTTTCCACTGTCTGTGCCAAAGAAGCGGCATCAAGCATATTGCCGATGGCAATCTTTGGATTGAGCACAAAAAGCTCCGGTTTGCGCGGCAAGAACTGCAATGGACTATCGGTTCTATTGATCAGCTTGATACCGACTCTTACAGCTCGCTTGCCAGTGGCTTTGTCTTTCATCAGATAGGCTTCTAAGCAAGCTCTGCCTACATCTATGCGACGGTGCTCTAGACCACCTTCAAAACTTTCGCTAGACCAAGGTGCACCTTTGATATAGCGATAAGTGGGGCTGAGCCAGTATGGACGAGGGCTAAAACGTTTCTGCAGGGCGTCGCTATCTTTCTTGATTGCCACCGCCCGAGCAAAGTGTTCTTGCGCGCCCTGGGTATCGCCCAATTTGTAGAGCAAGCCGCCCAGATTCTCTTCCAAATCGCCGACAGTATATTTTGAAATCGAATGCGATCCCTGTGCTTGTTTAATTGCCTCTTCCATAAGCTCTTTGGCTTTGAGCAATTCACCGTTCTGGGCTTCCATACTGGCTTTATGGGCAAGACAATCACTCAAGCGCCAAGTCGCTCGGTCAAGAGCACGCAAATCGCGCATCATAGCAATCGCTTCATCGAGGCAGGCGTAACATTTTGAGTCTTGACCTACGGCCTCCAAAAGCCAGGCATTGGCATCTAAATAACGAGTTTTAAGCTCTTTGAGAGGCAGCAACTGATTGGAATCAAGGCCAGACTTGCCCGACATAAGATAGTCGATAATCTGTCCGGCTTTCTTGGCGTTATTCTGCGCCTCCGAAATTCGCCCCTGCCACAGACAGGCTTCCATCATGCAAGTAGCTAAATAGGCAGACTGCAGGCTCTGCTTCGCCGCCGTTTTCTGTCTTCTTGCTATGAGATTTTGAGCAGCCTGATAGTCACCGTTATTGAGAGCATGCTCCACCGAAGCATCTTCGATTGAACTCTCGCCCTGATCTGAGATAGGGTTTGCCAGGCTAAAGGAGGTCGCTGTCAAAAGTGAAAGAGCTAGTAAAGGAACCAGTAAAAAAGAATTCTTGAGTTTGAATGGCATGGGTCACCCGCAAACGATGTCAACCGGAAAGAGAGATTGAGGACATTTAGGACCTTGAGAATTTTAGCCTCGAATACGTAGATTCTACATTGTCACCCGAGCCTCCCTGAGCAATTCTATGGAAAAACTGGCAAAAGGCTGGGAGATCTGAATATGCTTACCCTCGCAAAAGACAGTCTAAGGACAGATGCAGTAACCATCACTTATAACCGACAAATTGCCCGCAATTATGAGTGTGATAGGAAAATCGAAGCAAAGCGCCTAGATGACTTGGTCAAGCTTATTTTTGAGCACACCTCGGGAGAAGGGCGAATTTTGGACCTGGGCTGCGGCACCGGTGTATTCACAACCTTGCTGGCCGGAAGATTGCCGATGGCAGTCACCGGAGCGGACAATTCAGAGGAAATGCTCGCCATTGCCAGGTCTAAACCAGAGGGAAGAGGAATCGATTGGCATAAAGAAGATGCCGTCAAGCTAAGCTATGAAAACGAGAGCTTCGACGTAGTCTTTATGAGCAATCTCTTGCATCATTTCAACAACCCCCTCGACATAATTCAGCAATGCGCCAGAGTATTGAAGCCAGGAGGGCTTTTGCTCAACCATTTCGGAGCATTGGAGGACATTATCAAAGATCCTGACCACAAATTCTTTGAGAAAGCCTCAGAACTGGATGTTCGTCGCACTCCGGCAAGAATTCAGATGGAATATCTGCTCAAATCGGCAGGTCTTACCGACATCGGTTCCGACAAGAATACTTATAAACTGTGCAATTCAGCGGCCGAAAGGGTGAAGATGGTAGAGAGCAAATACATATCAGTCTTTCACCTTATGGACCAGATTTCGTTTCAGCGGGGACTGAGTCGTCTGAGGCGCTATGCCGAAAGCAATCAGTTTGACCCTTGGCTGAGAGAAATAACCGTCACCACCACTTTCGGTATCAAGCCTTGTTAGGGTCCTAAAGTTTGTCTGGTATGACACCGTCGAGATCAACCTTAATTAGTTTGAGCTGTGTCTCAAAGGCTGATGAAGAGACGGTCATATCGCCAGAGAAGGGATCATCATAGGTGGCAAGCAAGAAAATATTTAGACAGATAACCAGGCTGACTATAGACACCATAACTATCTGCAGCCGCAGATGCTCAACGTTGAAGAAATAAGTGAATAGAATGGTTGCCACACCGCCGACTCCTAGTATCCACCATAGTGGCGCCGGCAGTCCGTTATGCAAGGCATCTACACGCAGTCTTCTATTGGTACCGACATCGGCCATATGGGGCAGCATGGCTTGATGTGCATCGGTGTCGCGGGCAGAGACGGGCTCATATGTGACACAAGCCCGCCAAAGATCTTTATAGACCATCCACGCTTTCTTGGAGGTATCATGCTTGGCTAGAAGCGGCCATTCATCATTAACTACTGTTTCGAGATAGTTAGCGCACAGTCTTTGTATCTTGAGACGAGGAGCATCAGGCAAGCCATCGGCTAATCTGAATACATTACCTACCGAAGAAGCCTCTTGCTCGACTATTTGCCGGGCATTATTAAAGCGCGACATGGCATCAGCCACCATAAAGCCCAACAATACGGCAAAAAGCATGCCGACAAACTGCGAATAAGGGTCGGCCACATCGTGATTACTCTTGAGAGTATCAGGCGCAAGCAGTTTGCGAAAAAGCAGAAGACCGGCAACTGAGGCAATAACGGTAGCCACCGTCAATGCGATACTCGTTCCATAAGTCACAGTCACAAAGACCTCCTAAGCCAAACCTTTCACGGATTTCACGGATTTCACTGATTTTATTGACCAGTCGCATTCAAGCAAACCTTGTCAAGACAAGGTTTGTCACCAACGGAATAAATATACATGACTAAGGACAAAACGAAAGAAGACTGAAAGAGAAAGAGGACGATCTCTCGTCCTCTTTCTCTTTTGTTCTTGACGTTCTTGACGCGCTTGCCGGTCTTGCGGTTCTTTACTGAAGAACCTTAGACCATGGCTAGAGCTTGAACCGACTCTACCGGCTTGCCGTTGGCATATCTGATGCCGAGTGCATCTTGACCGATGATCAGACGCTGAATTTCGCGTGTGCCTTCGTAGATGTTCAATACTTTGGCATCGCGGAAGAAACGCTCGACAGGATACTCATCAGAGAAGCCGTAGCCGCCGAAGATCTGCACAGCGTTATGGGCATGCTTGTTAGCAGCTTCGCCGCAGAAGAGCTTGGCGATAGATGTTTCGCGGGTGTTGCGTACACCTTTGTTTTTGAGATGGGCGGCTCTGAGATAGAGCAGACGACCGGCTTCGGCGTCGGCAACCATGTCGGCAATCATTGCTTGTACTTGCTGGTGTTCGCCGATCGGCTTGCCGAAAGTGCGGCGTTCCATGGCGTACTTGGTGCAAGCGTCGATACAACCTTGGACGACACCAACGGCACCGGCGGCAACCGAGAAGCGACCATTATCGAGAGCCGACATGGCGATCTTGAAGCCTTCACCAACCTGACCGAGCATATTTTCAGCAGGCACGCGCACTTCGTCGAGGAAGAGAGCAGCTGTATCGGAGGCGCGCAAGCCTAGTTTGCCGTGGATGGGCTGGGCGGTGAAACCCTTCGACTTGGTGTCTACGATGAAGCAGGTGATGCCCTTGTGACCGAGAGAAGAATCAACGGTGGCGAAGATTAGGGCATAGTGCGCGATTGTGCCGCAGCTGATCCAGGTTTTGGAGCCGCTCAAGATATAATCATTGCCGTCTTTGACAGCACGGGTTTGTTGGTTGGCAGCGTCGGAACCGGCTTCAGGCTCGGTCAGACCATAGCAACCGATGAATTCACCGGAGCAAAGCTTGGGCAAATAGAACTTCTTCTGCTCCTCGGTTCCCCATTTGAGGATAGTGAGAGCAACGAGCGAAGTCTGGACGCTGAACAGAGTACGAGTCGAAGAACAGACTCTGTTTACTTCTTCGGTCATCAGACCGTAAGCAATATAGTCCATGCCCAAACCGCCGTACTTCTCAGGAACGGGGCAGCCGAGGAAACCTTCGGCAAAAATCTTCTTGGCGATATCCCAATCGAACTTGCATTCTCTATCGTTCATCTGCGCTTTGGGAACAATTTCGCGCTCGGCGAATTCGCGCATATGCTTACGCATTGCAATTTGTTCGGGAGTGAAATCAAAGTCCATTTTCGTTTCTCCAAATAGTGTATTGGTGCAATGAGTTTTGGTTAGTTAACTTTGCCGGTCAGTTCATCGGTGTCAATTTGAGCTTTCTGCAGACGTCCGGAGTAGTCTACATAAATCGACTTCCACTCGGTGAAGTAGTCGATAGCGGCTGAACCTGCTTCTCTATGACCGTTTCCGGTCTGCTTGACGCCGCCGAAAGGAAGCTGAATTTCAGCTCCGATTGTGGGAGCGTTGATGTAGACGATGCCTGACTCAAGCTCTTCAATGGCTTTGAAAGCACGGTTGACGTCTTGGGTGTACATCGAGAGAGAGAGACCATACTGAGTACCGTTAGCTACTTCAATGGCTTCTTCAAAGCTGTCGACGGGGATGATTGCGGTTACTGGTCCAAAAATTTCTTCTTGGGCAATACGCATGGTCGGCTTCACATCGCAGAACACTGTCGGCTCATGGAAGAACCCTTTGGCATGGTCACCGGAAGTAAGAGCATTACCGCCGCAAAGCAACTTAGCCCCTTCTTTCTTACCGATCTCCACGTACTCTTTGACAGTGTCTAGCTGACCCTGGTTGACCACAGGTCCGACTTCATTGGTTTCATCAAGACCATAGCCAATCTTGAGAGCTTCGGTACGAGCTTTGAAAGCTTTGCAGAACTCTTCATAGCGTGAACGGTGCACGATCACACGGCTGGCAGCGGTGCAGCGCTGACCGGCTGTACCGAATGCCCCCCAGAGAGCGCCTTCGAGAGCCAGTTCCAGATTGGCATCTTCCATCACACAAATGGCGTTTTTGCCGCCCAGTTCGCAAGATATTTTCTTCATGAGTTCACCGCAACGTCCAGCCACTCTGCGGCCGACTTCGGTTGAACCAGTGAGAGAAACAGCACGCACTCTAGGATCTTCCACAAGAGCCATGCCGACTTTTGAGCCGGAACCAGTAACAAGGTTCAGCACACCCGGAGGCAGACCAGCTTCGTTGAGAATCTCAACGAACATCAAAGCGCAAAGAGGAGTATCGGTGGCGGGCTTGATCACGACTGTGTTACCGGCAACCAAGGCCGGAAGAGTTTTCCAGCTAGGAATAGCGATAGGAAAATTCCAAGGAGTGATGAGACCAACTACACCGATGGGTTGACGAACAGCCATGGCGAATTTGTTAGGCAATTCGGAAGGCACTGTTTGACCAACCAGACGACGACCTTCACCAGCCATGAACTTAGCCATGTCGATGGCTTCTTGCACATCGCCTCTGGCTTCTTTCAAGACTTTACCCATTTCACGCACCATCGTATGAGCCAGTTCTTCTTTTCTGGTCTCAAGCAGATGAGCGGCTTTGAGGATGATCTCGGCGCGGTGAGGAGCGGGAGTAGCCTTCCACAGAGGAAAAGCCTTAGCAGCGGCATCAACGGCAGCTTTCACATCATTAGGCGTGGAAGAAGCGAAATAACCGATTATCTCATCACTTTTAGCCGGGTTGTAGCTGGCGAAAGTTTCGCCGCTCTCCGACTTGACCTGGCGACCATTAATATAGTTACCGTAGGTCTGGGGCTTGCCGCCATTGGCAGTGGCTGCCTCAGGCGCTTTGGTTTGTGTACTCATTTTTCTCTCCCGATTCAATCCGGTTGCTTGCCAGCCGGCTGATTACCAGTAAATACCAACGACTTTGCCATTCTAGTTTCAGTGATTTTCTCAACTAGAATGTCATGCTTTTCTCGAGAATCTCCAGAGCCTTTTCAGCTTCGCTATCGGACATAGTGAGAGGCGGAATGAGACGAATCACTTGACCGGCGTTGCCGCAGGTCAGAACGATCATCTTATGTTCAAAGCAGCGCTCAGCCACTTTGTCGGCTAATTCTTTAGACGGTCCGCCGTTTTTATCGTTGAATTCAATACCGATCATCAGACCGCGACCGCGAACTTCACCGATATAATCTTTGCCTTTAGCAAATGCTTTGAGGCGATTCATCATCATTTCGCCAAGCTTGTGTGCTCTTTCGCAGAGATGCTCTTCTTGCATAACTTCGATAGTGGCAAGAGCGGCGGCACAAGAAACGGGGTTGCCACCAAATGTAGAACCATGTCTACCGGCAGGCCATTTGTGGGTCAATTCGCTTCTAGAGATGAAGGCTGCCAAAGGCAGACCGCCGGCGATTGCTTTAGCCATAAGCATAATGTCGGGCTCAACCCCTTCATGCTCGATGGCAAACATTTTGCCGGTACGGGCAAAACCAGATTGCACTTCATCGATAACGAGCATGATGCCATGCTTGTCGGCCAGTTCTCTGAGGCGGGGCAGGAAGCCCTGCGGCGGTACGATGTAACCACCTTCGCCCTGAATTGGCTCTACCAGAAAGCAAGCCACTTGTTCGGGATGCACAAACTGGTGGAAGAGCATGTCGATGTTCTCAAACACTTCATCGACTACTTTCTCGGGCTGACCACGAAAATGGCTTCTGTACTCATAAGGGAAAAGTGCTGTATGAATCGAGCCAGGCAGCGGCTCATACTTTTCACGGTAATAGAGTTTGCTTGTAGTGAGCGCAGTGGTGAACATGGTGCGACCATGGAAGGAACCGCGGAAGTTGATGATTGCCGGACGGCCTGTCACATAGCGAGCCATTTTCATGGCGCCTTCCACAGCTTCGGCGCCCGAATTGGTCAAGAAGACCGAATCAAGACGCTTAGAAGGTGCAATTTCGGTCAGCTTTTTGGAAAGCTCAATATAGCGTTTGTGATGAACGGTGACCGAAGTGTGCATCAATTCATCAAGCTGAGCTTTTGCTGCAGCAACCACTTTCGGATGGCAATGACCAACCGAATTGACGGCAATACCTGTACTAAGGTCGAGGTACGCGTCACCGTTCATATCATAGATGTAAGAACCGCTGGCTCTTTCAGCCACGATTCGTGCAGACCTTGATAGAACCGGATTGACGTATTTATCGTCCATTTCCAGATAGGCCTGGTTTTTGTTTTTTGTCTCAGCCATCACCATAAAACGCTCCTTCAAACGACGGAGGGACCTTTTAGCCCCTGCCGCAGAAACATTGCGAATGTGTAAATGATATCAATTAAAAAGTGTAACTTCTTCCATATTTAGCTTTCTGTCGGTATTTGCGAGCCTTCACCTGACATCTATTGTTGCAAAGAAGCGGCTGTGTTGAGACAGATTTTCAAGCGCGGTGGCGACTTAGGCTATCCTGTGAAAAGGCTCTAAGCTTGCTGGCGAAGAATAGCAAGCGCAATAGTGAGTGTAATTTTAGGGAAAGACCGGAAGGAAGAACGCTTTTGTCTGAAAGTGAAAGAGAGCAAAACAACCAATCCAAACCCGCAGAAGAATCGCTTGAAATAAGTGAAGATCTGGTTTCTAGACTGGCTGAAAACGGCATTTTCTCAAGAGACTTTACCGCACTTTTAGCGGCGGCAACAGTGATTGCGTGCCTTGGACTTTTTCAAAACAGTCCAGCAGTAATCATCGGAGCCATGATTGTGGCGCCTTTGATGCGTCCGCTTTCAGCCCTTTCACTTTTTTGCCTGACCGGAGACGCTCAGAAAATCAAAGAAGCGCTTCTCACTCTCGGGCTAGGAACTGCTCTGGCACTCACTCTTGCCTATGTAATTGCCGCCCTTATGCCTCAGCTGGAGATGACCGGCGAAATCATGGGACGCACAAAACCCACCCTCCTAGACTTAGGCGTCGCCATGGCCGCCGGCGCCATTGGCGCTTATTGCCAGTCTAAGAAGAATCTTGCCGACTCGCTCGCCGGTGTTTCAATTGCAGTGGCGCTAGTGCCGCCTCTCAGTTGTGTCGGTATCGGACTAAACCGAAACTTCGAAAATATCTGGCAGGGAGCCGCTTTGCTTTATGCAACCAATCTTGTCGGCATCACTTTCGCCGGCACCGTCGTTTTTTATTTGCTGGGAGTGAAGCCGACAACCAAGACGGCACGTCGAGGACTATTCACGGCCGCACTGGCTGTAACGGCTCTGCTTGTGCCTCTCGGCTTCAGTATGAGAGAAATGATCTTGGAGAATATTCTGAGCGGCAAAATAAGAAACATTTTGATGGAGCGAACCCAAACCTTTAGAAGCCTGCGCCTCGAAAAGGTAGAAGTACTTCGCTTCACACAACCGGTGCGGGTGCTGGTTACAGTAGTAGGCAAGCAAGATGTGATTCAGCCAAAGCAAGTAGCACTTGTGCAAAGGTTTCTAGAGAAAGAAACTTCCTTGAAGATCAAACTGCGGGTGCGCCTCATTGCAGCCCAAGAAATCACCGAAGTGGAGCCATTACAAGAGGCAGGCGCCGCCAAGCAAGCGCCCTCAACAGAGACATCAAAGACGAAGTCCGAAACTGGCTCGACTATAACTGAATCAGAAACAAAGCCCGTTCCCGATTCAGGAACTAATCCCGGCGCCGATGCAGAAACAAAGACCGCAACCGAATCAGAGACAAAGACCATACCCGATTCTGAAACCAATGCCGGTGCCGATTCAGAAACAAAGACCACAACCGAATCAGAAAGACCGACAAAACCTAACCCCAACCAAGACTAACGGTCCAGCCTCTGTTAGTCTCCAATTTTCTGAAACCGCTTATGCAGCTGACCACTACCTATTGGTTTGAATCAAACTTGAAAGTTTCTGTTTGTATTGATTCCACCGCATCTGAATCACCAACGAGGGCGAGGCTGCCGTCATAGAACTTTCGAAACGATCGCTGGCGGCAAGAATTTGATTGAGATGAACTTGTCTGGCGGCAAAATTATTGGAGGACTTTAGGGCTCGCACATTAGTCTTGACTGTATTTTGCAAGAGTGTAAGCGAACCGCCGCAATTCATAATCAAATTAGGGTCGGTAGCGGTCAAACCACCAGCGCCAAGACTCTTCTGAAAAACCGAAACGAAGCCGTTCAAATCGCTCTCTAGTGCCTGCGCCGCGCCAAGGAAAGACGAATTGAAGAAATTGTTGGCGTCATAAGGCGAGCCGCCGGTCTGTTGATTGAAGCCCGGATAGTAGGCGCCCGGAATAAAGGTCTGTCCCGGAATAAGGGTCTGCCCCGGCATTAACTGTTGACCTGGCATTAGCTGTTGACCTGGCATTAGCTGTTGACCTGGCATATACATGTGACCAGGAAAACCGGAACTATAGTTGTAACCGTAGCCAGTTGCAGCACCGGTCAAAGCAGTGAGCGAATTGAGTTGATTCTTCACTTCCATCCAAGCCGGCAGAGCTGAAGTCAAATTACAGCTGCCAATCAGAGAATCAACCGAAGCCGCCGCCGACTGCAAACGTTGCACCGCCAAGAAACGCTCACTGGGGCTGCCGCTCTGACTTCTCAGGTCAGGCGTCTCTCTTGCCGCTCGCGAAAACACCTCTAGAGCCTGGCAAAGCTGGAACTGCTGCGAGCCGGCTGGAGGTGGCCAAGCACCTTGCATAGTGAGATTGACTCTTACTGCGTCGACAAACTTGTTAGTGGAACGGTCCAACTGATCGCCCCGAGAAGCAGAAACCTCTGCAAAAGAAAGTAGCAAGGCAAACGGAAGCATAACAGCCACTTTCACGGCTGGACCTCTATTAAACATTTTCAGCATGGTCTTATCCAACTGTTGCAGAGAATTAGCGAGTGCGCGGTCTTACCTCGAGGGCTGCGCTCAAAGAGTTTAGCACCTCGGGCATATAGCTCTTCAAACTCTTTTCTAATAACCAGCCCGGTATAAGAATGCCAGCGTCCATGTAGACGCCATAACTTACCAAACTTTCAACAGCTTCATCCAATGCAACTTCCTGACCCGAAGCGTTTACCGGCACGATCTTCCAGAAGCCCTTGAATTCGCGCAAAGAACCAGAAACCCTGGTCCAGGTCATACCGCTTACGGGGTTTTCACTTATCTTGACCGTATAGTCGAAAGTGAAAGGAAAATATCCAGGCTTTACCACCTGCCGAACCAGCTTGGTTGAGCCTTGCTCCGACTTGACCTCACACTTTTTCAAGTTGGCGAAGATGGCAGTAGCATTTTCGTAATCACTAATCTTGTCCCATACCTTAGCAGGGGTAATTGGAATGCGCAGTTCGCCCACAACATATTTGAGCTTACCTACCAAAATTTCTTTCACTAGCACTTTACTGACCCCTCCTTTTGACGGACCAGAAGAAATGGCTCTACCAGCTGCGGCTTGCTGAGCCAATACAGCTTGAGCAGCAAAGTCGAAGATTGAATAGAGGGCCAAAATGCCAGCAAAGAGAGTGAGCAAAGCTCTCCTTCCTGCCAAATTTAGGCAAGGCTCGGGATGAATAAAACTGCTGTTAATTCTCATTTCGAAATACTAGCAGGTTCATCTGAACAAAGTGTGAACAAAAGAGGGTGCACCAAATATGGTGCACCCTCTCAAACCAATATAAAAGTTCCTGCCCAATTAAGCAATTAGTCTAGACTGGCAATTAGACTAGATTGGTCTTCTAGGCTCTTGCACGATTCTTTGGTCGTCCGGCACGGAGGTGGGATCAGGCTGCCCACCACGCTTAGCCGCTTCAGCGCGCTTGGCTGCCTCAGCTTGCTTGGCTGCTTCAGCTTGCTTGGCTGCCTCGGCTTGCTTGGCTGCTTCAGCTTGCTTGGCTGCCTCAGCTTGCTTGGCTGCTTCAGCTTGCTTGGCTGCTTCAGCTTGCTTGGCTGCCTCGGCTTGCTTGGCTGCCTCGGCTTGCTTGGCTGCCTCGTCTGCAGCGCGCTGCTTTTCGGCTTCTTGCTTGAGATTATCGTAGAACTTGTTCGACTGCTCCAAGCTGGCTAACTTTTCAGGCGAATCTTTGTGAATATCTTTGAGCACCTGCCTCAGGTCGGGTGGAGTCTGCCCTTCGGCAGTTTCTTTAGCCCGCTTCTGCATCTCATCGAGCCCTTTGTTCAGCTCGTCTTCGGTGAGTGCACCGGTCGCGAGATAAACAGCCGCCAATTTAGGCATCGGCTTCTCCAGTTCGGATTGATCCAACTGCCCACCAGCTACACCTTTGGTGACAATATCTTTCATCTTGTCGCGCAGTGCCTGCGGATCACCGGTCATACCAGCCGCCTTCTGGGCACCATCTATAAGTTCGACTTTCGGGACATGGCTGTCAACCGCCAAAGCCAGAGCTTCGGCTTGACGTTTAGCCGCCTCCTCCTTGGCACGAGCTTCTTCAGCAGCCTTAGCTTCCTGGGCCTTGCGCTCTTCCTCAGCCTTTATCAAACCTTGCTTGAAGGAAGCGCGCTCGTCCTCAACTTTCTTACTTACTTCTTGTTCGGACCAGAACTTCGGCTTTTCACCCTGGTAGTACCACATACGTCCTTCAGGGTGCTTTTCATCTTTGATAGGCAGGTCGCGTTTAACAATACGGCGCGACTCCTTCAGAATGTCATCGTGACTCATCTGAATCTTGCCTTCGGCGACCATCTTTTCTAGAGAGTGATAGGGTCCCTTACCCTTCATAATGCCATCCACTTCAAAGTTTTTGGCATCCAAATCTTGCTTAAACTTAGCCATGTGCTCTTCCAGAGCTTTCTTCTGTTCGGCGTTTAGTTCAGGATCTTTATCGACTTCTGCAGGTTTGGCTCCAGCGTCGGCAGGCTTATCTCCGGCGTCGGCAGGTTTGGCTCCAGCATCAGCAGGCTTATCTCCGGCGTCGGCAGGCTTGGCTCCAGCGTCGGCAGGCTTATCTCCGGCGTCGGCAGGCTTGGCTCCGGCGTCGGCAGGTTTGGCTCCGGCGTCGGCAGGCTTAGCGCCAGCGTCGGCAGGCTTTGGCGACGCCTTGTCTACAGTTCCCTCTCCATTTCTTTGCCCGTCAAAGATTTGGTCCGCGGACGGGAAACCACTAGCTGCAGGGTCAGCAGCCTTTACCTCAGGCACCTTCTCATTTCTAGTCTCAGCGAGACCTCTCTCCGCCGCAGCCTTTGCTGGATCTTCTACTCTATCTTGACCTTCTAATTTCTCCGGTGCTTTTGGCTTACCGGACTCGTCAAATGCCATAAAAAACCTCCTAGAGGTTGAACAAAAGGGTTGAGGGGTTGAGGGGTTAAGGGGTTGAGGGGTTAAGGGACCAAGTATCGGTCCAATATAAGTGACAGAAGTTGCTGGAGTCACTTGGGGAAAACCGCAAAGCCCCAACTGAATGAGATTAAATCTTGGGCTTCATCTGGCCATTAAGCTTAACTGGCAAGCTCAACTGGCTCTGGTTGACCAATCACTGCAAAATCAACCAAAAAACCGAGATGCTCACCTTTCAAGCTAATAAAGTAAGAGCGGTACGAACCAACGCCTGCGCCAGCCTTCGCCATAATTATCGGACTCTGCAAACCTGAAAGAGCGACTTTCTCATGGAGCGGTCCGCCTGCGCTAACGGCTTCGGCTAGCTCGACAGGAGCTTGCGAGTCAGCTTGACAGCGACCTTTATAAGCAAGCAAGTCTTCTTTGGAGATTAGTCCGGCATAGCCAGACTGCACACCAAAAGCTGGCAAATAGCGCTGCTCAAGACAGCGAAACCGACTATCGGCAGGAAAGGCTGGTCTAAGTTCCCAGGAATCGAGGGCGACATTTTTAAAGTCGACTTCACTAGATTTTGGGAACAGGATTCGCAAAGCCGCAATGCTTGGAACCTGGTTCCTATCACGAACTATAAGCGCTTCAATAGTATGCTTGCCTGCTGGTAAGGTCTCATCGAATGGCTCGAAATCATTGGCGTGGAAATAGAAAGGGTCTCCCACCACAAGGTAGCCGCTGGCAAGTTCTATTTGACCAACCGTCTCAAGCCGGACCGGCAACTCAGACGAGTTAACACCAGCCTTAGACATTTCAGCCAGAGCAAACATCTCGAATAATTCAGGAAAGCGATGAACCGAGCCAAGAATCATCCATTCTTCAAAACCTGGAAAGGATTGCTGACGGCTTCTTAGCATCTGCAAGATGAAAAAGACAAGCACCAGCAAAAGAAAAAAGGCAATGACAATTGCCAGAATGTTGAATAGGTCGAAGGCTTTCATCAGTTGGCCAATCTATCACATTGACCATTTAATCTACGACTCTTGATTTAATCTTGGCTATTTCTGCTGTAACGTAGTGCCTGTGGGTTTGTAACAGCCTTGGCAAGTGAAAGAAAAATCCTTAATCGATAACGACTAAGGTTCTCAGACAGTTAGATTTCTTAGTCAGATTAGAACCTGAAAGCCCCGAAACGTGGGCACATGCTAATATTGCCAGTTCGGAAATCTCGTTTAATCTGCCCTGGTACCTCTTTATATGCCTCTGCCAAACTTCTTCGATACAAGTGAACCGGCTACAACGGAGGACCTAGAGTCTTTCGAAAGCACACTTGGCAAGAAACTACCGGAAGACTTCAGAGAGTTTTTGCTCTCTTTCAATGGCGCGGCTCCAGCCCCAAACCTATTCCAACACGAGGACTACGAAGAAGATCTAGACTGCCTTTGCATTTTCGGTCTCAACGATAAAAACGACCTGCGCCAGTTTCTCACCGAACATAAAGAACGCCTAGGCAATGAAATGCTGCCGGTGGCTTGCGATTCATTCGGCAATCTCATCTGCCTTTCGCTCTCAACCAAAGACTTCGGGTCTGTTTATTTCGCAGACCTGCGTCAGTCTAGGCAAAAGGAGTTAGGCTCTGAGCCTTCTTACATTGCAGGTAGTTTCGAAGAGTTTCTCCACCAGCTCAAAGACAATGAAAGCGACTTTGGTAATCAATTTGAAAGAGCCTTTACTGCAGAACTAAGCGGCTCAGCAGAAATTGAAGAAGAATTAGCGCGCATATTTGCCGAAAGGGATATTGATGCGCTTGAAGCCCTGCTCGATGCGGGCTTTGACATAGAAACCATCGATGACAATTACCTGACTATGCTGGAAAATGCGGCCAGTCTGGGAGATTTACCAATGGTCGAGTTGCTGACTAGCAGGGGCGCCAAAATCGAGTCGTCAATCTCTATCGCCGAGGATGCGCTGCAATTTAATTACCCAAATGCCGACCATAAGGGCATCATCGCCCATCTAAAGCAATACCAGAGCAGCCTGGAGAACTAAGCGGCCAATGCTATTGGAAGGCATACTCAAGGAAGTCCTGATTGTTCTGTTTTTGATTATTCTGAATGGTCTTTTAGCCATGGCTGAAATGTCTATAGTTTCGGCACGAAAAGCCAGGCTGCAGGAACTGGCGGACAAAGGCAACCAAGGGGCAAGACAAGCACTGGTTGTAGCAAACGACCCAACTAGTTTTTTAGCGACAGTACAGATTGGTATAACCTTAATTGGAATTTTCGCAGGAGCCTTCGGCGGCAACACACTGGCCAGAGAAATCGCCGAGTTAGTAAAGCCCCTGCCGATTATCGGCGACTATTCGCATGCCTTCGGCATGACCTTGGTTGTTTCTATAATTACCCTGTTGTCACTGCTTTTCGGAGAGTTGGTTCCCAAGCAAATTGCCCTGCAGTATGCTGAGAGAATCGCAGCAGCCGTAGCCAAACCCATGACGGTGATCGCAAGATTCACAAGGCCGCTGGTGGCTTCACTAGCATTTATGACCAAATTTTGCGTCAAAGTTTTAGGCATCAAAGAAAACGCCGAACCACCTGTCACCGAAGCAGAAATAACGGTGCTGGTGGAACAAGCGACCGAAGCAGGCGTAGTGAAAGCTTCGGAACAAGACATGGTCAGTCGAGTGCTGCAGCTTGACGATAGACGAGTAACCAGCCTTATGACTCCGCGATCGGAAGTCGTCTATCTGGCAATTGGCGACACTATAGACAAAATGCTTGAACGCATTGGCGAAAACCCTCATACTCACATGCCACTGGTCAAGAAAGATTTAGATCACTTAGTTGGGGTGGTGGAATTGGAAGACATCATGCTCGCCTCACTAAAGATGCGCGGTGACATCGATCTATCAGCTCTATCTAGAAAGCCAATCTATGTGCCCGAGAATCTAACCGCCCTGCAGCTACTGACTCGATTTAGAGATGAGGCTCAGCAGGTTGCTTTTGTTCTCGACGAATACGGAACATTCTCGGGCATTGTTACAAGAGACGATATTCTACAGGCAATTGCAGGCACCATGCCCTGTAAAGATTCTGAGCCTAAATGGGAAGTAGTGGAAAGGGAAGACGGCTCTTGGCTGCTGGATGGACAAATGCCCCTGACTGAATTTCTTGAACTATTTCACTTCGAAGACATTGACACCAGCGAGTATTCCTTCAATACACTGGCAGGCTTGCTCATTCATCATATGGAACGCATCCCCGCTTGCGGCGATGTCTGGATCTGGCAGGGCTATAGCTTCGAGATTATTGATATGGACCGCCATCGCATCGATAAAATACTCTTTTCGAGAGAAGTCGGGGATGAAGACCTGCAGCAAGAAGCAAATCAAGCCTCTTCCTAGGCTGTAACCAGAAAATCAGAAGAGAAACTAGCAAGAGAAGTTACCAGATATCAGTTTCTTGGTCTGGACCGCGCAAAGGTACAAGTTCTTTTAGACCGTTATCAATGAGAAATTGCCTAAATTGGCGTCGCAGATTCAACTCACCTTTTTTGTTCACAGGCACAAAAGGATAAATCTTGCGAGCTCGGCTATAGGCAGTCGTAACTGCAATAGCACAGCCATCTTCGTCAAAGATTTTTGAAGAGGTTGTGCGCACCAAATCATCACCTTTGCACTCATAGCTCACTATATTCTCGCTCTGAAAAGTTTTCAGTATTTTGCTCTCGGAAAGCTCAACAGTAGAATAAATGAAATGAGAACGACAAATCAGCCTGTCATCAGTTTGTTCAAGTGGTTCCAAGCTCTGCCTGGTATAGACTGTAACATTTTCACCATTTCTGGTTGATACTGTATTTGGTGAGTCATCAAACTGCCAGATATCACCATGCTCGTCTCGTTGGTAACCCCAATCGAGAATGACACTGCTAGGAACAACTCCTTGCCGAAACTGGCGAGAGCCGCTCTTAAGATCGAAAAAGGAAGTGGTTTCGCCCTGATAATACGACCAGCGACCAGCCAAAGAATTTGGTATACGAAACCACAAATTTGCCATAGGACTCTTTTTCTCAAGAAGCTCCATCTCGGCATTTGTGAATGTCACCCCGGCTCTTAACTTCGTTACAGCAGGTAGAGACTGAGAGTGCCGGCTGCTCAACTCTTGGTCAAGCTTGGGCGTCTCGGGCAAGAGCATTAAATTGCTTGGCTGCGCCTTACCAGACGGGGGCAAAGCTTTCCCTCTCAAGCCCGTTAATCTCTTATTTTCACCCTTAATAACTGTGATTGAGTTTAAATTTGAAGACTGAGCATCAACTGCGACAACGGCGGCTGGAAAGAGCAACCAGCTTAGCAAGAGCAGAGAAGCACTGCTGCATAGAAGGCTGGCCTGTCTATTTAACGCGCCCAAGAGCAGACCGCCTGGTTGAAGAAACAGCGCGAGACTTACTTGCTTTACCAGACTTAGATGCACCTTTGAAAACGATGGCGAATACTTCGTCCAAGTGCGCAACCGGCACAAGTTCCACCTTATCCTTCACATAATCGGGAAGATCTTGCAAATCTTTCTCGTTGGTGCGAGGGAAAATGACGGTCTTGATTCCAGCTCTCACCGCCGCAAGAATCTTCTCTTTTAAGCCACCAATGGCGAGTACACGCCCACGCAAAGTAATCTCGCCGGTCATCGCCAAATTGCCACGCGCCGGGCGTCTAGTCAAAGCCGAAATCATAGCGCAACACATGGCGGCACCGGCGGAAGGACCGTCTTTTGGGGTCGCTCCTTCGGGGATGTGAATATGAATATCGATATTGTCTTGGAAGGTCGGCTCTAAGCCAAGACCTTCGGCATGGCTGCGAATAAAGCTGAAGGCCGCCTGCGCCGATTCTTTCATAACGTCGCCCAATTGCCCGGTCAATTGCAAGTTCCCCTTGCCCGGCATAATATTGACTTCGATTGACAGAGTTTCGCCGCCTGTTTCGGTCCAAGCTAAACCAGTAACAATACCGACCTGCGGACCTTTCACTTCGTTCTCACGAATGATTCGCGGCGGACCGAGAAACTTTGGCACCGTATTCGGTGTTAGCTTAACCGAATCGGCTTCGCCCTTGACGATCATTGCTGCGACTTTACGACAGATGCTGGCGAGATTTCTCTCAAGTGAACGCACACCGGCTTCCCTTGTGTATTCTTGAATGATGCGACGCACCGCCTGTGCCGGAATCTTGAGAAACTTGGAGCCGAGTCCGTGTTTTCTCAGAGTCTTTGGAATGATGTGCTGTTCGGCAATCGAGAGTTTCTCTTCTTCTGTATAACCTGAGATTGGAATAACTTCCAGACGGTCGTACAAAGGTTTGGGCACATAGTCTAGATTATTGGCTGTAGCGACAAAGACCACTTCAGAAAGCGAGAAAGGTGCATCTAGATAGTGATCGGTAAAGCTGTCGTTCTGATCTGGATCCAACACTTCTAGCATGGCAGCCATAGGATCGCCTTGATAGCTTCTGGTCATCTTCTCTATTTCATCGAGCAAGATAACTGGATTTTTGGTGCCGGCTTGTTTAATCGCTTGCAAAATGCGGCCGGGCATGGCGCCGATATAAGTGCGGCGGTGACCACGAATCTCAGACTCATCGGAGACGCCACCAAGGCTGATGCGAGCGAACTCTCTGTTCATTGCTTTAGCAATAGATTTAACCAAACTGGTTTTGCCCACACCAGGCGGCCCGACCAAGCAAAGAATTGTGCCGGTCGGTTCTTTAGCCAGCTTCTTCACTGCTAAATATTCGACGATGCGCTCTTTTACTTTATCGAGACCGTAGTGATCTTCCTCAAGTATCTTTTCTGCAAGATTGAGATCGATAGACTCTTTCGAACGCTTGCCCCAAGGCAAACCCACCAAGGTATCGAGATAAGTTCTAATGACCGCCGCTTCAGCCGATTGCGGCATCATTTTTTCAAGACGCGAAAGTTCTTTCATGGCCTTTTCTAGAGCCATACCAGACATTTTGCTCTTCTTGATTTTCTGTTTGTACTCGTTGATTTCACCAAGTTCGGAGCCGTCTGAAGAAAGCTCTTCTTGGATAATGCGCAACTTTTCGCGCAAATAATATTCGCGCTGGGTCTTCTCAAGATTGAAGCGCACCCGGTCGTGAATCTGCTGCTCCAGCTCGGCTAGCTCGAGTTCACGGCTCAAGAGTTGACCGATATATTCGAGGCGTTCAGTGGAGTCGACTATTTCAAGACAATGCTGACGCTCAGCCAAAGACAAACCAAGATAAGTAGCGATGATATCGGCCAGGCGACCGGGCTGACCTATGCCTGAAACAGCCAATAAGCTTTCGGGATTGATTTTCTTTGTCGATTTGACGTACTGCTCAAATTTATCGACAGTTATCTTGATTAAGGTGCGAGTCGTCTCGTCGTCGGTGACGGCTTCAGTAATGCTGGTTACCGATGCGGTGAAGTGTTCGGGTACTTCAGAGAATTCGCGAACATTCACCCTCGATGAACCTTCCACCAGCACCTTGACCGTGCCGTCGGGCAACTTCAACATCTGCATTACTTCGGCCAAAGTACCGACCTGATAAAGGTCTTCAACTTTGGGTTCTTCAGTCTCTGGATCTTTCTGGGCGACAAGCACGACCAGTCGATCGTCGCGCAAAAGAGCTTGCTCAAGCGCGGCAATCGACCGTGGTCTTGAAACGAAGAGTGGTGTAACCATTTGCGGGTAGACGACCACATCCCGTAAGGGAATCAAAGGAAACACCGTGGTGCTTATGTCTACCATAAGGCGGACCCTCTA
>JAIETF010000069.1 GCA_019745415.1 Candidatus Obscuribacterales bacterium | reverse complement strand
TTGACCGGTGATGTCGACCACCCCGAATCAATCATCAGAGCCTTCGCTGCATCCAACGTATTTATGGATGACCGCGGCATGAACATCCAGGTCGCCAATAGCCGCATCGTGGCAGGCAGACTGGGTGAACAAGGCGGAGCTGGCGGCGGCGGCGGTATGGCCGGCGGTGGCGGTACCGGTAGACTCGCTCAGATCGCTTCTGTTGACCAATACACCTTCTTCGGTAACATCCCGAACAACATCGGCAAAGCCCAGGTTATGGTCTCCGATGGTGGTCGAGTTACTTCGCTCGTCAAGGTCCGCAAGGTTCCGCTAATCGCTTTGCACGTCACCTTCATGGAAATGAATACGGCGGCTGCTCGCGAACTCGGTACACAACTCGGTTTTGGTGTTGCTGGTAGAGGTTTCGCCTTCGGTATAGGTGGTCCTGCTCCATCAGCCAACGTGGGTAACCCTGCTGCCATTCTGCAGTCCAACCCTGGTTTCCGTTACTTGCAAGGTTTGACCGCTGCTACAGCTGGCATCCAGGCTCCTTACGGCGACTTCTCCGCTGTTCCTGGCTTGACACTGATTCAGCGTGGTGCCACCAACCCTCAGTTGGTCGGTGCGCTCAGACCAGTGTCCTTCACCACTGCTGGTGGTGGCGCCCTCGGTATCGCTCAGCCGATTCCGTTGACTGCTCCTGCGTCTCTGCTTCAGCAAGCTATCCTACTCGCCTCACCTGGTGGTGCCACTTTCAACCCCGGCGGCTTGATCAACATGTTCACCGGTATTTCCAACTTTGGTAACGGTACCGGTCCTCAGTTCTCTATCAACCCGACCATCCAAGGCATCATCTCCCAGCGCCGCGCCCGCGTTCTTGCCGAGCCGACCCTGGTCACCATATCTGGTGAGAGAGCCGCTTTCTTGGCCGGTGGTGAGATTCCAATCATTCAGCAGATTGCTACCGCTGGTGCCGCTCTAACCTCGGTTACCTTCGAACCGTTCGGTATGAGGCTCAACATGATTCCTGTTCTTCAGGAAAATGGCACCATCAACTTGCAGATTTCTCCTGAAGAAAGAATTCTCTCTGCAGAACTAGCCTTCTCGTTGGGCGGCGCTGCCAACCAACAGATTCCTGGATTCACAACCAGAAAGAGCCAGACCATCGTCGAACTGAAGCCTGGACAAGAGCTTTATCTCTGCGGTTTGGTCAGCACCAACAACGGTCGTGAATTGACCAAGCTGCCGATGCTCGGTGAAGTTCCGGTTCTGGGCGCGCTCTACCGTTCAAAAGCTTTCAACAAAAACGAGAGCGAATTGGTGGTTGCAGTCAGACCTGAGATCATCTTGCCCGGTACTCCTGGTCAGCTTAAGTTGCCCGAAGAAATCGGCCGTGTTGAAGGTCCTCGTGACATGAACATGTTCCAAGTTGAACCGACTGTTGTTGACGAACGTCACTACACCACCGGTCGTGCGGAACGTCACCAGAAGACCTCTCCCACCTTGCCTGAAGGCGCTCCTGTTCCAGACAACGAGTAAGAACGGGTTATGTAATGATAAAGAGGGAGGCACTGCTGCCTCCCTCTTTAGTTTTAGGACCGCTCCCACAAGTGATTGGAGCGGTCCTATTTACTTTCTATTTTGTCAGTCGGTTTATCTTAGCGACGCCTGCTTGCCTTCTTGGTTATGCGTGCTTCGTTGGCTTCCATAAAATTCAACACTTCTCGTGGATATTCATCTGAGAGGCTGCGCATAATTTGTTTGATTGCTTCTTCGACAAACTGGTCTCGGTTATAGCGGGGAACATAGACATTGGCTAGACCAGCCTTGTCTACAATTTTGAGCAATTCTTTTTCTGAGAGACGAACCATTGTGGTCATTACAGTAGTGTAGGCAATGTCTCTTTTCACTTTGAGGGCGTCAAAGACATCTCTGACGGTTGTCGTGGGATTGGCCAATTTCCAGACTAATTCCATGATTTCACATTCAAGGTCGCCTAGAAACTTTTGAAGACCGCTCTGGTTGATGCGGAAAGATGCGTTTTCGTCTTGTAATCTCATCACTTTAGTCCCTTACCACTACAGACCATCGTAACATATCCTGCGTAGCTTGATAGTACTATTTGTTGTGTTTTATATTCAGAATGGTTTGTTTGTATGTCTGGAATGGCGTCTATTGGCTATCTGCGTGATAGTGCTCTTGCTTGCTTGCCTGGGCTCTTGCTCCGGCTTGTGTTTATTGGGTATTCTCTATGGCGTTGGCTGTATTTATTGGAGGAACCTTGGCGCTTCCCAAAAGACCTGTCGTTTTTCTTGATCGAGACGGTACTCTCAATGTAGAGGCTGGCTATATTCGAGACTTGAATAATTTGAACCTGATTGAGGGAGCCGGTGATGCGGTGCGGCTCATGAATGAGGCCGGTATAGCCTGCGTTTTGACTACCAACCAGACGGGGGCGGCCCGGGGCTATTATCTTGAGTCGCATATTCTGGACCTTAATCAGCGTTTGGTGCAGCTTTTGGCTCTTCATGGCGCCAGACTCGACGCAGTCTATTATTGCCCCCATCTAAGCGCTGAGGAAGGGGGGACGGTTAGTCCCTACAATATTCAGTGCCGGTGCCGCAAGCCTGCTCCAGGACTGGTTGAGAGAGCCTTTCTTGAGAATGAGGAGCTTGATAGAAATAGAGCTTTCGTAGTCGGCGACAAGGCAACCGATGTCGAGTTAGCACAGAACTGCGGCGCCAAAGGTATTCTTGTCGAGACCGGCTATGGTAAGGAAGTGTTGGCTGGAACTTACCAATGGCAGGTTCAGCCTGATTTTCAGGCTGGTTCCATAGTAGAAGCTGCTCGTTGGATTATCGAACAGTTAGGCTAGATTCTTCTTGCTTTAGAAATTAAAGCGAGAACGCAACAAAAGGCTGACTTCAGTAAGTAAAGATGGCATGTCGAAGGGCTTTGGCAGGTAGAGGTCGGCACCGGCTTCTAGGGCAAGTGATTGGTCGGGATGTGAGGTGGCCATTACAATCCAGATTTTGGATAATTCCTCGTCCGACTTTAGTTCGCGGCAGAGCTTCCAGCCGTCTAGTTTGCGTCCAGTTAGATTTGATTCAAGCAGAATTAAGTCGGGATGAGGCTCGTAGCGAGCCAATTCAAGAGCGTCATCGGCCGAACTGGTTACCTGTACGGTATAGCCTTCCAGGGCAAGTGTCTCTTGCAGAAGGCAAGCCATAGCTCCATCTGGTTCTACAACCAAGATGCGAGTCGTGCGTTCGCAAAACTCCTGTTCGCTTAGTTCCGCGCCGGCATGGCCGCTTTGGGCATCCTGCCCTACCGGTAAGGGATACGGTACTTCGTCGGCATTCTTTTCTGAGATCCAGCAGCTGCCTTGCTTTTGTTTGGCTAGATAGCGATAGTCTCTAGCTGTTGTGAGCACATCGACGTATGATTGAAACTTTCGTGTGGTACTGCTGACGATACCGCATGCGATTGAAATTAGCGGTACTCTTCTGCGAATCCCGCCCCGGCCGGTTGAGATCAGGTATCCTCTTTCTATATCGCCTTTCGGATAGAAACGTGAGCTGATGCTGTCGAATTGCCTACAGATTAGCTCAGCCTTTTTTTCGGCTAATTCAGGTCTGGTCACCATCAAGAAATCATCGGCTTCAATATGACCGACAAATTCGTTGTCGTCGGCTATATCAGTGAGAATCGCTGCCAATGCTTTGATTAGCTGATCGCCGGCTAGGTCGCCATAGGTCTCGTTATAGACCCTGATTTTATTGAGGTCGATAGAGATGGCCGCCCAATGTCTATCGCTATAGAGACATTGCTCAAGCATCCTTCGTATCTGATTCGGACCCGGCAATTGGGTCAGTTGGTGCGAAAATTCTTCTTGTCTGCGCCTGAGATGGGCGAGAACTCTGATAGCCAGCTCGTTCTTGTCGATGGGATCACCTAGGACATCGTCGGCGCCATAGCGAAAAGCATTGATTCGTTCAGTGACATCGGTGGAGGGGTGTAACAAGACTAGCACCGGTCGTGGTGGCGCTAAGGTGGCCCTCACCTGTTGACAGTAAAGTCGACCATCGCCGCCGTCGCTGCCTTCCAACTGATTGGGCAAGATAATGATGTCTGGATGCAGGAAGGAAAGTAGTTCGTTCGCCTCTTCGAAGGACGTGGCGGCATGAACCTTAGCACCGGTTTTTTCGAGTACTTGGGAGAACTCGGCAGCCTGTCTGGGCTGGTTGATAATCAAGATCACCGGTGTCGGCAAAAGCATATCAACCTCTGCCTCTGGCTGCTTGTTGTTCCGGGGTGGCCGCTGGAAGCTTCACTGTAAAAGTAGTGGAACCGGGCACGCTCTCTACGGTGATTTGACCGCCCAGGGCGAGTACCAGAGAGCGAGTGATGTAGAGTCCCAAACCTGTGCCTTCTGTTTGTCTAACCAGGGGATTATCCAGTCTGCCGAACTTTGAGAAGACCTGTGGGAGGTGTTCTTCCGGAATTCCTACACCTTGATCACAGACGCTGAATTCGACCATCTCTGGTGTGTCTTGTATTCCTTTGGCTGTGATTGTCACGGTCGTGCCGGCCTGAGAATATTTGATGGCATTGTCGATGAGATTGGTGAGAATTTGCTCGAGGCGGTCGGCATCAGCCCAGACTGGTGTCAGACCTGGTGGTATCTGTAGTATCACAGTATGCTTTTTCGCTTTATCGGCCAGGTTCTGTTGAACTCTTTCGATCGCTTCTTTTAAGTCTAAGGCTCTGATGGTTAGTTGCAGCTTCTTCGATTCCAACCTAGATACGGCAAGTAGATCTTCCACCAATCTGGTGAGCCGGTCGGCTTGGTCTTTGATGATGCCGACATAACGTCTTTGCTGAGAGCTATCGAGGCGGTCGCCGGCTCTCAATATGGTGTCGGCAAAACCTTTGATGCTGGTGAGCGGCGTGCGCAACTCGTGCGAAACCGTGCTGACGAATTCAGTCTGGGCTTGTTGTAGGGAATTGGCTTGGATTACATAAATGATGGTCAGGTGCCCATCTGGTTTTCCACTCTTTTGATTGAAGAGAGGAAAGCGGGCTGCCGGCATTATCAGCTCTGAGCCGGTGCGACTTAGTATAGTGACGGCTTGGGTGTCGCCTGTCGACTCAGCGTCTTCATCGGCGTTAGTGCCATTATTACTAGTAATGGTTTTCTCTTCACTATGTTCCCAATCAGCTACCACAAGATTGGCTAGGCTTGTGCCGATTAGTTCGTCTACAGCGGCGCCCACTAGTTTGGCAAATGATGGATTGGTGGTGGTAATAGTGCCGGCACAGTCAGTGACTATTACGGCATCGGCCGAATAGAGCAGGAGTGTGCGGTAGATTTCTTCGGTTTGAAGAGACATCTTTATCTATTCTAAATAATGAGGGCTTTCAGTAAGTCGCGTGGACGCTGAATTAGCGCCCCTGTCGTAAAGTTAACACCAGTTAGTCGGTGCCCGGTGCATTACAACCTACTCTTAAGATTTAGAGTTCACTTAAGTTGTCATATCTAGTAAGAGTCTTAGCCTGGTCTCATTGGTCAGGTAAAGAAAGCCTATCAGGGCTTCAAATGCCGTCGCTTGCCTTAGCGTGGCTTGTTCGACGTTTCGCCTTATGCCAGCCTTGAGATTGCGGGCACGACGAACAATGTCGTTTTCTTCTTCTGTAAGATGTGGTTTCAATGCCAATAGCAGTCTTGCTTGTTCTTTTGAATTAACCCGGCCTACAACCTTGTCGTGCAATTTTCGCACCGTGCTCTGTTCTAAAATTTGACGCTGTCTTTCATAAAGTTCAAAAACAGCATCACCTAGATGGGCGAGACTTCTCAAGTCGAGCTCCTTCACCGCTCTTAGTCTTTCTTCTTGGGCCATGTCTGGCATGAAACTCAGATCAAAGAGCATAAAGTCTTACTTCAGCTTCCGCGCTTCGGCTTCCAGCACTTCTTGTAAGGGCTCCCGGGCAACAGTGGCTTTCATCTTGCCTGAAAGACTTTCAAGTAAGGACCTGACAGCAAATTTCGGCAGCGTGCCGGCCATTCTCTTGAAGCGCCAGGGCTCTTTGATGAGACGATAGAGCCACTCTAGGTGTAACTTTTGATAGGTTTCCGGTGCTCTTTGCACATAGCCGGTCCAGACATCGAAAGATCCGCCCACTCCAATCATGACTGTGCCGGGAAACTTATTGCGGTGTTTATTGATGAAGTATTCCTGTCTTGGCACTCCGAGAGCGACTAAAAGCAAATCAGGACTTTCTGCCGCCAGTTCTTCTACGACTTTGCTTTCTTCCTCTTCTTTGAAGTATCCATTGATAGCCGCTGTCAGCTTGACGCCTGGATACTTCTCTTTAACAACTTTGACCAGGCTCTCCATCACTTCAGGCTTCCCGCCCAAGAGTGCTACTTTCTTGCCTAGTCTGTTGGCCGTTTCCAGTGTATTTGCCGCTAGTTCGATACCGGGCAAACGATCGACTTTCTTATACTCAGCTCCGCGCGCGCGCAAGGCTAATATGACTCCGGCGCCGTCTGGGACTACCAAGTCAGCCTTCTCAATGATCGTGCCCAATTCGTTATTGCTAATCGACTGCATGGTCATTTCGGCATTGAGTGTGACCACATGCATCGGTTTATGGTTCTGCCAAAATTCGCCTATTAGGTTGAGGGCTTCTACCATCGAGACGGTGTCGACCGGATAGCCTAGGACATAGGCTCTGGCTATGCCGCGATTTTGCAGATTTTGTGCGCTTAAGTTAGTCAATGTTCTTGCCTCAATAGGAGAGAATTTTAGCCAGAAGCGCCTTGTTCTGACAAGCAGCTTGTCTCATTCGGAGCAGATGATTTGCTGTTTTCGTCTGACCCTTGATTGCGGCCTTACCCGCCTCATTATTAAACAGATCCTTAAGCAATATGGCGTAGTCACTTTCTTTCTCTGCTTGCAAAGGCAGCGAAATCGCTTCAAATTCCTCAAGCACATGACTTACTTTCGGGTCATAGGCCAGACCTGCTACCGGGACATTTTGAGATAGAGCCATAATTAGAGAATGCAACCTCATGCCCACCAGAAAATCCACCTGCGAGATGAGGGCAAGCCATTGGCTTGGTTTCTCGATTAAAGCGAAATCCAGTTCGAGGCTCCTGCCACCCAGCTTTAGCCACTCATCGGTAAAAACGGACAAGGCTTCTTGATCTTGATTTCTTTGCAAGGGCAGAGCCAAGAGTGTGTATTCGTCGGCAAATGTCCTGCTTAGAGACTGGGCTAGTAGGCGAATCTGTCCGTCTCCAAATGTCTCCAGCTTACGCAAAGAAAGTGCCAAAATTTTGCCTTGCTGCTGCTTTAGCTTGTTTTCAATGCCGGGCGGCAAGGCGCTCGGCTCCATCAACCAAACCGGGTCACCGGTTTCATAGGCCGGCAAACGCCATTCTTGCAAGAGGGCAAGCGATTTTGAGTCCCTTACTGCAATAAGAGCAGGCTGCGCTAGTGCCAGTCTGGTAATCAGCCTTGCTAATGCTGTCTTGAGGGGACCTAAACCCTGGGCGTAAATAAAGGTTGGTGCACCGCAGGCAGTGGCAATAGAAATTAGCCCGCCATAGTAAATGACAGACTTGACTGATTCGGTGTCTTGGAATAGTCCGCCGCCGCCGCTGACAAAAAGTCGGGCTTGTCTCAATTGGGCGGCGATTTCAGGCAGTCGCCAGCGGTTGATGGCAGTGACGCCATAACGTTTCTTAGTGGTCTCGGGGTCTTGCGAAAGTACGACTATATTTTGGGGATCTGAAAATTCTTTGAGTTCAGAGGTGAGAACTTCTAGAATAGCTTCGTCTCCAAGATTATCGAAGCCGTAATAGCCCGATACGACGATTTTATTGCGAGTGCCTGAAACCTTCATTTGCGTTATATTATCAGTTGCCCAGGCAATTTCGCCCAACCACAAGGCAAGTTTTTCAAAGTGGAATATATGCCATCTATATCGACTCTCTTCTCTGCGGTTGCAAAAACGCAGCAGCGTGAGGCGGTTAGTTTTCGTCCGGTCGGCATGGTTGAACTTGTGCGGCTGGTGCAGTCAACCCAGCTGGTGCTCCCTTTTAATTCTCAGTTTTCAGATAGATTTTTGTATTTGGTCGACCAGGCAAGAGCCGAACGAGATCTCGTCTGCCTAGATATGTCGGCATTTTGTGGACTAAGCGAATACGTGGTTTCAGATCTAGTGGCTGAATTTCAAGCCGGTACAGCATTGTCCTTTGTTCAAGAGCAACTGACCGGGCAGATCTTTCCTGTATCAAGCGCTTATGCTTCACTATCATTACTTGAAATTTTCAGGCTAGGAGACGGGGGTCTACTCGAAACCGGTTACGGCGCCCTGCGTTCCAATTTGCTTGGTTTGACTTTTCTTGACGGCAGTGGCCGGCTTGTCAAAGGCGGTGGGCGAGTGGTTAAGAATGTCACCGGCTATGATGTCACCAAGCTTTTTGTAGGCAATCATTATTTCGGCTTGCCCCTTTCCTATTTTATGAGGCTCTTTGCCAAGCCTCAAGCCAGGCGGTTCTTCTTCGGTCATACCCGGTCAAAGCAAAATCAGGGCAGGACTTTGCTTGATTTCGCCTCAAGAGCGCTGTCGTCCGGTATTGCTTTTAGTGCCCTTGAAGTAGTTTCGCTTGGGCCGGAGGACAATTGCGCCTTGGTTATGTCATTTGATGGTCCGTCCGTCTATGTCGATGAATTAGGTGCTAAAGTTTTGGCGCTCTCTTCTCAAGAATTGTCAGTGCAAGAGGCTGGTCATAGCGAAGAAGCCTTCTTTGCCGATTACGACAGCCCTTGGCTTGATCGGCTCGACCTTTTCTGTTCGCTCAAATTGGCTTCTCAGCTTATTGAAGCTTTGGCAAGCTTCTCTTTGCCCTTCCGATATAGACCGGCCCATGGTCGCCTAACCATTTCTCTTGCGGGTTTACTCAGCAGGCTTAGTGGCAAAGATGGGGCGCTTGAGCTTTTTGCCTCTGTTGAACAACTGCTTGGCAGTTTATTTCAGGTCTTTGATAAGGCAAGGGCAAAAGGCAAGGCCTTAAATGAGGGAATCTACAGTTTCGACAGATTTGCCTTTGAGTTGCGTTTTTCCGGACTGCTTATCTTCTCTTCCGACACTGATTCGTATTATTGTGGACGGCTTAGAGAGGCACTAGATCCCCGCGCCCGTTTTGATATATTCGGGACAGTTTTACGGGGTGGCTGATGAGCAGTTCTGAACAAGGGCAGGGTCAGTCCGCTAAGCTAATCGACCTCTCTAGCTTGAAAGTCTCAAAGGAACTGCTTTCCAGCTGTATTCATTGCGGTCTTTGCCTGCCTGCCTGTCCAACCTATCTTGTCTCCGGGTTAGAGAGTCAGTCGCCGCGCGGGCGCATTCTGGCAGTGGCTAAGAGTGCGGAAGAGGGGAGTTTGTCTGATCGAGCCGCTCAGCATTTATCTTCTTGTTTGGGTTGTCTTGGCTGCCAGACTGCTTGTCCTTCGGGTGTGCATTACGAAGAAATTTTAGATAGTGTGCGACCGCAGTTGGCCGCGCGCCGAACGCCGCTACTTGCTACTCTGATGCGGTTTTCGTTTGCCAAGGTTTTGCCCAACTATTGGCTTCTCAGGCTGCTTGGCTATCTTTTGCATTTTGTACAGATTTTGGGACTAACCAAGTTACCCTATCTGCTTAGGGCCATCTTTCCTGATAGCTTTAAGGTTGCCGTTAAGGTGATTGCCAAGCTTTGTGATTTCGTCACTTTTACACCGTCAATGAGATTGCCACGCAGTCTCGCAAAAGAGATAGAGCGTACACGAAAAAAATCTCGGTCTGAAAAAATGCCGCCTTTGCAGTTTTTTCGCGGTTGTGTCATGGATGTTTTTTATAACCACGTTAATCTCGATGCCGTCAGGGTCTTAGCCTCAAGCCATAACTTGCAATTGCCCAAGCAGACCTGCTGCGGCGCTCTTGCCCACCATGCCGGCGACTCTGATCTTGCCGTAAAGCTAGCTATTGCCAATATTGAATCTTTTCAAAATACTGACGGTGAAATAGTTGTCACTTCAGCCGGCTGCGGGGCTATGCTGAAGAGCTATGAACATTTATTGCAGGGATGGCAAGAAACGGCATTAAACGAGGACTTGATTGAGAGGGCTCGTCTCTTTGCCGGTCGAGTTCGTGATTTTTCAGAGGTCTATGCCGCCAGTTTAAAAGACAGCGATGCTGATGAATTTATCTCGGGCGGCAGGAAGAAGGTGGCTTATCATGCCGCCTGCCATCTAGCCCATGCCCAGGGGGTGCGCTCTCAACCAGAGGCGATTCTTGACTATCTGAGCAAGGTGGGGCTTATCGAGCGGGTGGAATTGGAGAATAGTGAGCATTGCTGCGGCAGCGCCGGCATTTACAATCTCATCAATACAGAGACCTCTTTGGCGGTGCTTGATGCCAAGATGGACTGTTTAGAAAAGTGCGGCGCCGATGTCGTCGTGACGGCAAACCCCGGCTGTCTTTTGCAGTTGGAGGCAGGTGTCAAGGCGCGCCGGCAAAATGTCAAGGTTATGCATTTGGCTGAGGCTGCGGCTCTCAAGAACAGCAACCCAGGATAAAGATTAGAAGCTCTCTATACTTGGACTGAAGCTTCGACAAGCTTCTATAATTTGGCTCAGGGATAAATATCAGGGGGACCTTTTGAAGACTGATTTGCTGGTCAAGCACAGAAAACCTGAGCTGTTTGAGGGCGATTTGCCAGATGACAGACTGAGGCATTATTTGACCAAGAAAGTTATAGCTATTGATACTGAGACCAGGGGCTTGATTCTGCGCCGGGATCGTCTTTGTCTAGTGCAGATTTGCGATGATGAAGGCGTTGTAAGTTTTGTCAGATATAAAGACAAAAGTTTGTTCGACCCTAGCTTGCCTAGCAATGTCAAAACTCTCTGCCATGCTGAGAATGTGATCAAGCTCTTTCACTATGCTCGTTTCGATGTTTCAGTTCTGAAGTATTACCTTGGTATCGACGTCAATCCCATTTTCTGTACCAAGATTGCGTCCAAATTGGTGCGTACCTATACAGATAAACATAGTCTCAAAGAGCTTACCCGCGAGCTATTGGCCATTGAGCTAGATAAGTCTGACCAGACCAGCGACTGGGCTCAGCCGCACCTTACCGAGTCGCAGTTGGAATACGCCGCCAATGATGTGCGTATGCTTCTGCCGATTTACCAGATTATTGTCGAACTTCTTGAAAGAGAAGAGCGTACCGATGTGCATGCCGAACTATGTCGAGCTCTGCCTACTATTTGCGAACTCGACAGACTTGGCTATAGAGATATTTTTGAGCACTGAACCTAATTAACTAGAGGGAAATGATGGAAAAGCTTATCTACGAAAAATCAAGAGCTGGAAGAAGAGCAGAGATTTTACCTGGCACCCAGGTACCGTCAAAGAAACTCGGCGATTTGATTCCTGCCGCTTTCTTGCGTGATAAGCCGCCGGCTTTGCCCGAGGTAAGTGAGTTAGAGGCAGTGCGGCATTTTGTCAGACTCTCGCAGTTGAATCACTCCATCGACACCGGTTTCTATCCGCTCGGCTCCTGTACCATGAAGTACAATCCCAAGGTCAATGATGTCATGGCCGCTTTGGAAGGCTTTAGAGAATTGCATCCACACCAACCGGTGGACCAGATTCAAGGTGCACTGGAGCTTCTCTATAATTTGCAGGAGTCTATCGCCGCCGTTGTCGGCTTGCCCCATGTCACCTTGCAGCCGGCTGCCGGTGCCCATGGTGAGATGACCGGTCTTTTGCTTATTAAAGCCTATTTCGAAGCTAAAGCCGATCACAAGCGCAAGAAAGTAATAGTCCCTGACACTGCCCATGGTACCAACCCCGCCACTGCCGCATTGCTCGGCTTCGAAGTGGTTGAGATCAAGAGCAATAGCAAAGGTCTTGTCGATATCGATTCACTCAAGTCAGTGCTGGGTGACGATACCGCCGCCATCATGTTGACTAACCCCAATACCCTTGGTCTCTTTGAAGAAGAAATCATGGAAGTGCAGAAGCTGGTGCACGATGCCGGCGGCTTGCTCTACTATGACGGCGCCAATTTGAATGCCATCATGGGCATAGTCAGACCTGGCGACATGGGCTTTGACGTCTGCCACCTCAATCTTCACAAGACTTTCTCGACTCCTCACGGCGGCGGCGGACCCGGTGGTTGTGCTGTAGCCTGCCGTGATATTCTGCAACCCTTCCTGCCCAAACCAACCGTTGAGAAGACTAAAGAGGGCGGCTTTACACTCAATTGGGATAGACCCCAGTCTATAGGTAAGGTGAAAGGCTTCTACGGTAACTTTGGTATTTTGGTGCGAGCCTATTCTTATCTGCTCGCCCATGGCGGCGACGGACTCTTCCAAGTTTCTAAAGATGCCATTTTGAATGCCAACTATCTCAAGAAGAAACTTTCCAACAATTTCGTAGTCGCGCATCATCAGCCGTGTATGCACGAATTCGTTCTTTCAGGCGTTAAGCAGAAAGAGAGAGGTGTGCCTACACTCAATATAGCTAAGCGCTTGCTTGATTATGGTGTGCACGCTCCGACTGTTTATTTCCCTCTGGTGGTGCCTGAAGCTATGATGATTGAGCCCACCGAGACCGAGTGCAAAGAAACTCTCGATCGCTTTGCCGAAATTATGGTCACCATAGACAAAGAGATTGACGAGAATAAAGAGCTTGTCTTGAGTGCTCCCCATAACACTCCGGTTGGTCGCCTCGATGAGGCCACAGCCGCTCGCAAGCCCAACTTGCGCTGGAAGCCTGAGAATTAGGTGACTTAAACTTGTCTTTGTGCAGACTTTTATACGGGGCCGCGCAGGCAGTCTTCTAGCGCTTCGCGCAAAGTGCTCAGTTTGGCAGGCTTTAAGAGCAGTCGGTCGATGCCATATTGGCTGTATGGTATTTCCCCACTAAATAAGTTCTCTTCGCTGATTGCCAATATCGGGAGGCGTTTTCTCTCGTAGTCACCATCTTGCGCTATATCTTGTTCCAGCTGTCTGATTCTTAAAGCGGCTTCGAAGCCGTCTATTAGCGGCATTTGGCAGTCAACAATGATTAGGTCGTAGATACCTTTCTGGAACTCTAATATAAGCCGGTCGGCGCTATCTACTGATTGTGAGCGGTAGCCGAGGGCCTTTAGTTGTAAGGAAAGCAGAGCCCGATTGGCTGGATTGTCCTCGGCAATTAGAATCAACTCTCGCTTTTCTTCCGGTCGATTCTTGGTACTGAAAAGTTTCTCCGGGCTATTTGCCTCAACTATTTTGTCAGAGACTAGATAGTTGGTATTGTCATTTGTATTCTCTTTTTTGTCTTTTATTTTTACCGGAATTGAAAAGCTAAAGCATGAGCCTCGTCCGATTTTACTCGTCAATTCAATGCTGCCGCCCATGCTTTCTACCAGGCTGCGACAGATGGCCAGACCAAGGCCCGTTCCTCCGAAATTACGAGCAATACTAGCGTCGGCTTGAAAGAATGGCTTGAAGATGTCTTCAAGTTTTTCGGCTGCGATACCGCAACCGGTATCAATCACTGAAAATCGCAAGATGGCTCGACGGGTGTCCTTGGCTTCCAACTTGAGCTTTAGTGCTACTTCACCAGCGTCGGTGAATTTGACTGCATTGCTCAAGAGATTGACCAGCACTTGCCTTAGTCTAGAGAGATCGGCTTCCACAATTAATGGAACTTCCTGATCTATTTCCGCCTTGAGGGTAAGATTCTTCCGTCTAGCTGCCGGGCTCAGTAATTCCAGTGATTCATTGACCAAATCTTTGGTCATAAATTCAATTGTTTCTTGTTCGAACTTGCCCGCCTCTAGTTTTGTGAAGTTAAGCACATTGTTGAGCAAGTCCATGAGCATGGAGGCTGAGTATTGCACGGTCTTGAGCAAGTTTTCTTGCTCGGTGCTCAGCTTGGTCTGGCTGAGCAATTCGCTCATGCCGATGACGGCGTTCAGGGGTGTTCTGATTTCGTGAGAGAGCATTGAGACAAATTGGCTCTTGAATGTATCGGCTTGCAGGGCTTCATCTCTACTGTTTCGAAGGTTTTGGTGTAGTTTACTCAGATCTTTCTTGATTTTCAGAGCCGACCTAATTCTGGTAGTTAGCTCGGTGGGGTGAAAGGGCTTGAAAAGATAGTCGTCGGCGCCGGCCTGCCAGCCTTTCAACAGAGCATCACGGTGGGTCAAGGCAGTCAGAAAAATAACCGGTATTGAGGACCATTCTTCCTTGCTCTTCACTTCCTGGCAGAGCTGCAGTCCGTCCATTTCAGGCATCATCACATCAGACAAAATAAGGTCCGGCTGTTCTTCTTCTAAGATGCGTAAGGCTTCTTTTCCGTTCGCCGCCAGTTTCACCTGACAGAAGTCTTTGAGTAAGTAGTGAATGTAATTGGCTAGTTCACTGTTATCTTCGGCGACAAGCACAGTAGCTTTGTTGCTTTTGACAATCTCGGAAGCCGATTTGACGCCCCTTTGATATTCTTTCATCGGATCAAAGCGAGGCAGAGCTTGACGTTTGCCTCGTACTTCCGGTTCAGTACTTTCACTTTTCTTGCACTCTTGAGCCTTTAGTTTGACAGAAAAGGTCGAGCCTCGACCTTCTAAGCTTTCAACTCGAACATCGCCCTGCATCAATTCGGCAAACTCTTTGACCAAGGCCAGTCCTAGTCCGGTACCTTCAAAACGTCTAGCCGATGAACCTTCCAGCTGTCTGAAGCGCACAAAGAGATTGGGCAGTTCGGCGGCTTTGATACCAACTCCGGTATCGCTAACCAAGATTTCCACCATATCATCAGGCAGTCTTCTTAGCTCAATAGAAACAGAGCCTGCCGGAGTAAACTTGACTGCATTAGAAAGTAGGTTGAAGAGAATACGCTCGGTTAGATAACGGTCAATTTCAACCCAAAGTGGTTGCTCTGGCAAGGTAAGAGTCAGCTTCAGATCTCGCTTAGCCAGGAGCGGCTTGAAGTCGTTTGCCAGGGTTTGCACTAATTTGACTATATCTACTGCTTCTCTATTGACGTTGACCTTGCCCGCTTCCAGTTTTGAGAAGTCTAGAAGACCGTTCACCATTGAAAGCAGACGATTGCAGTTATTGTGCATAAGTTCTAGAAAGGGCTTCTGCTCTTGGCTAATCCCTCCTGCCTCTCCTGCCAGCAAGGTCTCCAGCGGAGCCAAGGTTAAGGTAAGCGGTGTCCGCAATTCATGCGATACATTGGCCAGAAATTCAGACTTTAGTTTTTCCGATTCTTTCAGCCTGGCATTAGCTTCCGCCAGGGCTTCCGCTCTCAGTTCCAGTTCTCTCTCTGCTTCTAGTCTATCGGTAATGTCTCGTCCTTCCGGAATCAAGAATATGACTTCGCCCTTTTCATTGAAGATTGGTTTCATTGAAAAGTCCAGCATGACTGAACTTTCATCGACTCCGATGTTCTCTACGGTGGCTCGAACTAACTCGCCATTTCGAGCTCTTGCTATTGCCTCTTTCAGTTGGTCTTTTGCCTCCGGCGAGCGAGACCACCATTTCAATTCCCAGAAGGGCTTTCCAATAGCTTCATCCCAAGTCAATCCGGCAAACTTGAGAGCGGTCTGGTTGCACTCCAATAGAATGCCTTCCGGTGAAACAAGACCGGTGAACTGAAAAGTCTGGTCAAAGATAGCCGAAAACTTTTGCTTGAGGTCTTTCAGTTCCTGTCTCAGCTGTTGGCTTTCTAAGTCTTCTTGTTTCTCTCTAACAAACAAGACTTTGCGCTCTATTTCTTCGACTACAATAGTCTCCAGTGTGATTTCTAGATTGGTCCTCGCCTCTTCCAGTAGATTCTTGAAGTCCAGTTCTTTTGAGTTCAGTTTTTTTGAAATAAGTTCTTTGCCTTCGCTCCATTCGATACCGTTCTCATCGCTCTTCATCAGCAAGCACTGCCTAGCCCCATATTTAAGGGCTAGGGCAAAAATCTGGGCCTTGAGAGCCTCTACCTGCAACTTATTCATAAAAGAAATTGCCGAATAATTGGTTTGGAACAAACTAGTCGGCGTCTACTTCCAATTCCAGTCTTATATAGGTTTCCCGCTCTTTTAGTCGAGCTAGTTCCCGTTTGGTGCCTTTTATCGGGCTGAGGCAGACTAATGCCGTCAGATTGATAAACATGAGAGGTGTTGTTGCCACCATGATTTTGGCTACTTCGTCCCCGTTATATTCAAAATAGCATTTCAAGGCAATGTATAAGCCGATTAAATTGCTAATCAGAAAGATAATCCAGTGCATCAGAAGAAAAGCTTTCTGCTTGGCTTTAGATAGCTGCAGCGCCGCCAGTTCTTCTTTCAATTCAACTGGAATACGTCTCTTTCTGCGCTTGGCGAACTCCGGTGTGTTATAGACCGCCCTGGACTCTTCTTGACCCGAATTTTCTCTTGTGACCAGGTTTTGGTTGGGTGAGCTGAGGCTCTCTTGTCTCGCCTGGGCGACGCGGCTGCCGACCATCGCAAGTTCCTGGCTGAGGCTCAGTTGTCTATGATTATGATGATTGAGCGGGCTAATCTGGCCAATCTGTACAGATTGCATTTCGGGGTAGTAAACCATTTTGGGCTGTTCAGAACCGCAATTGCCGCAGAATTTAGCCCTGGCTTCCAGAGAACGACGACATTTTATGCAGGCTTTTTCCTCTGCATAATTTTTGTCTACGACAGTCGTATCTCTAGACACTTGCTTTCAGCCACATAACAAGATAGACCCTCTTTACATTGATATTTTGCATGTCTAGAGGCTTTTGTGGGCCTTTACTAGAAACATTTAAAGGGACAAGTAATAGAACAGCTAAAAGAGCAGATTAATGCCCTCGGCTACCTAAGGCTTCCGGTGAGAGATGCCGCAGTTTTGAGCAGTTTGATCGCTGCTTGACGGTTGAACTTTCCGTCGTTGAAGACTTCTTTGAATATAGCTTGGCTCAAAACCTGATTGTTTTTCAAAACCAGGCGATGGGCAAAAGGCATGGCGGCGTCGACAAAGTTGAATTTTGGATTGATTGTCAGAGCAATGCCTTCCAGTGTGAGAAGAGCGCGCATCACATAGGTAAACTCGGAAGGCAGGCGGAAGGGATACTCAAAGCAGACTTCGGAAAAATCGAAGAGCATTTTGCGGAAGCGCACCCTGGTTAGACCATCGGCAAAACGTGAATCGATAATGGGGGTGAGGTCGCGACAAAGAGCATCGCGATCTGCTTCTGGTTTGAGAAAGCCCATGCCGACAAAATCGTCCACTAATAGTCTGTACTCTCTCTGCACAGTATGCAGAAAGGCGTTTACGAGGTGCTGCTTCAGTTCAGGCGAAAGTCTGCCAACCATACCAAAATCGAAGATACCGACTCTGCCGTCGGCCATGACTCGCATATTGCCTGGGTGCGGGTCGGCATGGAAGAAGCCTTCTTCCAAGAGTTGTCTGAGGTAGAAGTTTGCCCCAGTGCGGGTGATTTCTTCCGGGTCGAGACCCATGGCCTTAATGCCTTCGACATCGGTGATCTTGATACCTGAGACATATTCGATGGTGAGAACGCGTCTTCCTGTCAGCTTCCAGATAATTCTAGGAATGTAGATGCGGTCGAAATTGCGATAGTTGCTTCTGAAAGTGTCGGCATTGCGACCTTCCCTGATATAGTCCACTTCTTCCATGATTGTGCGGGCGAATTCTTCCACCACTCCCGGCCAATCGGTGTGTCTGCATAGACTGGGGTATTTCATCACTTCATCGGCAATGGCCGAAAGTATTTGAATATCCAGCACAATTACTTTAGAGAGGTCAGGTCTCTGCACTTTCACGACCACTTCGCGGCCATCATGCAAGGTGGCTCGGTAAGCTTGTGAGAGGCTGGCGGCTGCTAGTGCTTCTCTCTCGAAAGTCTTGTAAAGTGTTTCGGGTTTGCCACCCAACTCTCTTTCAATAACTGCCTGAGCGACTTCGTATGGAAAGGCGTCGACATTCTCTTGCAACTGAGCTAGTTCGAGCATGGCCGGCAAGGGCAAAAGGTCGGCACGGGTTGAGAGAGTCTGTCCGATCTTGATGAAAGTCGGTCCCAAATCATGCAGTCTTCTGGTCAGCCAGCGTCCCAGTGTCCTGTACTCTTCATAGTCTTGGCTCGACAATGCTTCTTCTTCACGGTCAACAGCCTCGCCAACCGAACTGCGTGCCTTTTCAAACTCTTCGGCATGATAGCGAGAGAAGCCGCGGGTGGACCAGATTATTGTCCAGACTATGGGAATGACACGCAGGGTGGCCTGCATACCCTGTAACTTGTAAATTCGAGTCATTACCCTGAGGGTTGAAACAAACAATCTCCAGGGGGTAATGTCCCTGAATGATTCCCTAATCGGATTGAAGTCTAATGTTTCTTCCAACTGCCATTCTCAAGATCTAACTACTTAAGTGTATAGACTAATTCTATGTTGTCACGAGGAAAAAGCATAAATTTAACATCTTTGTACAGATAGAAATACAGATTCCAAATAGAGCCGAAGCGAGGCTCCTTTCCCGACTGATTTATAAGCCCGGCTTAACTTATCGCTTGTTCAGGGTTTCCATCTGTAGAGAGATTATTTCTTTGATGCCTTTATTGGCTAGATTCATCAAGTCTGCCAGTTTGGTCGGGTCATAGGGCTTTGCTTCGGAGGTCATCTGCAATTCAAGAATCTTGCCTGACTCAGTGAGCACTATGTTCGAATCCATTTCGGCTTGTGAGTCTTCCGAGTAATTGGGATCTATGAGAAGTTGACCATTTATCTGCACGACTGAAACAGCAGCCATGTGCTCGGTAATGGGCAGATCGTCGAAAACACCGCTCTTTCTAAGTTTAGAGAGGGCATCATAGAGGGCGATGAAGCCGCCGCAGATACTGGCTACTCTGGTCCCGGCATCCGCCTGCAGTACGTCACAGTCGATAGTGATAGTTCTTTCGCCCATGGCGCGCCGGTCAACCACTGCTCTCAAGCAGCGACCAATCAATCTTTGAATCTCTGAGGTGCGGCCGCTCGGTTGCCCTCTGGTTACTTCCCGCGGAGAGCGAACCAGGGTCGAACCAGGCAGCATTGAATACTCAGCAGTAACCCAACCCTCTCCTTTGCCGATAAGGAAGGCCGGTACACGCTCTTCGATTTTCGCCGTAGTAAAGACTTTGGTATCGCCAAACTCTACAAGGACTGAACCGTCTGCGTTTTTAGTGTAATTGCGCGTAAACCGAACCGGCCGAAGCTGGTCCCATTGTCTGTTATCGCGCCGCTTATACATCAATATCTCGCTTTCTAGGTGAAGCAAGCGACCCAATTAGTATATCTTATGTCTAGCCTTGTCGGCCAAAGCGAAGTCTATTTACCATGGCCGTTCCGGTAACCATAAGCTGCTTTCCAGGCACTACCTTGAGATCGGTGAAGCTGAAATGAATGTCATCCGACTTCTGACCTAGGTTTGACAGATTGTTTATCTTCTCAACCAGCATTTGCGATAACTGGGGGGAAATTTCCTGTCCGGCTGTCATTAGTTTAGTATCGCCAACCTGTACCCAGCCGTTTTCAAGATAAAGACGACTTTCCACCTCGGCATTTAAGGGGATGGCAAGTTGAGAAAGACCCAGTTTGCCCACAGCCTGAATATTGATTTTGTTTGATTTTAGGAGCGATAGATTGGCTGTTTCCATTGTCAGACCAAAGCTACCCGGCGCTCCGCCGCTTTGGGTCAGTTGTCCCTGTTGACTTGATTGCGGCTGCCCGCCTTGAGCCAAACCTAAGAGCTTGCTCAAAATTGAGCCGGGTTGGCCGGCTGTGACAGACAGACGGTTGAGAGTAGTTGGTGCTTTGAGAAATTTATTCAGACTCTCTTGTGAAATCAAGGCAGTTACTTGCGCCTCGGCCGGGCTGCGAAACTGGAGCATTTTTTGATTGAGCAAAAGCCCACTGTCGAAACTAAGTGTGCCCTGGGTGCTGAGAGTCAACTTATCGACTATGAAGTCACGCAGATGGGCACCCTTGAGCTCGAGATCCAGACTTTTCAATTCGCCCTGGGCAAAGTCCATGTCTCTGGCAATCAAATGTAAGTTATCTGTGGAACCGGAAAGAAACTGACCGTCGTCCATAGAAATCTCAAGCTTGCCGAAGCGACCGGAATTGACATCGACAAAAGAAAGCGGCGGTGCGGCCAGGGCTTGATTGGCCGGTTGGCTGTTGTTGAGATTGAAGATCGGTTGGGCACTGACGGCAGTGGTCATTGTCAGCGCCAGCATTAGACCGGCTATGCCACCGTATTGAAATTGCTTGCAAAATAGTTTGAATTTGTTCATTGTCATTTTCTTTGCCGTCGCTATAGCTATAAAGGTCGCTAAATTATAGAAGAGAGCCGGCTGAAGATTGTTCCTTGTTTTCTTGGCATAAAAAAAGACCCCCTGCGAGGGGGTCTTTCAATTTCTGATTCTCTAGAGAGAATTAGTGCGATTCGCCGGTGGAAGCAGCCGGAGCAGCAGCATCGGTGGAAGCAGCCGGAGCGGCGGCGTCGGTGGAAGCAGCCGGAGCGGCAGCATCGGTGGAAGCAGCCGGAGCAGCGCCAGTTGCGGCAGCATCGGTGGAAGCAGCCGGAGCAGCGCCGGTAGCGGCTGCGTCGGTGGAAGCACCTGTGGTAGCGCCAGTGGTGCTGGACTCGCTTCCGCCGCTGCAAGCAGCAAGGGAGGCCACGAGAGCGAGGCTAGCGCCAGCAAGGGCCAGGTTTCTCAAAGTAATCATTGACTATTCGTCTCCTTTTAGTCCTGATGAGTTTGTTTCCGCCAGAGATTTTTTTTGTCAGTGACAGAACTCTCAGAGTGTCATTTGGAGGCAAAGTTTAGTAAGTTTTGCCCACCTGAAATCGCTCGAATTATACAGGTAATCCAGACTAAGTGAAACTACTTGAAAAGTCTTTCTTTAATTATCTGTCATTCCGGACTGGAATTATATTTGGAGTCTAAGCACTGAATATGTTTTAGGAGGGAAATGAGATCGTTCACTCAGAAAACATCCCGTTACCTTATTTTGCAAATTTTGCAAAACTTAATTGCCATGCTCAAGCATTAGCGATTAATGAAGTGCCTGACATTTCTCTTGGTTTTTCAATGCCGAGCACAGAAAGGATAGTCGGTGCAACATCGGCTATGGTGCCGTCCTTGAGGCGATTGCTTTGACCGCTGCTTGCATTATCAGCAATTCTAAGAGGGTCATTATCACCCTTCTGGAAGCTTGCCACTATAAATGGTACTGGATTGGTTGTGTGGGCGGTGTGCGGTTCACCGGTCTGATAATCGACTAATTGCTCGATATTGCCATGATCGGCTGTGACCATGAGGGTGCCATTGGCTTCCTGTACTGCCGCCAAGAGCTGACCGAAAGCCGCATCAACTGATTTGACCGCTTCCACGGCCGCTTCCATCATGCCTGTATGACCGACCATATCGGGATTGGCAAAGTTCAAAACTATAAATGGATGCTTGCCGGATTTGATGGCTTGGCAGGCTAAATCGCAGACTTTGGGAGTTTGCATGGAAGGGGCGAGATCATAGGTGGCAACTTTTAAAGAGGGGATCAGTTCTCTGGTTTCTCCTTCTACTGCTTTTTCTTTCCCTCCATTGAAAAAATAAGTCACATGGGCGTATTTCTCGGTTTCAGCCGTGTGTAACTGTCCGATATGGTGGCAACTCAAGATTTCAGGCAGAGTATTGTGCAATTCTTGCGAAGGCAAGACTTCCGGATTAAAAGCGACAGGCAGACCCAGGGATGAGTCGTATTCGGTCATACAGGCATAGTAGATCTTGGGCACGACATTGCGGACAAAGCCATCAAAATGAGGCTGGGTCAAAACTCGACTTATCTGCCTGACTCGGTCTGGGCGAAAGTTGAAGCAGATGACGCTGTCGCCGTCCTTGATACGAATATCGTTTACGATTGCTGGTTTGACGAATTCATCCCCGGTATTTCCGGCATATGAAGCTTCTACTGCCTCTTTTGCCGATTCGGCTTTTTCGCCGATACCTTCTGTGAGAGCGCGGTAATATAGTTCAGTCCTCTCCCAGCGCTGATCTCGGTCCATTGCATAGTAACGTCCACAGACCACGCCTATTTTGCCCATGCCAAGATTAGCCAGTTTCTTCTCCAACTCGCGCATAAAGCCAAGAGCTGAACGAGGCGGCGTGTCTCTACCGTCCAAAATTGGATGAATGACAAAGTTGCTTATCTGATTTCGTTTTGCCAGTTCGATCAAACCGTCGAGATGGTCGGGGCTGGAGTGCACGCAGCCGTCCGAGACCAAACCTAATATATGTAAATTGCCGCCGGTTCTCTTGACGTTCTCCACTGCTTCCACCAGGGTGGGATTCTTGAAGAAGGTGCCGTCGTCCATGGTGTTGGAAATTAGGGTGAGCTTCTGAATGACTACCCGACCTGAACCCAAGGTGAGGTGTCCTACCTCCGAATTGCCCATCAAACCTTTGGGCAGACCGACAAATTCTCCTGAAGCTTGTAGTTTCGAAAAGTGATAACGAGACTTCAAAAGGTCGTAATTGGGAGTTTTGCAAGCTAGTATTGCATTTCCCCTGGTTTCAGTTGTAATACCCCAGCCGTCGAGAATCGCCAGTACCAGTGGTCCCATAATGCTCCCCGTATCTTGAATTGTTTTAAAAGAAGTCAGTAAGTTCGCTTGCAGTAGTAAGATTTTAATGCATCGGACCTGTGCCGGGAATCAAATGAAACTAACCTCGCTCTCAAGAAGTTTGCCAGACTGCCGGCGCTGCCTCCACCGGTGGTGCTATGCCTCCTGAAGAGCAGTCGGCCGAAGCAAGTTCCTCCGGCAGCAGTGCGAGCCATAATAATTGGATAGCTGAAGTCTCCCATGAGTTAAGGCTGCCTCTGGCAAATATCAAACTTTTGGTGGAAACCCTGCTCTCCGGGGCCCTTGATGAGCCGGTCACAGCTCGGCGCATGCTTGTGCGCGCTGATGAAGAAGTGACGCGTTTGCAGAACCTGGTTTCAGACTTGCTTTCGCACGAAAAACTAAGTAGAGCCAGAGGGGAAGGTTCTTTTAGTCTAGTTGCTTTCGCCGACATTGATGGTGAACAAGCGGTCAAAGCAGCCGTTGAGACCACAGAAAGTCTCGCCCTTTCTAAGGGGGTGAAGATAGCTTGTGAGGTGAGTAAGGGCGCAACCTTTCGAGCTGATGCCGACCAACTGCATCAAGTCTTGGTTAACTTGCTCGAGAACGCAATTAAGTTTACCGATGCTGGCGGTCTGGTCACTGTCAGGGTGAGACCCTTCGTTTTAGAAGTGGAGGATACCGGCATCGGTATAGCCGAAGTTGAGATTCCCAAGATTTTTCAACGTTTCTATAGAGTCGACCGCAGCAAAACCAGAGGTTCCACCGGGCTAGGTCTATCAATAGTGAAACACATAGTCGATTTGCACGGTGCTAAAATCAATGTCTATTCACAAGAAGGTTGCGGCTCTCGTTTCAGTATCGAGTTTCCCGGCGCTTCCAATTTTTCGGAAAGTTAAGTAAATGACGGCAAAGACGCGCATCATGGTTGTCGACGACGATGAAACAATCGTTGATACTCTCACATTTAATTTTAAACGAGCCGGCTTTGAAGTAATTTCCTTCAATCGTGCCTTGGCGGCTGTATCGGGCTTTACTGATGCTAACCCAGATCTGGTCATGCTCGACTGGATGATGCCCGATATGAAAGGTCCCGATCTTTGCGCCATTCTGCGTGAGCAGGCTCCTGAGCTGCCAATCTTGATGCTCACCGGACGTTCGGCACCCACCGATATAGCCCATGGTCTATCTTCCGGCGCCGATGATTACCTGGTCAAGCCCTTTTCCATGGTTGAGCTTATGGCTCGCATCGAAGCCCTTTTGCGCCGTAGCGGCAAAAAGAAGCGCAATGGTGCGCGCCTTAGCGTTGGGGCTCTTTCTTTGGATGAAGATGCTCGGAAGGTTGTCTATAGCGGGCGCAATATTGATCTTTCGCCCAGAGAATTTGCTTTGCTCAAGGTGCTTATGCAAAACGCCGGCAAGGTTCTTACTACCGATGTCTTACTAGATAAAGTTTGGGGAACTGACTTTGACGGCGACGTCAAAACCGTGGCTGTGCATATACGTTGGCTGCGGCAGAAACTTGAAGAAGATCCGAAAGAGCCGAAACTTTTAGAGACGGTTCATCGGTCTGGTTATAGACTAAATCAACTGGGAGAAGACAAGTGAGTGAGTCAATCACCCTGATCAAAGAAGAAGTTCTGACCCTTGGTCGCTTGGTCGAGACAACTGTTTATGAAGTGACCAGGCTCTTGAAAGGCGACAAGCGCGCCGATCTCAGTCTGGTGGAAAGACAAGAAGCCGAGATCAATGACCTATGTCTTGAGATCGAAGAAAAATGCGTGGATCTTTTGGTTGAGCGCGATACTGCCAATGGTGCTAGAGAGATTAGAGCGCTTGTCTCAATTCCGCTCATTGCCGCTAAACTAGAGCGTTTGGCCGATCATGCCAATCGTGTGGCGCGTTTTGCCAATTGGGCTATCGAAGACCAAATTGAAATCCCAGAAGAATTGCCGCGCATGGCTGCCAGTGTCTATCACATGGTACAGGAGCTTTTGCTTTGTTTTCTCACAGACTCGCCTTCTAAGGCTAAAGAAATATTGGCTTCTGACAGCAATGTGGATTATTTGCATGATTTGCTCTCAAAGCGCCTGCTCAGCGATTTGGGTGAACAAGATAGTGCCGGTGCCCAGATGAAGGCGCAATTTCTCTTTTGCGGACGGTTTCTAGAACGCATGGGTGATGCCTGTACTTCAATTGCGAAGCGGGTCTATTTCCTCTCTACCGGCGAGAGAATCGGCAAGGGCGGTCACTGATGCCTGTAATAGTTCTGGCTGGAGAAGAAGACTTCCTGCTCTATCGTCGTCTCGATGAGCTCAAGACCAAGTATTTGGACCCAGCCTTTGCTAGTTTCAACTATCAGCGCCTAGACAATGTTTCTACAAATGATGCTGTTGACCTGGCTGCTTCCATACCTTTTGGCATGGGCAATAAAGTGATCATCATCGATCGTTGTGACTGGTTTTCGAAAAAGCGAGGCGCTGAAAAGAGCAAAGCCAAGCCTCAAAAGAGCGCGGCTTCTAAAAGTGCCGCCTCTAAAGAAGTTTCGGAGGAAACTTTGGCTGATGCTATTGCTTCAGTGCACGACAATACTTATTTGATTTTTGTAGCGACCAGTAATTTTGATTCGAGTCTGCGGCTCTCAAAGCTCTTCGAGAAACATGCCAAAATAGAAAAGTTCGAACGGGTGAAATATTGGCCCGGCAGCGAACCTTCGGCAGCTCTAAAGAACTTCATGCAAACCGAGACCCATGCTCTCGGTTGCACTATCGACGATGACGCGGCTTTCTATTTGATAGACGGACTCGAGGCTAATCTCAGGCATATTCATAGTGAATTGGCTAAAGCTGCTACATATATACTGCCAAAAACTCATATCACCCTAGATGTGGTCAAGACTCTCAGTCCGCACAATTCTCAGATTTTCACCGTGGCTGAAAATTGGCTCTTAGGTAAGAGGAAAGAAACTTTGAACGGGCTGAAAGAGGTCTTGACTAAGCAAAATGCAATGCAAGTGATGGCGGCCTTGCAGACCATGCTCAGTAAATGGGTGAGTTTTAAGACCCATGCCGAAATGGAGAACGAGAAACTGCCATACAAGCCCGGCATTCAAAGACGAGAGATTTCAGCCAATGAGCTTGCCAAGCGTTTAAGTGGCACTCTCAAGGTTCATCCCTTCGCGCTTGAGAAAGACCTGAAGAAACTCTCTCAGGTTTCGCTTTCGTTTTTAGTTAGCAAGAAGCAAGAATTGACCAGAATGGAGCATCTGGTGAAGACTGGACAAATGCCTGAGAATCAGGCTCTCGAATTATTCTTTTTCAATTGAAGGAGGCCCTGTGAGCGAAGGATCCAATTTCGTACTCGATGAGATGAATGTGAAAGACACATGGCGTGTCTTTCGCATGATGGCTGAAATGGTGGAGGGCTTTGATGAACTTTCGCGCATTGGTCCAGCCGTCTCCATTTTTGGCACGGCCCGTTGTAAGCCGTCAGATCCGGTTTATGTGCTTGCTGAGACTATAGCCCGCAAACTTTCGCAGAAAGGCTTTGCTGTTATGACCGGGGGCGGACCCGGTGTAATGGAGGCTGGAAACAAAGGCGCAATCGCCGGCGGTGGAACTTCGGTCGGCTTGAACATTATTCTGCCGAGAGAAACCGGTCCAAACCCATATCAAACTAAATCTCTAGATTTTCGTTATTTCTTTCTGCGCAAGTTGATGTTTGTCAAGTATGCCATCGCCTTCGTCATTCTGCCTGGTGGCTTTGGTAGTCTTGATGAATTATTTGAAACAGTTACCTTAATTCAGACAAGAAAGATCAAGAAGTTTCCTCTTTTCCTGGTAGATTCCAAGTTCTGGAATCCTATGATGGACTGGCTTAGAAACGAAGTAGTTGTGCGGGGCTACCTAGAGCCGTCTGAACTGGAGTTGCTTACAGTTATTGACGACCCTGATGAACTTGTCGATCAAATTGTCTGGTGCGAGAACGAAAAATGTTATCTAAATCCGGACGGGCTCAAGGGTCGCAATAAAAACCAAGAAACTTGAAGAAGCGCTAATCTAAACTGATTAAGGAATCTTGTAAAAAAACGATACCTGTCTTTACAGAGCCTACAATTTAAGGCTGACCGATAAGTATTAGTCAGCTTTGATTGCCGTTCTTTAGGAGACAGGGCCTTGAAGATTGCCGTATGTGTGAAAGCCGTGCCGGACACGGAAGCCAAAATAGCGATTGCTGATGGCAAAAACAATATCGACTTTGCCGGTGTTCGTTTTGTTACCAGCCCCTATGACGAGTTTGCCATTGAAGAAGCTCTTAAACTGAAGGAGAAACTAGGCGGTGATACCACCGTTATTTCGATGGGCGGGGCCGAATGTACCGATGTTCTAAGGGACAGTCTGGCTAGAGGCATCGACAATGCCGTTCATCTTAATGATGCTGATTTCGCCGGTCTAGATACTTTGTCTACTGCCAAGGTTTTGGCAAGCGCCATCAAAGATGGTGGCTATGAAATAGTCTTTATGGGGCAGCAGGGTGTAGGCGGCGATAACAGCCAAGTACCTTCCATGCTCGCCGAGTTACTTGGTTTTGCCCAAGCAACCATGGCTGTCAAGTTTGAATGCGACGGCACTACTTTCAAGGCAGAGAGAGAAATTGAAGGAGCCCATGAGTTCATTGAAGGTTCCTTGCCTGCTGTGATCAGCGCTCAAAAAGGTCTGAACGAGCCTCGTTACCCTGGAATCAAGGGTGTAATGGCTGCTCGCCGCAAGGAAATAGCCGTCAAAGATGCTGCCGCCCTTGGTGTCAAAGGTCAGGTCGGTGGTGCCCATCTAAAAGCGATTATCAAAGAAATGGCCTTGCCGCCCGAGCGTCCTCAAGGTCGCAAGATCGAAGGTGACACCGATGCTCAGGTGAGCGAGTTGGTGAAACTGTTGCGCTCAGAAGCGCATGTGCTTTAAGCCCCTTTATTTTTGGAGATAACAAATGTCGCAAGGAATTTTGGTATTTGTAGAACAGAGGGGCGGACAGGTGCGCAAAGCCTCTCTAGAAGCTCTTTCTGAGGCCCATCGTCGGGCTGCCGCTGTCGGCGGTGATGTCAGCGCCGTGCTTATCGGTTCTGGTGTCAAAGGTCTGGCTGCCCAGCTTGGAAAGTTCGGCGCCAAGAAAGTATTGGTTGTAGATAATGCTGCCCTCGAGAATTACAGCACCGAAACATTCACCCAAGCTTTGACCGAAGCTGTGAAAAAGGTCTCGCCCAAATATGTTTTTGCCGCTTGCACATCGATGGCCAAAGACTTCATTCCCCGTGCAGCCGCTCGCCTCGATGCTGCCTGCGTTTCCGACGCTATGGATTTTGTCGCAGACGGAGCTGCTCTTTGCCCGGTTCGCCCCATGTATTCCGGCAAAACTTTTGGAACATATAGTTTGAGTGGAGATCTGTCGTTCATCACATTGCGTCCCAACGTCTTTGCCTTGAGCGAAGTTGGCGGGGAAGCCGCTGTAGAAGATTTGAGCCTGGAAATAAGCGCGCCCAAAGCCAAAGTAGTGGCTGTTCATGCCGCTGAGGGGAATAAAGTAGAACTATCGGAAGCGGCTATTGTCGTCTCCGGCGGCAGAGGAATCAAGGGCCCTGAAAATTGGCCGGTCTTGCAAGGGCTTTGCGATGCTCTTGGCGCTGCTCTCGGTGCCTCCCGCGCCGTGGTAGATGCTGGCTGGATCGATCACCAGTTCCAGGTTGGGCAGACCGGTAAGACAGTCAGCCCCCAACTCTATATCGCCTGCGGAATTTCGGGAGCCATCCAGCATCTTGCTGGAATGTCATCTTCTAAGGTGATAGTGGCGATCAATAAAGATCCGGAAGCCCCAATCTTCAAGCATGCCACCTATGGTATCGTGGGCGATGTGCTGGAAGTGGTGCCCAAGTTGACTGATGCAGTGCGCAAACTGCATGAGCACAACTAAGATCTCAAATCTATTGAAATGAGCAAGAAAAGGAGAGGGCAACCTCTCCTTTTCCCTTAGCGCCTGCACCTTATGCGGGTGCTATTTTGTGAGAGTCCTTAGTAAAAGCACTCATGACTGTGTCGCTGGTTGAGAAGGCTATTGTAGAGATCAGGAAATAAGGCAGGCTCAGTTTCCTATACCTGTTAGATCAGAAATTATTCGGCTACTTTCTTTTGTTTCTTTTTTGCAGCGGCTAGATTTAAGAACTCCACAAAGATCGAGAAAGCCATTGCTGCGTATATGTATCCTTTAGGGATATGGTGCCCAAAACCGTCTCCAACCAGAACCACCCCTATCAGCAGTAAAAAGCTTAATGCCAGCATCTTGACGGTAGGATGCCTGAGAATAAACTCACTCACTGCTTTTGAGAAAATCATCATGATCGCTACGGAGACGAGCACCGCTACGACCATTATCCAGAGCTGGTCTACCATACCGACAGCGGTAATTACAGAATCAAGAGAGAACACAAGATCGAGCAACATTATCTGAACCAGAGTGCCGAACAATGATAGTTTCTGCCCTCCACCCGCTTGAGAATCTTCTTCACCTTCAATTTTCTCGTGTATTTCTCTTGTCGCCTTTGCGATCAAGAAGCCGCCGCCCAATATCAGCAACAAGTCTCTTCCCGTAACGGCATGCTTTGCGATGACAAAGAGCGGTGACTTCAAGCCCATGACCCAGTTTAGCGAGAAAAGCAAAGCCACTCTTGATACTACCGCCAGTGCCAAGCCCATGATTCTGGCCTTGTCGCGTTCTTCTTGCGGCAATCTGGATGAAAGTATCGAAATGAAGATTACATTGTCAATGCCAAGCACTATCTCCATAGCCGAAAGAGACAACAGGGCAGCTATAGTTTCAGTGTCTAGTAGTATATTGTTCATGAGATCTTGGCTAAATGAGCTTCTATGCCAATAAGAATAGCAGTCTCAGGGCACAGATTTGATAATAAATATAGCCAAAAGTCGCTGATCGCCCTTGCTGTCTGCCAAACTTTCAGCGATTAGTTCAGCCTCTCTAGTTTTTCTGCGCTCTCATGCTCGTCCATTAATGAATTAGCGATCGTTTGTGTAAGGCATGGCCGGCAGACCGTCTAAAGAAAAGAGGGTGAGTTTCGGATTGTTTCCCCATCCGTATCTGACAAACTTAGGCTGCCTGACATACTTAGACTCTAGAAAGACTGTATTGCCCTCTATCTTAGCTTCCGCTTCAAAAAACTGGTGATCATGACCAGCTAGGGCGAATCCTTTAACCGGGGGCTTTCCTTTAGCCATCAAGCCTCGTCCGGCATTCTTGAAGACTACTTTGACGGCATTGCCTTCGTTCTCTACATATTCCACAATCGGATAGAGATAAGGTTTTGTTTGTTTATAGAGTGTCGCCAGTGCAGTATTGGCTATGCGCTTAGATAAATCTTCGGCGCTCATATAGATGCTGCCTTTCTTCTCATCTTCATGACAGATGTCGCTTGAGACAATCAAATAACTCTTGGGAGCAATGCGTGCCTTAAACTGGGTATGTCTGATGCTGGCTGACTGGCTGGCATTCTCTTTCTCGGCTGTTTCAGTCGGTTGTGCACCCAATTGCACATAATAGAGTGGTAGTTGTTCTTGGGCAAAGGTTCGACGCAAGTCTTTGATAAAGACTGGAAAGAGAGTTTTGTATTGAAGCGGTGCCGGCAGATCGCTTTCGCCTTGTGCAAAGACAACAGCCTTTAGACCATACGGAGTAATCGGTGCCAGCATGCCGTTGGCGACAGCCGATGTCATCTGGCTGAGATTTTTCGATGGCAATTTTTCTAACTCACTTCTATTTATATATTCCTGCCAATCTTTCTTGTAAATATCTTCATCGAGCATGTTTTTCTGAGCGATGGAGCGCGCTTCCGGTATGCTATCCAGACTTTGTGCCGAGATCCAAGATCTAAGCGGCGTATCGGGTAAGGTGACCTGTATAATGCCGATTGGATCTTTGAGATTGCGCTTTAACTCTCTAGCTAAAATCATACCGATTGCCGAAGCTTTCATCGCTTCATTCTGATTTGTATTGAGATTGACCCAGCCTTTGCTGCCTGTGCGTTCATCGCCGGTATTGCCAATGGTGTCGGGATTGCGACTGAGGGCTATGGGCTGTCTGTAGAGTCTTATCCCGGCGGGCATCTCTGTATTGCCTTCCGAAAGTTCGCCCGAACCGTATTTCTTTTCCAGTGCCGCTTCTTCTTGCAGCGAAGCATGCATGATGCCGTCTCCGGCTACTAGAAAAACTTGTCCCAGCCTGATATTTTTTAGCACTATTTTGTTTTGACCGGTGATCGTCATTTCTAGAGGCTCGGAGAATGACATTGCCGGTAGGGTCACCATAAATTTGCCGCTTTTGTCGACAACGGCTTGGGCTCTGCCAATAGCCATTTCTACAGTCACGACTTCACCAGGCAGAGCTTCGCCCCAAACATTGATTGGTTTGTCTTTTTGAAAAACGGCGCCTTCACTGAAAATGCGGGCCAGGGTCACTTTAGCCTGAGCACTGCTTTGGCTGAAAACGACTAAAAATAAGGCGACAATTGCCGGCAATAGGCAGAGCAGTTTTCTCTTTCTGTTTCTTATGGTCATTTTGAGCGGTTTCCATATTTGGCGGCAACATAGTCTTCGACTAGCTTGATAAAGTCTTGGGCCAGTTCGGCTCCAGATAGGGTGCTGTGATAACGACCATCGATATAGACGGGTGCTCTTGGTTCTTCTCCTGTGCCCGGCAGCGAGATACCAATGTCTGCATGTTTGGACTCACCGGGGCCGTTCACAATACAACCCATGACGGCAACTTTCATTGTTTCTACTCCTGGAAAATCTTTCTCCCAGTCGCTTCTCTTTAGGGTGAGGTGCTTTTCTATATCTTGAGCTAATTCTTGAAAGACTGTGCTGGTTGTGCGTCCGCAACCGGGGCAGGCGGTCACTTGTGGCTTGAAAGACCGTATTGCCAGGCTTTGCAAAATCTGTTGACAGACCTGCACTTCTTCGATGCGGGGCGCGCCGGGGCTTGGCGTCAGCGATACTCTGATGGTGTCGCCAATGCCTTCGAAAAGCAAGATAGAAAGGGCAGCGGCTGATGAAACCATGCCTTTCATACCCATGCCGGCTTCGGTTAGCCCTAAATGCAGAGCATGGTCGGTCGCCTGGGCTAGCTTGCGATAGACAGTGACCAGGTCAGGCACTTCTGAAACTTTAGCGCTGAGAATAATCTTGTCTTTGGCCATGCCGTAAGACTGGGCCAGTCGAGCAGAAGAAACGGCACTTTCCACGATGGCTTCGATCAAAACTGCATGAGCATCTTTAGGTTCTTTTGCGGCGGCATTTTCATCCATCATTTGGGCCAGCAGATCTTGATCGAGCGAACCCCAGTTGACGCCGATACGCACTGGTTTATTCCAGGTAAGAGCGGCGTCGATCATTTGTTTGAAATTGTCGTCGTGTTTTTCGCCTCTGCCCACGTTGCCGGGATTAATGCGGTACTTGGCAAGTAGTTTGGCGCAATCTTTGTATTCAGATAAAAGCAAATGGCCGTTGAAATGGAAGTCACCGACTAGAGGTACATCCATGCCGTTCTTTTCTAAAAGTGAAACAATCTTCGGCACAGCTCTGGCCGCTTCTCTGGTATTTACCGTGATACGGACTATTTCGGAGCCGGCTTTGGCCAGTTCTGCTATTTGCTTGTATGTAGCCTCAGCATCTTCTGTGGGGGTATTGGTCATGGACTGCACCAGGACCGGGTTTCCACCCCCGATTAATTTGCTGCCCACGGCAACGGCTAAGGTTTCTCGTCTTTCGGTCATGATTTTCCAGGTCTATTGCGGCTGCTTGCTTATTACAAATGACATTTTAGCCCTCAGAAAGTGCCCGTTTCTCTTTCTAAATTTGCTCTAACTCCCGTTCCCACAGTTCAGGATGCTCCTCTCTAATTGATAGGGGAATGACTCGACTTTTGTTTCTCTTGTCGATAAGCCCCGGTTGAGGACCAACTATCAGGTGGTCAATTACCGTTATGCCAAGAATCTTTCCTGCGTCTATGAGCATACGAGTGGTGGCAATATCCTCTCTGGAAGCGCTAAGGCGAGCTCCTGAGGGATGGTTGTGACAAACGATTATGGCGTAACTATTGGCAACGAGTGCTGCTTTGAATACTTCACGTGGATGCACTAGGGACGCTGATAGCGTGCCGTGCGAAACTTCATGCAAGCCTATAACTTCATATTTCGAATTGAGATGCAGGGCGACGAAATGTTCTTCCGGTGCAAAGCAAAGCGGCATGAATAACTCGGCTGCATCGAGGGCTGACTTTATAGAAGGTAGAGTGCCGGTTTTAGCTTCCTTGACCATCATTAGTCTAAAAACAGGCAATTGATACTTGAGATGCTTGAGCATGCATCCTCCTTTCTTTTGATACTGTGCATAGTGGCTATGCTTTAAAGACGTAATTGACAGCCAAAAAGTTCAATCGGCAGGAATGAATTAATCTAAGAGAAGAGTGCAAGAGAATTCCTGTTACTCTTGCACTCTTATACCTCTTGATTTTTCCAGGCTCCCGAGCGGAAGCGCAGTATAGCCATGATGCCTACCAGCGATGCCGATGCCGCCAGGGCTACCCAGATTCCTTGGGCTCCCATTTTGTAGTGACTGACTAGGATATAAGCTAGAGGCAGTCTTACAACGGTCAGACAGAAGATACCGACCCACATGGGCCATTTTGTATATCCCGCACCGGTCATGGCTCCGAACAGCACAATCCATGAGGCCACTAGGGGCTGACAGAGACCTACTATTCTTAGATAGTCGGCGGTAAGTTTTACCACCTCAGCATCATTGGACATTTTTCCGGCTATGGCTTCGGCAAACACGAACATCAATATACAAGTTGGTATCTCGATCAGTAGGCTGGCTGTATTAGCCTGCCAGCCGGCTTTCTCGGCTCTGTCCGGTCGCCCGGCCCCTAGATTTTGGCCGACCACGGTGCCCAGAGAGCAACCTATGGCGTGCAAAGGCAAGGTGCAAAGCATTTCTTCCAATCTGAAGCCGATTGTCCAAGCTGCTTCCGAACTGGTTGGATTGCTGGTTAGTGAGAAAATTCCATAAAGGGCGAAATTACCCAAAACCCAGGCCAGATCTTGTACACAGGTCGGTATGCCTATATTCAAGATGCGCTTCATCCAGTCTATGGTGGGAGCTAACTGGAAATCTTTAAATAGATTGAGAGATTCTTTCAGGTCTGATTTTGAAAGCAGATACAAGTTCAGAGCTGTGCCAACCAGCCCGCCACCAAGCCAGGCCCAGCCTATACCGGCGATGCCCAACTGACATTTGAGCGGCAAGACAAGGTCTAGGGTGATGATTACCACCGCCATGGCCAGCCAGTTCAACATAGGCACACGGCTATTGCCTATTGCCCTGAACATAGAGTGAGCCGTCCAGACGATTGTGAAGGGCAACTGTGAGAGAAGATCAACTGAAAGGAACTTCCATCCCAGTTCTTGCACCGCCGGCGTTACTCCCGACATGGCCAAAAGCGGTTTGGTGGCAAGTAAACCGGCTATGGTCGAGAGCACTCCGAAGATTATGCCGAAGAGCAGAGATTGTCTTCCCGCTACTTCTGCTTGTTTATAATCTCTCGCGCCCCAGAATCTGCTGATCAGAGCCATTGCACCTGATGACAGGGCCACGGTCATCAGTAACATCATGAACCAGATTTGGTTACATATACCTATGGCCGCTTGTGTGTCTGAGCCTAGCTTACCGGCTACCCAGACATCGGCGAAGCTTGCTGCCGAGACTATCAGCATTTGTACAAGCATCGGCCAGCTCATGTGCCATATGGCCGCCCAAGTAGACCCGGCAACGATTATTTCGTCTGCCGAGAGCTTGCGCTCTTTCTCGTCTATCAGGGATGACATGGTTTCTCACCGTCACTTTGGCGCTTTACCTTTATGTATGGTGCTTGAGTGATGCTTGTATCGGGGATATGGCTCGCCACTTATAATTTGGCGAGGAATTTATTAGACTACACGCAACACCATATAAAAGGGAAGAGTAAATTACGAAGTTTGACTGTTTAATGGAAAATCTAATTTCGCTTTCGAGCACAGAGAGAATTTCAGCTTGTCTGAAGTCTCTTACAATTGAAGAGCCGCTCAGTCGACTTGCCCAAGTGCGCAAGCAAGTCTTGCGCAAGATGCCCCAGATCAAAGAGAAAGCTTCATCTTATTCACCGTTGTATTTTGCCAGGCTCTACGGCGCAATGCACTGTGGGAAGGCCGATAGAGCTATGGTTCTGGCTAATATTGTTTTAGCCTTGCTTGATTTGCGTATCTATAAAGACTCCGCATTTAACTTGCTTGTGATCGAACCCCTAAGTCTCAAAGATTATGATGAACCTGAGCTAGCCTCTTTTTTTTCTCTGACTGAAAGACTTTTGGATTTGCTGAAGCCGCAGGCTGCACCCTCACTGCGCCGGAAAATGCTTGCCTGGTTGCAGTTTAGATTGTTGGCTTGTCCTAACTGGCGAGAATTTTGCTTGCCACCTAGTGAACCGATGCAAGAGAGCTTGATTGAAAGTTTGATTCAGCCAATTAACGATTTGCTGGGCGCTTGCGAAAACGAACTTTCTGCTCGAGATCTCACTGCCAGTGCGTCTTTGCCAGGTTTTGCGGACAGCTTGCTTCAATTGACCAAGAATCTTTCACCGCGTCTAGCACCGCGATTGATTTTGCTTGTTGAAGGCAATTCGGAATTTATATTTCTGCCAGGCGCTGCTGAAAAGCTTGGCTTTCGCCTCGATGATCTAGGTGTTTCTTTGATATCGAGTGGGGGAGCTAGGCAAGTCGTGAAGCGTTTTCTTCTCTTGCGTGAGCTTGTCTCACTACCGGTAGTGGCACTACTGGATGAGGATGCAGTGGAAGAAATCGGCATAATCGAAGAGTCGCTCAGAGACATCGATCATCTTAAGGTCGTGGAAGGCGGTGAGCTGGAAGACTGCTTCAGCTATGAGTTCTTGCTTTATGCACTGAATGAGCAATTGCAATTGCACGGGCAGGTGCTCTCTCAGATGCCCTTTTTTATGCCCCGGGAGGGAGCACGCAAAGCTTACCTGGCTAAGCTCTTCAGAGAGAGAGGTTTGGGTGACTTTGATAAATTAGAGTTTGCCCAGGTCGCTAGGCGATCACTGCGCAGCTCGGCAGATGTTCCTGTCTTTGTTCAGGATTTCTTGCTCTTTTTAAAAGGACTGAGTGAGATAGAGAGAACTGAGTGAGATATGCATCCACAGGATAATCAACATGACAAAAACTTGGACGTTGACGGAAGTGCCACGGCCGGTTCTGCCTCTAGAAAACCTCGGCGTGCACTTTGGGCAACTATAGTGTCTACCTTGCTCTGGGTGGCAAGTATAGTTCTTGCCTTTGTCATCAAGCCCGGGGCGATGATCTTTATTCCAGATAGCTTGCTCTTACTAGGCTTTGTTCCTTTGCTCTGGCTCTGGCACCGCTGGTGGTTGACGCTATGCTTTGGTATTTTGAACGCTGCTATTGGTTTCTTTCTCCTCATTCTTGCCTTTTTGCCTCGCGAGCCCTTTCCTCCCGAATCGTTGCCCATGCTCGACCATCTTATAGATTGGCATAGTCCTTGGGCTTGGATGGTCATAGGCGGTGCTTGCGCCCTCTATGGAACAAGCCACCTGCTCATTAAGATTGGCAGGTGGCTTGGGCGAAAGTTGCAACAAAAGGCTTAGGCTTTAACCTAGAGATTAGCTGGAGTCGGTTTCTTGCCGAGAATTACTTTCTCGGTGCCGTCTTCTCTGATCAATACCCGTTCCAGGTATTTCTTTTCTTTCTCAAACTTCTTAGGTACAGTGCCGGCGATTTTATAAAGGTGCTGGAAACCTTGCATGCCTTGGTCGGCAAATTCAGCGTTTTTTGCTACAAAGAGCCATTGCTTGACCACGAAATTATAGAGAGCAGGGTCTCTTTTTTCTTTCTGCTTAATCAGCTTTTTCTCAAGGGCTTCAGCATACAAGATGCGTCCGTCCATATCCATCGGCGCCATTTCCACCGAGCGTTGAAGAACCATTATCGCTCTGTCTAGTTTGCCCATGCGAAGCGATTGTTCGCCTTCAATGCGCAGGCTGTTTGCGGTCGGTACACCTAGTTCGAGAAATTGATCGGAGGTCACCACGCCGTGGGTGCTCTTACCTATCGGGCTGGTGTCGACGATAAATTCTTGATCGACTTCGTTGGCGTTTACTGCAAGTCCAGCTGTAGCGGCGATGACAATCGCTGCTGCGCCAACTAGAGAAAGTCTATTCACGTTTATTCTCCTCATTTGCCATTTACTCTGGATGGTTCCATTTTCAAGCTCTGTACGGCTTCTTTCAAATCTTTCGCTTTATAAATGTAATTGCCGGCTACCAAAACGTCTGCACCGGCTTGTATAACCTGCTTGGCGGTATCGCGATTGATACCACCATCGACAGAAATATGCACATGTCTGTTGCTATTCTGACTGAACATAGCTCTCAGTTTAGCCACCTTTTGCACCACTGCCGGTAAAAACTTTTGCCCACCAAAGCCGGGATTTACCGACATGACCAATACCAGGTCGATATCGTCCAAAACATAATGTAAGGTTTCTTCGCTGGTGGCGGGATTGAGAGCCACTCCAGCTTTCTTTCCGAGACTTCTAATATGAGAAAGGGTTCTTTGCAAATGGCGGCAGGCTTCTTGATGTACGGTGATGTAATCAGCGCCGGCATCAGCAAAATCGGAAAGATAGCGATCTGGATCTTCGATCATGAGATGCACATCTAAAGGCAAGTCAGTGACGTTATTCAGAGCATTCACCACCGGTGCGCCGATTGTGAGGTTAGGCACGAAATGTCCGTCCATGACATCGACGTGAATCCAGTCCGCCCCTGCTTTTTGCACCGCCGCTACTTCCTCGCCCAGGCGAGCAAAGTCGGCAGATAGTATCGATGGGGCGACTAATGTCATTTTACAGTCCGGTCTTCTTGACAGTGTAATGATGCCTTGTTTTGCGCTTAATGGTCAAGGGGTGAAAGCCTCGACTGGAGCGGCATGAGCGTTAGTAGAAATTTAAATATGCTTCAAGATTAATGAGAATCTCCCTCTAAATTCCCGATTATTCGGCAGACGCATAGTCTTGCTCATGGTTCCCATTGAGGGGAGGGCTGTCAAGTGATGCTCGCTTGCTGTCTAACCTCTGACATAATAAGAGTCTAATTGCCGACTCGGGAGATGTCCAAATGCTCTGTCATAAACTTTCGCCTGAAATTTTGGAGTATCAAAAGCTGGCTAAAGATTTCGCTGAAAGAAATTTGAGAGAAGCCGGAGGCGATCACAAAGAGTCTCAAAATTACCCCGAAGAATTGGTAGCAGCAGCCTGGGAGGCTGGACTGCTCAATATGGCTTTGCCGGAATCTTGTGGCGGTCTTGCACTAGGTTGTCTGGAAACCTCAGTGATTGCCGAAGAACTTGCCTGGGGAGAAGCCGGCTTTGCTGGTTTGTTGGCCGCCTCGGAAGCAGCTCAGCGCTATGTCTTAGAGGGTGGAACAGAGGAACAGAAGCAAACCTTGCTCTCGCCTCTGATGGAAGCACCGCAGCTTTGCGGTTATGCCATGGAAGGAGAAAGCGGCCTTAGCGGCGGCAAGGTCTTTTATCGCAAAGATGGCGATGAATATTTCTTGAGCGGCAAGCATGGTGCTGTCATGAATGGTGGCGTTCCTGGTGCCGCTTGGTATATCTTCAAGGCTTACGAAGATCGCAGAGAGAGCAATGATGCCACCGGTAGCTCTGGTGGTCTTTATTTTGTCGTACCTGGCGGTGAAGATGGCCTAGAGTTTGCCCAGCCTTTAGAAATGCTTGGACGCAAGTCTCAGTTTATTGCACCGGCTCGTCTGGAAGAAGTAATGGTTGAGAAAGCCAATGTGCTTGGTGCGCCGGGCCAGTGCGAGAAGCTTTTTGCCGCATGCCTGGTAAAGAATTTTCCGTTGCTCTCCGCTTCAATGGTCGGCATCGCCAGAGCGGCCCTTGAGCATGCTTTGACCTATTCAAAAGAAAGACATACTTTTGGTGCACCTATTTCAAGTTTCCAGGGCATTTCATTTATGCTTGCCGATATGGCTAAAGATATAGAGGCGGCGCGCCTATTGGTTTATCAAGCCGCTCAGCTTGCAGACCAGGGTCTGGGTGAGCTTTGTATAGCAGAAGCGGTTTGTGCCAAGGCCTTTGCTCAAGACATGGTCATGAGAGTGACCACAGATGCTGTGCAGGTTTACGGTGGTTATGGATTCTCAAAAGAGTATCCTGTTGAGAAGTTAATGCGGGATGCAAAAGTGAGTCAGCTGCTGGATGGCACCAGTGAACTGCTTAAGGTCAACCTGGGTAGGCAACTCGTTACTGCTCTCTAGCATTGGGAGGACGGTTGGAAGTTAAGCGTGGTCAACTTTTGCAAGTGAAGGCACCACCTTTATTTGAGAAAGAATATCTCTATGTTGTCACTGCTGCCGGTGACAAAATGATTCGAGCCGATCTGAAGAATTCGCCGAAAGTGAAGAAGCAATGGACTCTGGAGGAGTTCGATTTGTCTATCAAGCATGGCATTATCAGGTTTGTAGATTCGGAATAAAAGCTATTCTGAGCCTGTTTTCTTGCTCGGTTTCTTTTTGCTTTTCTTGCTGGCGCGAGTTTTTTTGCTGCTTTGAGCAGTTGTCTTTTTATCGGAGGCTTTCTTATCGACTGCTTTCTTGTCTTCGGCTTTGCCGCCAGCAAATGTGCCGTTTTTGAGATTGACTTTGTCGGCGCCCATATCTGTAAGCATCTTGGTGATAGGCGCCACCATTTTGTTCTCTTTAGTGATGAAGCCGCCGTCTAAGCTGAGCTTGACCGCGCAAAACAAGAGAGCGATGCCGGTTACAATAGAGAAAACATTGAGCGAAAAGAAGTGTACTTGCTGATCGAGGTTGACTTGCCTCTTTGACCTCTTGAAGCGGGCGGCAGTCATCAGGTCTTCCAGGCGGCGGGTGACATCCGCTGGTCTGATCCCGGTCTTCATGCCGCCGCCGATGCGACCCACATCGCCGCCCTGAATCGGTCTGCCGCATACTACGCAGAACTTAATGCCGTAATTCAGTTTCGCGCCGCAGTACGGGCAAGAGCCGGACATCTAGAATTAATACCGCTTTTGATTTTCGCTCAGATGGTGGATTTGATAAAGCAAATCAGGATGCGCTTGAGTATCTTGACACCATTTCTGATATCGACTCGCGGTCATGCGCCAAGGTTTCCTGTTTGCCGTGCAGCTCGACGATTCGCTCTTTGAGCTCGGCGATTTGCTGCTCGATAATTTTGATTTCTTCGGTTATCTCCGACTCGGTAAGGTCCAGTGCCTCGGTAAGAGTGCCAAAGGCCTTTTCAAGCTCGCTTACGGCCATGCGAGTATTCATCCTCCGCTACTAAGCTACAAATGGTATTCTACCCCGCTTTTGCTTCTCTAACCTTGGTTCTGCAAAAGTCATGAAGGTGATTGTCAATTAATATCAGATGCCGGCGCCCTGCAAGAAGACATCTACCGGATCTGCTTCCCCTACTTTTGTCTCTTTGTCGAGTGCCTGATAATCAGTGCCTGACGCCTCCGCATCTCGATTTTCAGGGATTGTCGACAAGGCCTTCAACTCTGAAATGTTTTGACTTTGTTGTTTGAGCTTTGTCTTCACTGCGCCAAGCTCATTCTCTAGCTTAGTGATGTGATCTTTTAAGCACTTGATGGCTTCGGCTTCGATATCCGGCACATCTCCTTCTCTCTTCTCAACTTTCTTGCCGTCGCGATAAATTACTCTGCCCGGTACACCAACCACTATTGAATTGGCCGGCACATCTTTTAAGACAATGGAGCCCGAGGCTACCCTGACATTGTCACCCACTTCGATAGCCCCCTGGATTTCAGCTCCGCTGCCGACCACCACTCCTCGCCCGAGGGTGGGGTGTCTTTTTGTATCGCGTGACGATGCTCCCTGCCTTGCCGCTGCTCCAGCGCCTAGGGTTACCCCCTGATAGATGACGCAGTCATCCCCAATAACGGCGGTCTCTCCCACCACCACACCCATGCCGTGATCGATGAAGACTCTCCTACCCACCGTTGCGCCTGGGTGTATTTCAATTCCAGTAAAGACCCTTCCTAGATGAGAGGTAAACCTTGCCGGTGTGCGTAGCCCCATTTTCCAGAGCTTGGCAGCGAGACGGTGGAAAACTAAAGCATGAAAACCGGGATAGCAAAGAATGACCTCAAGACGGCTGCGGGCGGCAGGGTCCTGCTCATAAATGTTGTCTATGCATTCGCGTAAATAAGAGAAGAACATAGATTAAACATACCAGTTAGTCAGGACAGTAGTCTGGGTTGGATGGACAACTTTGAAGCAAAATGTCTCTTGACAAGCCTTGGGCTTGCCTTTCGCCGTTTAGGTTGTCACGCCGATGGGGATATAGATAAGGAGGTGTAGCTTAATTTTTCGGACTTAAGTGGGAAAAACCGCAAGATTAACTGCCGTTTATAGGGGCATCCGGCTGTCAGCGAGGATTAAAAGATGAGAAATTTGTCTAAATTCTTGACAGGGGGTGTATAAGCGGCTGGGTCGATAGATTTCCCCCTTCTAGACCCAAGCGAGACTCAAATCGAGACTCTTTAAATCGGACCCATTCGGGTCAAGCAGATGCAATTGGCTCTTAACTAAACTGGACCAGGTTCTAAAGCAAGACTAGATGAGCGATACAGGGACAAACGATAAGGCAGAAGGAGCGAAAAAGGCTCAACTCGGCTCGAATGACGCAGCCGAGAAACTTCTTGCCATGATCAGTCCCCATCATGCTCAAGCTAAGCCCGAAGCTAAGCCTGAAGCGAAGCCCGAAGTCAAATCAGAACCGAAAGTAGAAGCGAAGCCTACGGCTCCAGTCAAGGCGGACGATGTTAAGGCTGCCGCCCACGATAAACCGGCCGATAAGCCTGCGATGCCAACCCTGCGCGCGGGCAGCCTGGGTACCCAGGGGGAAACCAACTTCAGCGTTTCGCTATCGCCCGTGGACAAGACTCTCAAAGGCACCCAGACTGATAACTTCAAGACCGGCTTGGTCGAGAATCTGGCAGGGCAGGTCAAAGGTCTAGAGACAATGCTCGGTGGCGGCAATCGCACCGAAGAAGACCGCCTTTTATACGCTAAATATGGATATACGCCCAAGAATACCAGTGCCTTAAGTGGACTTTTGCACACAGCTTCGACGATAGCCCAGAATCCGGGACACATTCCAGGTGCAATTGGCGAAGGTCTTAAGTCGACCTATCAAGGTGTTACTTCCGATGACGCTAATGTTCGGGCTAAAACCTGGGGCGGTATTACTGGTTTCGGCTTGACTGCTTTGATACCTATTGGTGGAGCCAGTAAAGCTTCTACTTTCACCCGCGAAGCGAGCACCTTTGCTCGCGGCGTCGGCGAGGTCAGCATGGCTAAGACTGCACTCGGTGAGTATGCAGGCAAAGCTTTGGTGACCAAAATAGATGATGCAGCTGCGGTAGCCTCGCGCTTGCCTCGTATACCTACAGGTTTGTCCAATCCGGTTCACTTTGCGCCGGTGGAGTCGGCTGTTGTTCCTCGCCTTAATCTTGCCGCCGACCCGGCGATGAAGTTGGCAACCGGTGCCGATGATGCTGTTCGGGAAGCGGCTCGAATTGGTCAGGCTGAGGCCCGTTTTGCCCGGGGCCCTCACAAAGGGTTAGAATTCGGCGAGAACGCCGGAAATGCTTTGCCAACAGAAATGCCTAGAAAGGTGGAAGTACCGGCTGCCAAAGTCGAGGCACCAGTACAAAGACCGGTAGATGCGCCAGTTGCAAATGTTGATGCCGCCGTTGCCAAAGTCGAGGCACCAGTACAAAGACCGGTAGATACGCCGGTTGCCAATGTCGATGCCGCCGTTGCCAAAGTCGAGGCACCAGTACAAAGACCAGTAGATGCGCCGGTTGCCAATGTCGATGCCGCCGTTGCCAAAGTCGAGGCACCAGTACAAAGACCAGTAGATGCGCCAGTTGCCAATGTCGATGCCGCCGTTGCCAAAGTCGAGGCCCCAGTACAAAGACCAGTAGATGCGCCAGTTGCAAAAATCGAACCGGCTAATGTTTCTGGTGATCTTGCTGCTAAGCCGGTTAGCTCGCTTGAGGCTTCTACAGTTCCAACCGTTGCTAAAGGGGTCGCCAACGCTCCAGAGCAGGCCTTAGGCAAGTTGGGTGATGAGCTTGCCGATGCCGCCGTTGAAAGACTACCTGCCAAAGGTGCTGAACGTCTTGTCGGTACAGTTGACGATGTAAGACCTGTTCGCAGTGAACCGAGCGTCAAAGGTGATGCTCCCGCTATTGCTTCATCGCGTTTCAGCGAAGCCATAGAGTCGCGCTTGCCGTCTTTGAGCGGAGCCGAGAAACAGCTTGCCGACGACCTGTTGAAGGATGTGAAAGCTTTCAAAGAAGGTAGTCCTGATGGACTATCGCTGAAAGCGCTGCAGGAGAAACTGGCACGCCCCGATGTTCAAAAGATTTTCGCAGACAATTCTACTCTAGCAAGACAGTTTGATCAGTTCGGACAATCGGTCAGGCAGGCTGCCACTCGTGTCGATGATGCCCTGATCAATTTAACTGATACCACTGCCAAAGTTGGAAGAAGCTCGGATGAGCTGGTAAGAACTTTGGAAAGGGGATTGCAAGACCTGCCTCTGGCACAGCGCGGTGCTGCCGCCAACTTGCTCGACGACCTGCGTTCACTCAAACCCGAACCGACCAAGCTTGGTGCAAACAGTGCCGAGCAACAGCTGGTCGGCAGACTTGAGCAGTCATCTAAAATAACAAGAACTATCGATGATATAGTCGCAAAACCAGAGTATCAGGCTATTCTCAAAGAGAAGCCTGAGCTGGCAAAAGCCTTCGAGACCCTCAAACAGTCTGGTGACGAGTTGGCGCTTGCTCGCATAGAGTCGGCCAAGGTATCTGTGCCGGCGGTTGAGAGAGCAGTTGGTCAGAGAGCTGGACTTGAACTGGCTGATGATCTGACCAGGGTTACCAGTCGCGGTGTCAACTTCAGAGCCCTGATCGAGAAAGACTTGCCTACAATGACCGGCAAGCAGCGTGCCACCGCTGAAGAAATTTTGCAGAACCTTCGCGCTGTCGATGAGGCAGTCTTGCGCGATACTCCCAGCCTCGCTTCGCGCCGGGTGGAAGCCCTGGTAGACGACCTGTCTAAGCCGGAGTTCAGCCGTTTCTTCTCTAGCAATCCACGTTATGTCGACCAGCTTACCGAACTGCGCCGCTCAGTCAATCGCGCTGGTGAAAGCCGCAGCGTCGTAGAGTCGACCGCACTTGCTGGTGAGCGCTCTCTGACCAGCACCCAAGTCGGCGAAGCTTCTCTGGCTTTGAACGCGCGGTTGAAGACTATCGGACGAGAGCTTGGTGAAGGCTCCACTAGAGAACTCGATGAGATTGGTCGCAATCTTGATAGTATTGCCCGTGGTGGTAGACCCGATCGCGCTATTGCCTCGATGAGAAACTCTATTGATAATATCGAGGCTCAGGGCTCCAGCAAACTGACAAGAGAACTGAGAGAGAGCGTCGACGACATAGAGAAGCTGGCCCTCAAGAACGATAATCTGGGCAAGCTTGAAGCCGCTAATTTTACAGTAAACAGAAGCAGTGCCGAAGTGGTGAGAAAAGCCGAGGCCCTTGCCGAAGAACTGAGACCGGTGGCTCAGGTCTCTCCATCCAAAGGTTCTCAGCTGCCTTTGGAAGCGCAAATCAGCAAGCATCTTGATGGTATCGCCGACCAGGCTAGATTGGTCAATGGCTCAGTAGATCAAGTGCGTACTATCGCCAATATGCGCAATTCTATTGCCCGCATCGAGGAATTGGGTGGTGCTAAGGTTCTCACTCCTACTCAGGCTAAGGCCTATGAAGAAATAGCCACAGCTGTTAGACAGCTGGATAATGCCGCAGTTGAAATGCGTGGCTTGTCGAGGGTGAGAGAGGGCGCCGCTCCCATTGTGGAAAGATTGCCCGGCCATCTAGATGAACTCAGGAGCAACTTGGGTGCGGCCGTTAAGCCCGGCACCGAGGTGCCGCTGCGCAGAGTGGAAGAGGCTGTAGGCGATCTGAAACAGGCTCGCAACTTGGATGAGAGTGTTGCTGCCGTCAACAAACTCAAGCAAGAATTGCGAGAGCCTCAACTGGTAAGGACTCTCAACGATACTCCTCTCGATAGCCCGTCGCGCTTGGCGCACAGTCGACTAGTTGAGCAGGTCGATAAAGTAGATGATGCGCTAAGGATGTCCCAAAGAGAACGTCTGCTCTCTCGCCTGGATGGACAGACAGATAATCTCGTTGCCAATCTCGGCAAGTCAGACAAGCCGGCTTTGGTCGATTACAGCAGAGCTGTAAAAGAATTAGGCCGCGGTGGAGATGACGCTATTGTGCGAGCCGACCAAGCTTTGGCACAGCTTGAGCGCGAAGCCGTGCGCAATCCGCAGCTGATCCCGGCAAACACTTTGCAGCAAATTAGACAAGAACATAATCTAGTCACAGTCACTGCTCGTCAGCTTGATGAGATATCTAGCGGTCTGGTATCGACCCGTTTAGAAAAACTGAGGGTTGGCTTCAATGGTATCGAGGATGCCACCAGCACTCTTGTCCAGCGCAGGTTGATCAAGGAAAATTACGAAACTATCCAAGAGCTTCGCTATCTAGAGAATTCCAGAGGTCGGGGTGCTGCTCAGCTTGAAGAAGCCCAGCTTAGGCTGATTAGGGGCGCCAACGATATAGAAGTAGCAACTTATCGTTCTAATCTAGTCAAATTGGCCAGCATGGGCGACAAGGTCGCGCTTGATAGGCTCTTAGTATCGGGATTGGTGCCGGATGGCAAGAGAGTATTGTCTCTGGCCGGCGGTGAGCCGGGCTTCATGCAGACTCGCGCCCTTTTGATGGGCTTTGGCAAAGATGGTGCCCTCACTAGAAATCTTTCCCATCTAGATCCTGTCTTTGCCAACAACAGGTCGATATTGCTTTCTCCTGAAGTGATTGGGGTTGCGAAATATTCGATTCTTTCTGTCTATGCCTTGCAGGGTTTGACCGAACTGGCTAATCGCATAGATCACCAACTTCTTCTCGAACAGTATGAAGCTCTGAAGCGCGGTAATGAGGAAACGTCTTCCGGTATGTCTGCCGGTGCCTCTTATGACGCCTCTACCGACTATTCTAGGGTACTTCCTAGCCGAACTGGAGTTGATGTCGGTCTTTCTTCTTTCTTTGGCGTGAGAGAATTCTCCGATGCCGAGATTCATAGAGACCTCGGCGGCATAGCCATTCAGCCCTTCTATCAGGGTAAGCAGAGTTTCGCTCCGCCGGAAGGGCTTTCGCAGTCGGTGATGCGTCAAGCTTTCCAGCCTGACTCTAGTGGCAGAGTCTTGCCGTCCTCCAGTCTAGGTAATTTAGGTAATCTTGGTGAGCCCCTTGTACCGCCTGCCAAGCGTGAAAAAGGTGCTTTCAATCTCAGAGTCGACGATCCGGAGTTTCATAAGAAAGCGGCTAATAGAGCTACTTTTGGTACAGATTTCGCTCCGCCGCGCAAATCTGTTTCTTTCAACCCAGCATACGAAAACGATCCCAACAGCATCAATAATTTCGCGCGGGCTCAGAGCCTGCCCTTCACTCTAACCTTTAAAGGCGATCGTATTGATTCTCGTTTAGACAAACCGGCGTCTTCCCAGTTTGTCATTCCTTCTATTCTCAATCAATCAGATTTCAGGGTTATTTCTGGTGCCACGAACGTCAGAAAAGATCCTTTCTCTGCCAATCTTGGCGGTTCAAGTTTGCTTGGCAATACTCCTTCCATTCAAAATAATGGCAAACAGACGAATGATGCTGGTATCTTTGCCTCGGCGCTGGGCGGTGCTGCCGAGGGTAGTTCTGGGCATGACAGTCGCAATCTTTCCAAGCTTGAGGAATCTGAAGATGACGTCGATACTGCCGGCTCAGGCGGTGTTGTCGTTTCAGCTAGTAATGCCGATGACGACGATGATGATGATGAGAACAGCCCTCCCGCCGCTACACCTAGCCGCAAACCACAGAGAGTGCCCCAAGTTCCCACATCTTCCGTACTTGCTGTTCAGGATGCGGAAATGGCGTCAGACAAAGCCAAGATTGTTGAAGGCGCTGCCGCATCACAAATAGTGGCCGGTCCGCCCCGTAAGCGTACTGTTTCGGCTTGATTTAGGCTAGATCCTAATCGACAGCACCCATGACTATGACAGTGTTATGACCACCAAAGCCTAGAGCTTCTATCAAAGCGTTTCTTACTTTTAGTTCGCGGCTGACATTTGGCACATAATCCAAATCGCAAACAGGGTCTTTTTCATCCGAATCGTGATTGATGGTAGGGTGAACTTTTCCTTCCTTGATAGAAAGGGCGGTCACCGCCGCACCTACTGCGCCGGCTGCTCCAAGCAGGTGCCCAATCATCGATTTGGTTGAAGAAATGGCCAATTTCTTGGCATGGTCGCCGAATACTGTCTTCAGTGCTCTAGTTTCAGCTGCGTCGTTGAGCGGTGTTGAAGTACCGTGAGCGTTGATATAATCCACTTGGTCAATAGCTACTCCAGCGTCTTGCAGAGCTTCTTTCATGGCTCTAACAGCCCCTTCGCCATTTTCGAGAGGGGCAACGATATGGTTGGCATCGCAGCTGGCACCACCGCCTTTTACCTCAGCATAAATGGTGGCGCCGCGTTTGCGGGCATGTTCTAATTCTTCTAAAATGAGAACAGCAGCACCCTCACCGATAACAAAGCCATCACGATCTTTCATGAAGGGGCGGCTGGCTTTTTTGGGATCGTTATTGCGCTTGCTTAGGGCCGTCATATTGTTGAATGAACATACTCCGACGCTATTGATCGCCGCTTCTGCACCGCCGGTGATGACTACGTCGGCGCGGTTATCTTGAATATACATAAGGGCGTCTAATATTGAATCAAGACCAGAAGCACAGGCGGTGGCGTCACCCTTGGCTCTGCCCTTGGCACCAAATTCGATGGCAACCTGACCGGAAGGAGCATTGGGCATAAGCTTGATCACTGAGCGCACGCCAACTCTCTTCGGGCCGCCTTCCAAAAGCTTTTGATAGTCTTGGGTGGTGGTGGTCAATCCCCCTACGCCTGTGCCAATGAAGGTGGACACCCTGTGGGCATTCTCTTCATTCACTTGCAGCTTGCTGTCTTCAAAAGCGAGTTTAGCCGCCGCCATGGCCAGGAGCGTCACCCGGTCCATTTCCTTCATAAAGGCTCCGGCCTTGCGCTTGTCCGGATAAAACTGCTGTATATCGAAGTTCTTAACTTCAGCTCCGATTCGTGTTTCCATGCCGAATTGGTCAGGATTGAATAGGGTGAGAAAGTCAACGCCTGAGACGCCGGAAAGCAAATTTTTCCAAGTCTCTTCTGTCGTCAAACCAACAGGCGATACTATGCCTATGCCAGTAACTACGACTCTTCTTTTCATTTCTGATTACCACCTAATTCTTGCCATGCATCCGCTCTGTATTGCCGTCCGTCTCGTGGGCGCATCAATACGGCAGAAGCCGTTGCTTCGAAGATGTAATTCTAATAACTACTATACTGATTAGCCCCTAAAAAAAATTAAGCTCTTTCAAAAGAGGTTGGCTGATTAGCCCCCGCTCATGGTGCCAAAGGCTGAACCGTCGGAAAAGTCGTCTTCATACCAGGCATCCAAGTCGATATCGTTTGCATTGTTTAAATTGTCTAAACAGTCTTTACTTGGCTGTGGTTTGCTGTCGAGTACGGGGTCCGGGCGCATAAAGTCTTCCCAACTTTTTCTCTGGCGTTCTTCAAAGGCTTCCTGGCTGAGTTCGATTGTGTCGTCGTCATCATTTCTCAGGGCCAGGTATTCATCGAATGCTTCATCAAAGTATGACCTTGAGACCTCGGCGGTAAAGAGTTGCAGTTGGTCCTGCTGCAGACCCAGTTTCAGGTCGCCTCTTTCTATAATGCCGTATTCCGGCGTCCAAAGCAGGTTTTTTGCCCCTTGCAAGTTGAGATCTCGTAAAGCTCCTTCCAGGGTTTGCGCTTCTTTGCGCGCTTGCCTGGCTTCAAATCTCTGCACATTTTTCTTGAAGGCACGGTCTAGGGCTACGCCTATCTCTTTGTATTCCGGTTCGAACCTCTCCACTTGATTCCAGAAATGTTTGTTATGTGAAGCCTCAATCACATGGGCCAGCTCATGCAAAACTAAATAGCGCCTTCCTCTTTCCGGCACATTCTCTATGGCGAAGCGTGAAAAGGTAATAATGCGCGACTTTAGATTAATTTGCGCCAGTCTGGAATATTTGGCACTGCCGATTCTGACCCCGCCTATGGTGACATTCAGTGTATCGTTGTTTATCTGCCTGACATAGGTTTGCATAAACGAACGGTATAATTCGTTTATCTGTCCGGCAATTTTTTCGGGCGAGTCGTCACCAGTTTTTTTTGCGCTTTTAGCAGGTCGAGTCTTCTCAAGGAAGTTCGGCTGATACCTACCTTGAAAGAGATTGAGCTGATTTTTGTCGTTTTGTGGCAAGTTCTGTGCTGACATAGACGACATCGAAATAAATTAGTATTTTTGTAGCATTCTGATAGCAATAGCTTAAGCGTTTTTGACCGTTTCAGCAACCAGCAAACTTAGGGGAAGAGGTGAACAATTTGACCGAGAACAGTGAAAGATTGACCTTCATCACCGGTGGTGCCAGGTCTGGGAAGTCTAAATTGGCGGAAAAGCTCGCTCTTGCATCGAGGCTGCCTGTTACCTATCTGGCAACGATGGGTGTCGACAAAGAAGATCAAGAAATCGTGCTGCGCATCTCTAATCACCAAGGTCGGCGTCCTGCCGATTGGCATACCGTCGAAGAACCGCTGATGGTATCAAAAGCAATTATCGAGCTACCTAGTCCCTCTTCCGGCAGGGGTTTGGTTTTGCTCGATTGTCTTTCACTTTTTGTCTCTAATCTCTTGCTTTCTATGCCCTCCGGGCTCAGTTCAGTCGAGGTTCTGGCCTGCCTCGAAGAAAACGTACTTAAGGAAGTAGATTCTCTATTGGACGCGGCAAGAGCGAGACAAGATTACGACTTCATTCTCGTTTCAAATGAGGTGGGCATGGCAATAGTCCCCGAAGTGCAACTGGCTAGAATTTATCGGGACTTGCTTGGACTTGCCAACCAGAGAGCGGCCGCCTGGGCTGAAGCTGTTTACATCTGCTTTAGTGGATTACCTTTGCGGCTTAAGTAATTGCCTTTATAATTGATTCATGTCCAGTTCAGATAAAGCACCCCGGTCCGCCTATATAAAGCTTCTTAGACCGCGCCAGTGGACTAAAAATCTCATTGCCTTCGCCCCGGCTCTATTTGCCGGGCAACTGACCAGACCCGATGTCCTCCTGCATGTGGGAGTTTGCGTTCTTTCTCTTTGTGCGGTGTCTGGTTCTGTCTATGTTTTCAACGATATTCTTGATGTTGAAGCCGACAGAAAACATCCCACCAAGTGCAAGCGGCCAATTGCTTCTGGTCTAATCTCCGTAAAGGCGGCTGTGACAGTTGGTCTTTTGGCTATTTTAGTTAGCTTCCTGCTAGCCTACCTGGTCAGACCAGCGCTTTGTCTAGTTATTTTGGCTTATCTATTGCTGCAAGCCGCTTATGTCACCAGGCTCAAGCATAGAGTCATTCTCGATGTCTTCTGTATCGCTTCCGGCTTTGTCCTAAGAGCTTTGGCTGGTGCCGCTGCTGCTTCCGCCAGCGGTTCTTTCATTCTCGACCTGTTACCCGCTGGTCTTTTCCCTGATTTGCATAACTTGAGCGGTGCGCGCGGCGGTCACGAGATATATTTGTCTCCTTGGTTCTTGATTTGTACATCTTTGGGTTCGCTCTTTTTGGCTCTAGAGAAAAGAAGGCAGGAATTTCGTGCTCTTGGGGCTGATGCCGCTCATCACCGCAAAGTGCTTGGCAAGTATTCCCTTTCGCTTCTCGACCGCATGGAGGCTGTGATAGTACCGTCATTGGTGACATCTTACTGTCTGTATTGCTTCAATTCAGCTTACGGTTCTTGGATGATGATTACAATTCCTCCTGTTCTTTATGGAGTGTTGCGCTATCTTGTTTTGAGTGAACGTGATACCAGCACTGGTTCGCCAGAAGAAGTGCTCTTGAAAGATAGACCAATTCAGAATGCCGTGCTGATCTGGGTGCTTTCTTGTTTCCTCGTGGTTTATGGGCACATTGAGACCTATCTCAAGTTTATTGTGCACGCAATTGATTCATGGCGCTTTCGGCTTTACTAAAGGCGCCGTTTTCTTGAGGTTGCTTTCGGCCCAAGGACCCATACCATAAAGCTTGGTCAGTTCTTTGCCGGTGAGACTGTCTTGACTGTAAATTTCCAGGCGTTGTTTTTCGGCCGCGCCTGCATCAAGATACTTGCACCGAAATGCCGCCCAAGTGAGATCGAAATTGCACATCGCAAAACGTGCTTTCTCAGACGGTGCTGAAAGAAAGCGGTCTCTGATCACGCCGGCAAAAATCTCTCTGTTGTCTTCCTGATCCACCGACTTGTCAGGATGCTTCTTGCTGTATAGAAAGCAAGTCATGTCGGCATAGGCTTTCACTGCCTCCTCGGTCAAAGGCGGTGGACCCGGCTCCGCTACTCGGGCCGGACCGATTAGGTCGGCAAATAGGTCTTCGGTGTAGCCATCGCCCTTTTCAATTTTAGTCTCTGTCTTTTGCTTTTCCTTTTCCTGGTTTTGTTTCTCTGGCTCTTTCTCTTTACTGGCCGACTCCAGGCTGAGCGCTTGGGCGCTATGCCCATCCAGGCTTTGGGCTCTTTGGGTCTTCAATAGCCAGTGTCTGATCAGGGCTCGAAAGAGCAGGCGGTAACTTTCTTTATAGTCGACTTGGCTCATTACTTTAGGGCGAATCTCGGCCCAAATTGGTGCGATGTTTTTGTATAGAGGGCTCAAGCTCGGCTCGGCCAGTCTCTTGTCTAGAAACTGTTCGAGTTTGCCTCTCAGTTCATAATTTAGAGTAGAAAGAGATTTGACCGCCAAACGGTCGTCTCCTTCGCTGGAAGCTACCAGGGCAAATATTTCCAGCCATGAAGTTTTATCATCTAGTTTGATCTGGTTGCTTAAGCTTGCTTGCTTATCTAAATTTAGAGGCTTATTAGAATTTGGCTGTTTTGTTTCGCCTTGCCCAACTGTTTTGACACTGGCTTTGGCACTTGTTTTGGAAGTCTCCGCCATGGTTACTGCTTTTGTTACCGGCTTATTTGCCGGCTTAATTGCCGGTTGGCTTTCTTGCTTCTCAACGGCTCCGTCTTCATACCCCCAGTCGGCAGCTTGCCCTCTTTGGGCTGCTATGAGAGAAATAGAAAAGGCGGTTGCCAGGGTGAAGAAGCGCTCAGGGTGCCGAGAGAGCCTGAAAGAATGCTGAAATGAGGGCTTTAACCCGGGTTTTGGTAAGTTTTTAGTTGAGTTCATCGCAAGTATTCTATTAAGAACTGGACCTCTTGGCTAGTCTTGGGCTAAAATACGCCATATATACGGAGGCTTGAAGATGTCGGTATTAAAGTTACGAATTTATCCAGACCCAGTGCTGAAGCAGAAGGCCAGGAAGATAACTATAATCGATGCCTCGGTACGCAAACTCGCCCAAGATATGCTCGACACCATGTACAAGAGCGATGGAGTCGGTTTGGCTGCTCCTCAGGTAGGCGTATCTAAGCGCCTCATGGTCATCGACGTCAGCTCTGAGGAAGAGCCGGCCAAGCCCATCGTCTTTATAAATCCCGAGATTATTGAGAAAGACGGTGAAATGATTGGTCAAGAGGGCTGCTTAAGCTTTCCAGATGTCTTTTTTGAAGTGAAGAGAGCATCAAAAGTAGTCGTGCGTTTTCAGAACTTGAAAGGGCAGACACTGAAGCTGACAGCCGAGGGCAATCTGCTTAGTCGGGCTATTCAGCATGAAATCGACCACCTTGACGGCAAGCTTTTCATCGAAAAGGCCACCAATGAATTGAAGAGAGACCTGGAAATGACCAAAGCAGGGCTTCTTGATGGAGATGCTGAAGAGATTTCAAAGAAACTGGGCGAAGAAGATGAGGGGCTAACCCTGTCCGTGCCCAGCAAAGAAGCTGTGACCAGCTAACCGAAAAGGCAGAGTGGTGAAGGACAGTACTAATAAAGTGCTAGAGCACGACGAGTCACACCGAATCAAGATAATTTCCTTTGGCTTCAAGAAGGGTGATCCGCCCGTAGCTAATCTGCTCTTTGATGTTCGCTTTCTCCAAAATCCCTATTGGGTGGAGGAGTTGCGCCCGCTTTCCGGTTTAGATAAACCTGTGCGAGACTATGTTATGGAGCAGGGCAGTGCTTGCGGTTTTCTTGAGCATCTTTTGCCGCTTGTCGAGCAAGTAATGCCATTGATGTTCGCAACCAAGAGTCACGTCTTTACCATCGCACTTGGTTGCACCGGTGGGCAGCACCGTTCGGTGTCGGTAGCCGAGACTCTTGCCGAAGCGTTGAGAGCCAAGTATCCAGATATAGTTATTGATATCGAGCATCGAGAGATGGGTGTTTTCAGGCAACTGGAAGCACGCAGTTCGATAACCGTTCCAGGCGGAGGCGGGCAAGGCAGCAAATGAAGCGCTCTTTCCTTTATCGCATCAGAAGTTTCCTTTTGCCTGGGCTGAAGCGCTATATTCTTGTAATTCTCATGAGCATAGCCGCCATTGTATTTGGTGTGCTCTGGTTGCTAGATAAACATCCAGTTTTGCGCATTCAGAAGTTTATGCACGAAGTGCTTTCTGATACCGCTGCCGTTTTGCCCAGTAAAGTTAACGGCATCATTTTTCTCTCGCTTGGATCTATCGGCTTACTTTTTTCTGTGGTGCGAGTGACGCAGCGGGTGCTTGGCGCTTATCTGCCTGATGACCGCGAGGCTATCCCCGATGTACTCTATCGCCGCCGCTATCTTGAGCGTGGACCCAAAATTGTGGTTGTTGGCGGTGGCACCGGTTTGTCCAACTTGCTGAATGGCTTGAAGCGTTATTCGAATAATTTGACCGCTATAGTCACTGTTGGCGACGATGGTGGCAGTTCGGGGCGTTTAAGGCAAGAACTGGGAGTGCTGCCCCCCGGCGACATAAGAAACTGCATCACGGCTTTAGCCGATCAAGATAAGATAGTCACCGAACTCTTTCGCTATCGTTTCGAGTCTGGCGAAGGTCTAGAAGGCCATAGTTTTGGTAATCTCTTCATCACTGCTCTTTGCGCTGTCACCGGTGGTGATATCATTAAGGCTACCCGCACCGCCTCGCATGTCTTGAATAGCTGCGGACAAGTGCTGCCATCTACCTTGTCTAGTTTGACATTAACTGCTGAGTTTGTTGATGGCACTAAAGTGACTGGTGAGTCTGTTTTGACCACGGTGGGCAAACGCATTAAGACAATTACTTGCGAGCCCGCCCTGCCTGAAGCTGTGCAAGAAGCAGTGGAGGCTATTCTCGATGCCGAACTAATCGTGCTTGGGCCCGGGAGCTTGTATACTTCCATTATTCCCAATCTTTTGGTACCGGGTATAGTGTCAGCTATTAGAGCTGCCGAAGGTCGTAAACTTTATGTTTGCAATGTCTCCACCCAAGCCGGTGAGACCACCGGCTATTCAGTCGGGGACCATGTTGAAGCCCTTTTGGCACATGCCGGTTCTGTCAAAACAAATGAAGGTAGGCTCTTGCATGCAGTCTTGGTTAATGAAGGCAAGACCGACCAGACCGCCGTGGTGCGCTTCGACCCAGAGAAGGTCAAAGAACAAGGTCTGACTGTGATCAAGCGACCTCTTACTTCTGATACGACGGTGGCACACCACGACAGCACCAAGTTGGCTCGCGCCATCGTCATGTGGCTCTACCGCACCGGTCGAATGAAAACATCTAAAGGCAAGGTGGTGAGAAAAATCGAGCCTAAGAAATTCGAGAACAAGAATTTAACAGTAGCAGAGAGAGCCGCTGAGAAAGTATAGCCAATTAAAAGGAACTAAAACTATGACCGTTAGTGATGATCTGAAGGCGAAAGTCGGACCGGCGATGGGTCGTATTGCTTCCGGCGTGTATATTGTGACCGTTGGTTCCAATAGCGACCGCGACGGTATGCTCGCTACATGGATCTGCCAGGCTGGTTTTGATCCGCCTTCCATTGTTATGGCCGTCAACAAGCAAAGAGAGCTCTTAAAACGGCTTGAGCCCGGCAGCGGCTTTGCTGTCAATGTCTTGTCTAAGAACAATATGGATATCTTCAAGGCTTTTGCAAAGCCCCACAATGAGGGCAAATTTGAAGGATTGGCCTTGACCGAGGCCAGATATCCGGTTTTCGCATCATCTATTTCTTACATGCTGTGTCAGGTTAAGACTTCTATGGATGCCGGTGATCATATGCTGGTTTTGGCTGAAGTAATTGATGGCGGCGCCCTCAATGCCCAAGACGAGCCCATGGTTCATTTGAGAAAAGATGGCTTTCAATATTAATTGATTGCCGAGGACAATTTTGTTTCAGTTTCGGCGCTCTCTTCGGTCTGCTTAATTAGAGCCAATTGTTCTCTTGCGTCTTCATAGCCTTGTTTAATCAGCTTTCTTGATAGTTCGGGGTTGATATCGAGCAAGTTTATATTTACCCCTTTTTTGGGTTGGAAAACCCGAATCTTTACTTTCTTGCGTCCAATAGACTCCGGCGAGCCCGCTTCCACCAGGCGATTGTAGAGTTGAGCCGAGTCTATTTCTTTGCGAGCGCTCGCATCTAAGACAATATCGAGGCAGCGCACCAGCACTTCAAACATATTGACTGGGCAGACGTCGATTTTTTCAGGATGCAAAAGAACCATATAGATTTCGTCGGCGCCAAGATGAATGGCTGTTTCCATCGGGGTATTGCGCACTAGCCCACCGTCAATCCAGAGACCTTTGCCGTGAATGTGTCGGGGCGGAAAAGCCATGGGAATAGCGGAAGTGGCCATGAGAACATCGATAAGTTCGTTGGTCGACATTATTTCATCTATGGTAATTAGCTTGGTCTGTAAGCTGCATAAGTCGGTTGTGCACCAGCCAACCTTGGTTTTGCTTGCTTTTAACTTTTGCAGCGAAATCTCGCGTCTAAGAATCTCTTCCAAGCCGGCATTATCTAAAAGTCCTAACTTGTGTCCAAGCACAAGTCTGCCGATTTGATGGGCTGAGGGGAGGGCGAAAACGTCTTTACTCTTGATATGACACCAGAGTTCTTCCAGTCTGGTCTGATCGCCCTGAGCATAAATTGCGGCGTTGATACCGCCTATACTAGTGCCAAAGGCTAAATCAAAGTCGAGACCCTCCTGTCTGAGCGCTTTTATCACCCCGACCTGGTAGGCTCCTCTGCCGCCGCCACCGGGCAGCACAAGGGCTCTCATAGGTTTTGGGTTGCCGTTTTCGCTCATGCCTTTTCTCTCGCCTTTCGATTAGATTCGTTTGTAGTAAAGAGACATCAATATCCTATCCTAATTTATGGGGCAGTCCCTGGCAACACCCGGCTGAATTTACCGCGGCAAGCGAATATAATTGCGCAGATAATCCACCTCATCACCGAGAGCCGTTCAATAATGACGCAACCTAAGCCTGTTTTGATTGTAGGAGCTGGTCCGACTGGTTTGACCCTGGCCTGCGACCTCTTGCGCCGTGGAATAAGCTTTCGCATCATCGACCAGTCTGAAAGCGCCACTACAGTGTCGAAAGCCATAGTCATTCATGCGCGAACCTTGGAATTGCTCGAGAATATGGGCATAGTCGAGCCTTTCCTTGAGAACGGTTTGCCCGTTAGAGGCACTAACTTTTATGCCGGCGGTAAACGCATTGTGCATCTAAACATGGATGAGATCGAGTCTCACTACAAGTATGCCCTGGCCATTCCGCAAAGTAAGACCGAAGAGTTGCTTACCAATGTGCTCAGCGCAAGCGGCGTAAAAGTCGATCGACCTTTTGAGTTGGTCGATTTTAGTCAGACAGCCGACTCTGTGCTCGCTACTATCAAGAACCTAGAAACAGGCGCTGAGGAGAAGTTGGAGTATTCCTATCTGGCCGGTTGCGACGGCGCTCATTCACGCACTCGCAAGACTCTCGGCTTTAGTTTTGAAGGGGCTGAGTACGAAGAACTCTTCGGTGCTGCAGATGTCGCCTGCGATATTGAGGGTGATGAAATGTCCGGCTATCTCTCCGAACATGGCAATGTCATCTTTTTCCCCTTCGGTGACGGACGTTTCCGTATTATTTTCGAGTTGCCCCACGATAACCCTCGAATAAACGGCAGACCGGTGGATGAAAACGTACCCATCACTTTGGAATTGGTGGAAGATGTCGTCAAGGAGAGGGTCGGGAGGTCAATCAAAATAGAAGATCCCCACTGGCTTTCCTGGTTTAAGGTGCATAGACGTTTCGCCGACGGTTATCGCAAAGGGCGGGTTTTCATCTTAGGCGATGCCGCCCATATACACAGCCCTGTGGGCGGAGTGGGCATGAATACAGGAATGCAGGACTCAATCAATTTGGGCTGGAAGCTTGCCCTCTGCTTGAAGGGCTTGTCTGACGATTCCTTGCTGGATACCTATGAAGAAGAGCGCAAGAAGGTTGGCCAATCAGTCTTGAAGGGCACCCATATGGCTACCAAATTTGTCACCTTCAGGCATCCGGTGGCGGTCAATTTACGCAATTCGCTAATGCATATTCTATCTTCACAGGAACTCGTGCAGCAGCGCATTTTGCGTTCCGGCAGTTTAACCGGAGTTAGTTATCGCTCTTCTTCACTATCCAGCGAATGTCATCCACCCATAGATGACTCTCTTGGTCGCACTCTTAGGCTGTCTGACGATGACGGTGAAGAAAAACCGGGTTTGGGAGCTTGGATTGAATTTGCTAGGGCTCCCGTAGCTGGAGACCGCGCCCTGGATGGAGATTGTCGCAACGAAAAGGGTGAGGAAAGACGACTCTGTCAGTATCTTTCTTCTGAGCGTTTTCAAATGCTGCTTTTTGATGGCTTTGTTGCTTCACCAGATGGATATCAGGGCTTTAAGCGCATTGAAGATCACGTCAATAAATACTTCAAAAATCTCATCGACGTGCATGTGATTGTGCCGGAGGCAAACGGAGTGCTCGATCTGCCTAACTATACTTCGGTTATTTATGACTTCGACAGAATCTTGCACAAGACTTATGGTGCAAGTTCGGAATGTCTTTATCTCATTCGCCCGGATGGATATATCGGCTTCAGATCACAGCCGGCATCGCTGGATGAACTTGTGAAGTATCTTTCCGGTGTCTTCGTTTTATCGGCAGTTGGATCTTGATTGCTTAGAAGGCTCTGAACGGAGTCGCTTCAAAGCGACTTTTCTCAAACTCAGCTCTTTCTTTTCTTTCTTTGGCAGCCAATTCCGGCTTGCCTAATTTTTCGAATATGCGGGCGCGGTCTTCGTAAGCGGCGGCACTGTGTCCGGCGAAGTAATCGCGTCCCATGCGGGTGCTGTTCTTGTTCAAATAAATTACCTTTGCTAGATCAGCCAAGGCTAAATCGTATTTCTTTTGCATGGTGTAGACATTAGCGCGCATATGATACGCGTCGGCAAGCCTGCTGTTGAGGTTGATGCAATTGTTGTAGTCTTTGAGAGCTTCATCGAGGCGCCCCAGCCGGGCCAGTGATTCGCCGCGTTGATAAAGTATGTAAGCTTGTCTCGATTTGTTTTTGTCGGGAATGGACAGGGCTTTATTGAACAATTCAAGGGACTTTTCATAGTTCCTAGATTCCCGCAAAAGAAAAGCTTGTTCCCAAGCTGCGTTCAGGCTTACATTAGCAGAACCTACTGCTGCTGCTTTTTCTAGATATTTCTGTGCTTCCAGATTATGCAGTTTGAACTGGGCGACGCGGTTTTTGCCGATATAGGCTTCGGCGCAGTTTTTGTCTAGCGAAATAGCTTTGTTGAAGTCTTTATCGGCCAGGAGCATCTCGCCATCATCAAGGTGGTACGCGCCTCTTCGCACATAGGCGATAGCATCTTGCGGTTTCTTCTTGATGGCTGCTTCCAGTTCTTCCAGCCTAGGGGTTTTCATACCGCCGTGCAAGTTCTGAAAGCGAGAGCCGACGCCATAAATGATGTTGTCTTCGACTGGCGAAGCAGCGAAAGTCGGCTGCGCGAAATTCAGAAAAAGAACAATAAAGCATGAGAAAGCTAAGCAAGAATTTTTAGCCGGCAACTTTTGCATAGTGATATCCTCGCAAGCAATTAAATAAAGATTCTTGGCTTGTTATAGAAAGCCCGGCACAGAGCGCGCCGGGCTTTCTATTGCTTTTAGGCTTCCTCAACCAGTTAAGGTTTAGGCTTTGGCCGGCTGTTTCAAACAGGCTTCAACGTGTTTGGCTACTTCGTTGGGAGTCATTGCCACTTTCACGCCGTTGGCTTTGAAAGCTTCCAGCTTTGATTCGGCTGTGCCTTTGCCACCAGAGATGATGGCGCCGGCGTGTCCCATGCGTTTGCCGGGAGGGGCTGTTTGACCAGCGATGTAACCGATAACCGGCTTCTTGATGTTCTTTTTGATGAACTCGGCAGCTTCTTCTTCAGCATTGCCGCCGATTTCGCCAATCATCACAATCACTTCTGTATCGGCATCTTTCTCGAACATGCTCAAGACTTCCTGATAGTCGAGACCTTTGATCGGGTCGCCGCCTACGCCTACGCAAGTGCTCTGTCCGAAACCTTTATCGGTAAGTGCAAGAGCGATTTCGTAAGTCAGGGTGCCCGATTTGCTTACCATGCCAACTTTACCGGCTTTGAAAATAGAGCCTGGCAAAATGCCTATTAGAGACTGACCAGGGGTGATGATGCCGGGGCAGTTCGGTCCAATCAACTTGGCGCCTTTTGCTTTGACGGCTGCCACTAGTTTGGCGGTGTCTTGCGGAGGAATGCCTTCGGTGATGAGAACGAGCAGTTCGATGCCGGCGTCCAGCGCTTCGTATCCGGCATCAAGAGCCAGGTAGGGAGGCACGAAGATAACCGAACATGTAGCGCCGGTAGCTTCCTTGGCTTGGGCAACGGTATCGAATACCGGCACGCCGTGGATTTTTTCGCCGCCTTTTCCGGGTGTAACGCCGGCTACGATTTTGGTGCCGTAGTCAAGCATGCGCTTGGTGTGGGATGCTCCCATCTTACCGGTAGCGCCCTGCACTACGACTTTTGTGTTTTTGTCGACAAGAATCATTTCTAATGCTCCTTAAATAAAGACTAGGCTTTGGCTGCGCAGGCGGGAGTTTTGGCTGCTTGCTTGGAGCGGCTTACTGCTTCTTTCACCGCTTCTTCAAGATCCGGATAGAGTTTCAGTCCGGACTGAGCGAGCATTTTTTCAGCGATGTCTTGGTTGTTTCCGCGCAGTCTGACCACCATTTGGCGCTCAGGATACTTCTTCATAAAGTCGACAAGTGCTCCAGCCACTTCGTCGCAGGCGGTGATACCGCCCAGGATGTTGAGGAGGATGACATCGACCTTAGGATTCTCGTTAACGAGCTCAAGAGCGGCTAGGGTTTTCTTCTGGTCGGAACCGCCGCCGGCGTCGAGGAAGTTGCCGGGCTGTCCGCCGAAGGCCTTAACCATATCCATGGTGGCCATGGTCAAGCCGGCGCCGTTGCAGAGAATACCGATGTTGCCGTCCAGTTCGACCAAGTTGAGGTCGGCCAGTTTGGCGCGGCGTTCACGCGGGCTCATGTCGACGAGGTGAGCTTCCATCCAGCCTTTGAAGCTGGGCTGACGACCGATACTGTCGTCATTGACAATGATTTTGCCGTCAAGGGCGACAACATCGTCACCTTTGGTGATCACCAAGGGATTGATTTCAGCCAGGTCTAGGTCTTTGGTTTCAAAGACTTTGTAAAGCTTGTTGGCGATGTCGGCAACTTTAGCCATGACTGCGCCGGTAAGGCCTAATTTGGCAGCCAGATTGCGGCCGACATAGCTATGGTAGGGGTAAGGAATCGCTTCGGTCAGCACGTTGTGAGAAGATTCGATTTCGATTCCACCTTCGGCGGATGCAATAAAGATCGGGCAACCCTTTTCTCTGTCAAGGGTTACTGCCAGGTAAAGTTCTCTGGCTATGGCCAGTTTCGGCTCGACCAGAAGGCTCTCGGTTTTGGAGCCCTTAATCTCAAGCTTCAAGAGGTCCTTGGCTAGGGTCATACCCTCTTCCAGGTCTTTGGCGAACTTGATGCCGCCAGCTTTGCCTCTTCCACCTGACATGACCTGACATTTCAAGGTGAGCGGATAACCAAAGTGAACTTTAGCTAGTTCTTCAGGTTTGGTGATGCGAAAGGCGGGTGGTACGGGTATGCCGCCAGCTTCAAAGATTCGCTTGGCTTCGTATTCGTAGAGATTCAATGTATGTCGACCTCACTGATGCACTAATGGCTTAAACAGGTTCTAAATGTACGACAAAAAGATAGATGGAGCCGCGACCTTTAGGTTTTTATCCAATAGTTAAGTGAAATTGGTACTTGCTAGCAAAACGAAAGCCTTGCCGACCTATACTTATCTGTTCAGAACCAAGGTAAGCTCCTTGAGCATCTCTTGTCTACCGTTTGGGAAACCGATTCGGTTTAAAGAGTGGCTTAATATGGAAGCCGGCCAGGCAAACTGATTTAGCTCTGATCATAGGACACTATTGAATGCGTATCGGTATCCTCACAGGCGGCGGCGATTGCCCTGGTTTGAACGCTGTATTGAGGGCCGTTGTGCGGCGCTCGGTCAAAGAATATGGCTCTGAAGTAGTTGGCTTTCTTGAAGGTTTCAGAGGCGTCATTGAAAACATGGTCATGCCCTTGACCATGCATTCAACCGGTGGTCTCATTCACCGGGGCGGCACAATATTGAGAACTTCGCGCACTAATCCATTTAAGGTGGAAAGAGGACCGGAGCGTATCAAAGAGAATATGGAAAAGCACCGGCTTGATGCTCTCATTGTCGTCGGCGGTGAAGACACTTGTGGTGTGGCCAACAGACTATATAAAGAACATAATCTCAACTTGGTTTGTGTTCCCAAAACTATTGACAATGACATAAACGCCACCGACGTGGCCTTCGGTTTTGATACCGCTGTAAATATTGTGGCTGAAGCCCTTGACCGTCTGCACACTACTGCCGAGTCTCATAACCGAGTCTTGGTCTGCGAAGTAATGGGACGAAATGCTGGTTGGATCGCCTGTTATGGCGGTATCGCTGGTGGTGCTGATTTCATCTTGGTGCCCGAGCGCCCCATTAATCTCACTGCCGTAATTAATTCAATCAAGCAAAGACATGCCCGCGGTCGTGATTTCTCGATAGTGGTGGTCGCCGAAGGTGCCAAGTTTGACGACGAAGAAGTCAATCCGGAAAGAGAAGTTGACGCCTTTGGTCATGTCAGACTGGGCGGCATCGGTGAAATTTTAGCCAAGCATATCGAGAAAGAAACTGGTTTCGAAACCAGGTCGACAACACTAGGTCATATTCAAAGAGGCGGCTCACCAACAGCCTTTGACAGAGTGCTTGCCACTAGATATGGTGTGCTCGCCGCCGACTTGGTTCACCAAAAGAAATTCGGCACCATGGTGGCATTGCACGGCAATACTCTGGTTGATGTGCCGATAGAAGATGCGGTAAATAGCCTCAAGACTCTCGATATGGACATATACAAGGTGGCTGAGGTCTTCTTCGGCTAAAGCCATGTCTCAAGACGAATATTTTATGTCGATGTGCCTGGAACTGGCTCAGAGAGCCGCCGGGCAGACTGCGCCTAACCCTTTAGTTGGCTCGGTTGTGGTTGCCGATGGCCAGGTAGTGGGCAGCGGTCATCATGAGAGGGCCGGGCAGCCCCACGCCGAACCGAACGCCCTCGCTGCAGCCGGTGATAGAGCCAAAGGCGCCACACTTTATGTCAATCTCGAACCTTGCAGTCATTATGGACGCACCCCTCCTTGCGCAGATGCAGTAATTGCCGCCGGCATCAAAAGAGTGGTGGTCGGTGTACAAGATAGTAATGTCAAGGTAAACGGCGGTGGTATCGCTCGTCTGCGTGCTGCTGGTGTCGAAGTGACCATGGGGGTTTTGTCCCAACAGTGCCGAGATTTGAATCGCGGTTTTTTTAGAGTGATGGAATGTGGACTGCCCTGGGTGGAGCTGAAAATGGCTTGTACCCTTGATGGACGCATAGCCGACCAGAGTGGGCGCAGTCGTTATATCACAGAGGCGGCGGCACTAGCCCGGGTGCAGAAACTTCGCCGTGAATGTGATGCAGTCATGGTGGGTGCCGCCACTGCTCGCCTTGATGATCCAAGTTTGACCGTGCGCGATGGTTTGCCTATTGTGCGCCAGCCTCGACGTGTGGTTATCGACCCTCACTTGAGTTTGTCCGAAAGCGCCAAGATATTTGATGGGCAGACCGATACCTTCATTTTTGCTTTACCATCGGCTTGCGGCAGCAAAGCAAACAAAGCCGAATATCTGCCGCTCGAGCAAAATAGTGACGGTAGTTATGACCTTAAAGCCTGTCTGGAAACCCTAGCTGAAAAGGGCGTCAGGCGCCTCTTGGTAGAAGGCGGAGGTGTGCTTGCCGGAGCCTTGCTTGATGCCGATCTAGTTGACCAAATTTATTGGTTCATCGCGCCCAAAATGCTTGTTTCTTCGCAGGCAAGATCGGTACTCGCATCCGATCAATTACGCCCTTTAGACGATATCATCGAACTGGAAGATGTGCGCTATGAAGAAGTTTTGCCCGACTTGCTGGTAACCGGCTATTGCAAAGGGCGAAAGGCGTTTCTTGAGCAGACTCTCTAATAGAGCTCTCTTGAAAAGCTAAGTCTTGAGTGCATCTTAGCGCGCTCTAACCCTTTGCATACTGACTACTTATATACTTATAGCCATGAACGATAAGAAAAAGAAAGTATACGTCGAGACCTTCGGTTGTCAGATGAATAAATCTGACTCTGAGCATATGCTCGGCTTGTTGGATGAAATCGGCTATGAGCCCACCCCTGAGATCAAAGGGGCCGACCTGATGATCTTGAACACTTGTGCAATCAGAGAAGGGGCGGAAGATAAAGTCTATAGTTATCTCGGTGCCTGGCGCGGCTATAAGGAAGCCCGCCCTGGGTCTTTGATTGCTGTGGGCGGCTGTGTAGCCCAAGACGCCGGCGAGTCGATGCGCAAAAGAGCGCCCTATGTCGATCTGGTATTCGGCACCCATAATCTCTATCGCTTGCCCGAACTTGTGCAGCGCGCCCAAGTCGGCGAGAAAGTGGTGGAAATCTTTCAAGAGTTGCCCGATGATTTGCCCGAAACACCAGTGGTGCGGCTAAATGATATCAGCGCCTGGGTTTCAATTATCTATGGCTGCGACTATAACTGTACCTATTGCATAGTGCCCTATGTAAGGGGCCGCGAAAAGAGCCGCTCACCAGAGTCTATTTTTGACGAGGTGAAGAGTCTGGCTCAGTCAGGCTATAAGGAAGTGACCCTGCTTGGTCAGAACGTCACTGCTTATGGGCATGACTTGAATCCCAAGATTCATCTTGGCCATTTGCTGCGCAATCTTTCCGCCCCCGAGCTCGACGCCATCAAGAGACTGCGTTTCGTCACCGGTCATCCCCGCGATCTAAACGTAGAGATTATCGATGCAGTCAAAGAACTTCCTACTGCTTGCGAATATTTCCATATTCCTATTCAAGCTGGCGACGACCGCACTTTGCGTCGCATGGCCAGAGGTTATAACGTCGACTTTTACAAGCGTAAAGTCGATGAAATTCGCTCGCGTATTCCAGATGCCGCCATCACTACCGATTTGATTGTCGGCTTCCCCGGCGAGACCGAAGAAGAGTTTATGAATACGGTCAGGCTGGTGGAAGATCTGGCTTTTGATGTGGCTAACACAGCCGCTTATTCACCTAGGCAGCATACTCCTTCGGCTAACTGGGAAGGACAAGTGCCAGAGGAAGAAAAGTACGAACGGCTGCGCTTTCTCAATACAGTAGTCGGAGAAGTCTCTCATCGCATCAATAAAAGACTGCTAGGCAAGAAAGTTGAGATATTGGTGGAAGGCCGCTCTAGCCGCGGTATGAATAGACTGATGGGTCGCACTCGCACCAATAAAACAGTAAACTTCGAAGGTCCTGAAAGCTTGATTGGGCAACTTATCGATGTCGAAATAGTAGCTGCCAATCCCTGGGCTTTGAGAGGGGCAATCGAAGGTTATGTCTCAGATGATTCACTATCGTCCGAGTCATGCCATACTGAGAGCGAGAACGCTGTTCCGGTAGCCATAGAACTAAGCAAGAGATAGATGCTGCTTCGACTGTTTCCTTCTGCCAGAGTTCTTATATCGGGGCTTTGTCTCAGAGCTGTTTTTATCTGGTCTTACGCTGCTTTATTGCTTTTGGCAGGTTTATCGATGTCGATATCGATGTCGATTTCGGCTTCGGCTCAAGGCTTACAACGTTTACAGGCTGATGCCGAACGTTACTTCAACAGTCAACAAATGGCCAAGGCTATTCCGCTCTATGACAAGCTAATTAGCCTAAGTCCAAACAATGCCTCTTACTATTGCAAAAGAGGCGAGGCTTATCTAGGCCTTGAGCAGATTGAGAAAGCGAAGCTAGACGTTGATAAAGCAATCAAATTAGCGCCTGCCTATAGAAATGCATACATGGCCAGAGCTCGCATAGCTAGTGAAAGTCGGGATTTTAAGAGCGCCCTCAATTATTCTGATGTGGCAGTGCGCGGCATAAAGCTGGGCGATAGAGATTTTTCCAAGGTCGTCTGGGTATGGCATCAAGACCGGGCTGCTTGGTACAGTGAACTAGGCGATGTGAATAAAGCTATTGAACAGTACACCGAAGCGCTTAAGTTCAATCCAAATGGATTCTGGTTGTATTACTTCAGAGCTTCCAACTATTTCAAGCAAGGCAAGTATGCCCTGGCTATCAAAGATCTTGATGTCTGTTGTTCAATGAAGAGTGAGAACTCTCTGACCCGTGCTCTTGAGTTGCGCATTAAGTGTCATGAAAAGGCCGGCAATAGAGATCTGGCCAAGAAAGATAAATTGCTCTTAGATGAGCTGCTTCGCAAGCAGGGTAATGAACTGTTCTAAGGCCTGGTAAATCCGCCTAGTCGCCTACAAGTGAATAAGTTGTCTTGTCCAATTCACTATTTGAAGATCTTCAAAATCTGTTAGAAGCCGATAGGAATATCAGCAATAACATAGCTCATTAATGCGGTTTCGCTGCTGTGTTATAAGGCATTGAGCTAAACAGAAAATTGGCTGCCAAAATTTTTAATTTAGCCCGCCATGTTACCGACACAGATAGTCCCTTATAGTGCCTGCATCGAAAGGTTATTGACGCCTTCGGTCTTACTTCTTGAAGCGATGGCCTAAGGGCCGACTAAATAAAACAAGCTGCCGCGATGTACAAACCATTCACCGAGGTTATTTTTCTATGCCTGATAATTTCAATGCTCAACAAAAAGCCATACAGTTAGAAGAGATGGCTAAAGAGCTAATCTCTAATCCTGATGACAAAAGCGCCACATTTAAGAAATTTTCCGAAGAGGCTCATGCTTTGATCAATGACCCAAAGAAGATGAAGGCTGTAGCAGTTGAGCTTGAGAAAATTGAAGACGACTTATTTACCACCTTGCCTAACGCCGAGATAGAACGAGACAAGGACGGCAATGTCACAGACATTAGCTTCAAGAAGTCTTTCTGGGATAGAAAGTCTGACGATCTTGTTCGTTTACACACCAATGTTGCATATTCTTCTCTTTCTGGTGTGCGCACGCCGGAGGAGAGGGCCAGGGCTAACGAGTCTAATTTTGAAATAGATCCTTGGCGGGCGTTTCAAGTTTATCAACATGGTGATGCCGGTTATTACCTGCCGATGGGCGGCTTAGGTTCGGATTAGGCTTTAGGCTGAAAACATGGGCTCTGGCGGTCTGAAATTTGTCAGCGATATTTCCGCCAGAGCTGTTTCAGTAGTTGCTTTTAAGTCTGGTTCGTAGTCACAACTCGGTCACGAAACGGTCACCTTCTGGTTTGATCGACTCGCTATCCTACTTATTTACAGAGTAATTTATCTGTTTTCTTAAGTGGGTGGCCTCAGTATGTCGGATATCATTGGTTCTCATGACCATATGTCGGAACCTGGCAGGTTCAGCGATAGTTCTGCGGACAATGCGAGCAAACTATTTGATGAAGTCTATGCCCATAGCCGAGTGTCAGCGCCATCTCTTGAACAAGATGTAGCAAGTGGGGGGAGCTCGTCAATAGCTTCGTCAAGCGAAAGCGAGCGAGTGCTGGAGTTCTCTAGTATCTATCCGTCCGATTTCGGCGAGGCGGCTAAAGCTCTCTTATCTAAGGTTGATACAGATTATGATGGTGCAATGAGTAAAGACGAAATTGAGAGTGCTTTTGCTTCAACTGATATAGCTGGTCGTGACGCTATTGTATTGGCGACAATCAATAAACATTATTCTGATTTGACTCTTTTTTCTATGCAAGGACCCGGCGATGGAGCCGAGCTTGTCACATCTGCCGATATTGATGAGGCTGGAGCCGCGCTTAGTCTTGCTGGTCAGTATGTAGTAGATCCAGAAGCTTATTCGAAAAGCTTGTTACAGTTCGAACTTGAGGTGCCGGACTACCGCACTAAAGCAGTTGATTCTAGGACCTATGATAGTTTATCGCCGCTATCCAAAGACTTCCTTACGGGAAATAGCTATCTTAAACCTGCAGCGGTTGCCGTTTTTGATCAGCTAGATCAAAATACTGATGGCTTCATTTCGTGGGATGAGATAGGGCAGTTCCAAGGCGTCAATGTTAAGTATGGGAAGGTGCAACCTTCTATGCTAAGAAGTCAGTTGCAAGAAAACTGGGATACGATTATTTCTGCCAGTAATGACGAGTGGTTGATTGAGAATAATGGAATTACCAGAGCCGACCTAGAGAATTCTTTTGAGCACATAGATGGCCTATTGCCGAAAAAGTTGTATGGCATCACCGACTCGCTGCTAGAACACGCGGACCGATTGAGCGAGGCAAGCGATGTACTTTTTGCAAATGAGTCACCGCTTGAGAGCATAGTGCCGCAAGGGGTTAATCAAGAGGCGCTTGGTGACTGCTATTTTCTGGGGCCGCTGGCTTCTCTAGCTGCTACCGAGGTCGGTAAGAAGAAAATTCTAGATATGATTACAGTCAATGAGGCAGACTCATCGGGCCGGACGACTTACACAATTACTTTTCCGGCTGATCCAGAAAATCCTGTGACCATAGAAGCCCCAACTGAGACCGAATTGGCAAGATTCGGCGGTGGTACTAAATATGGTTTCTGGGCTCCTCTGTTGGAAAAAGCATTCGGAGCATATATGGCGAGACAGCCAGAGCACCATAAAGGGTTACCTCATCTTGCTGTACCTTATGGAGCAACATTAGACGATGTTGGCGCTATCCTTTCGCCTAGTGATCCTCTTGTTTCTAATCCTAGAACATACTCAGGCGGCGAACTTGCCGCTACAATCGAGCAAGCTTTGGCTCAAGGTAATTTTGTGGCGGTTAGTTCTTATGAGCATGCTACAGTGAACGGGCAAAAGGTGCCGAGCCCCTATTCGGTTAAACAATTGGGTCTAGCCACTAATCATGTTTATGGCGTCGTAGATTATGACCGCAAGGCAGGTGAAGTTACCTTGTATAATCCCTGGGGGGATGGAGAACCTACCGTAGCAGAATACAGTGACGGTATTGACGATGGACTTTTTAAGCTGCCCTTGTCGGAGCTTAACGCCCGATTTGATGGTATGGCGATTAGCGCCGACTCAAAGTAGAGCTAGCAAGAAATGAGAATTCTCATTAGATGCAAGAGTTAGATCTAACTGCATTCAGAAAAGACACTTGGCCAAGTGTCTTTTCAACTTTATGATTCACTGCTAAATGATTTCCGATGACAGATCTATAAATGCCAAATCAAGCCTACCGGGCTTGGTATGACCAAACTCGATCGGCTTGAAAGGCTAGACCGGTCAAAAACTAACTGAGGGGTGGCAATAACCCTCAGTAATCGTCCCGATCAATAAGAGGATGTCGGATAAGGATTGGACCAGGTAAAACCGCTCTACCACTGAGCTACGCATGTCTTGTTTCCAAAACCTGCGGCGGGATTCGAACCCGCGACCTGTCGATTGGAAGTCGATAACCTGGGCCTTCGACCCGACACCCTCTATTATAGGTCACCCAAGACAAATTGTGAAATTAGTTCAGGGGTGACTGTATCGAAACCGACAACATTAAGCATTCTCTTGTCGGTGCAATCTGCAAGAGAAATACGGTTAGCAGCCATTGCCACCGTAACTAGTTTGGCATCGATACCCATGGTGTCACGATAGGCATTCAATGCTTCCAACGGATGCTGCTCTCCCGCCCATGTTTCTGAGTCGGTGTAAATGACGAAAACATCGACAGGGATTTTGTTTTCTCTCGCCCAGAGCATCGGTATGGCACAATCGGTGCCTCCACCACCGGTGCGGCTCAATAGACCTACCACATCATCCAGCCTTTGCTTAGCGCTTATAGCCAGAGGATAGGCATTTGTATCGAAAGCCACGAATGAGAGATTGGCAGTAGGCTCGCTCTTGGCTGTCGCCAGAGCCATGGCGCCGCAAGCCTCACGCGCAGTGAGACCGACAATGCCATTAACTCTGGTGCCAACCATAGAACCAGACACATCTAGTCCAAGGCAGAGTCGCTTGCCAGTTGGCGTGATGCACTTGAAGGCTTTATAGAAGGCCTCGTCTAAAGCATCAACAATTGCAGCTTGAGGCGTCCACATTCCACCGCCGCGTATTCCGCAACCTGAGCGGTATACCGCCAGGGCCGCTAAGATTTTCAGCGGATGAAGTCTTGCCTTTTCCAGAGCTGTCTGATTGTTTATTCTCTGGCAAACCATGTCAACCAACTCGCGTTCCTTTGCGGAAAGCAAATCAACCCTAGAGAGATTTCCCAGATTTCTCATAAGCCATTCTAGACCGGCTTGCTTAGCCAGCACACGATAGACTTCCGGAAAGCGCAACTCTGCTGGAACCATTTCCATAGATAGCTTTGCGCTTTCTACAATCTGGGCAACGCTTGCTCCATCGAGTTTTTCTTCACCTACTCCTTGACGCAGTTTCTGAAAACCAATAATGGTGGCATCCTCTAGTCCGTCCGCGGTTCCTTTGACGGCAAATTGATAGAGGCTGTTGCGCATGGTGTCATCAGCTTTTGGGTGTGAGAGTCTCAACAGATCGCGATGGCTCCAACCATTTCTCTGCTGATATTTGGTCAGCTGCACCGCCAGTTTTTCCGGCGGCATGAGTTCGTACCAGCGGGCGATGGCTCGTCTCAGTCCTCTTCCCCAGCCGCGAAATGACTGCACATATTCTACAAAGGTAAATAAGTGCGTGCCAGTGCGAGCGACTTCGGGCAAGGCTGCCAGGGCCGCCGCCTTACCTTCGGGGCTGGCCAATCCTGCTGCCATAGCCAATGCAAAAAGACAGGCGTCGTTCTTTGCAGATCTTCCGGTCTTAGATATTTCAACAATTTCGCTAACTACTTTTAGCGGCTCGATCTTTAACAAGCGCTCGACAGCCTTAGCGTTTTCAATTGTCAGTTTGGCTTCTCCCACGTAATAGGTCCCGCCCTCACTGCCAAGAATGAGGAAACGACGGAGTTTTGCCCAGTCATCAATTTCATAACTGAAGCCACCGGCATTGTTAGGCACCATGTCTGGTAGCGGTATGCTACTAGACGGAACGCCATTAGCTTGGCTTTTGGGCTTACGTTTGAAGAAGTGGAAATTTAGTTTCGGCATAACAGAAATTCACCCGCCTTTTGGGTGCGAAGGAAATATAAGGGCAAGATCTCCATGCTAATTGCGGGGCTGATTTCTGACAAGGTAATGCAAAGAGATGTGTACTGCTCTGTCAACATTGTTATGTCGCTGCACTTACTCCCCTGATTTAAACGACTCTCTTTCATGTTCTAGAAGCAGCGGTTTAGATACTCGTCAAAATTCATCTAGCGGTGCATGGCAGAGTGACTCCTGCAACGACTTCTATTTTGGTGACTGAGAGAAGCAAATTGAGCTACAATCTCAATTGGAAGAATGAAAAACTAGTGCTCAAGCAATTGGTGGCATAGCTGGAATCGCATATGACTAGTACATTACAAAAGTGCTTTGACGATAGGGACAGTCTAGTCGCATACGTCAAGGAACTTGCACCGTGGGCTGAAGGTGAGGCCGGTCAGATACCGGGCGGTAGACAAAAAGCTGAGATACGGTTGGCTGCTATCGACCCAGTTAGATACGCCGGCAGTCGCAACTTTGGCGATGGACATGTCACCAGGCTCTCTCCTTATATACACCATGGGGTCTTGAGTTTGAATGAGGTGCGCAACTATGCACTCAGCAAGTGTAGCCAGCCAGTACAGATCACTAAGTTCATTCAGGAGCTTGCCTGGCGAGACTTCTGGCAGCGGGTTCTGAGAGCACATCCTAATTGGGCTTGGGAAGATGTTGAACCATACAAAACTGGTTTCAGTTCACAAGACTACGCCGATTATCTGCCTGCCGATATTGCCGGAGGAAGAACCGGCGTTGCCTGTATTGATGCATTCATTAACGAGCTAATTGACACCGGTTATATTCATAACCACGCGCGCATGTACCTGGCTAGTTATGTGGTGCACTTTCGACGTGTCAAATGGCAGGCTGGCGCGCGTTGGTTTTTGCAGCATCTGCTTGATGGAGATGTGGCGAGTAACAACCTTTCCTGGCAATGGGTGGCGAGCACTTTCAGCAGCAAACCATATATTTTCAATTTAGAAAACGTTGATCGCTATTTTGGTAAGCTTGTCGATACATCGCCAGCTCTCAATCAACCGCTCCACGCGTCCTATGAAAGTCTCCAAGTAAGGCTGTTCCCTAATCTTGGTATGGCGTATGAGTAAACCATTGATATTGCTCCATCAAGAAGCCCTGCGCAGAACGCATCCAGTATTTGCTGCTGCTCCTGCTGAGACGCCAGCTGTTTTTATATGGGATGATGCGGTCTTTCAACAGGCAAACTACAGTCTTAAGCGGCTTGTTTTTATCTATGAGACTTTATGCGAACTGCCCGTCGACATCATTCTCGGTCGTACTCTGGCAACTGTTCTCCAACTTGCACCTTCTATGCTTTACGTTCCAGCTACGACCAACCCGCTGCTTGTGAGCTTGATCGATTCCCTCAAGAAAGAAGTCCCAGTAAAGATTGTTGAGGATGAGCCGTTTGTGACGTTCCAAAGAAAGACCGATTTCAATCGATTCTTCCAATATTGGAAGAAGGCAGAGAAGACGGCATTTTTGCTGGATGGCTGCGAAGATGCCTAGAGGAGTAAGAAAGATCGACCTGCCAACTAAAGTCTGCCAGAGCTGCGGCAGACCTTTCACATGGCGGAAGAAATGGGAGAAGGTATGGAGTGAGGTCAAGTATTGCTCCGACAAATGCAAGTCAAAGCGCACAGGTGTGGTGGAGCGGCTTGGTAATTGAGCCCTATTTCGTTAATTGAAAATCCCTTTGCTAATCTTTTCTTGATCTCGCTAATCAATAACTTTCTTCCACGAGGAAGAATTATCAGGATTCAAACCTCCTGTCCTGCAAAAGTTTTTCTGGCTTAGCCCGCTCCCAACCGGAGCCGCCAGAATCTTACTGAAGAAACTATTTAGTTTTGTCTCTCTTCAATTTTGACTTAGGCACTGAACCGAATCCCGCTAAATCTGCTAATCGAAAGCACTTAATGACAAGCCTTTCTTTGGTTCAAGTATGTGGTTGCTGCCACGCTATCGTATAAAGCTCAGCCCAAGGCAGTTGATCGACGGCAATGATTCGATCCAAAAAAGCTAAGTCTTACTGGAATTCTGGAAAGGTTTAACTAAATTTCCAAGGTCTTTCTGGCATGGCTGGCCAGTTCTCGGGTCTTTCTGGGTTTTGGCTGAGCGCCCTGTTCACCAGGCAAGTCCTGTTCAGCTTCATGGCTCTGAGTGTTTCCTTGCCGGCTTACCATTTCGGCAAGCACATAGCTGACCACCTTCTCTATTTTAATCCGACCAAGGGGTTTTCTCGTGCCGGCGCCGTCTATGACCGGTAGTTGTTTTAGATCATGATCACGCATTGTGGCTATGGCTGCCGTCATCTGCTCATCCGATTCCATAGCGACCGGGTGCATGACCATGATCTCAGTGACCGGCAGGTCGCTATCGGGATCGGCCAGGGGCGCTTTCTCCAGGGCCGAAAGCAAGTCGGAGCGGGTGATGATGCCAGCCAGACTCCCTTCTCTGTCTACAACATAGCAGGCGTCGGCCGAATATTTTTCCATATCGGCAATCACTTTTTCCACAGCGGTTTCAAGGGTCACAGGGGGCATGGGCAAAGGTTCCAAGAAATGCTCGAGAGTGAGCGTGCTCAGTATAGTTCTCACCTCCGGCACGTTATGCCACATGCTGGTGCGGCGCATCGCCGCTCTAGCCACAGCGTCTTTCAGGGGAATTAAGGCGGCGGAAATCTGGTTGAAGACGTTGCGCCCCAGCACCATGCAGACTGTTTCGCTCCGGGCTCTCACTGTGCGTGTACGCAGAGCTCTTTCCAGCAAGGAGGACTCACCGAAGAAGTCTCCTGGGCCAAGAATCGAGATGGTTTCGCTGCTCCCATCGGCCAGTTCGGCTATTATTTCCACCTCGCCTTTCTCGATCACGAAAAACTCAGTGGCCGGGTCACCTTGTTCGAAGATCAGGTCTCCTGCACTGTAGTAGGCTCTTCCTACCCTCCTGGTACGGTCGGCTTTGAGGTGAGCGAGGGTGCGGCCGAAGAGTAAATCGCAGGCCCATTCGATGCCCACCTTGACTTGCTGGGTGAAGGAAGGCAGCTTCATTAGATAAATACCGCGCCAGAGGAACCAGGCGAATCTGCCGGAGAGCTTGAAACCCATGATTTCGGCCACGGCTGAGCGTCCGCCGATGGAACAGAGCTGACCTTGCATCTTGTAACGGAAGGGGACGGTTTTTCTGCCCTGGATTGTGGCGACGATATTTTTTGCAGCCTGATAGCCCTGTCTTTCGGCGAATTGGGCCACCGGCGGGCAGAGGCTTCCATCAAGGCTGTTGATGACGGCGCCGCAGTCGCCCAAGGCCCAGAGACCGGGCATGCCTTCGATACTCATATCGGGATTGGTGACAAGCCGACCACGGTTTTTGGGCAGGTTGATTTTGGCAACGAGCGGCACACTGGTGGTGCCGATGGTGCAGACCACGGTGGCGGCTTTCATCAAGGTACCGTCGGTAAGGCGGAGTCCTTCCTTTGTGGCTTTGGCTGCCACCGCTTCCAGCTTAACTTCCACGCCGGCTTTTTCCATCTCGCAACGGGCGAACTGGCGCAAGTTCTCTCCCACTTCCGGCAGAATGGCCTTGCCTGAATGAACAATCACTACTTTTAAGTCGGAGGCTTTGAAATTATGAAAGTACCTGGCGCTGCTTTTCACCAGATCATTAATTTCTCCTGCTACCTCCACACCGCTGAAGCCGCCGCCCACCACAAGGAAGGTCAGGTGAGAAGCTCTGACTGCGGCGTTATCGCAAACTTCCGCCTTCTCCAGTTGCTCCATGATGTGAGATTGCAGTGCCAGGGCGTCGCCCAGGGTCTTGAGCGGAAAGGCATGCTCGTCCATGCCTTGAATAAGTGAAAGATTGACGGTATTGCCGCAGGCAAGAACCAGGTGGTCATAGTTCATGGGTCTCACCTGACCGTCATAACCTTCATAAAACAGGCGTTTCCCTTCCGGCAGTATATTCGTCACTTCCTCTGCCCGGCAGATTACACCGCGCAAGAGTTGCCTCAGGGGAGCCCCCACGTCTTTGGGTTGCACCGTGGCGCTCACCACCTCCGCCAGAAGCGGGTGGAAGACCATGTGGTTTTCTCTGTTGAAGAGTACCAGTTCCCATTCAGGAGGCAAAAGCTTTCTTAAGGTGCGGGCACATTTGACGCCTGCAAACCCACCGCCCACAATGATGATTCTTCCGCCCATGATTACCTCAGTTCAAGACATGACTCACTTCTTTGATGACCGAGCAATTTTTCTTTTATCAATCCAGTTCGGGCGTGGTTTAATCTCTCTGGTGTCATATGGCTATCTGATCTGATTGTGAATATACCACAAATGGCGAAGGTTATTGTTGAAGATTTTCGAGGATAAGAACTGTGCTGGTAGTATTGCTGGTGATACTATCTGAGTCAGAGATAGTGCGGTATGTTAAAAACTGGCTTCAATATAAGCGCTTGTCGTAGCGTCATCTGATTATTCGAATGAGTGTGTGAATTCGAACGAGATAGCTCGGCTCTCTAGGAGTTGGACTGTCTCTTTCGCTCATAGCCAGAGAAAGACCGAGTTTAGTCGATTCTTCCAATATTGGAAGAAGGCAGAGAAGACTGCATTTTTGCTGGATGGCTGCGAAGATGCCTAGAGGAGTAAAAAAGATCGACCTCCCAACTAAATTCTCTAAACAGTGAATCAGTTTCAAAGTTGTCGCTTTCCTGTAATTTTGGCTCTTTCGAAACATCTCCATCTGGAGAGATCACAATGCCAAGAAAGTCGGCGCAGCTAAGTAACTCCTCTAGGACTTTCTTAGATGAACCAAGCATGCCACCAGCAAATTGGTAGTCTTCGTCTGCGAAGATGATATCCTCGAAATCTAAAGGCAAATAGTAACCTTCGCAGTCAGAGTGGCAGATTATATGACTTGTGGTTTTTTCAAATAACTCACATTGCAGCAACTCATTATTCTCATCCCCTTCCGGTTTGTCTTCTAGATATTGCTGCTGAGTGCGATTGTTCCTGGCATAAGCCATCGCGGTTCTGAGGTAGTGCACGAATGAGTACGGAAAAGATAAGCAGGAACCTAAAGAGTCAAACTCTAGTAGCTCTTCTGGTTCGACGTGTTCCGGCAAACCATGCATTTTCAGTGCTTTGTTTACCAGTTCAAATTCTTCCTTGAAAAAGGCTACACCCTCTTCGTCACCATTCTCCAAAAGCTGACCGAGAACATTGATTTCTATAGCGAGTCCCATTTTTTTTCTCTCCGTATTTCTCAGTCGGCAGTTTTACCAGTTATGGTTCTCTTGGTGGTGGTGAGGCAAGCTTGTCGAGTCTCCTATAGAGGTCCATCCAATGCCATTCATGTTCTACAGACATCTGAGTTCTATTCAATCATTTTTTGCGCCTTGCAGCTTGACGAGAATCAAACCAGGAAAAACTCTTTGCTCAGAGCGAAGTATTCTTTTTGTGCGCTCGAGCGGCTGATTATAGCTGTACAGTACAAGCCTCGTGCCGCTTTGTACTGCCTCTTCGTTAAGTTTGACCAGGTTTGGATCGCTATCTTTCATCAAAGCCTGATAGGTGGCAGCGCACTTGAACGCCAGGGGCAGTCCGCCAATTACGGCAGAAGACAATAGATAAATGACGATGCCTATAATTGCCCAACTCTTTGCTGACTTGTCACCGCAGGCGGTGACTAAAATGAGTGCGAGCACCGGTGCAGCGGCAGTGAAGATATTGATTATTGCCTGCAGTCTTGCGCTTTCAGCCATTATGTTGCTGGCTAGGCAGGCGTTTATGGCGAAGGGCAGCCACAGAAAAATGAGGCTTGCCGCCATACTAAGAATGTATTTCCTTAGTGGTGATAGTTCAGCCTCATCTAAGTCCGGCTTTTCTGCGTCTTGCTTTTCTGACTCTTGCGATTCTTCTCTTTCTTCGCTGTCTTCTAATGGTTCATTCTCTGCGATCTTTTCTGTCTCCAGATCTTGCTTGGTCTCTTCCCCGGTGCTTTCTGGTTCTTCCGCTTGAGTCGAGCATGCTTCTGTCGAAGCACCACTGCTTTCACCATCTATTTCTTGTGAAGCATCAAACTCGGGCCTGCCTTCGCCGACCCGAGTTTCTGCATCTTCTTTTGGAATGTAGTTTTTTGACCACCTATTTTCAGATAAGTCAGACGAATCGGACGAGTCAGAAGGGTCAGTCAATATTTTACTTCCTCATTCAAGAACGGATAGGTACCCTAGACCGGTACTAGTTCTAGAGTGGCAATCGCATTGTCTATCTCTTTGAGATCTGCTGCGCTCAATTTGATATGGGCGGCCTTGATGTTCTCGATTGTTTGTTGGGCATCGCGTGCACCAACTAGGGCTGAAGTGATACCTGGTTGTGCGATTGTCCAAGCAATGACTATCTGACCTAGGGTGGCGTCATGGCGCTCCGCCACTGGTCTCACTTTGTCAAGCATGGTGTTGACTCGTTTGATATTTTCTTTTTGAAAGTGAATCTGATTGGCTCTATGGTCACCAGCTTTAAACTGCACATCAGGTGAGAACTTGCCGGTGAGCAGACCTCTCTGCAGCGGGCTGTAGACTATGGTGCCGATATTGTTTTCACGGCAATAGGGTAAGACGTTCTTTTCTATGTCGCGCAGCACCATGCTGTAAGGCGGTTGGTTGGAGGCAATCGGGCAGATTTTTCTGGCTGTTTCTATATCTTCGCTGGTGAAGTTGCTGACACCGGCGGCTCTAATCTTGCCTTGCTTGATTAGTTCGACCATGGCTTCCATTGTTTCTTCCACCGGGGTGGTGTGGTCGCGCCAATGACATTGATATAGGTCGATATAGTCGGTTTTCAGTCTGCGCAGGCTGTTTTCACACTCTTCGATTATGCTCTTCTTTCTGGCATTGCGGTAGATTTCTTTGCGTTCGCCTTCTTGTTCCCAATCAAAGAAATGTTCGCCGTCTTTAGAGTCCCAGCGCAGTCCATACTTGGTCAAAATTTGTACTTTATCTCTCTTGCCTGTTAGAGCTTTGCCGACAATCTCTTCAGATCTTCCATAGCCATAGACCGCAGCTGTATCTATCGAAGTGGCGCCATTATCGATAGAGGCGTGAATTGCTTCGATAGCGTCTTTCTCTTCTGCACCGCCCCACATCCATCCGCCGATGGCCCAGGCTCCGAAAGTTATCACTGAAACTTCAACGCCGCTGTCGCCGAGTTTTCTCATTTCGATTTTGTTGGAAGTAGCTGACATCTAGGGCTCCTCTTTACTTGAATGGCAAGATTATAGCAGCCCGATTTTGCCCAAAAAGGCTTACGGCCCCTTGTGGGGGCCGCAGTCGTTGGTCGGAGGAAAACTAATCAGCTAAATAGAGTTGCCTCTAGACGGCAGCCAGTGCTGCTTCTTTTTTAGCCGTAAACTGCTCTTCTTCAGTGGAACCCTTAAGAGCCTGAGTGCTTGCTTGTCCGCCGCTCACGGTCACCAAGACTTTGTCGAAGTAGCCTGTGCCGACTTCTCTTTGGTGTCTGACTGCCGTGTATCCGGCTTCTTGTTCAGCAAATTCTTCCTCTTGCAATCTAACATAGGCTGCCATGCCTTCTTTGGCATAAGCCTGGGCTAGTTTGTAGGCGCTCAAATTGGTGGCGTGCCAACCGGCGAGAGTGATGAACTGATATTTGAAGCCGAGTTCGCCTAATTTCTTGTTGAATTCAGCGATGGTTTCGTCGTCAAGGTGCTTCTTCCAGTTGAAAGAAGGTGAGCAGTTATAGGCCAGCAACTTGCCGGGGAATTCTTTGTGCACTGCCTTGGCGAATTCTTCAGCTTCGGCGAGATCCGGCTTGGAGCTTTCAAACCAGAGGACATCGGCATAAGGGGCGTAAGCCAGGGCACGGGCAATGACCGGTGCTAGACCCGATTGAACGCGGAAGTAGCCCTCGGCTGTGCGTTCGCCTGTGAGGAAGGGGCGATCTATTTCGCAGATGTCTGATGTAATGAGGGTGGCATCTAGAGCATCGGTGCGGGCGGTGATGATAGTCGGCACATCAAGCACGTCGGCTGCAAGGCGGGCGGCGTTTAGGGTGCGCACGAATTGCGAGGTTGGTACAAGCACTTTACCGCCCAGGTGACCGCACTTTTTCTCGGCAGCCAATTGATCTTCAAAGTGAACACCAGAGGCACCGGCTTCAATCATATTTTTCATCAGTTCAAAAGCATGCACTGGTCCGCCAAAACCAGCTTCGGCATCAGCCATGATCGGCACAAACCAGTTGCGCTCGGAAAGACCTTCGCTGGCGTCAATTTGGTCGGCTCTCATGAGAGCGTTGTTTAGTCTCTTCACCAAATCTGGTGCGCTGGTGGAAGGATAGAGACTTTGGTCGGGGTAGGTCTGCTTAGAACTGTTAGCGTCGGCTGCCACTTGCCAGCCTGAAAGATAGATGGACTTTAGCCCGCCTCTTACCATTTGTACGGCTTGGGAACCGTTCATGGCACCAAGGGAGATGACATAGGGTTCATTATGCAAGAGTTCAAAGAAATGTCTGGCGCCGAGGTCGGCTAGTGTATGCTCGACCTTTACCGAAGAACGCAGTTGTACTACTTCTTTGGCAGTGTAGTTGCGTTTTATACCCTGCCATCGTCTTTCGGTGCTCCAGGCTGTTTCCAGTTTTTTGATTTGTTCTTCTTTGCTTTGCATTGCTTTCCCTCTGTGGCTTGACTTAATGATTCCGGGGCTTACCTAAGATTGACGGGTATAGCAGAGCACCGGCCGAAGCCGGTGACTGCTACTGTCTTTGTTGGAAAATCTAGTTTTGGTTGGTGCTTTTCTTGATTGGCGAGATTTAGTCTTGCAAATAAAGATAGGCACGTGTGGTCAGGAAGTCTTCGAATTGTTCTGATAGCACGAGTGCATCGAGAATCTCGGAGGCTTCTTTGATTTTGGGTGCAGTTTCTCTAAGCTTGTCGATTAAGTTGTTCTTGATCGACAAATAGATATCTTTGTTCATGTTTTCGATAAAGTGCGCTGACTTTACCGAAGTTGAATACTTGATCCATTGCCACAGTTGGGCTCTAGCTATTTCGGCTGTGGCTGCGTCTTCCATCAAGTTGTGAATAGCTGCAGCACCGTTGCCGCTTAGCCATGAGTCAAGATAACGCAAGGCTACATCAATATTGTTCTGTACGCCTTCGCGGGTTACTTCGCCTTCTATCTTAGTGTTTAAAAGATCTTGGGGGGTAACTTTGATATTGTTGGTCTTCTCTTTTTGGTCTGGTTTGGCGCCCAAAACTTTGTCAAAGACTGCTCGGGCTGTGCCGACCAGGTCGGGGTGCGCTACCCAAGTGCCGTCGAAGCCGTCGGAGGCTTCTCTCTCTTTGTCTTCCTGAACCTTTTTGAGGGCCACTTCATTAATGGCCTGGTCTCTGCGACTGGGAATAAAGGCTGCCATGCCCCCGATGGCATGGGCGCCGCGTTTGTGGCAGGTGTCAACCAGCAGTTTGGCATAGGCTCTCATGAAAGGCACTGTCATAGTTACTTTAGAGCGGTCCGGCAGAATAAATTCTTTGTGCTTGTTGGTCTTCTTAATGAGGCTGAAAATATAGTCCCAGCGTCCAGCATTCAGTCCGGCTGCGTGTTCTTTCAATTCAAAGAGAATAGCTTCCATCTCGAAGGCGGCAAGTATTGTTTCGATGAGAACGGTGGCTCTAATGGTGCCTCGTTCTATTTTGAGATAGTCTTGAGCGAAGTTGAAGACGTCGTTCCAGAATCTGGCTTCTTCTCTACTTTCCAGCTTGGGCAGATAAAAGTAAGGACCCGAGCCTCGCTGTAAGAGTGTTTTGGCGTTATGAAAGAAATAGAGTCCGAAATCAAAGAGGCTGGCTGAAGCCGGCTTGTCTCCTACGGTCAAATGTCTCTCTACCATATGCAGACCGCGTGGTCTGACTACGAGGGTAGCAAGGCGGGTGTCGAGATTAAGTCTATAGTCCTTACCTTCGGGTGAAGTGAAGGCTAATGTGCCTTGCACTGCTTCGATGAGGTTTTTCTGACCCATGAGCACATTGTGCCAGGTGGGTGTCATTGAATCTTCCAGGTCGGCCATGAAAACGCGGGCGCCCGAATTGAGGGCGTTGATCATCATCTTGCGTTCACAGGGACCGGTGATTTCCACCCGTCTGTCGGCTAGATCAGCCGGTGCCGGTGCCACTTTCCAGTTGCCTTCGATTACTTGGCTGTCAGCGCAGAACTGAGGAAACTGGCCGTTATCTAGAGCTTGTTTAACGAGTTCTCTCTTATTCAGAAGGGCTTCTTGCGTCTCTCTGAAATTCTCTTCCAGAGCCCCGATAAATGTGAGAGCTTCTTCGGTGAGAATCTCGCTTGTCAGTTCGGAGTACTTTTTGTCCACTACCAACTCAGGTCTTGCCAAGACTCGGGTTAAATTCGTCATTCTGACTACCTCGGAAGGTCAACC
>JAIETF010000011.1 GCA_019745415.1 Candidatus Obscuribacterales bacterium | reverse complement strand
GGCTGCTTCCCGCAAGAAAAATGCCGCTAAATCGGCAGACGGCAAGACTGCCTAACAGAAAGGGAGCCCGCAATTTTAATTGTCGTCCGTACGCAATTTTAGTTGACGTTATTCACAAACCGCCAGAAATAGAACCTTTGCATGCTTATTGATAGGGATCAAGTTCTTACAATCTCCTCGATAGCCAATAATCAGTATAGGCGAGCCGAGTTACTCACGCAATTTGATTAGGACAATTCTCGCTCTTTGTCCAACGAATGCGTGTGCTTCCGCTCTTTTGAGACCATCTCAAGCTACACCAACTTGGCTGCACGAATGAGAGAACTATTGTCTCATCACCGCGGCTTAAACCCTGACAGCCAGTGACAAAATTCCACATTAGATAAGGGATTCGCTTTCCATAAACCCTATAGCAGCACCCTTTCAAGCACCTTTAGTGCACTACAATATTGCAACCGGTGCCCGTGCAGATATTGTCCTTAAATGTGAACTCTATGGAAAAGCCATAAAAGGCAGGAATATCAATAGTACTGGGCGCTCTCTCTTTCTTCAGCTCTTGTTCTATTCCACTATTAAAGGTGTTGTTTAAGTCTCTACAGGGCTCTCCAAAGCGCCTAATTAAGGTCTCTCTTGTTTCACCACGGGAGGTATAAAGCATCGAATGGAATCTACGCTTAAGAGGAATATTGTCTAGATATCTATTCTCGGAGAATTGAACAAACGAACAAACGCTGTCCGTAAATCCTATAAACAAAGGGAATCGGTGATATCCAATAAAATATACCCAATAAGATTTGGGAGTATTTGGTCCAAGGTCAATATCGCCACAACCACTTATAATTGATGGATTTCCCAGCATCTCTCTAAGTTGTACCTGTGACTTTCCTCGGCATCTATCAACCAGAAGCTTCACAAAAACTTTCTCTATTTCGAGACTCTTTGGGTTTCTTTGCAGTTTGTTGAGTTCGGTGCGAAATAGATAAGGAACATTCATCTGTTTGCAGATTTCATTGCTCAATTCACTCTGACTTAAGTCGGCATGAAAGCTTGCGCCGAGAATAGGATGTTCGAAAGTTGATTCTTCCTTGGATTTAGCAATCTCATCATTCTGCTCGAATCCTGAAGCTGGTTCTGAATGGCAAGAAAGCATACACAACAGTGTCCAAACATAGAACAACCGCGTGTTTCTTCTCGATGCTACCTTCATGAATCTCTCCAAAACATTTTCTGCTTGTTGCATGATTATACAGGTAGTTCTCCTCTGATCTGCTTAAGCCGCTTCCACTCTGCTTTGTGCAGCCTCTAGAGATGTCGTGCTCTGAATTTCAAGGAAACTCAAGAAACTCCTGCCATCACCCAAGCCAAGCAACATCCCAACATGGAAACCAACCAGCTCATTTCAGCAAATGTTTGTCTGAGTTTTGCAATAGCCTTCTGCTTCACTACGGAGAAAACAGCTGCCATACTGTTGGTATGACAAAGAGTGCGAAGAATAGCCCGCCGGTAGCAACAACACTGCCATAGCGCTTGGCAAAGGGCACAGACTCACTGGTATTCATAGCAGTCATCCCCTCGAAGGCTGACATCACCAAACCGACAAGAAAAATCGAGATTCCATATTCAACAGCCAATAGCAGGGTAAGACCATCGCCAATTTGCGGGCACACAGATTGACCTGATCCATTGGGGTCATAGTAAACAGTCACCGAGCTATTTTCCTTTATACCGAATACCTCCACCGGTATTGCCTTAATGGGAAGAAGCGGTGTCTGCATGTATCTCTCTCTTGTCTCACCATTCTTTGAAGCATACTGATACTTAATAGAAACGCTATCAACCAGGCTTCGATTGCGACGATAGCCATATGATCTAGGTCTAGCCATATACTCAATTGATTGAATGGTGGCAGTGGCGGTGGCAGAGTTAAACCAAGGTCTTGTGCTAACAAACTGCCATGCAACCGGTATCAGCCAAAACAAACAAATGAGCACCATCTTCCAGTCTGTACTTCTTACAGTCTCGACATTTCTCTGATGAATTGCCTCTGAAACTTTGTATGCAGTTCCACAGTATCTACAAGTGCTAAAGTCAGTAATATCCTTCTGTTTGCAGCGCAAACAAAGCTTTGCCGTGGCAGACATTAAACGAACCTCTGGTACTAAGTTATTTGGGGGTGAAGAATATGAACATCCTAATACGTTGCCAAGAGGCGGTCGGCTTTTATTAGCTTTTGTTTAGTATTAGCTCATCGCAGGTATTCATGCCGCTTACGCCGGGTCTTTCTCAGTCACTTCCAGCTTGAAGCCGGGCATCAATGTCTCGGCTGGTGCCGAAGGGTTTTCAAAGCTAGGAAAGCGGTAACAAAGCTCACCCAGCTCAGTAACATCCACTTGGCACACGCTCAGTCTAGAAAGCCTTTCGAATGCCTGTTTGGCATCCAAGATACTGAGTCGACAATCCAAAGCCGCTTCCGACACAGTGAGAACTCCAGACTTAGTCTTAGCACGATTCAAAATCGCCTGCTCTTCCTGTAGTTCCTTCACAGCCCTACGCTCCTTCAGCTGACCAGAAACCATACGAAAACCGAGAAAAACTAGACCAGAAAGAAAGACGATTAAACCTAATTGCGAAGGAACTCCGTGCCTGGTGGTACCAGCAATAATCTCACCAATATATGTGACGATCAGACCACCGGGTAAAAGCATCAGGAAACTGCCGCCCCACATGGACAGACCAGAGACTCCCGATGAAAGAGGTGAAGCTTTGGAAGCGGAGGATAGACTAACCGAAGAACCTTTATCGGCACCGACCGAATCAAAAGAATTACTCGCCATCTAGGTATCTCCGCGCACAGCCTAAGCAAATTTGAAAAGGAATTATAGCAGCGGCGTGCGCTCTAACATTACCGAAACAGAAGTAATCTGAACGACGTGATAAAAGAGGAACAGTGGAAAGAATGACAGAGTTTTAGTTTACTCGGCTGGTTCATAAGTAGGAAGAAAGGCGAATCGAGCTATCACAGAAAATCAATATGCTTGAGTTGGTAAATTTAGTGAGCAAAAGACAAGATCCCTCAGTATTGAAAAGATTGCACTCCAGAAAGCAAGACAGCAGAAACCAATCTGGGAAACTACCATTTACGGATAAACAAAATAAATCATTGGGTCTAGCTGTTCGCTTAAGCAGCTGTTAAACTGTTCCGAATTTCATGGGTTCGGGCACTAAGGCGCCTAATCTGCACCTTAGTGCCTGCAAAATTTCGTCACGAGGTATTCAAAATGGCGCAGGTGCCTTCTCAGGGTCGATATAGCCTCAGGCATCGCCTCGTTCCACTTCTTAGCGCCTTAGTCTTGTCAAACTTGAGTCTCGCAGGGGCTGTAAACAAAGAAAGCACGACAAAGATAAATCAACAGCAAAGTCAAACAAAGTCGCAAAACGCAATGCGCAATAGTAAAGCGTCGCCCCTGTTAAGTAGCTCTTCTAAGAAAACAAAAGCAAACGAGAAAGAGCCGCAAGCAGCAACTGCAAACCAACCACAGCCAAAAGTAATCCAACCTGCACCGCTAATAGCCAACAGCAACGACACGTTTTTAACCTGCTTAAGCTGTGACAAACAGATATATCGACAAGGAGAGAATATCTTTCTAAGAGGGGTCTTGCTGCGTGCCAGCGACCACCAACCAATGAATAATCCACCTCAACTTGCTCAGTCTGGAATAGTAATTATCAAAGGACCACTAGGAGAGGTTATAACCCGCGTTGCCAGCAAAATATCCGGAAGCATCTTGACTTACGGATGGTCTGTTCCAACTAACGCGCCCGGCGGTGAGTACACGGCCACTGTGGTTTATGCAAGCGGCTATCCATCGGCTACTCGTAAATTTGATGTGCGAGCCTATAGAGCACCTAGACTAAATTCACAAATTGTTTTTGCCAGAGATGGCTATGGACCGGGAGAGAAAGTCACCGCGACACTTGAGGTGCAAAGGGCAGAAGGAGGATTTCCCAAAGATGCCAGAGTTACAGTAAGCGGTATTGTAGACGGCAAGACAATCACAGGCGAATCATCATTCGTTGATGCAGCGGGCAAATGCACTGTTAGCCTCAATTTACCCCAAAAGATTGAACGCGGTGACGGCACACTCTCGTTAACTATTGCCGACGGTGGCGTCGTAGAGTCGGCATGCAAGACTATTCCAATACTTGTGAAATTTGTAGACCTACAAATCTATCCTGAAGGCGGTGACCTTGTTGCAAACTTGAAGAACAGAGTCTATTTGCAAGCACTGCAAACCAATGGCAAGCCTGCCGACCTAGAAGGCTCAATACTCTCAGAAGGAAGCGAAACAGCTGTAGCAAGCTTCCGTACCGAACATGAGGGGCGTGGACGTTTTGAATTTGTCCCAGAATCAGACAAAAAATACTTCCTAAAGATTACCAAACCCGCAGGTTTTGAGAAGCTCTATGAACTCCCAGCAGTTAAACCGAAGGGTGCAGTCATTAGAGCAGACAAAGATACTTACAAGGCAAACGAAGCCGTTGTTGTCAAAGTCGGGTCTACAGAAGGAGCTGTAAGAGTAACGCTCTCAAAGAAAGAAAGAGAGCTAATAGCAACTGATTTATTCCTGCCAACAGCGCCGGACTCTGGGAAAAGCACAATCCCATCACAAGCTGTTGTGCTACCGGCTGGTCGCAGCGCCGACGGGGTGCTGACCGTTACAGTATATGACAGTAATAATAAACCCCTGGCAGAACGATTAGTCTTCAAAGAACCATCAAACAACATCAAAATCGATATTAAACCTGACAAAGAGAAGTACGCTCCTGGAGACAAAGCAAAGATAACGTTCAAAGCCACAGACTCGAAGGGGAAACCTGTTGCTGCCAGTCTTGGTATCAGTATTACCGACGAAAGCACGATTCAGCTGGTTGAAAAACGTGCACAAGCACCGGCTTTGCCTGTTATGTTCTTCCTTGAGCCGGAAGTACAAGACCTAGCAGATGCACATATTTACTTCGATGCGGCGAATCCGAAAGCATCGCTTGCCACAGACTTACTGCTAGGAACTCAAGGATGGAGGCGTTTTGCGCTTCAGGACCTGAGATCTTTCTTGAATAAATTTGGGGACAAGGCAAGAACATCACTTTGTTTAGAAGAGGTAAGACTTCAGCATTCCGCGAAGTTGGCAGGAAGACTCGGTGAATTGCCAACAGACACAAGCCAGTCAACGGGATATGGGCTAGATTTTAGAGACCTAGTTGTCACACCGGACAATCCTACAGCGGCAAGCAAGTCACAGGGTTACTCTTCGGTAGCGCCGCTGGCATTTGTTAGAAAACACGCGCCCTACGGACAGAATAATGAAAATGGACGAGTAGAAGGTCCAAGAGACCTCAACATGTTTCAGGTGGAACCAAGTGTTATTGATGAGCGCTACTACACAACCGGTAGGACCGAGAGGCGACAAAAGAGCTCACCGATGATTCCAGAACCTGGCAGTTCATGGATATACAGATACACTAATTTCGATTCCAACAATGCACCTATCTACATCAGAGAATTCGCGCACCGAGGCAGCCAGACTATTCAAAAGTCTGAAAGAAATCAATTTACAGATACGATTTATTGGAATGCCGCTCTGAACACAGATGCCGAAACTGGTGAAGCCACAGCTGAGTTCGAATTAAATGATAGTGTAACGGCATTTAGAGTGGCAGCCGATGGTTTCACCGCAGAAGGGGCTCTTGGTGCAAACCATAAAGAAATAGAATCAGTACGCCCAATTTATGCTGAAATGAAATTGCCTCTAGAAGTAACAATAGGCGACACAGTGCTAATGCCTATTAATCTCGTAAATGGCTCTGGCAAACCTATAAAGTCGCTCAAAGTGGAGCCAACACTTCCTAAGGGCTTCAAGCTCTTGGAACCACTGAATGTTCCATCTGGTCTAAAGACTGATGAGAGGCTGAGAACGTTTGTTCCTATCTTAGTCCAAGCGAATGATGGTGAGAACAAAGTTTCTCTAGAAGTAGTGGCTGATGACTACAAAGACATTGTCACCAGAACGATTAAGGTCAAGCATACAGGTTTTCCAAAGCAAGAAGCGAAGGGTGGTCTTATCGAACCGAGCAAAATCGCAAAGGCTAGTTTTTCGATAGATAAAGACATGGTGCCGAATAGCATAGAGACATCCACACAGGTCTACCCAGGACCGGTCGGTAAGCTGACCAGCGCCCTAGAAGCCTTGATACGGCAACCGCATGGCTGCTTCGAGCAGGTCTCATCGACTTCATATCCACTAACGATGGCTCAACAATATTTTCTAAGCCACAGTAGCAACTCATTTGACCAAATTGAAAAGTCCAAAGGACTCCTGGCGGATGCGTACAAGAAGTTGCTAGCCTATCGCTGCACCAATGGCGGTTATGACTGGTACGGAAATGATCCCGGCAATGTGGCTCTAACAGCCTACGGCATAATGCAATTTACCGACATGTCACAAGTACAACCAGTAGACGCTCGAATGATCGCAGATACTAGAGCGTGGATACTTAAACAAAGAGATGGCCGCGGAGGATTTACATCTGTGGTGCACGGCATGTGGAGCGCCGACAAAGAAGCCACCGATGCCTATATTGTTTGGGCACTACTAGAATCAGGACAGCCGGAGGAAGATCTTAAGCAAGAGCTGGCATCGCTCGCTGAACATACTGAAAGTACCCAAAACAGCTATGTAACAGCACTGGCGGCGAATGCTTTTGCAAATTCACAAAAAAAAGATTTGGCAGCAAAACTGAGAACAAAACTGGCAAAACTGCAAATGCAAGACGGCAGCGTTAGCGGTGCCACAGCCACAGTCCTCGGAAATTGTGACAGCAATATGCACGTACAAGCTACAGCGTTGGCGACCTTAGCCTGGCTCAAAGACCCTACCTACGCGGACAACGCGGCAAGGGGCATCTCTTACTTGGCTGAGATTTCTAAAAACGGTGCTTTCGGCTCAACTCAATCAACTGTACTGGCTCTCAAAGCGATTATCGCCTACGATAATCTGAACACAGTCGAAAGACAATCCGGCAAAGTCAGACTCATCTGTGATGGCAAGCCCATAGGAGATTGGCATAGCTTCGACAAAGAAAATGTCGACTTAGTCAAACTACCAAATCTGAACGAAGTACTAAATCCTGGTGAACACACAATTGAACTGGCGCTTGACGGTGGAATAAAGATGCCATACTCAATTGGTATCAATTACAGTACCACCCTTCCCGAAAGCTCAAAAGACTGCCAGGTCTCTATGGCTACGAAACTGGCTAGCGACCATCTAACCGAGGGACAAGCCGGCGAAGTATTGGTGGTAATGGAGAATCTGACAAAGAACACCCTACCAATGCCGATTGCAATCATTGAGTTACCCGGTGGAATTGAGCCGAGACACGCTCAACTCAAGGAACTAGTCAAGAAAGGATCCATAGCTCACTACGACGTCGACGGTCAAAGGATCGTACTATACTGGCGCGCGATGGCACCGGCAGAGAAAAAACAAGTACCGCTAAGTGTCGTAGCAGTTGTTCCAGGAACCTACACAGGCACCGCAAGCCAAGCATATCTGTACTATGCCGACGAGTCTAAGAAATGGGTACCCGGTTTAAAAGTGATGATTCAAAAGTCTCCACATTGAACGCCGAATATACTTGGAAGCTTTCGACTCAGAGCACTTCCTGCGGCAAAATCAAAATAGTGCTCGAAGCACGAAACAGTGGGTGTAGCTCTTTCAATGAAGCCGTGCTATAAGAAAAAAGCTTAAGGTTTCCAGCGAGAGGCAAAAGAAAATTGAAACACATCAAAACAAAGATCCCCGTCTATTTTGCTGGTCTCTTTGTCTTTACGTCCGCATCGCACTTAGCAGCATCAGCTGCGCTACCACCGGAGTTTTGGGTAATAAAGAATGCGGAGAAAATTAACTACGGAGGAATTCGAGACATATACAAACATCAACCCTCCGTGGAAGCTGAAGGCGACTCTATGCGTAGCCCCTATAGTCAGGTCAGACCAGTTTCAATGCTCACCCTCTTCGGTGCCCCATCCACCTTTGACGAGAGTTGGATCGGCGTCATCGGATACCTTTCAAAAACCTCAAGCAAAGATGGCAAGGTAACACTGGAAATTTATCCAACACATGAAGCATTCGAACTCAAGTACCCAAGAGAAAGCTTGATAATTTCCCCAAATCCGCACTTCCGGGCAATAGAAAAATTTGCAACCGGCAATAGAATAGAGGCAATCGGTTTCTTCAAGCGTATTCATGCATCAACCAAAGAACAAGCAGTCGGCTTGCTAGAAGACGCTTCAATAAAGATAGTGAAACCTTATTCAAAACAAGGCAAAAACCCAAATATCAAGTCAAATTGCCGATAAGAGCATAGAAATAGCAAAAAAATGCAAGCCCATTTCACGAAGGAAGGATTAATGAGGATGAACGGCATGAGCCTGAGAATCAAACCCTTGAGCAAACTATTGAGCGTAGTGCTTGGACTTGCCACCCTAACCTATACCGGGTCTGCGAGCTTATCAGCCGAGATAGCACCCGATGCCTGGCAGATAAGAGGAGCCGAAGATGCTAACTTTGGCCAAATCAGAAGTGAATATCGTCACCAGCCAGACATCTGGGACGATATAGGACGAAATCCTTACAGCAGAGTTCGCAAAATTTCGATATTCTCGCTTTACGGAGACCCAAAAAACCACCTGGGACAAATGGTCGGAGTTATCGGTTATCTGAGCAGAACAAAAGGATGCGAATCTAACGCCTTGCTCTATCTCTACCCTACACTTGAATCTTATGAGCTAGGACATACCAGAGAGGCACTAAAAATAGAATTGAATCCGCATTTCAAGGGCATAGAAAAGTTTGAAAGTGGAAAGCGAATCGAAGCCATAGGTAACTTCAAGACCAACGAACAAGGAAAATTCGAGCAGAGTTTTGGTTCGCTCAACGATGCATCGATCAGGATTGTCACGCCAAAAAACCGGTGAATAACGCAGGTTCATGCAAACAGAGTTCCATTCAGAACCAAACAATAAAAAGACTACTTGATTCAACCAAATCGAAGTCAATGATACTGAATCAATCCAAAACTGCCAGCCGCTTGCGCCGCTTTTCGTCGTGCAAGCTATAATGACCAAATCGTCCAACTTTGCTTTAACAATACCCAAGAAGAATGCCCAAAAACCAATGACAAGGCAAGAATGAAAAACATGCGACTACTCGGCAATTCACTATTGGGTGCACTTCTTGTTTGTCTGCTGATTTGCTCGTTACCTGCTTTAGCCCAAAGCGAGCATCCTGATACTACAGCAGCCCAAACCGGTGGCTTCGCAAGCGCTGAAACAGCAGCTAACCAGAGTGATGCAAACAGCGCGATTAAACCAAAAGGCATCTCGGCAACGATCGAAGAAATGCCAGCGAACGTTAATAAGCTTGCAAACTTGGAAGCACTGCTAAACATAATTGGCAACGGCGTCGAGGTCTTGTGCATGGCCACAGGCGTTCCTCTGTTGCTAGGCATCCCAATAGGTGCTTTTCTTCACGCGACCAAACCAAACATGCGCAAGTTTACCTGGATAATTATGGCTGCAGGTCCTGCTTTGATCGGCATAGGCTTAGTGACAGCACAATTGATAAACTTATTGATTGCCGGCTTGCATAAATAAACAATCTTTGCCGGTCATGAGGTTGGTGTGCCTATTTCGCCCAAAAGCAAAATAATCATAGCGAGCCTCTTCTCATTGCTTGGGCTCTATTTTCTAATCTCTCCTTTCAACTCACCTTTGTACAACTTTCTTATCTTCCCCAGTACAGATAAAAAGGTTAGATCGTTACCTGACGGCTATTTAGGCAGTCTGCCAGGCGCTCAGCTAGATGAACTTTACTTCAATAGCGACGGTCTAAAGCTTCACGCTCTCTTCCTCAGAAATCCCAAAAGCAAAAGAGTCTTCTTGCTCAGCCATGGTAAAGGAAACAATGTTTATTTAGAACTAGACCACGCCCGCATGCTGTACCAATTCGGCTCGGTCTTTATGTACGACTACAGAGGTTTCGGCAAAAGCGAAGGCACAATTAGCGTAGAAGGAGCGAAAGTTGACGCTCTCTCAGCTTATGATTACCTCAAAAACGCAGGATATGAACCCGAAAACATTATTGCCTTCGGTCAATCATTTGGCACCGGGATTAGTGGCTACCTCAGCACCCAAAGACAGGTGAACGCGCTCATCTTTCAGTCAGGCTATAGCTCACTAAGCAGCGTTGGTAAGAGAAAGATGCCGTGGCTCATAATTTATCCTGATTGGATGTTTGGCAAGATCGACATTGACAATCTTGCTTTCGTGAGAGCAGAACACCCTCCCCTACTAGCTTTTCATGGACTGCGCGACACTGAAATTCCAGTGCAAGAATCAATAGAACTTTGCAAGCACGCCAGACCGCTGGCAAAGTTAGTAGTTCTGCCCGAAGGCAAGCACCTCGCCTACGGCGCCAACGGCGAATTCCACCAAGAACTATCTAAGTTCCTCGAAGTCATTGAAAAGCACTAGGCTTCTCAAACTTACACTTTAGAATTCGTGAGCCGAAGCAATAATCACCGATGCATTCGGCAGTGGTAAATTTATCTGAGCAGCAGGCACATCTAGGGAGTCCGTCAGCTATGAAACTCTTTCTTGCATGCATGCTGGTCATGCTTCTATCGGCTATTCCATCACTGGCGGCTGAAAAAGAAAGCAACTGGGTCATATCAGCTAAGCCCCTTCAGCTCAAGCCTGGTGAAAGAATTGCAGCATTTAGCCTCAATCTAAAGGCTGCGTCGATAAAGACGATTAGGGAAATTCCTTCGATGTGGAGCATCAGTCTCGACAACTTCCAATTCACCAAGGCGCCTTGGGCAACCTCATTCACAGGGCGAGCACGCAATGGAGTGGCATATCTAGAGGCATTGTATTTCGAGCAAGACTTCATCAATATTCGAAAGCATGACGCAGACTTGCACTTTGATGCGCAGCTCAAGCTTTCAGTCGCTGGGACAGACTTGAAGACACGCTCAGTTACCTTAACCGCCAAAGATCTCATCATCAAGCCAATGACCGACTAAGGTTAAAGCCATATGCCCAAGCCAAAAAACGCCGCAAAAGCAATATCATCATTATTATAATAGACCGGTCGTCTATCACCTCTCAAAAGAAAAAGATGCTAGAAGCACAACCACCCGTAAGGGTAGAAGTGCTTCTAGCTGAAGTATTGGATAGTCGTTTTTATTCATCACTCGCTGCTTGGTTCGCAGCGCAGCTTAGCGCCCGCCTCACAGCTTGGCGCGGCAACTTGAACAGGGCCCTGATCAGTGTTTGATCAGGGCTTTGCTCAGTGCTTGGCGCCGCTCTTGTCCGGCGTCTGCGCCTTGCCTGCGTCGGGCGTCACCGGCGCGGGCTTGGTCGTCGCCGGTGCGGTCGGGGCAGCCGATTCCAGCTTCATCTGCAGGTCGTACTGCTTGTGCACCTGTCCTTGAAAGACAAGCTGCAGATAGAGCGCCAGAGCGATGAAAGTGAGAACGATGGGAATGGAGCGCTCGCCGTCCTTGAGCATATAGACTGCTGCGCCGACGATGAGAGCGATGCCGAGGGCGAGGTGCGTCATGGCACCGCCGTCCATCGACTTGAGAGGCAGACTGTAGACCAGCCAGCCGCTCCAGAAGCTCATCATAGCCCCGGCGAGAGTGCCGATGATGGCGATGATGACGAGCGCGATTTTCAGTTTCGGGTTCTTCATGTTCTTATCTCTGCCTGTTCATCGGAAGATCTGATAGGAAGTGGCGCACTGGCGCAGGACCTCCGATTCGACGTGGATGGCTGCGACATGGAGCTTGACGTCGTCTTTGAGCAAAGCTTTCACCTTGCCGACTGTCATCTGTCCATATTCGTTGAGGTGCTGACCGTCGGTGATGAGCAGCACGTCTGCCATATCACCGCTGTCTTTGTTCTTGCGCACATCGTCGCAGGCCACTTGCAGAGCCCCCAAGATATTGGTGCCGTTATAGCTGGCTGCAGTCGACATCAACTGGTCGATGAAGACGCGAGCCTCATCAGGCGTGGTGATTTTGATGAGCTTGCCTTGTTCACCATAAAACAGACGCAGCATGTAAGACGCTTCGCCGTTGACAGCTTTGGCAAGCAGACTGACCGTGATGCCGCGAGACCAGCTATGGCGGGGCATGCCGTTCTTCATCATCTCGGTCATCGAGTTTGAGACATCGAGCAGAATGTGCAGAGTCTTGCGTTCGACGGTGCGGGTGTAAGGTTGCATGACCAGCAGGTCTTCCTGCGCCAACCTGTCAAAGAAGACATCGTCGTCTTGCATGAGCTGTTCAGGCAGAACATCAGACATCTGCTCGACACCGCTAATCTGCATGGGCTGAATGTCGTTGGTGGGGAACATCGACTTGGTCTCGCCCACCTTGGTGTCGAGGTCCATATCGATGTCTTTCTGGGTGGCCGCCACATGCAAGATATGCAAGATGTGAGCGGGCACCGCCTTGGCGACAGCCTCGGCGCGCTCGGCATCGGTCAGAGTTTTGTCGTCCCTGATCTTTGCCAGATGCTCGGCATAGTCTTTCAGAGTCGGGTTTGCGCGCAGAATGTCTTCTGCCTGCGCCACCTTGCGGGCATGTTCGGCTTGGCGCTGTTGCCGCTCTTGTTCTGCTCGTTTCTCGCGCGCTTCTTTCTCGCGCTGTTCACGAGCAGCCTTATCGGCGGCACTCTCACCATCACCGTCGCCGTCGCCATCACCCTTCCCTTGACCTTTGCCCTTTCCCTTACTGCTGAGGCTTTGCAGCAGCTGCGAGAGCTTGTAGGCCAGGTAGAGCCAGAGCCCTCCCAGCCCTAGAGACATTAGAAATGCGGTCCAGGACATAGCGACCTCACTTCACCGGCAGCAGACGGTCGTTGAGCTTGGCAGAGAGGGCGGACAGGCGCTCGCGCATCTTCTTCTGGTAGTCCAGATTGGACGGCAGCTGCGGCTTGACCTCGCGAATCTGCTTGTCGAGGGCGCCGACCTGGCGAATGAGCTGCACCAGCTCGTCGTTGGAGAGCGGGGTCTTGTCGTCGAGAGTGGGAATCTCGGACTCGTACTTCTTGAGCAGCTGCACGCAGACCTCGTCGAAGGACTGCTTCTTCTGCTCGATAGCCTTGTCGACGATGGGCTTGGCCACCTTCATGAAGGTCTCGTGCTGCGAACGGTCATTGCCGACGCACAGACCCCAGCGCACGGCATAGAGGTCTTCGAACGAGACTTCGCTGCGACCGTTGATTGCGGCCGAGGCGCGAACCAGCTTGATCAGCTTGCAGGCGCGCCGGTCGGAGATCTTGACGGTCTGGTCTTTTTCGTAAGCCTTGCGATAGGCCTGAATGACTTCGTCGTAGACCGCAAGGAACTCGGCATCGAGGGCGATTTCGGTGCCGCAGACCAAGTTGGAGACCGCCACCAGGTCGTCGAAGCTGATGCGCACGCTCGGGCGCTGGTCGCTCACGAACTTGGCGTACATGCGCCGGCGGCTTTCGGCAGACTCGAGATAGTTGACCTTGGCGATGAAGATGAAGCGGTCGATGACGGCGCCCAGTTCGGGAGCAGACTTGACCACAGCCACCGGGTCGCCGTTGGTGGAGGCGACGGCGGTATGCAGCAGAGCCTTCTCGATCTGGCGACCGCGCTTGAAAGTGCGCTCGTTCAGGATACCGAGGAGCACACGCAGAAGCGGCGCATTGGCGTCGAGCACTTCATCAAGTTCGACAAGGTGAGCGTCGAGGATGCCGCCCTCGCGCTGATAGTTGAGCACGCCTTCTTCGCGCATCTGCTTGGGATTGGGCACGCCAATCACATGCGATTCGCTCATGAACTTGTTGAGCGCAATAGAGAAGACGGTCGGGGTCTCGAAGCAGGAGTAGAGGGCGCTGAGCAAGTCAGACTTGCCGGTGCCGAAGACGCCGTGCACGAGCACATGCTCGCGGCTGAGCAGGGCGAAGACGAGCTGCGAGACCAGGTGCTCGCGCTCGGGGAAGATGTTCTTCAGTTCCGCTTCCAGCTGCTTCATCTGCTCAGAGAAGAGAGCGAGCTTGGCGGGGTCCAAACCACCCGGATAGACAGGCGCCGGCAGGAGAAGCGGGGGATTCTCCGGCGGGGGCACAGCCGGTTCGGGATTGGCGGTGACGGCAGAGCCGGTGGAAGCGGGATCGGGAGTACCGACGGTCTGGTCCTCGACGCCGACGGTCTTGGAGAGATTAACTTGAGTCATTTTCGATCTACTCTCAATAGAAAGCCGGTCCTCGGCCTTCGTTTTCTATTAGCGGGTTCTCATGCGAGAACGCGCATCCGCAACAAGTTCTGTGTGCTTTTGTCGGATGAAGTAGTGGCAAGAAAATTGCAGAGTCTCTGCCATGACGCAGCTCTCCAAACTGCGCTGGCTCGCACAAGCCTTTATCTCTCACTCAAAGAATCAGCCAAGAAGTTTGTTCTGAGCCGCCTTGCCTGGATGGGCAAAGTGAATCGATGAGACCTGGTTAGGTGAGATATGAGCGAGGCGGTGAGAGAAAAGAACTCCGCAATGGATTTGAAAGAAAATGAGTCCTAAAACTATGAATTAGGCCGCTTCTATGTCATCCCCGAAAACCTGAGATAATGACAAGTTTTCTTTTCTTAGAGCCTCGCGCCGCTAGTGGTGCGGTTAACAAGTCTGTAAACTCTTTCAAATCTTGAAGATGCCGACAGTTAGCGCGACGGTGCGAGCACCTGACAATAGATGTAAGGAGGAGCGCGAACGAAACCCGCATGACATCAAGCGCCCATCTTGAAAACACTGATGCTGTGCGACACGATTGAGACGGCTATAATATTTCGGTCAAGCAAAACCAGTGAGATATAGGACGAACATACCCGGCATGACCGACACCGCCAGCGACACCAGACCCCTAATTAGCGTTGTCGTGCCCATGTTCAACGAAGAGGCCGGGGCCGCCGAATGCGTCAAACGCCTAACCCAGGTGCTTGAGGGCATGCCCTTCCGCCACGAAATAATCTTTGTCAATGACGGCAGTAGAGATCGCACTCTTGAGAACCTCAAGGCTCAAAAAAGTGAAAACCCGCACATCAAAATTGTCGATCTCAGTCGCAACTTCGGTCACCAGATTGCCATCACCGCCGGTATCGATCTAGCCCAGGGCGATGCCGTCATTGTTATCGACGGCGACTTGCAAGACCCGCCCGAACTCTTCCCCGAAATGACGGCAAAATGGCTGGAAGGTTTTGACATAGTGCACGCCAAAAGACGCAAACGCGAGGGTGAGACTACATTCAAGCTGCTCACAGCCAAAATCTATTACCGTCTCATTCGCGAAATAGCCCATGTGGAAATTCCTGTAGACGTGGGCGATTTCAGGCTTATGAGCCGTCGCGCCGTGGACGCCCTCAAGACTCTAAGAGAAAAGCATCGCTATATACGCGGCATGGTAGCTTGGTTGGGCTTCAATCAAACAACGGTGGAATACGATCGTTCGGCTCGTTTTGCCGGGCAGACCCACTATCCACTCAGCCGCATGCTTAGTTTCTCGTGGATAGGTCTAACCAGCTTTTCCATCGTGCCCCTGCGCCTGGCTACATTCTGCGGCATTCTTTCGGCTCTTGCCGGTTTTCTTTATGGCATTTACGCCCTCATAGTCAAATATGTTTTTCACACAGCCATTATCGGTTGGACCTCAATCGTCATTTTGATTTTGCTGCTAGGGGGCATTCAGCTGCTTTGTCTGGGCATCATCGGCGAATATGTCGGCAAGCTCTATGAAGAGTCGAAAAATAGACCGCTATACCTTGTCAAAGACATAATTTAGAGGCGAATGTTCAACTGGGACTCAAGTCTTTATAGCGAATTTCTGGAGGAGCGCACCCGCCCCGCCCGCGAGCTGGCGCAGCGCATTCCCCTCAAAGACGTGGCAAAAGCTGTCGACCTGGGCTGCGGACCGGGCAACAGCAGCCGCATCATCAAGATGCGCTATGCCCAAGCCCAGGTCAGCGGCATCGACAACAGCCCCGAAATGCTGGAACAAGCCCGGGCTGAAAATGCCGACATCACCTTTAGCTTGGGCGATATAGCCAATTTCAAGAGCGACACGGCACTAGACCTCATCTTTTCAAATGCAGCACTGCACTGGATCGAGAACCATCAGACATTGCTACCGGCATTGTTTCAGTCTCTGCGCCCGGGCGGCTGCCTGGCTGTGCAAATGCCCATCAACCATGACGAGCCCACCCACAAAGCCATGCGCACCACTGCCGCCCTCGGCAAGGCTGAAAAGCTATGGCAGGCTGACCTCACCCAGGTAAGACAAGAAGTGCCGGTGCTCACCGCCGAACAGTACTATGAAATCTTGCGCCCTCTGGCCGCCCACATAGATATCTGGCAAACCCGCTATTATCACATCATGGAAGGCGCGAACGGCGTGGCCAAATGGCTGTCGGGCACCGGTCTTAGACCCTTTCTCGCCCCGCTCGACCAAGCCGAGCAAGCAATCTTTCTCGCCCGTTATTGCGCCGAAATCAACCAAACCCTGCCGCCTCGCAGCGACGGCAAAACCCTTATGCCATTTCCTAGATTATTCTTGATTGCGATCAAAGCTTAAAATAGCGCTCGCAAGCTAACTCTTGAGGTTTCAAGCCAAACGATGAACAGCGAAATGTCGGTTTGTATAGGGCTATCGGCTCTGGGTATGCTTTTCATTCTGGGTTATCTAACCATAGCAGCCAGACGCGACAACGAAAATCTATTCGCCAAGCAACTAGCAAAGCCTTTCAAACCAGGCAGGCGGCTAACAATCAGCAAAGAAGCCGCTGAAGAAATCGCCACCCTGCTCAAGAACAACAAGCGACTAGAAGCGCTTAAGGAGCTGAGAGCGGCAAGCGGAGCCGATCTCAAACGGGCTAAAGAAGTAATCGATCGAGTCGCGGCTGGACAGTCTTTCCGGTCGATGGTTTCGCTAAATGGCGAAGAGCAAGCCGATAGCGATAGCGAGACCGAACTCAAGCAAATCGAAGAAGAGCTTGACGATCGCCTGCGAAAGCTGCTTGAGAAAGGGCGAAAGATTGACGCCATAAAGCTTTATAGAGAACAGACAGGCGCCAGCCTTAAAGAAGCCAAAGAAGCAATAGAAGCTAGAGATTGGCAGCACTAAAACTAGGCATAGCAAACTGGGCGAGAAGCAAGGCACAAAAGCCAGGCAAGAGCCTGGTAAAGAAACTGGGAAAGAAGCTGGGAAAGAGCCTACGAAAAGGCGAGGAAAGAATCCCGGCGAGAAGCTGGGAAAAATTCTGTCCAAACTCAATCTTCATCTGTTCAAAACTCAATCTTCATCTAGCCCAAATAATTGCTTTACATTTCTCGGGTTTGATGAGAGTACAGCCCAGAAGAGGACAGGAAAGTGAAACGAAAGACGTACTTAAGCAGTGCAATGCCCAAGACTTTACTAGTGTGTTTGGCTATCTCAGGAATCCTTGGTATCACTATGAACAACCAGAAAGCGCTGGCGCAGAGCGACCCGTCACTGACTATCGATCTCGGCGAAATGGGCTGCGGCGATGACTGCCCGCCTCCTCCCGGGGGTGGCGGCGGCTTTGGACCGCCCGGTGGTGGCGGCTTTGGACCGCCCGGTGGTGGCGGCTTTGGACCTCCCGGTGGCGGCGGCTTCGGACCTCCCGGTGGTGGCGGCGGCTTTGGACCTCCCGGTGGCGGCGGATTCGGACCGCCCGGTGGTGGCGGCTTTGGACAGCAAGAGGGCTTTGGACCATCTTCTAGTGGTCAATTCGGAGCAGCCAGAAGCGGCGCCGGACCCAGAGGAGCTATGGGATCAGCCATGGGAAGTGCTATGGGCAGCTCTATGGGCAACCGAATGCGCGGACCCGGCGGTCCCTCAGGCGGACCTATGGGTGGACCTATGGGCGGACCTATGGGTGGCGGCATGGGCGGACCTATGGGTGGTCCAATGGGTGGCGGCATGGGACTCCCGCTTGCCGAGCTGGACTTGACCGATGCCCAAATGGAAAAGATTTCTGCTCTAAGGAGCCAGACCCAAGACCAGACTGCCCCCATGCACCTGAAGCTGCAATCGCTCGAAAGAGACTTTCGCTCTGCCCTTGTCGGCTCAAGGCTTGACCAAGGTGAACTGAAGCGCCTGCGCGGCGAGATAGCGGCGCAAAAGCAAGCCCTCGATGAAAGCATGCGCGAAAGCATGGTCAAGACCGCCGAAATTCTCACCCCAGAGCAACGCCAAAGCCTGAAAAGCTCGATGAACCGGGCTGAATTCGGCGGTGGCTTCGGCAAACGCATGCAAGCAAACAGCAGCACTCAAAATCAAAAGAGCCGCTCTGCCAAAACACAGAACTAACAAGCTTTTCGAGAAAGACGCAAGAGAGAAGACAAGACTTCGGGTACATAATACTGGGCGAAAGCTCGGTAAACTCGCCCGAAGTTTTGTTTTTGTTTGTTTAGTTGGATAGAGATGACTAAGGCGAAGCCCTCTGAAAGCGAGCATATAAAGCCTCTAGAGACCGCTGAAGGCGGCAACAACGAGGCGCGCGTCTTCCTAGCCCAAAGCGCCTTTAGCGCAGGCGATCTGCCGCAAAAAAGAAAAGGTGAGTTTAGCTTGGGGGTAGACAAAGATAAACTGCCCAACCTCGGCGCAATGTTTGAGAAAGACCCGCAGTTTGAAAAGCGCTTCTTTGGTCTGACAGGGGATGGCACCGTGGTTGAACCGCCACTAGGCGGCATGGTGGCGCCAGACGCCTATAGAAGCAACGCTCTCAAAGAAATGATCGGCAAATTTGGACAAGCGCGGGTGCAAGAGACTCTTACGGCGCTAGAACAGATGCGCGGCAAAACCGAAAGATACGCACCAGAACTGCAGGTAAACGGGGCCGATACCACCTTTGAGGGGCAAAATCGCAAGCTCAATAATCTTGCTGCCTTGATGAAACCGGGCAAGCTGGAAGAAGTCCAAGGCATAGACAAGGCGCTCAAAGCAGACGGTTACAGTAAAGGCTTGAGCCTTGAACAGATGAACAATCCCGCCCTCATGAAAGCCCTAAAAACACCGGCGGAACGCCAAGCTTTCATCGAGCTCGAGCGCGGTGGACCCAGCGCAGGCAGATTCATCAATGAGAATCCCCAGACCAAAGATAACTCACCCAGCCAAAATCTCGAAGCCTACAAGAAATGGCAAGCGGCTCAAACAGAGCAGCAAAAGAAAGCAGACAAACCTCTGCTCGATGAACTGAAAGGGGCGGCTGAAGACCCAGCCAAGCACTTTAGCGACGCACTCAGAAAAAATCGAGTATTGATGCTGGGTGAGCAGCACTCTGAAAGCCCACGCATGCAAAAATTCACAGCCGACTCTATCAAAGAGCTGCGCCAAGCCGGCGCCACCCACCTTGCTCTAGAAGTTTCACCCGATGCTCTAGCGCGCTACGACAAATCGAAAAATCTCAACGACCTGCCGGAAGCCTTTCGCACGCGTGACTTCGCCGCCATGATCGAGCAAGCCAAAGCCTCGGGTATGAAAGTGGTGGGCGTCGACACCGGCACCGGCGACAAAGACGGGCAGTCTTATCAAGAACGAGACAACACCATGGCTGCCGGCATCAAAGGCATACTCGACAAAGACCGCAACAACAAAGTGGTCTTTTATGGCGGACACATGCACGGCGCCGACACCACGCAAGGGGCGAACCGTTCGGCCGCAGACATCTTGCGCGGCAAGGGCGTGCCGGTAATCACAGCCATGGAGCAATCACCAAACACACCGCTCGACAAAGTAGCACAGCTAGGCAAGGAAGCCGCGCGCCCCTTTGCTTTCTCGGTGCGCAAAACGCCTCTCATCGCTGAGACTGAAGTACCAAGACTGGGCAACGACGTCAATGAAAAATACAAGAACTGGGATTCAGTAATTGTCTTTCCAAAGTAGAAAATTACAGTAAAACTCGCTTCTAGCCTTTCAGCATCGCTTCTGCAGCAAACCAGTCGGAAACATCACCGCCATGAGCGAAACCACGCTTTTCCCAAAGGCTATAGGCAAGCACGGCAATTGCATGAGCATCAGGCTGAAAATCAATCACCGAACTCTCGGCAGAAGATTCCAGACTGGCTTGATGAGCTATCACAGTAGGCGCTGTCGATTCACAAGCTTCATCGGCAATCACAATCGAACTAACTGCCTGCGCTTCGACTGCTGCGGCGCTTGCCTTGCTTGTAGTTTTGGTCTTGGCGGCAGACTTGGCTTTGGTAGTTTTACCACTCTGACTTGTTTTTTCGCTGGCAGCCATGATTCTTCTCCGGTTTCTGTCTCATCGACAATAAGATAAAGCGTTCGCCACGCCTTGAGTGGCGATGGCGCTCTAAGAAATAGCACCTCACGACAAACAGGTCAAAAATAAGGCTTTCTCTTCTTTACGTTTGATAGCACAATATATACGAGCCTCTATATACGGTGCAGGGCAAAAAGGGTAAAAAAGTAAAGGCAAAGAAAGTAAAAGAGTCTAAATAAAAGAGCAAAATTGTCTTTGAGGTTAGCAGCAATGAAAGTAAAAACAAAAGCCACTTTTTTGTGCCTTTCATTACTTCTATCTTCAGGCCTAATGCCCGCTGATTGCGCCGAGCAAAGCAGCGACCCAGAGCAGGGCGAGAAATCAAGCAAAAGTGACGGCTTAGAGCAAGTCGAGAAATCAGGCATTAGCAGCGACTTACAGCAAGCAGAGCAGTTAAGCAAAAACAGAGACTGGCGAGGCTCTGTGCAAAAATACACAGCAGTGCTCAAAGTTCAAGCCGACAACGCCGCAGCACTAGCAGGCAGGGGCTTTGCCTATAGCCACTTGGGCGAGCATAAGAAGGCGCTGCAAGACCTAAATAGAGCAATAGAACTCGCCCCCTCAAGCGCCGACATATTTACAAAGCGCAGCCTGGTCTATTATTGGATGCGTCGGTTTGATCTCTACAAAGCAGATGCCGAAAAGGCTCTTTCATTGACCAAGGAGGCGCCTCAAGACACCGACAGATTGCTTTACTATGCACACATGCTCGATGCCGTCAAAAGAAGCGAAGAAGCAAAAGCAATATACGAGCGAGTCTTGGCAGACAACAAAGGCAAGAAAGACCTTGAGTCTGTAGTCTATCTTGCGCGCGCCAACCGCTCTCTAGGTCTCAATAAAGATGCCGTTTATTTTCTTACTATGGCTATTAAAATGGCGCCTAATCAAGAAGATCTCTATGAAAAGCGGGCCTATTGCTATTTGGCACTGGGTCGCTGGGATCTCGCCATAGCAGACATGAATAAGTTAGAAAAGGAACCCAAGCCAGAGCCTATGAATTATGCCATCTTGGCATATTGCTATCTCTGTCAGCGGCAGTACAAAGAAGCAGTAGAAAACTATACGAAGGCATTAGAACTTGACCCTGAATTTCACCAGCTCTACCTAGAAAGAGGCCGAGCCTATCATGCCCTACAAGATCACAAAAATGCTCTCAATGACTTTGAGAAATCAATAGGTGCAGACAAAGAAAATGCAGATGCTTACAGAGAGAAGGCGGGTGTCTTGCTTTGTTTGCAGATGCCTAAAGACGCACTCGAACAAGCAAAGAAAGCCATCAGTTTAGACCCCAAAGTAAAAGACGGCTACTATACACTTGGACAAGCCAATTTTGGCTCTCAGAACTATAAAGAAGCGATCGCATCTATGACCAAGGTAATAGATGCAGACAAAGAAGCAGACCAAGCATTTTTCTGGCGGGGGCTTGCATACAGAGAGCTGAGGCAATATGAAGAGGCTGTGAAAGACATCACTGCGGCGATTAAGCTATATCAAAATGAACCAAAATATTTTTGCGCCCGCGGCGCCGCTCAAGCAAGCCTGCACAACTATCAAAAGGCGATCGCCGACTGCACAAAGTCGATTGCGCTGGCACCGCACCGTACGCATCCATACTTAACCAGAGGGCTTTCATATGCCAGACTAGGACGCTATCAGCTGGCTCTCAAAGATCTCAACCAAGCAATAAGACAGTACCCAAAGTATGGCGACGCTTACTATCAACGCAGCCTTGTGTATAGAAAACTCGGGCTGCGAGCCAGAGCCAAGAGAGATCTGCAAGCGGCAAAGAAATATGGTTATGGTGACCCGGCGGCAATGTAGATGCGGGCTAGTGCGGTCTAGTGCTGACAGAGACTGGATCAGCTCTAGCAGGTTCTCTCTTTGCGCAAATGTGGAGGGACTGCGAGCTCGAAGAAATCGATTTCACTGACGATAGATAGGGCACCCAATGCAGAGGATTCTAAGAACTATGGAATTATGCAGGAAGCGCCTAGGCAAATCGTCTGCTTGAGGTGGTACAAAAGATGGGTGGGATAAAGGTCTTAATTACTGGAAACTGCAAATGTCATACGATCTTGTGTTGTTCTCTAGAGAAGCGCTATCAACAGCAACTGTTGAGCAAGCCTGTGCTAGGTGCCACATGCAAATGGAGGGTACCTTTGAGCAAGAGCCTGGTCAAATTGCTGTTTACAGAGGTGGCGATACTCCTCTCTTCGTAATCGAGGCTCCTCAGAACATAATCGCTAGCGACTATGAGGACATAGTCGATCTGGATTCCTTAAGAGAGTTTCGATTTGAGACTTGCGGGTCAGCTCATTCTAACGATGCCGAAGAGCTCTATCGCTTTTTGCAGGAATTGTCAAAATCAACCAACGGAGTCCTATTCGATCCACAGGATGGAAGGCTGATTTTTTCGAACAAGAGCGTTAAAGCTTCAGACAAAGCGAAAACCACATCAATAGTGGATTTAGTTACAGCAACTTGGATGTTTCGAGGCTCAGCAACCCAAGAACAAATCAGTATTTTTTTTGACCTCGTTACTAAATTTTTCCCAAAAGCAAATCCTACTGAGTTCAATGGGCTTGGATTTTCTGTTCAAAAATACTCCCTAACAGACTTGGTCGAAATTGTGAATATGAGCACATTGGTGTACTGGTATGGAACTGTGCCATTCATAATAGGCATGATTGCTATTCCTAGTCTCGTTTACGGAGAGGAGATGAGCGAGGAACGCTGCAGCACAATAGAAATCAATGTCCTTAAGGACCCTCTGGCAGAAAATAAGGAAACTCTTGAAGATTTCGTGAACTTGTTCAAAGATGCAAGTGCAGCATTGAATTGTATCTATGCTGGTGCCTATATCATGCGCCGACAGGAAATTGAGGGGAGAAATATTTATCACATTGCAGGGTCGGATAGGTACAGTACCGGTAGCACAACACACTGGAGAGGAGTGCCTCAGGTCCGCTCATGGTTGACATGGTACGACAGTGAAGTCCTTAAGCTTGTAAATCCATACTTTGAAAATTGCCAATTCGAGGGTAACTTTCTCAGGCTGGGTGAATTGCCAACCCACTCTAGCGAACTCTACGGTAAGTTTCCGATTTTTCCAAAATCCCTGGTGAACCCAACATCAGGAATTAGGTAAAACGGGATGCACGCTAGTAATGAGATTTCTAGCGTTATCGATGGCTGTTTGAGCTGGAACGGCTTAGGGGCGCATATTAGTCGCAGAGCGCCTTCATCTTTTCAACAGTTGCACCAATCCAGTCAAAAAGGTCGAAAACATCTACCTGCTCCCCACGTTCGATGCGCTTCGAAATCATAGTGAGCGGAAAAAGAATTATTGATGTGCCAGGCATTTGGATGGCAGGGTCGCTTCCGAATTCATCCTCAACCATGACCCATTCCATTCTCATTTCTTGAACAATAGCGTCACCCAGAACAATTCCAAGACACTGAAGTTCATAAGTTTGGCTAGGCTCGAACACGCCAGCTTTTAGAATTGCGCGGATCGTTGCCAACTTACCGACAGTAGTCTTGTATTTCTCTTTCGACGGTGAATCGCCAAGATAGCGCTCCACAACTAAGCGTTGCTCAGCCAGCCGGTTCTTATCGATTTCGCTCAATTTCGTAATCGTTTGTGGGGATTGGCTTTGCACTGTATGCTCCGGTGTTTTGACTGATCCATAGCCTAGGATCGCACAAGCCACAAGAAGACTCAAGAAGATACAAGAGGCTAGAGGAATTATTAACAGATTACATTAAGGACGCTATGCAAGGCTAGCAATGTCATAAATATCTTGCAAAACTCTGTATCGCCAATCTTGCAAATTGGCACGAATCTTCTCTTGCCTTGAATCTGAGCCAGACGCAAGACCATCTATCGCTAAGCATATGCCTCACAAGATGTCCAATTATGTAAATGCAACTAATGGCGAAAGCGTGTTTTACTCTATCTTTAGTTGATATCACGCACAATTGGATAATTGAAGTGTTGCCCGAAAAGCGACTCAGGGTGCCGGTAGAGCCACTCTGCGATACCAAGACCAATTGGCTGCTCAACCCCGTATTCATGAGTCCTGGCGTAAATTTGTTGCGTGGCTATCAAGCAAGCAATCAAGACTCCCCAGGTGACTGACTCGACGTTCTTTTCTCTCTGGCTTTGCATCTTCTATCCCTCCTTAGTTTTGCTAACCTCAATAGCAAACTATATGGATGGCAGGTTTTGGCTTTGCACCAATGCAGTTTGCCAACTGTGGATCGGTACTTTATAAAATACAAGAAAAGCAAATCGAAGTGGAGGCAAAGAAGCCCAAATACAGGGCACCGCTGGCGGTATCAGCGCCACTAGCCCAATAGCGCTACAGAAGGTGGTTCGACATGACTGGCGCTAGTCCCCGAGCCACCCCACTCTTGGTTCCTACGTGAAAATTCGAATTCGAACAAAACATGTAAGCCCTATGCGTGTAAAGAGCGGAATTAACTGCCACACTTTGGACCAAATTTTCTGTCAGCATTGAGTGTATCAACAGATTATGCGACATACCCAATAATCTGATTTATGAACTGCCTAAACAGACATTAGAAGCATTCGTTGCACTCACCCCTCCGTTCTCAAAGGACTATTCATTTTGGGGTACAACAAAAGATTTCAGGTTAGCGTTGGTTCCTTCCAAATTCAACATGTCTTGGCAAGGCTTAGTTTGCCAGTCCCAGCCCGGTCTGAAGAAGTATCTAACTATCGAAATCTTTCTAGATGTGCTCTCTTCAGGCAGTTTGACTAGCACCCACGGTGATACGATTTCTGCAATAGCAACTGGTCTGAAGAGTCTAGCCAGGTCTTGCGATATCTGGATTGCAGATTGAAAGTCTGGTTTGTCATGCGCTACGATGAATTGAAGGATATAGCACCCATCTTCACTCGAGCAGCTTAGCGAGTCAAGCTGAAGTAGCATGTCAGGCTTGTGCCTATCCGTTAGGCATACCTTCTCCGAGGGGCAAGACAGTTCAAAGTTGCAGAGTTTAAGTTGTTCCGAGACTGGCTCTGTAATGCGTGAGTAGTGAGCAACCTTCTCTAGATTTTTGAGATTCCAAAGTAAATAATCCGGTCCGTACGTCTTATTTTTTGGGATTGACTGTATCGCTCTAAACTGAGATTTTCCTCTTGCACTATGGCAGAAGTCTTTGAGTAAATCATAAACAGTCTTCCAGAGTTCCCAGGTAAACGGTGCTGGTTCGTTCATTGGTAGAACGTACAACCAAACCTGATACATTCGTCTCTGCATAGGTCCTTAACCCCATAACCTCAAACTACTGACTGCATGAAAATGACAAGACATAAGAACGACACTCGCTCTGGCATTAGTTTCGAGAACTCTGTTGCTACCAATGGCTGCTTACCCAGCCAATCTAGCAGAAGTTCAAAACCACTTGCGCAGATGATGTTCAAATCGTTATCTCAGACGTCTAATTGTAAACTATTGCCGTTCGGTACTGAAGACTAAGACGAGCTGCTTCGTATAAACAGAACCAGACCATGAGCTCAATGTACAGAGGCTCTTGTGAGTCTATGCTTTTTTGTAGTCTTGAAGCTTCTTCGTTAGAGAGAATACTTGAATCCAACACTACCCCAAGTGAACCGGACACCTGCACGAGCTCAGACATCAAACCAAAACTTGAGCCGACCATGCCACCGCCTGTCAACTCGTCTCCAACGAAAAGAGGCTCCGGAAATTCAATCGGCAAATAATATCCTTCACAATCAGAGTGAACTAAAAGATGACTATCGAATTCTAACGACAAGTCCACAACTAAAGGATCCTGAGTAGGATCTTCAGAATCATTGACTGGAGTGGCGATCCATGTGGAATCAGTTCTCACATGCGCATATACTCTTCTCAAGTGATGCAAGAAGCTGTATGGGAACTGAGTATATACGGCTCTAGACGAACCTGGAACTGGCTCAGTTGGTTCTATGTGCGATGGCAGAGAACATGAGACCAAGTAGTGGTTAATTATTTCAAGCTCATTACTGAAATCAGCTGCCATTTCTGGTTCATGCTCCAAAAGGTATGGCAAAACTCCTACGCAAACACTCAATCCCAAAACTGACACCTCTGAGCTTAAGAAAAAGAGATGGTATCACATAGATAGAAGATTCAATTTCGCATTTGCTTTGCGAGAAAAAGGGAGAGAGCCTGGAAAATTCAATCTCCGAGACTCTCTGCAGGTAGGCATCTACAGCTGTTCAGGCTGTAGATGAAACAGTTACTCTAATATCAGACAAGTTTGATTGCATACCTTACTTAAGCCTGAAAGCCAGGTAGGCTCGGCCAAACTAGAGCCCTGATGTAGAGACCATGATTGTTTTAGATGCAACGCCTGAAGGGGTAAACCAAATAATCAGTTGCCTATACGGACTCTGGAGGTAATAAGCAAGAGAGTATATTTCTTTCGGGTCGGGGTTCGGAACCCCATTTTCAAATTGATCAACATAGAGAGTTGAATCCGGACTTCCCAACTTTTGAACAACAGCATTGAAAGTCATCCCGGAGAGTTCTTGTGAACTCACGAGATCCTTTGCCATGCACTCTAATCTGGGGGAATGCTCCTTCCTCAAAAGTAACCAGGTTGAAGCCTCGAATTTTTCCGGCTTCAAGAAGAAAAGATGAGTACCATAGTTAAGCTGCAATGCAAGCATGAGGAACAATCCCAGTCCTAAGGCAACAATTATGCCGAACAACCGCAGTAGAGAGAGTCTAAACATCCTTATTGCCACCTCACACCCTATATGCTTCTCGGAGATTATATAAGTACCGCTGCGAGCCACATTGACGACGAGTGCTCGCGAGGCCACCGCCTTGAGCATTGAACACTTCGACATCAAAGGGGTTTGTCCAGCAAAGCCAACACCTTTGGCACAGCCAAAACTGCTGAGCACCATATATTCTATCGGGATTAGTGGGTGCCCAGCCATGCGAATAATGCCAAGACTGCGGCAATGCCCATCGGCAATCTGAAAAGCTGCTAGAGTGGTCTCTTGGGCAAACGCCTAGAGACATCAAACTGCCGACCGCCAGACCAAGGGCGTTCAAGAGAAGCAGAATCGGTAACGCAAATCGCTTGCGTCTCATTGCTCGCAAAACCTCAACGTAACCCAATTATGGCACCTCCAATAGAGGCCAGCAGTCTCATTATAGGGGTCAGGGTCGCCTTGTGATTTCGCATTGCCTACCAAACTCGGGATAGGTTATACAGACGGTCTCTCACTCTCACGACCGGCTAAAGCTCTTATCTCTTCCTTGGCGTACTACGGTAAACTTGAAAAAAATCAACACCCAAACAAGACAGTTCAATCCAGCGATCTGACTAAAACATCTCATCAACTTGAATACTCCCAGAAAAGCAACAGCGAAAAGGAATCCATAAAAATAGTCAGAAGCGGCCGAAACAGTGGGACTGGGAGCTAGGGTAATCCAAATCGTCAATTGACACATAGCTAAGAATATCGCTAGCGCTCCAAGCGCACTCCGGGTAAGACCGCAGCGCAAGTAAAACAGAGCACACTAGCGTGACTCGTCAACTTTAGATCTGCGGGCAGCAATTTTCCACGTATAAATGCTTGCAAGGCTCGCAATCTTTGTTGGGTTAATCTGCCCCCGCAATTCTAATTGTCGCCGCGCACCAGCAACGCGTCGCCAAACCAAACCAAGAAGCACCATATTAGTAAGCGTGAATGGTTTGTAATCTTTCAACCCTTGACAGAGAAGGCGATTCGATTAGAATATGTAAGCACTTGCGTAATTCCTTTCCAAACCTGAGAGGGGCGGTACCATGGACCATATTCGAACTCTTGGCAGTCTGGCAATGAGCAGTCGCCTGAAGCGACTCTCCGAAAGATTCTTTCAGGATGTTCAAGAAATCTATGAAATGCATGATATCGATTTCGAGTCGAAGTGGTTTCCGATTTTTCATCTATTGATGGTGGAGGGGACGCTATCAGTTACCGAGATTGCCTCCCAACTTGGAATTACTCATCCAGCCGTCAATTTGACGGTCAAGGAACTCGAGAAGAAACGGTTGGTGGCGTCGGCAGCTGATAAGCGCGATGGTCGCAAACGTTTGATTTCCTTGACAGCAAAAGGCAAACGACTAGGAGAAGATCTTGAACCAATCTGGCAAGATATACGCGCCGCTGTCGATCACCTCATTGAGGAAGCCGGCGGAAAATTCCTGCAGGAGATTGAGTCGATAGAGGAAAGTTATTCAACAAAATCTGTGAGGCAAAGAATGGTAGAACTAAAAGCCGCAAACAAGGAGCCCAGAGCCGAGATACTTCCGTTTGCACCGGAGTACAAAGCCGACTTCGTTCGCTTGAATAGAGCATGGATCGAAAAGTTCTTCAAAATGGAAGAAGCCGACCTTCGTATACTAGAAAACACCGATGCCATCCTCAACGTAGGCGGCGCAATCTTCTTTGCCAAAATCGACGGAAAAGTTGTAGGAACATGCGCAATTCTCAACATGGGCAATGGCGTGTTTGAACTGGCCAAGATGGGCGTAGATGAGGCATATCAAGGTCGCGGTATTGGGCGAGACCTCGTCACAGCATGCATAGACTATGCAAAGCGCTGCAAAGCCAGCCTGGTTACGCTGGAAACGAACTCGTCCCTGAAGGCGGCGATTGCACTCTACAAGAAACTCGGCTTTGTTCAAGTCGACAAACTAGACCATGAAACAGAGTACGATCGCGCAGATACCTTTATGCGCCTCGATCTTGCCGCCGCGGTGAAGTAATAGCAATGACTAATCAAATAACCGAACTCGATAATTCTGTCGCCGAATGCCTTCAAAAGTATGGCATCGAGCATGAAGTATTGCACTGCGAACCAGACCTAGCCGACACCGCAGTATTCTGCGAGCACTACGGCTATCAGCTGCAGCACGCAGCCAATGCCATTATCGTTGCAACGAAAGCCGAGCCAGTCCAGTTTGCATGCTGCATCGTGCTGGCAACAACCAAGTTAGACGTCAATAAAAAAGTCAGGCAGATAATGGACGGCAAGAAGGTTTCCTTCGCGACCCCAGAGCAGACGCGCGAACTAACTGGAATGCTGATTGGTGGCGTCACACCATTTGGGCTACAGCAAATACCACTATACATCGACTCTGCCGTCATGAGCCAGCCTCAAGTCATCGCTGGTGGTGGCAATCGCTCGACTAAGGTTTTGCTGCGCCCTAATGAGTATTTGAAACTGCCTAATGCCCAGGTCATTGACGGTCTAGCCATTCCAAAGTAAATCTCGCCTATGGGACAGGTCGTTCCTAGGCTAAACATGGATTAGTAGGATGCAACCTAGTTGCGGCTTGTAGAACGATTCATCCAAGAGCTGAATTCCAAATTGGCTGCTAAGCAGCTCAACAAGATTGTCGAAGGTGAATCTATCCGCAATTTCTCTATTTGAAAAATTGCTAAGATTTTCCTTTGGAAGTGGTTCGCCGAATGTGTGAAATTCCCAACCCCCTCCTGAAGCTGAATTCATAGCCTGCACGTGCCGAATCACTTCACCGTTACGCACAAAGTCAAATCGAATAGAACCATATTGAAGTTCAATTGTAGGATCACTTCGATGAGCACGCTCCGTATCTCTCGCCATAATTAGACCAATTGCATCAGCCGGCGTAAAATACGAAATGCGTGCCGGGGTGGTGTTTATATCTCCCCCGTTCCATCCACAGTGAAGTTCAAATAATGCAGTCCATTCGGAATCTGTAGGCACTAGCAAATACTCAGCTTGCGAACGCCGAGAACGATCAAGTCTCGATACGGCAGACTCCAAATTTGCAGCCTTAAAATGAGTCGTTCTCCACACACTTGTGCCCCTTGTCTGACTCGCAAATTGACTGAAACCATGAGCAATATCCGTTGGTTTCGCACGAACGAACGTAAACTCTTTGGTAACAGGTTCCAGGTGTGGAAGAAAATATGTCATGGATTTTGCCTTTACTTTGACCTATTCCAACTCTAGTAGACTGACAGAAGACTGCGAAACTGCTTTCACTGATCGGTACTCATTGTCAAATTCCTCTTGCGTTCTATACCCAATTCAGTCGCTGAGTCTTCACCTTTAGCGTTCTATACCCAATTCAGTCGTTGAGTCTTCACCTTTAGCAAGTGGATTCAACTTCAACAGATCACCCGACCTTACTTCTTCCATGGTCTGATTTGAGTCGCTCGCGGCAGAGGAGACAGTGTTATCGCAGGAATAGACTTCGGAGTAAATCTAGGAGTAACGGGGATTTGAATTTTCGCAGGGACCGTTTCTGGCAGAACTAAAAACTTCCAAGGACACCACCGCGAAATCTTCTGCAACCCTTCCGCTAGCGAGCGAATCATCGACTTCTTCATCAAAACTAGATGCCCTTAAAGTCTCGCAGCGCTGCCCCACCTGAGGTAAACTTGGTCAATCAGACAGGGAGTATCTGAAGTGAAGTTTGACTTCCTCTTAAAGTTAGCCTATTTGACTTGGGGCCGGTCAAATATCGGGTCAAGGGCGACAAGCTAATCGGCACCGACAAAATCAACGACTGGTGAGCGTCTGATTTAAGCTAGCGACCGAAAAATTTCATAATTTTAGCAAGAGGATTAGCCTGACTTTTAGCTTGCTTGGACTCACCACGGGTTTTAGCGCCAGCCCTACTGAATAGCTGCATTTGTAGCTCACCATCATCTGGAAACTGATCAATATCGTAGCCAAGATATCGCTTCGCTACGGCAAACACCAGACTTTCACCAGTGCAAGACATATCAAATTCTTCCAGCGAACCGTTAACGTCCAGCTTGAAAATTCTCTCGCCGTCAACGATACTCGATTGAGCGAAGATTGGCTTTTCTTCGGGCTGCAGCTCCCCGAAATCATGAATAACTCCATCATTGGCTGAGCCGGCGAGAAATCTTATCCGCTTGCCTCTTTCGTAAATGTCATAACCATAAAGATTGACATAACTGTGCAACACAATGGCTAGAATATTTGCCGTCGGATAGCCATCCAATATGGCTTTATGTAGCGCATTGCCTGGTTCAGAAAATTCGTAGAGACGTTGGTCTTCCAAAATAAAGCCATGCTCGTAAGCCCCTAAGCCAAATTGATCCACAGGCGGATACATGCAATCACTGTATGGCAACAGTTCATCCTTAGCCACCACCGCCGGACCGAGGCCAAGCTGCTCAATTAGCGCCTCAGCTTTTTCGGGCAGATGCGTGGGATTGGTCGAAAAATATTCAGGCTCCCTGGTTGTGACAAAGACCGTCGCAGCTTTGAATCCCATAAATTCACCTCGCTAATTACTGTCCTACAATGAGCAAACGGTCAATAAATAGCGAAAGACCGTTACGAATAATCGCTTGAGTTTATCAATTTCTGGACGGAGCCAAGACCTAACCACATCGATTGCCATAGCTTTCGCTGCGCCTGGTTTTCCACAATAGCCTACCACGGCAATTTGCCTCAGGGCGACTGCTAGCAGCGCCAAGGCAACCCTCTAGAAGCCCTGAACGTTCTGACGCAAGTGATGTAAAATACAGCCAGCACCGGCACACCAGTGTGCAAAAGATACTCGCTAACATACACTGAAAAATACTATTCTAAACTCGGCAAAGGGCGAGCGATTGAATCAAATTCTGAAATCAAATATCTTAGCTCGAACCTTGAAATCAAGCATCATTGCTCTCACTCTTGGCTTCGGCAGTGCGGCTCTGGGAGCAGATGACAGCTACAAACTAGGACTGCAAGCCTACAATAAAAACGACTTTACCGAAGCCGCCAGGCATTTTGAAGCAGCCCTGCAGAAGACTCAGAATGATCCCCTGCTGTGGTATTACGATGCGCTTTGCTACCATCATCTAAAGAATTGGTCTATGGCAAAAAGTCGCTACAAAACAACTGCCAACTCTTTTCCTCTGACCGAGCCTGGAAGAAGAGCAGCAGCAGCGCTCAAAGCCATCGACCCAAGTTTTGTGCCGCCCAAAGCTCTTGCCGCCGCGACAGTTTCAGCGCAAGGCGAAAGACAGCCTTCCAACACCCAAGCCAACAATGAAAAACCTGCTGATTCAAAACCAACAGCTTCCGCAGATGATGCCGCTCTAGACCAAGAGTTAGCCGGTTTGCCAGACTCCGCGCATTTTTACTTCAAGAAAAGTCAGCAGGGACACATGGAAGTGGACTTAATGGTGAACGGGCATCCGGTCAAGGCTATCTTTGACACCGGGGCCAGTGCACTTTTCTATAAAGACCAACTGAAGGAAGCCGGGCTAGACTTAAACAGAGCAAAGGCGGGCAAGGGCACCCGCGGATGGGCGGGTGTGGAAGTTTCCACCGAAGTAATGCCGGCTCAAATTAAGCTCGGCACTCTCACCCGCACCATCAATATCAAGATGCCCGAGAGCAGCAACTCCCTGAGCACCAATTTAATCGGACAGGACTTTATAAAGGGCTATCAATACGAAATCGACGACAAGGGTGGTCGGGTAGATTTAAAGAAAAAGCTGGCCGCAAAACAAGAGAAACTGAATCCCCTTTACGATATCCCGATTGAGATAATCGCCGGCAAAGAGTTCATCGTATTTACAGTCAACAGTCAATACGCGAAAGCCTTCATCGACACAGGCGCCTCCAATACCATTTTCGACGCATTCTCCGCCGCCCGATTCGGAGCGGTCCCCACCGGCGAAGTCGTTCATATGTCAGGGGTAGGAGGCGACTTAACCATGAAGAGAGCCTATGTGAATATCCGAATCGGAGGCATGTACCGAGACAACTTCCCCATATTGATAGGCGGCAGCGGCGCTTGCGCTCTCGGACAAGATTTGATGGAAGGCTGGAAATACAAAGTAGACCGCGAAAACAAACTGCTGCGCTTCTTTCACTGACAGCTGATGGCTGATGGCTGGTCGCAGATGGCTGATGAAAGCTTACAAATTCACCGCCGTGCGAATTTGCGAATAAAATGGCAAGGGTTGGAAAATTGCTTCGCACTGCCCAAATGATTTGTAGAAAGATACGGCTATCAGTTTTTCTACTTCGAAACATCAGATGGAAATGCGAATCCGCCTGTATTAAGGTACTCAGAAAGAAGCGAAAGCCCAATTCTTTTAGCCAAATCGTTCACCGAAGCTATGGAACTGGCTCTAGCAGACCACTTAGCAATAATTGAAAATCCAACCGCCCCAATTGTTAGCCATTTTACTGACTGATATTACTCTTCCAAGTCTTAGGCTGCTACTTCGCAATTTTCGACACAAGAGGCCATTAGTTCGATGCAAATTTGTAAAAAAAACAATGTCACCTATTTTGAAGCACCACTGCCTACTTGTTTATCACTCGCTCCTGGAATAACTGGATCTTTCCCTTTTCCCCAAAAGGCGAAATTACCCCCATAATCTTGTCGTAGTTGTCCTCGCGATACTCAATCCATCCATCTGCACCGTTCAAAGTTTCAAACAGTCCCTTCTTAGGCTGAATGGTCTCGATGAATAGAATGAAAACTGTGCCCTTAGCAAGCGATTCGAGCGGCTCTCCAGTAGCAGAGCCACTGTTAGCGACCTTAGTCAAATCGTATCTGATCGGTATGTATCGCTAAGCAAGCTGCGGCCCCTTTAAATCTTCAACCCCCCAGAACCTCGCACACCTTTGAGCATCAAGAGCCAGCCCATCTGATTCAAGTCCGTCAAACGAACCTACCACTATCAGCTCTGAATGCGATTCGCACTTTGTCGAGTTCAAGTCTCGGCGCAGACCTCCCACTTTACAAAGGGCATCGTTCACGGAACCAACTAAAATCACTACACCGAAATTGGCTATAGCTAGAATCCTCTGCTGGACTATGAACTATTACTCCAAACCAGCTCATTCTCGATTATTGCACCAACTGAATTTACCAACACTCAAAATCAAGCAAAGCCTGGCAACCGATCGGATAGCACTCTGTGAACAGTCCATTCGGACAAATCATTGGGGACGATACTCAAATTTGCTCTCGATGACTCTATCTCGTTCAAGATGCAGACAAGAACATTTGCTCTTCTGACTTTCAGCACTCCTCGTCATTCCTTACTTCAAATAAAGACTCATCGAAGCTGAGACCCGGAAAATTGACCAATTGCCTTTTCGGCAAACAATATGGCGCTCCGTAGGTCAATCTTTAATCACTGGACACTTGGGCGTACCTCTCCTACAATATTTGTCATTACCCTAGCACCTCACTGGAACCAACCTAGCCAGAACAGCCAAATACTATTGGCAAAAGAAGAAAGAACCGGTGGTAAGGAGTCGGGCTGCTCATTTTGATAGATCGGATAATCGCGCCACGGCTATCGACAGCGAGAGAACTGCTTAAAGACTTGGCTCCTTTGAAAAACTCTGCTAGACGCGCAAAGAGCTCATACTTCGCCCTGTTAATTCTACTGACTTTAAGCCCAGCCGACGCTAGCGCACAGACTCTCAGTGACGCTAACTCGGCTCGGTGTGAACAACGTGCCGACAATTCCACAGAATCCACGACATTAGATATCACAAAAACAACTTCAAGCAAGCAGGTTTCGCCATTTGTTTTTGATGAACCTTTGAATGTGGCGAAGGACAGCTTCTTTCTTCACAAATACGAGCTTCTGAAATGGAACTCCTCGGAAAAAGAAGAGCTTCTCGAAATACTGGCGGCAATAGAGCGCAGATTCACACTGCTAACGAAACAGGTCAAACCACTTGGACCCATCTCGATATTTCGAGTTAAAGAGCTACGGTCTAAAATAATTAGCACTGAGCCATATCTTGTCAGTGGACCAGGATACATACTAGTCTCCGACAAATTTTTTATGGCACCAGATAAGCTACACGCTCTGATGCATGAACTTGTACACCTGATAGATAGCTGCGGTGAACAAGCCTATAACCCAAAATGGGTAAATAGAATGTTGCCTTCAATGTGGAAAAGCAAGCTGACACTTCAATTCTTGACAGGGCACGACTATCGAATCTTTTTAAAATCGCTTCCTCAGATTAGTGAATTGCCAAGTAATTATGCCACGATCAATTTCGCAGAACTACTCGCCGAGGTGATAAGCGCCAAACTGACAGAGATGTCGGAAGAAGACTTCAGCAAATTCGCTTCGAAGTGGTTCAGCGACTTACTGCACCCGAAGAAAAATCGAATCGAAAGAAATAGCACTTTTATGGGCGCCATGAAACTCTATAAGCAAGAAAACTTCAGAGAAGCTACCAGACTCTTGCAGAAAACTAAAACTCCATCAGCTTCCACCATATTGTCCAACTACTATCTGGCTACCTGCCTTTTCAAAACAGGCAAAATACAAGAAAGCCTGGCAGAGTGCAACACTACTCTTCGAAAAGCCAAGGTTCTTGATTTAATGGACATTGACGAAATAGAACTCGGAGCGCTTATTACCAAAGCGGATATACTTCTTCAAATGAAAAAGTATGAACTCGCTAAAGAAACTTTGAACATAGCACTTCATAAAAGCCCCACAAATAGACACTGCCTCAGAAGCAGATCCCTATGCAACTTTGAATTAGGTCAAGAAGTAGAAGGTTTACTTGATCTGTACAGAGCAAAAGGACTAGATAAACTGATGTACAAAGGTATCAAATGTGGTGACTACTGCCCAAAGATGACAATAGAACTACTCGAAACCGCTACTCAAAGAACCAAATCTGTCGAACCTCTATACATAAAATCTGCGGCATATCATAGATTGGCACGCAAAGCTGCGGACAAGCGCCAGCGCAACAGCTATTTCAATTCGGCGCTAGCAGCATTAATGGAAGCCAGCGAACGCAGTGAGACTTATAGAGCGCAGACTCACGCTCAGTGCGGTTTGATTTGCCTAGAAATGGGTGACTTACAAACTGCGAGAATTTACTTTGAGAAGGCACTTTGTATAGACAAAGAAAATATACCAGCGATATTAGGAATGGCAAAACTTCTCGCTAACCGTGGAAATACACAAGAGAGTTCTAAGCTTTGCAAAGATGTCCGAACAAGACTAGATTTGCTAAAGAATGAGGATATAGTCGGGCTGTCGCCTTGGTCACTAAATCTTTTGTCTAAGGACGAGACTCTAAAAATTGTCCAATTCTCACAGTGAATCTTATATCCAACAGCTAAAAGACAACTCCTGTCAGTCGCTAAGCGATGACTAATCGACCTGCGGACACGCTATAATTTGTTCGTTGCTGGTGGCTGGCGATGCAAGACGACTTCGAATCGGATATTTGTAACGGCAAGCATTATGGACCGATTCTCGGAACCGAGGACGGCGTGCCGGTCATGCGCTGCTCATTTTGTGAGCGCATCTTCCGCGACACGGCCATTTCAGTACGCCGCGAAGAACCCAAGAAGCGTTCCTCAAAAACATGTATCTCGGCATGCGACTGGGTGATAAACGGCAACACAGTCCGTTGCAATGCATGCAGTTATAGCGGTCCAGTGCCCAAAATCGACCGAGTCGAACAACGGTAGATGTGCGTAACTCCAAAAGATAATGGGTAACCCGACATTGACCTATCAACTAGACCGGAAAACCTGAGCAACACCAGGTCACCAATTGAAGAATATCAGGTACTAATATTTCTCGGGAAAGGTCAGCCAGCCAACCTCCAAATCTCTCTTTCTCTAGAACCAGCGTCCGAGCTACGACCAGAGTCATAACCAGAGCCTGAAAGGGATCTGAAACACATCGCTAGGTGGTTGGAATAGTCCCCCCGTCAATCACGTATTCAGTGCCAGTTATGCTTCCTGCTAGCGGGGATACGAGAAAGGCAACAAGGTCCGCCACTTCTTTGGGTTCTGCGGGACGCCCAAGCGGAATGCCGCCCAAGGACCTCATTACTATTGCTTTGCCGCCTTCATAATCGGTGTTTGCTTGTTCCGCAAGGCGTTCAACCAAGCGTTCTGACGCTTCAGTCATCACCCAGCCGGGTGAAACCCTCACAACTCTGACTCCCTTTGGTGAAACCTCTTTAGACAGGCTCTTGCTGTAAGCCGACATCGCCGCTTTGGCTGCAGCATATGCAGTTGTTGATTCAGGCAAAGGCAATTGGTTCTGAATTGAGGTAATGTGAATAACGACACCAGATCCCGCCTTGATCATTGCTGGAACTAGCACACGGTCTATACGCACAGCCGACATCAAATTCAAATTCAATTCTTCAAACCAGATACTGTCGTCTAGGACGGCATATCCGCCAGCTGGAGCGCTCGACCCGCCAAGAGAGTTTATGATGAAATCGACTCCGCCCCACTGTTCCAATATCGCCTCAACGAGAATGGCACAGCCTTCTGGTGTGGTCAAATCACAAGCGACATGTAAGACACCTTCCGGTAAATCTTCCGGCGCTGACCGAGAAGTTGTGATCACCTTCACACCCTGCGCTGCAAGAGTCGCTACAATTGCGGCGCCTATCCCCTTTGTGCCGCCAGTTACCAAAGCACGTCGATTAGAGATTTTAAGATCCAAACTCATTTTTGCCTCAATATAGTTATGTGTAGCCTTTGACTTGGCGGAGGTTTGGTAATAACGTTAGCAAGTAGAGTTACTAAAGTTCAAGAACAGACCCAAAAGTGAGGTACTTACCAAAAGGTATGCGCAAACAATACACAGCAATCACTGCAGCCACTGATGCTGAAAACGCGCTTAAGCTGATAGAGGGACGATGGAAGCTATTGATTCTATTTAACTTGTTCGGTGGGCAAGTCAAACGCTTCTCAGAACTTGAACGCCATATTCCTGGCATCTCACAGAAAATGTTAATTCAGCAGCTTCGCCAGCTGGAAATTGATGGACTGGTGAAGAGAATTGTCCATCATCAAGTGCCACCAAAAGTTGAATATTGCATGACAGATTGGGGACAGTCTTTGTGCCCTGCATTGGATGCATTGCTAAAGTGGTTTGAGTTGCGGGAAGAATTGGCTAGTAAAGATATCTCGCCTATGAACAACCAGGATTAATAGAGAACTGATCAGTCCGAATTATAGTATGCAAAAAAATGACGACGCCGCTCCGATAGATTCGCAAGCTCGATTTAGCAAGATAAATCTTCAAAGCAGCGAAAGGAGCAGTCCTAGTGAACTCCAATCACACCAAGGCGGCAATACTTCTGGTATTAATATCAAAGTACGAAAAATTCAAGACAACTTTTCAAGCAACTCAGAAAAAGACTTAGCAATGGGTTTTGTAAACTTCCTGTAGTTCGGCTCCTCAATCTCACCTTCGTCAAATCGGATGAAATCCTCATTTGCCTTTTCTGACATCCATAGAACGACTGGAGGCTCCCCGTTCTTTTCGTAATCGAAACAGAGAAAATCGACATAGTATCGATCCAAGCACATTTCGTCAGGATGAGCGTCTCCAACATAAAGTGCGGCAAATGGGATTAGCCGATCGCCATAATGCAAAGCTCTACTGGTAGCACTCTCGAATCTGATAATGCCAGCAATACTTCTCATAACACGCTCATCAACAGACGGATCTTCAAAGTGCGGTAAAAACTTACCAGGCAACTTAGATTTCTGATCAATCAAACTAAGAAATCGACCAATTCTAAGTCTTGTTCCTGCCACCTTTCCATGCACTGGAATTTTTCCATGATGCTTCTTCGAGAACAACAAAAAATCTTCAGGCAAAGGATGCGCTTTGCTGAGCTGTTTAACGACTCTAGGATCGGGCGCTCCAACTGCTCGGTTACCTTCATCTACAAACTCCAGTTCTGACATATCTCAGTTGCCCTATTAACGCCAGCAACTAGCTCCATACCCTACTTACAAAAGTCTCAAACGACAGAATGACTGGGCTCTAGCTTATTAGACTTACAAACTCTGACGAAACCCGCAATGCCTGAACGAGTCCCACATATATACTGAACAGAACCCCAAGTTGACTGGCAACAACTAGTCTCTCGCTCTGGCACCGCCGGCCGCTGTGTTAGAATCGCTCCAGCACTCCGCCATAGGCCTTACGCAAAGAAAAAAATGCTACTCAAGTTTCTCCCGTTAATCTACCTCACAATCGGGCTTAATGGCGCCATTGCGCTATTCAACAATCCTGGCGTGCCTTTGTCTCTTTTCCCTTGGTACGTGTGGGTCTTGCTGATGCTCTGTTCACTCAAATGCGGCAGGAACTTTTGGAATTTTCGTAGTCTGCCTCCGATGAACCTAGACATTGGTTCTTTCTCCAACGTCGGCCCTATTTGGTTGCGCTTAGGTCTTGCCGCGGTACTGATTACCTTGTTAGCACGCATTACCTTCTGGATATTTACGAATAGTGCAGACCTTCCGCATTCATCGGCATTGGTACTGGGCGCTGCACTAAGTCTGTCGGCGATCACGGGCATGCAGAGGCTAATTGCTGGCAATAGAATGCAAAAGTAATACAATCAGAGTTCGCGGTGCGGAAGGTTTCATCTTCTATCGGACTTGGTCGGTTTTCGCCCATTAAAATCGGGGCATAAAGCAACATGAACAAAAGGCTAGCCTTAAGATTTCGGTAACTGCTCATCGCCCAAAAGGAACTTGAAGTGGATCTTTGGAATAAACTCGTGCAATTTGGACAGAAGTTGGGCGGCGGAGCAAAAATAGAAAACAAACTGAATGTACCAGAGCCGTACTTTGAGCTGGTTTCTAAGTTCGTGCAGCCGATGGCGGATGCTGATGCCGGGCTGACTCTTGATGTTCTGCGTTATATCTTTGACGGAGTAGATGAAGAAACAACTCTGAATAGAATGGCTGCAAATGAACAGGCTAAGCAGAAATTTGGCTTTGATACCTCCCATCGTCTAACTTCTGGACCTTTTCAATTAATCTTTAAAGAAAAGACTAAATGCCCTCCCGAATTTTGGATACGCTTCGCCAAGTTTATCGATGCAGCAACAAAGGGCAGTAACTATTATTCAGCAAATAGCCCGGCGGTTCCTCGCTGGCTAAAAGTACTGCTTGAGTCAAGAAACACCTACTATCAAGCTTTTGGTCCCCAAGGGTCTGTGATCAGCTGTCAGATCGAACCTTGGTTGGCCCTAGAGATGGAAGAGATTCTCAAGGCCGGCGACTTGCCGGCCGATCTAATTTTGGATGCTCTTGTCAGAGGAACCATAATAGGCTGGCAAGTCTATGTGCGCCTAAGGGAACCAGCGCCTTACGTTGAAAAGTTCTTAGATAAGGTGCGTGGTATCGTACTCGGCGCGAAAGACAACGAAGAGTTGAGCAGAACTTTGAAGAACCTGGCTGACTTTGAAGTAAATGCTGGTGCTATGGCTGATGTTCTAGTGCGCCATGCTGTTAACGGCGTCAAAGCAGTGAGAGAGCCCGCCGCTCGTTTGTTGGCTAAATGTCCTGACTCAGCCAGACCGCATCTAGATAGAATTCTGGAAGAGGGTGACGCAGGTGAACGCTATGAAGCTGCCTCTCTTTACTGGCAGCTGTACTGCGATAGCTGTAATGAAGTGTTTCAACGCCTGCTGGAGAAAGAGAAGTCCAGCAAAGTGAAGAAACTAATGCAGACCTTGATGTCGTCTAAAGCATCTATCTCTGTCAGCGCCTCTCAAATAGACGAAGAGCTAAAACTTCCTCCACTGGAACTAAAGCTAGGCGAGGTGCCGCTACCGAGCGAGACAAAAGCTGATATTCGCAACCTGCTCTTGCAAATATCGGAAGTAAACGAAGCTAATTACAAGATACTTCTCACGAACTGGGAGAAATCCCAAGATAACGCACTCGCCGCGCATAGGCGCCCAGCCAAACCAAATGTATACAGCGCCGAAGAAATAGAAGACCTTATTGTCTTTGTTGAAACCGGCGTCGGGAAGGAAAGGAAGCTACCTTATGGGAATGATTTTGCTTTCTTTTCGAAGAGTGTTTCGGAGTTTGCCGCTTCCTCTAACCTAGAGCTAATTCATCTCTTACGCCTCATTTTTTGGCTCGGATTGGTGACAACCTACGGCTGGAGCGGTGAAACCTTTATTGAGAAATATCGCGAACGTTGCAGCGTCCCGTTTGGTTTGCGCGAACTTGATCATTGCTTTGCCACCTTGCCGGGGCTAAAAGCTGGTCATATAGCCACAATCTACTTGAACAATTGCGATTGGCGAAGCGACTTTGATTGGGAGCCCTCAGCGGTCTGGCCTCTCTTTCTAGAGAGAATGGAAGATCTAACCAGGCTGGTTAGCCCTAGCATCCATAGAGACACTAATGATTACACCTTTTCCACGCGACGCCTTAACGCCCTCAAAGTGTTGGCGATGTTTCCCAAAGTGCCGGAACAGTTTGTGGGCAATCTCTGGATGCTCGCCCTAGGCGGGTCGAAGCTAGAGCGGCTAGCGGCACAGAAAGCACTAGACAAAGTACCGAATAAAACAGACAGAATTATCGAAGCTCTTAGCGACGGCAAACAGGAAGTTAGAATAACAGCAGCGGAATGGCTAACCCGACTTCGAGAGAAGGCAGCCTTAGAAGCATTGCGCAAAGCTTTTCACAAAGAAAAATCAGAAGTGGCGAAGGGCGCGCTGATTCATGCCCTGGATACGCTAGGGGCTGATGTTAACGAGTTTCTAGACAGAGACAAACTTGAGAAAGAAGCTATTGCCGGACTAGCTAAGAAGAAACCTTCCGCTATGGACTGGATTAATCTCGATGCTCTTCCGGCACTGCACTGGAATGACACAGGCGCCGAGGTCAGCCCGAAGATAGCACAGTGGTGGGTAGTGCAGACTGTCCAACAGAAAAACCCTGTTTGCACCCCGCTGCTCAAGCGCTATCTTGCGCTTTGCAAACCTACTGAAAGTGCCAAATTTGCTAGACATATTTTGGCGTTATGGCTAAACCGCGACGCCGAAACAATAGCACCTGAAGAAGCCGCCGCTAGAGCCTCTGCCGAAGCCGACAGAATGTGGGCTCAACTTTCAACTGCACCCTATTTTATAGACGCCTACAAAAATGACAAGAGCAACCTGGAAAGAGAGATCTTCAGGAATTTGATGAGAACGCCATTGCAGTCTGCCATTGGCGAGAAGGGAATGCTGGCCATCGTGACAGCAGCTGGCGATGCCGAGTGCGCCAAACAATGTGAGAAGTATATTCGCGAATGGTATGGGCAGAAAGCCGCCCAATGCAAAGCCTTAATTGAAGTATTAGCCTGGATGGATGATCCTCTGGCTTTGCAGATACTTCTTTCAATTGCTAATAGATTCCGCACCAAAAGCATCAAGGAAGCAGCCCAAGAACATGTTACCGCTATTGCTGACAGACGAGGCTGGACGATTGATGAACTGGCCGATCGCACCATTCCTGATGGCGGCTTTGAAAGACCATTAGATGAAGATGGCAAGCCTTGTGACGCTGACGCTGTTCTAGAGATAGATTATGGACCCAGGCAGTTTATCGTCAAGCTCAACGATCAGTTGGAACCAGTTATCACCTTGAAAGGTGAGGACAAGCAAATCAAGACCCTACCAGAGCCAGGCAAGTCTGATGACCCCGAACTTGCTGCCGCCGGTAAGAAAAGTCTGAGCGAAGGCAAAAAGATTGTCAAAGCAGTGGTCAAGCTACAGACTGAACGCTTGTATGAGGCTCTCTGCACTCAGCGAGCCTGGCAGTTAGATGTCTGGCGCCTCTATCTAGCGCAACATCCGATTGTCGGCAGGCTTTGTATACGCCTAGTCTGGGCGGCCTTTTCCACAAGCAAGAAAGATGGAGAGGAAACTTTCATCGGCTGCATAAGACCGATGGAAGATGGCTCATTGACAAATGAAAAAGACGAAGCAGTAGAGCTGCCTGCCGATACTATTCTCAGACTGGCGCATGCCAGCACTGTCCCAGAAGAGATAGGCAAAGCCTGGCTCAAACACTTGCAAGACTATGATATAACACCGCTTTTCGCGCAGTTCAATAGACCGATGTATACTCTGCCTGCAGAAAAAGCCAAGCAGAATTCAATTGATGATTTCGTAGGTTACACAATTTCTACCTTCAAGTTGCGCAGCAAAGCAACAAAACTAGGATATGTGCGCGGCGAAGCAGAAGACGGTGGTTGCTTCTTTCTCTACCGCAAAGACTTCACAGCACTAGCCATTCAGGCAGTGCTGAAGTTTACCGGCAATTGCCTGCCAGAGTCAGATAGGCCGGCAGCACTAGAAGAGATGTACTTTGTGCAAAAACACAAGCCGGGCAATATAGAGTCGCACTGGATGGAAGGTGGCTTCCCCCTCTCAAAGGTTCCCCCGGTGCTGCTCAGCGAATGCCACAACGACCTGAAACAAATAGCGGCCGAAGGCGGCGGCTTTGATCCTAAATGGAAGGAGCATAGTTACTTTTGATGACTGACGCTAAAACTCTCGTACTACGAGAACCCCCGGAAATACGCTATGCCGCCGAACTTACGAGTCTTGCAGACAGCGATAAAGACTCCCGCCCGCCCGGTTGGAAACTAAGCCCCAGAGCCGTACGTACTTTTGTTGTCGGCAATGAAAAATCTGGAATTACCAAGAAGTTTCACGGCGACAGTGCCATGATAGATAGGGCGATTGTCTCTCTCATGAGTAATCGCGGGCTGCTCCTAGTTGGAGAACCGGGAACGGCCAAGTCGATGCTTTCCGAGCTTCTTTCTGCCGCCATAAGCGGCACGAGTGCGCTAACCATTCAAGGCACCGCCGGCACTACCGAAGACCAGATTAAATACTCATGGAACTACGCCATGCTCTTGACCGATGGACCGACACTTCAGACTCTGGTGCCGGCGCCGCTCTATACTGGGCTTTCACAGGGACTTATTGTGAGATTTGAAGAAATCACCCGCTGTGCCCCAGAAATCCAGGACACAATGATCTCGGTTATGAGCGACAAGGTCTTGCATATTCCTGAGTTGAAAGGCGCTGATAGCATCCTTTTCGCCAAACCTGGTTTCAACATTATCGCCACTGCCAATACTAGAGATCGAGGCGTGCACGAGATGTCAGCCGCGCTCAAGCGCCGCTTCAACTTTGAAACGGTACAGCCTATCGCCGACAAACAGTATGAACTAGACCTGGTTTTATCGCAGGCCAATGAACTGCTGCATAGGGTAGATGCCAAGCCAATTATGGACCGCGAAGTGCTCGATGTACTTGTCACAACCTTTGTAGACCTGCGACGTGGTCGCACCGAAGATGGCTCTATAGTAGATAAGCCTGCCGCCACGATGAGCACGGCGGAAGCAGTTTCGGTGGCTTTTGCTGCCGGTCTGGACGCATTTTACTTTAGCGACGGCAAAGTGCGCGGCGAACATCTTGCCAAACAACTAGTCGGCACGGTATTGAAAGATTCTGAAGATGACGCAAAGAAAGTAAGGCAATACTTTGATGTTATCGTCAAAAGCCGCGCAAAGAAGCAGCAGCACTGGAAGTCCTTCTACGACGGACGGGGAATACTCGGACAGTGAACAGAGACGACTCAATCAGTGAGCGCAGGAGACTCGAACTGTGAGCGATGAGAATAAGAATGATCTCCTTGCCGCCCTCTTACCAAAGCTGAGACAAGAAGAAATTACCTACTTTCCTGTCAGGCACCACTCGCCTGTTTGTGCCATGCGCATTGAAGACTGGATCATCAAAAACAAACCAAGAGCGATACTTGTAGAAGGACCAGCCTCTTTCAACAGCCGCATCGATCTTCTAACAGACGTGCGCTGCCTTACTCCAGTGGCTCTTTTTACCACCTTTGTCGATAAGAAAAGACGACTACAAAAGCTTACGGGAATAATGCCAGAGCCAGCTTCAACCTCAGACGAAAATGAGAAAGAGGAAAGCGAGGAGTTGCTTGCAAGCAGATTTTCCGCCTATTATCCGTTCTGCGACTATTCACCAGAATTGGTAGCATTGCGCGTCGGCAAGACAGTGGGCGCCAAGCTAAAGTTTATCGATATGGAATATGGTGAGATGGTCCTTGCCGAGCGCCGCGCGCAAGCTCAGCTGCTTGAGAAACTTCAACAAGACGGGGCTAGAGCTTTAGAGGGTGACGGCGCCCAAGGCGATCCCCCAAAGGTTGATGAAGGTGATGGGCAAGACAAAGAGCCCTCAGCAGATAGCAATGGTGACAAGAATATTGAAATTCTGTCGAGCGAAGACCTCCAGCGATCGCTAAACTTATTGGATTCACTTACCAAAGAGTCTCATCTGCGCCACAGCAGCTATATAGAATCACTCTCCAAAGCTATGGGATGCCGAGACTTTGATGAGCTCTGGGATCACCTCTTTGAGGCGCAATGCGGCGAAATCAGCACCGAAGCTTTGATCGATCGATTGGCGACCTATTGCGCCTTGGCTAGATCTGACTATTCCGAACAAGACCTTTTTGCTGACGGTACCACTGCTCGCGAAGCCAGGATGGCTGCTCATATAATCGAAGAACTCAAGAACGGCAAGAAAGAGGACGGACCTGTCCTGGTGGTAACCGGTGGCTTTCACACGGTTGCTTTGCCGGCTCTTGTCTCTAGCGGAAATAAAGCTCCGTCTCAAGAAAATTTCGAGGCAGGCGAAATCGGAGTTTGGTTGATACGTTATGCCTTCGACAAGCTGGACTCTCATTCCGGCTATGGCGCTGGCATGCCTTCGCCTGCATTCTATGAGCAAATCTGGCAGGCTGCGCGAGGTGAGAAATCTTCAGAAGAAGTGCAGGCGGCAGTAGAATCAGTCGGGGCGGATTTCATCGTGGAAGTCTCCAGGCGCAGTAGAGCAAGCAAGCTGCCTTATTTGGTTACCACACCTGATGCTGTGGCAGCTCTGCAAATGGCAAAACAACTTGCCATGCTGCGGGGACACGCTCACCCGGCTCGGGTTGATATCTTGGACGGCATGCGCACTTGCTTCATCAAGGGCGAGGTCAACGTTGAGGGGCAGGCTCTCGCCAGCCTTGTGCGTCAGGTCTTCGCCGGCGACAAATTGGGTGCGGTGCCGCCTGACTGCGATCTGCCACCAATTGTCGCCGATTTCTATAACGAGGCGAAAAAACTTCGCATTGATGCAGACCAAACAGAAACCAAAGTTATAGCGCTTGATCTTTACCGCAAGAAGAGGCATCGCAGTATCAGTCGCTTCTTCCACCGACTGAGCCTTTTGCGGGTGCCTTTCGTTTCTTATGTTGATGGTCCAGACTTTGTGTATGGGCGCGACCTAACCAGATTTACTGAGCACTGGCGGACGCTTTGGTCACCGGCGGTGGAAAGCGCTCTAATTGAGGCTGCCGCCCTAGGAACTTCCATCGAAGAGGCCAGTGCGCAGGCTCTGGCAAAACAGATTGCCGCCTTGGAAGGAAACGGCGGCGCTCGATCTAGCTCGGAGGCAGTAACGGTTCTGCTCAATAGTTGTAAGCTCGGACTGCACAAACACGCCCGCGCACTCATGCCGATTGTGGCGCTTAGTATTTCAGAAGATCCTTTAGTTACTTCTGTGGTGAAAGCTATTACTCAACTGGATCTTCTCCGCCAAGCGCGTGAACCCCTGGCAGCTTCGCATCTAGATGGCATTCCGGCGCTGGAGATCGCAGCCTACCGCAAGGCGACTGCTCTTTTGCATACTGTCGCCAACTGCAGTGCTATTTATGCAGAGCAGGTTCTTGGTGCGATCAAGTCGTTGCGTGAGTTTACAGCCAATACGCCTGACACGCTTGTCGCCGAATGTGATACTACGCTCTTCTATGCCGCCTTGCGCAGTATCGTCAAGCACCCTGCTCAAGAAAGCCGTCCGGTGCTGGTTGGTGCCGCCATCGGAATTTTACACTGCGACGGGCGAATTTCTAGTGCTGAATTAATGCAAGTGGTAAGCGGCTACTTTTCCGGCACCTTAGATGATGCGGCTGCCTGCGCCGGCGTGGTGCGCGGCCTGCTGGAGACCGGAGGACTATCCGTCTGGCAAGACGGCGAACTTACAAAGTCCCTAGACAAGAAGCTTTCCGACTGGGACGATGACACTTTTATGAACCTGCTGCCTGAGTTGAGACTAGCCTTCTCGGTTCTTACACCTAGAGAAATTGCCAGGCTCTCAGAAATTATTTCTGTTTTGCATGGCGGTGCTGCTTTTGGTTCAGTAATCTTGAACGACATCGCACAGAGTGACTTACATTTAGGCGTTCGACTAAATGCTGCAGTGAGAACTCTACTTAAGAAAGATAATCTGGTGGAGGCTGAATGACTGACAGCAATAAAAAATCGTTGGCGCGCTGGCGTCTAGTGCTTGGAAAATATACAAAACCTGAGTTCCAAGATGAACTTTCCGGGTCGCAAACCGAAATGGATGATGTGCTGGAACAACTCTATTCCCGGACATACAAAGGGCGGGGACAAAGAGAACAGTTTCCAGCGAAAGAGAAATTAGGCGGACTCGAACCCAGTCAGATAAATGTGCCAAGCTGGTTGCAAAAGGTGCGAGAGCTCTTTCCGAAAGAGACTTGTGAAAAGATCACAGGTCATGCCCTGGAAAAATTCGGACTGACTGAAATATTGAATGATCCGGAAACCCTGAGAAATATGCAACCCAGCACCGAGCTTCTCAGCGCTCTTTTGACCTTGAAAGGACGCATGTCTGGTGCTGTAATGCAAGAAGCACGCCGCCTTATAAAAACAGTCGTTGAAGATATAAAAAAGAAGCTTAGACCGGATCTTTTGAATGCACTCTACGGCAAGCGCAATCGCTTCGCCCAAACTACTTTTAAATCTGCTAATAACTTTGACGCACTGCGCACTATTAGGCGCAATCTCAAGCACTGGAATCCGGAACTGAAGAAATTAGTAGTTAGCAATCCTCGATTCTACCGCCGGGCACAACCCAGGCTGCCCTGGGAAATAATCATCTGCGTCGATCAATCCGGCTCGATGGTGGATAGCGTCATTCACTCGGCAGTGATGGCCGGCGTTCTTGCTTCTCTGCCTATGGTGCAGGTGCGTCTAGTGCTTTTTGACACCTCTATTGTTGACTTGTCTGCACATGTCGACGATCCGGTAGAAGTGCTTATGAGTGCGCAACTCGGCGGTGGCACAAATATTGGCCAGGCGGTCAACTATTGCGAAGGTCTTGTTAGTCAGCCTAGACGTACAATTTTTGTCTTGATTACAGATTTTTGCGAGGGGGCTGATCCCCGCGTGCTTGTGCGCGGTATAAGGCGTTTGCGTGAAGCAGGAGTAAGACTAATTGGTCTTGCCTCACTAAACGCCAGCGCCACTGCCTGGTACGACAAAACTATGGCAGCACGCCTGGCTAATGAAGGGATGGAAATAGCCGCTCTAACGCCGCTTAAGCTTGCCGTTTGGTTGGCCGACGTAATGCAAAAGTCATGAACCGATAAGACCATGAAAGATACCGATAGAGAGAATCTCAGAGAAATACTTGCCGAATGTGACGAGAACTTTCTTGTTGCCCTGGCAAACAAAGGTCTGGTCAGGCGCGCCCAGAAAGATATAGAAACCGAGTTTAGCGAAATATCAGTGCAAGAGGAAGCAGATGCCTTTGTTGTGCGCGGCAACGGCTGGACTGTTTGGATGCCATCCGCCGGTCCGGCTAAAGCCCGGGACGACACAAAGGCAAGCGGCGTGACCAGACAGATTCTCATGGCTACCCTTTATCTGCGCAGCTATCTGAGCAAAAAAGATTCTTTTGTCAGTGCCGAGCAAGTAGCAATAATGAATGGGCAAGAATCTGCAGCGGCTGAACTAATAGATAAGGGCGCCCAAGAGACCGACACCGCAACCCTTAGCAAGGGCGAAAAGCTAGTCGAAGCCCTAGCTGGTCTTGATGATGGCATGCTAGCGCGCTGGGCCGGTAAGAAAATATACAACGAACTTGTTACCTTATTACAGAGACCGCTAACAATGGTTGTTGAAGGCGAAAACGGAATTTCACTAACTCTTTCCGAACATGATATTGAAGTGAGGCTTTTGCCCACAAGGGCAAAGGGTCTCAAGTTGCTTGACGAAATACTCTCGACTGCGCAAAAGGCAATGCACAAGCGCTGGGTTTGCGCAGCTATCATTTCGCTCAAACTAGAGCGCGGTCACAAGCAGGCAGAGAGCGTCGAAACTGATGCGGTAGAAGCCGGAATAGACAAAATGAAAGTGCTTGACTTAGCGAAGCGCCTTTTGGAAGACATCATTCGCACCGGACTCAGTCATTTGTCGGAATACCTGGAAGAACGGCTCTTGACTCTTTCAATCTCGGCATCAGTGGTGGGACTGCCGAGACTGAGTCGACTGCTGAATAGGCTGGCTGAAGAAGTTTCGTTGATTCTGGAAAAACATGTTTCAGGAGAAAGCCAGCGCTTGCTTTCACTGTTAGCAACGTGCTATGCGCTAACCACGTCTTTGCGCCGCCACGCTCAGAAAGAAGGGAAATTGCCGCTCTCTCTTTCCGGCATGGCGCGCTCAAACTATAGAGAGGGCGGCAATCTATCTTTGCTTGGCTTGGGCAGCTACTGTTGGCTATCAAAATCAGGCTTCGAAGGGCTTACCACTCTTTTCTGGGATGCTGAACAGGCAAGATTTCTTACCTATACAGCCAGTCGCCCACAGGGCAATATGCAGTTCAGCCTGGGCAATGCCTATGAGATCGAGCCTGTATGGTCGAGCGCTGCACCGAAGATTCTGGGCAAGAGCAAATTTGTTTTGCAGAATGCTCACATTAACGATAGGGGAAGACTCTCCTCCACGAACAAGTCAACTGTAGCAGACTTGCAGGCTCTAACTAAGGATGATTTCGACTTTTCCGGACGCCAATTTGATGATTGGTCTTTGCTAACCAACTACGCCAGAGGTGTGCTTGTAAGCGGTCTGGTGGAAGCCGGACCGCTGGAGCAAGTCTCAGTGCTCAAAATAGAGAAATGGGGCAAACTCTATTTTGAAGAACTGCACCAAAATCTCAACTGGGTAATATTTGATAAAGACGGACGAACGGCGTCGCTCTCTATACCATGGGCGCCAATCAACGAAGAAGCCATAAGTTTCTTCGAGTCACTGAAGCCTGAGCTAGAGAATGTAAACAGAGTAGTAGTGCGAATATACGCTTCGGCAAGGGGAATTGTTCTGGAGCCCCTTACACTAATTTCAGCAGGCAGCCGCAGCGGTGACATTGTCCTCAATCCCTGTTTCGACAGAGCGCTAATTCAATCAAAAAACAGCAGCCTGCTTGCAAAACTAAAGGCCAAGTTCTCACCCAATCAACTCGAGACAAGAATTGAAATTGATCACGAAAGAGATGATGGTGAACTTTCCTTTGAGCCGGAGCTGGATCTGGGTAAAGCAGCTTCGTCGCAGATGTACGCGGCGCTAAGCGATGTTGATCGGCAACTTCTGCAGATAGCCGAGTCTGGTGTGTGGAACATTTCAGACATGCGTCTAGCCCGTGTTAAAGCACTGGCATCGTGGCTGGCAGACTGTGGCGTCGTCGAACTGAGTAGATATCTTGAAGAAATTGCCGGAGGAGTCACAACTGTGGCAACTGAAGAGCAAGACCCAGATGAAGCAGTAAAGGTCAATCTTGCCGGTAGCCTACTCTTAGCCTGCTATGTGCAAAAGCTTATCAAACAAGAACTCTGGGCATCAACGCCGACTAAATAGTTAATCGGCAGTGCCGAAATGTCTGACCGGGAAAGACTCTTCAATTGTCACCAGAAGCTCTCAAGATGCACGCAGACAGACTTACTTCTCAGTTACTTGAATCTAGAGCAACGCCAAGGGCGATTCGCGCTAAAATATCCAAGTTTATCAATCGATAGAGAGCGCTCTTGATGCCAACCAAGCAGGTTATCTCACTTTCCTATAATGAATCACTGAGCTTGGGCACGGCCGTTGAACTCGTCGGGCTAGCCACCGGCGGCGAGGTGCGCGACTACAAAGTGTCTTCGCTTGCCGCCAGTTATATTTTTGCCAAAAGCCTCGATAAGACCGTGCAGGTCAAAAGCTCTAGAGAGCGAAGCGCAGCTGAGTTCAAAAGCGAAGTAGAACGGGTGCGGAGTGTTCTGCTATTGCAGTCAAAAGCAATAGATGAGCGAACCAACCTAGTTTTAGACGACCTTGAAGAGATTTGGGCGGCTCTTGCAGTTACTAAGCAGCCGGTCAATAAGCTCATGCAAGACTCTGAGTTTCAAGCGCTCTTTCCCTATGCAGAGCTGGTTGCCGGCACCTATGAAGAACTCAGACACAATAGCGGCTGCACCATTAGTTTAGTTACCCGTCGGGACGGCACCATCATCAGCCATCGCCTAGACGCGCCCATCTGTGCACCAGATACTATGTCAGCCATAAAATCATGCGGAGTGTTCGATGCAGAGGGCTATTTGGGCTCGGACGCCAGTCGTTGGCGAATCTCTAAACTTTTGGGCGCAGTGCCCCAGTCGCACAAATCGAGAGTTTTTGCCTGGGCTGCAGATGCCATCTATACAGTAAATGAATATCATAATACCAAAGGCGGTATTAGTCTGCCCGAGATATTCGAGTATAACTGCGACGGAGTGCACCTGCAAGCCGACCGAGAGCTTAGATTTGAGAGAAAGGCATGAAGGCTGACGAAATCAGAAAGATTATGGCTGACGTCAGTATCGATGCTGATTTCCGCCTGCGTGCATTGGCCAACTATCAAGATTGGTTTCTTGTAGCAGACAAGACAAACTGCGCCGTGCTATGGACTTTTGATAGCCTGCAGACAATTGCCGTAATGAGCGAGCGCCAAAGCCCCGATAACCAAGAGCGCCAGTTTCTACCGATGCGCGGTCGGCATCTCATGGCGAATCTGCCGACTGAAACTCAAATGATTGTTTTTGATTTGGGTGAACCCCACGCTCTTTGCTTGAAAGAAGGGGGCATAGAGCGACTAAAAAATATTGCTAATGCTTTGAGCTGCGAAGAACAATTAGCAGCCCCAGTGGTTCCCAGCACAATTGCCGATCTCACCGAGGATGTGCAAAACATACTCTCATTAGAGTGGACTGTTTTGTGGAACAAAGACAGACCTCTTGTGATGGACTATAAGGGACTTAAGGGCGTAATGCTTTTTTCGGCCTGTGACACTATCGAATCGTTTCTGGATAGGCAGGCAGCTCTTAGACAGTCTGAGCATATACAGAATAATCATGAGCAGTTTGAGCTTGCTCACATGCCCGGTGAAAAGCTCTTTAGACTGCTCGATGCGCAAGAAGATTTTGACGGCGTCTATATCAATGCCTGTACAGACCTCGAACTGTATCCCTTTGCACCTGCACAGATACACGCTCTTGCCGAGGGCAGGCAACCTCGTGCCGAGCGTCGCATTCTCAAAGCTCGCAGCCAGGCGGAGCTTGACCATTATCTGGACGAGTGCGGCATGGTGGCGAAGCGGCCCCACAATTTAGAGAAGGTAAATGGACAGGACGTAGTGCATTACACAGGAAAAATTATGCCTGGTTTGGAACAGCGAACTTTTCGCTTTTATTCAATAGAAGAAAACGAAACAGTCGATGGCCAATGGGGCGGAGGCGCCAGCGAAATCGTCTGCGCCGGTAGATTGGCTGAACTGATTCGCAGACGCCTGCAAATCTTGGCGGATGAGAATGGAACATTGTCTTCTCAACTCCAAAACTTCGTTCAATCTACTAGATTTTGGATAAACGAATTAGACAAATTCATAGACCATGAGAAAAGGTCACTGCCTCGTTGGGCTCTGCGCACGGTTGATGGCGCCAGGTTTGTGCGCGAACATCCTGAGCTAGTCACTACCAAGTTTATTGAGCATGCGCGAAAGGTTCTGCAAGCTCTGCAACCGACTTAGTGGTCTATAAGTGCTGCCAACTTGATTGCAGCATAAGAACACGACCGCCTCAAAAATTGCAGTTGGCGAGGCTGGCACCGACAAAGACAAATCGGGCAGCACTGCCCTATCTCATTCTAGCCAACTAAAGACAGACCTTGCTCTAGCCACCAACCGGTTCAAAGAAAAGAACAATTCACAGTCAGTAAATTGCTGTTCCGCGCGGCCAGTTACAACCTCGTCATCTCGATATTCAAAAATTTTCCATGAACTAACCAAAGAGCCTCTGTTTTGCAGTATCACAAGCGTATGGTAAAGGCATCAACTAGCAACTAAATCACTTAGAGAAACTGCAAAAAACTCATCGAGAACCAAGAGCCGAGCATCGTTCAAAGAATTAATTGACGTCCTGAAGGGTCAATCAGACGGTGCTTGCTTGCAGTAGCTCAAGTGAGAAGAGCTAGAGCTGGAAGTAAATTCAGAAAAGCGAAATCTGAAAAGCGAAATCAGAAAGGAATTGCTATGGAAGGAAGTTTTGCTAAAGAGCTGAGCAGCCTGGCCAGAGAAGCACGTGAAGAGCGCTGTGAAGACTTCAAGCGCTGGAAGAGCAAGTGTCGGCAGGCAGCCATCAAAGGTGAATACACCTGTGTGCTTATCGACAAGTTCTGGTCGAAAGAAGTGAACCGGCGACGCAATCGCTTGCTCGAAGATAACGCCGAAGCCATCGAGCTTTTGGCATGGCACGGCATCAAGGTCACGGCGCAGATCGTCGCCTTCAAAAGAAGCGCATCGAGCCGGCCTGAACGTCAGCGCGTCCAACTGCTGGCTCATTGGAACAAGATTTAGCCCCGCACCGACCGGCGTTCACGACAAATTAATGGTGCATCAAGCGAGCGGCTCGGTGCATCAAGAGCTATGGCATAACCTCAGTAATTACTGAAGAAATGGATGAAAGGATAACTCCATGAAGCAAGATAAGAATCTCTCGATCTCGGCTCAGATTGCTCCAATCGTTGCCGCCAACGCCGCCGCGCTTGCCGCCGGAACTCTGCGCCGGACAGAAGCAGCCCCGCGCGCATACAAGGTCAAGCCCGACAACATCAAGGCTCCCGGTATCGCTGTTGGTGCAGACGGCATCGTCTTTGTTCCCGGCTATCTCAGCAACTAGTGAAGCCCATCAAGCAGCGCAAAGAAGCAAGCAAGTAAGCAAGCAAGTAAGCAAGCAAGTAAAGGAGTATCGAGACCATGTCTCTCAACCAAACGGTGAAAACCGTCAAACCGATGTCCTGCAAGCAGGAGCAGTTTTATGTGGTGAGTCCGGAAGAACTGGAGCGCTACATCAACGAGCACTTTCAGCCGGCAAGCGACCTTGAATACCAGGTGGATCAAGAGTGCGGCAGCGACGATGTGCGGGTTTTCGAGGTGACGGGCAAGAGCGACGCATATACCCGCGGCAAAACGGCGCGCTTCGTCGCCGGCGAACCTACGTCTCTTGTGACTGGCTATCTGCTGGACGAACTGGCCGCGAAGGGCGCCCTGCCTAAGGGGTCTTATCTGGTCAAGTAAGCCAAACTATCGCAAGCAAGAGCCGCCCCCAGCTGCACCGCTTCTCTGAGCTGTACTGCGGCATTAAAGCCAAGCCCTAGACTGCTTTCTTGTTGAAGCAAGAAAGCAGTCGGGCTGGATGAACATTAAGTCTGAACCGCCTGCAAAGGATATAGCTCGGTCAACCCGCCCCAAGTGGCTAGCTCTCAAGTCATTTGATAGATGAACAGACCAAATTCAGCCAATTTCTGAGCTTTTTGGCACTTTTTCTTCTTTTTGACACTTTTCTACTATACTAATGCATACCTGCTTGGGCGAGGGCAAGAAAAAAAGGTTTGCCTAGTTGCTATACACGAAAAGGCAAAGACAGAAGCAATAGACAATAGAGTCAGATGAAATCGAAAGACCAAAGGGACAGTTAACTAAACGACTCACTTATCAGCCAACTCATCAGCCAACTAAACGACCAATTAAACGACCGGGAGCCGGCAGTGTTTGGGCGCAGGCATCTATAATATTGACCGGGTAATTTCTAATCGGGTTATCATAGAGTTTTCTCGAGGTCCCATGGCAAAGATTCTCATAGTCGAAGACGAAATGGATATTTCGTTCCTCTTAAAGGTAGAGCTTGAAGCCGAAGGTTACTTGGTCGAGCTATCCGAAGAGGGTAATCTGGCTTGGGACTTGATGAGCACCTATCAGTACGATGTGATTATTCTTGACTGGCAAGTGCCAGGCTATAACGGCATCGAACTTTGCGCAAAACTGCGTCAGCTTGAAAGCCAAAAACAAGGCAGCGCACCAACGCCGGTTTTGATGCTGACCGGACGAGGCACTATCGCCGACAAAACCTGCGGTCTTGATACAGGCGCCGACGACTACCTTACCAAACCTTTTGACACAAGAGAAGTCGCGGCGCGCGTGCGGGCACTGCTCAGGCGCTTTGGAGGCACAGGAACCAACCAAATCGTCAGCGCCGATATGGTCTTTGACCTCAAGTCAAAGTCTCTTTCGATAGCGGGACAAGAGGTCAAGCTTTTACCAAAAGAGTTGGCTTTGGTCGAGTTTCTAATGCGCAACCCCAACCAGGTATTCAGCCCAGAGGCTCTGCTTGAAAGAGTTTGGCATTCAGATAGCCAAGTTGCCATCGGCACGGTCTATACCACAATGAAAACCCTGCGAAAAAAGATAAGCGAAGTGAAAGAGCTTTGCCCAATCGAAACAGTGCACGGTTTAGGCTACAGGCTGAAAGGCTAGCCAGCGCCTAGCTTATAGATAGCCCCTTAACTTATAGATAGCCTTGTCTTCTCAATAGCCTTGTCCAAGCCCAGCCTTTATCCGGGCCCAGGCCTTAGCCCAGCCAGGCTCTGCACAGCGTAGGGCTTGGTCGCCTGCGGTTAGAGGCGATTGCTGTTGATAAATTTGCCCAGCTGAAATTAATGGCCAGGCATTTCAAGAGAATTTCAAAATTGAAGTTTATTCTCTCATTCACCGAAAGGCACAAACCAAATTCAAGGGGATAAACATCATGTCTCATCTTAATAGCTTCGAAAACAGCCAGCCCGCCGAAAAGGCCGACCGAGCAATTCGGGAGAACACTTCACTCAACTATAGTGACGTGATGGCCGGTCAAAACAATCAAGCTAACAACAGAGTTTCTGACATGCACCCTAAAGGTTCCTTTGTTCCCGAACTGCAAATAGTCGACCAAAGTCGTGCCGGTTCAAGCGACACCCAAGAAGCAGCAAGATTGTCCCGAATCATTCACAGCGGCAACCTTCTGCAAGAGCTAGACGGAGCCAAGAACGGCAAACTCGATGGCAAAATAAGCAAACATGACCTCGACATTTACTTACGCATGCATCCTGAAAACACACCACAAAGAAGAGCCGTACAAGAGATGCGCGAAGCCTGGGACAACCGCTTTCATCCAAGCCACGGCGCTGTGCAATTGCTAAGAAAAGAACTCTCCAATGAGCGCAAAGAACACAAAATTCCAGTCCTCGGCAATCCCGGCTACGAAGATATGCCAAGACAAAGACCACCAATGGCTCGTCCTGACTCAATCCCCTGCGATCCACCAGAAAGAGCACCCGGTAGAGCAGAAATGCCCTCAAGAGTTGGCGAAAACAATAAAACCAGAAGCGAAGTTCCTCTAGATCTTAAAGAGGCAGGTCAAGTGAGACCCGGCGAAGGCTATTATCAGGTAGCGAAACGCATGCTTGAAACCACCGGACACAAACCCAATCACAACGAAACCATGGAATTCGTCAAGGCTCTGCAAACAGCTAACGACAACAAAAATGTCCTTACTGTGCGCGACAACCTCTCTAATTTGCTTGACAAAAACTTGCCCGGCAATCAAGGAAAAGTTCGCGACTATCTGAGAAAATCTCACTAAATCACTAAACAACTGCTCTTGATACAATAGGCAGGTCATTCATGCGGTCCGCCTATGAGTCAGCCCCCCAATCGTTCTCTCAAAAAAGAGGTGAAGAGCAAACCATCTGCCAAGAGATGGCTGATAGCATGCGACATTCTTGCCATGCTGCTGCTATTGACGATGCTCTTAAGATTAGTTCTAGGTCAAGCGACAGGAAATGCCGGCCAGTGGCTGGCATTTCCTGTCATTTTATTGCTTGTCTGTAGATTTATCATCAGCCAAAAAGCATCCAAGGCTGGCGAAAGCAGCGAAACGCCGTCACCATTAGAAGTGGAACACCTGCGCACTCGCGTCGCCGAACAGCAACAGACTATAGAAGAAATTTCGGACCGAACAAGACTCCTATTAGAAAACATCGGAGTCGGCATCCTCATAACTGACAGCCTCGGCACTATTCGCTTCATTGGTCTGCAAGCAGCAAGACTGACAGGCTACAGTCGCTCTGAACTGGCCGATCGCAGTCTAGAGAGCCTATTTAAAAACGGCACTCCCACATTCAGCGACTTGGTGACGCGCAATTTCCCGGCTCGTTTGATTTGCCAGGGCAAAAACGGCGAAGAGATTTGGGTTGACCTCTGGCTGGCACAGGTCATGCTTGAGAAAAAGCTCTGCTATGTAGTTTCAATGTGCGATGCAAGCGAAGCCGTAAAAGCAGTACAACGCAGACAAGAACTAATCGCCCAGATAACTCATGAGCTCCGCTCGCCGCTGACGGCTATCTATGCCTCTTTGTCCATTCTGACAAGAAAAGATAAGATGAAGCCGGAAGACGAAGCCAATATTTTGACAGTTTGCTCTCGCAATGCCCAATCAATGAAGTTGACCATTGATGAGATTCTCGACTATTCCAAACTAGAAGCCGGCAAACTGGTTGTTGAACTAAACCCGGTCAATCTGCAAGAGATTGTCTATCAGGCGACAGAAAGCGTGCGCTCTCTGGCGGAATCTAAGACATTGTCGCTAAAAGTTGAGATTGAACCCTTAGTAGTACTGGCCGACTCAAGAAGAATCATCCAAGTTCTCACCAACTTGCTTTCAAATGCAATTAAGCACAGCCCACGCAACAAAAGTTTGACCGTGGCAGCCTGGGCCAAAGGTGACCGGGTTGAAGTATCGGTGGCAGACCAAGGAGCCGGAGTCAGCGATGACGACAAGAAAAAGCTTTTCTCGAGCTTTGCTCAGGGCGATGACGCCAAAGCCATACCAGAAAGCAGCAGTGGCTTAGGTCTGGCTTTCTGCAAAGAAATAGTCAATTTGCACAAGGGTGAAATCTGGATTGACGACGCTCCCGGCGGCGGGGCGATGTTTGTCTTTAGCCTGCGCAAAGCCTAGGGCGCGGCACTGGTCGCTTCACAGCGAAAGAAGATCTGCTTGTCGTTGAAACTTGTTTTGTATTGTCTCAACCTGGTTCCATTAATTGCCGGATCGATCGGACCGACAAACAAATTAACAAGGTTGCGCTTCTGCAAAGCCTTATCTAGAAACGCCGCCTTAATGAGACACTCTGGTCCCAAAGCCAACTTTTGCAGTTTCGCAATAGACAAGAAAGTCAAAGACGTAGCAGAATCGACACCGCAGTTATTCAGCTCCAGACTGGTCAAATTAGGCATGGCGACGATTTTGGCAAAGCTGCCTGCAGAAAGTGGTGAATCTACCAAAGTCAATACCTGCAGACTCTTTGCCGCAGCCAAAGCATCAATTACAGGATCAGCCGGTAAAAGATAGTGCAAGTTCAAGTGCTCTAGCGATGAGAGGCTCTTCGCCTTAGCCATCTCCAAGCCCCAATTATTGCGAATCTCGTCGACGAAATAACACTCCACCATAGAAAGCGATTTCAAGCCGGAAAGACCGCACAGGGCTTTAACAGCCGAGCGATCAATGCTGACAGACCAGAGGTCGAGTTTTTGTAAGCCCTTGATGCCTGCGAGCTTTTCAACAAAATCGGCTGGCAAAACTAGCTGCTTAGCGCCTATTTCACTGGCTATGCGCACCGAGAACAGTGGAAGATGCTCCAGACTGAGCAGCAGTTTTGGATCGTTCAATACCGCTGACGAGGGCGAATAAGAAAATCCCGGCTCGCTCTCGGTACTAAGAAGTACTGTACCTTGCAACTCATAAACTTTACCGCTCTTGCTGGTCAAAGTGCCAAGAGAAAGTTGCCCCGGTAGAACCAACTTTTCAACTTTATCGCCGGTCGCCGCACTCTCTGCAGTCGAGAGCGTCGAGACTGCAGGAGAAATCGCTGTACTAGTCTTGGCAGTCAGCGAAGTCTTCGGCTTGTGAGTCGGATCCCACCAAAACACCTTAAGAATGAATACAGCAGCAAACAAGCCACTCAACATTAAAACAATCAACAAGCGCCTCAACAAAGCCGACTCGGTCGACTGAACGCGGCGGAAGCTTAGGCCGGTACCAGCTCCACCCTTTAATTTTGCCAAAATAGAATCAAGGGCTAGAGAGACTTCCTGCGCACTGCGCGGGCGTTCTTCCGGTCGTTTAGAAAGCATCTTTTGCAAGAGCAAATCAAGCTCGCTGGGATAGGCCTGATTGACTTTATTTTCAACAAGACCAGGATAAGCAGCATATAAATGCTGTTCTTTCAGCTCCTCGAGACTTTCGCCAACATAGGGCGCCGAACCAGTCAACACTTCATATAAAGAGCAGGCAAAGGCATACAAATCGGTACGCGGCGTCACCGGCTGTCCGGTCCATTCTTCGGGGCTCATATAACTGGGCGAGCCGACAATCAGCCCAAGGCCGGCTGAAGTTTCTGCATTGCCGACATAAGAGCGAAACTGAGCGATACCAAAATCAAGAATTTTCACCGCCGTCTTGCCGCTATCTTCGCCGTCTATATTGAACCTGGCAAGCATTACATTGGCAGGCTTGAGGTCTTTGTGAACCAAACCTTTCAGGTGAATATATGAGAGACCCTCTGCCACTTTCTTAAAAACCGTCAGGGCCTCTTCAAGAGGCAGGGGACCCAAACGCAAGAGCACATCAGCCAGAGTCTCGCCGCTAACCAATTCCATAGCGATGACCGGCCATTGACCTTTGTGAAGGGCAAAATCAAAGACAGCAGTTAGGCAAGGATGATTCAGTCCAGCCAAGCGTCGAGCTTCAGCAGCAAACAACTCCTCCTTTTCTGCCATAGCACCGTCCGCTTTCATAACTTTAAGCGCCACCATCTTGCGCAAGCGTGTGTGCTCAGCTAAATAGACATAGCTCATGCCGCCTTCACCGAGTCGATCAACCAAGCGATAGGTACCAGCCAGGGTGCGAGCAGAATCTAGTTCCTCTTGTAATTTAGCCTTGGCTAAAGAGGCTTCGACAATAGCAGCATAAGCAGCCTTGTTGGTTCTCAGTTGGGTGGTAGAGCTAAAAAGCCCGGTGCGATTTAGCGCACCAGAGCGGCGACAACGGCAATAATCGCGGTTTTGCAAAAAGGCAGTGAGCGATGACATCGACTCATCGCCTATTTTCTTTGAGCAACGATAGCAATATGAAATATCACGTTTAGCTTTGACAGAGTTGCCAACCTTGCTCTGGCAATTGCAGAGAGGCTTGCCGAGCACGAATTGGGTCAGCGAACCGGCAACAGTCTTCTCAAATTGGTTTCCGCATTTTGGGCAAGAGACTTGGGTCATGGCACCGCGAAATCTAAAACATGCCCAGAGTATAGCATCGCCCCAAAATAAAGGTTCTATAACTGGCTGAGCAGACCGCCGCAAAACTGGTTGCCCCCAAAGGCTCAAATAGAAAGACAAACAAACCTGCTTTTGAATTTCAAGAAACTTTCAGACCGAATATCTAAATTTGAGTCAACTGAAATTCAGAACCGGGCAAATGTTTATTCGATCAACTGAGAGCAAAATGACTACTGAAAAGACTTTTACCGAAGTGAAGAACTCTGCTGCTGCCAAGGCTGACCTAAAGCCTTATGCGTATGTTGCGGAAGACCTCAAACGACACATTTTAGCCAAGCGATACAGCAAGGATTCACCGTTGCCTTCATCAAGAACGCTTGCCCAGCAGTATGCCGTTTCTAGAAGCACCATACTCGTCGCCTTCGACCAACTCGCTCGAGAAGGACTACTGAGAGTAAGTCAGGGACTGGCGCCAGTAGTAATTGATTGTCATGCGACTACTCAATCTCAGCAGCAATGCCTTGAGAGTCAAATGCCTATACTTGAGAATCAAAAGCCTATAAAAATATCACCACACCTACCGGTGCAAAAATGGTTCGGCGCTATCACCAAGTTAGCTAAGAAAGCTCAAAGTAAGGGCTCATTCATTGAGCCGGCAGTTATGTTCGAACTTAAAGTCGCCCTGCGAAACTATCTCAATCGGCAGAGAAGGCTCAGCTGCCAGCTGGAGCAAATCTTCATTTTTGAAAACACTACTGCGGCTATGTGTGCAATAGCGACAGCCTTCTCGCTAAGCAGCGATCGAAGAGTGTTGATTGATGCACCTAATCTAGCTGCCAGCGCCAGGCAACTAGCACGCTTCAGCAATTATATTGAAGCCTTGAATATTGCCAGCTTAATTGAAGAGCCGGTTAATGGATCTGTCTCCTTCCAGCCTCCCAAAAGCCAAGATTCTAAACTCGGCAGCCTGCTCTACACAACGCCATCTACAAGACTGGGTTCGACTCGTTCACTAGATCAAGCATCGCGCCAAAGGCTCATAGATTGGGCAAAAGAAAACAACTGTCATATTCTTGAACATGACTATGGTCACGAGTATTGCTCAGGTCCAGCCAGCCAGCCGGCCATCTTCAGCCTCGATAGTTCAAGCAGTGTGACCTATTTGGTCGACTTCACAAGCAGTCTGTCGCCACTGACCAATCTCTGCGCGCTAGTGCTTCCAAATGCTCTAGTGCATCTATTCAAGAGACACCACAGCATAGAACAATCAAGTTGCTCTGTATTTGAGTCGCAGACTCTCACAACTTTCCTCTCTAGTGGTTTTCTTGAGCGTCATTGCCGCAAGAGCGGCCAGCAGTGCCTGCAAAACCTAGCAGAAATGAAACGCCTAGTGACAGAACGACTGAAAGACAAGCACGTTCAAATTAAGCTAATCAAGTCTGGTAAAGACGCTATCTTAGAAGTCGAGAATGATGACTATCTCGACATCTTAAAGCCAGCATTCGACCAGCAGTTGATCAAGCCGAACGGGCAACTTTTTGGCGCTGAAAACAGCAGCAGAAAACTCATACTTGCCGGTGACTATTTAGACGAAGAAAACCGAGAGTTGCTACTCGCATGCTTAATGAAATATACAAGCAGGCTGAACTCATGCAAGGGCTATAGCGGTTCGGTCTATGTCAACTCAGTTCCGGCTGCTGTTTTATTTTAATCGCCTTGGAGGGGCGATTTAAAGAAAACATTTTGACTTTCAAGAAAATTTCAAAACCGGTCGATATCATCTCATCATCGGAAACAAACAAATCAAAAAAGCCATAAACAAACAAAAGCCTCGATTTCCGCCCCTTCCCTATTTTCTTACTGGAGCTATCGCAATGAAAAATCCTGAAAACCTGTCGATAAATGATGGAAAGACAAGCTCGTTCAATGAGAACAACAGTCTTAATTTCCTTGATATCACAATCAATGATAAGAGCATCAACAAGTTTTTAGGCAAAAACGATACAGCGACGCTCAACAAAGATTATTACCAGTTACCTGATTACTCAATTCCTTTAGATGGCAGCAAGACCAAGGCTCTGCCCGAGTTCATTGCCCTTACGCCAGAATCGAACAAGACTGGACTTGATGGCGCCTGGTCTACAATCAAAGATACAGTAGCGGGTATTTTCGGCGAACGGGATACACTGCATAGCCATGCCAGAACACTGGCTAGAGCCGGCATGACCGAAGCAGAGCGCAGCCAGCTCTTTGCTGAAGAGCAAAAGGTAAGAGAATACAACGAAAATTCCGGACCTGGTCTTTGGAAAACCGGCTTTGCCGTGCCACCCAAAACACCTATGCTTGATGAACTAGATAGACGCACAGTAGCGCTCGAAAAAAGCATTTCGCAGTCGGCTAAGAACAATATGACTCCTCTAGAAGTAGCACAGCTAGAGTCTGGCAACGCCAGCGATGCAGTCAAAGCGCATTATGCCAAGCAACTAATTGGAATAATCAATCAGTATGAAAGCAAAGGTGCCGTGCCCCCTGAAGTCTACCAAAACGTGGTGAGAGCCGCCGCTCAGCAAAAGTCCGAAGATGAAAAGTCAGCATCAAGAGGTCCGTCGCTCTGTGAAATACTGCCCGATATCGATTTTGAAACCGAAGTCGGCATCATCAGAATGAATGACAAGCCGAGCAACAAAAGGCTTCAGCAATATTACATGAAAGACTCTCTGAGATAGCCGCCAGAACAGTAAATTTCGCTCAACTCCCCGCCCCACCATTATTTCTCTAGTTTCTTCATCTCGAAATAAGGATTTTTGAGATAAGGAGGCAGCTCGGTGGTGCGGGGCGGCTTGGTGAACTCAACATCTTTGAGAAGCACAGAGGGTGTAACCATGCCGATTGTGGTCGAAGAGCGATCAGTGGGATAAGATACCGTATAAACATCGGCATCATCACTAGCCACACTCATCGACATGAGGTTCTTTTTGGCCACACTCTTGATGCGCGCACCGCGCACCAATTCTTCCTGACCCGACTTGACGTCGATGCGCACCACTTCGGCCAGCGAGCCTGGCCCATAACCACCGCCGCCGCCCAGTCTGAACATATCCATCAAGCCGTTAATGGCAAACATAATCACGTCGCCGCCGGAAGAAAGGAAATTAGGCACGATACGACGCACTATATAAACATGCTCAAGCCCATCTTCCTTACCGAGCTCAATAAGTCTTGCCTTGAGGTCGGCATAGGTCTTGCCTGAATCACTCGATATAAACAAGTGCCCGGGGCTGGGCGAACCACCGCGGTTGTGACCATTACTCTCTTTTGTCACTCTGGTGGGGGTACGGGTGCTGCAAACTTCCTTAAGGACGCCTTTGCTGATTAGATTAAGCGGACGGGCTTCCACCCCTTCATAGTCGATTTTCCAACCGCTTTTGAGAATCTTGCCTTTCCAGACTTTCTGCAAAGGGTCTTCGGCAACCGAAACAGAAGGATGCACGATAGCCTTGCCTAGTTTCTGGTCGTCATCATTGCCAAAGCCGCCCTCGCCTCGCGCCACCACCAGCGGCGGCAACATACCGGCCAGCAATTCGCCGGCTGCCTGCTTTTCAAACAAGACAGGGCCTGAGTATTCTTCAAAACGCTTAGACTTTACCACTCTCTCAAGCCTAGCGCAGAGAGCGCGCACTTTCTCTTCCATCACCGCTTGACTGGGTAAATCTTTCTCGTCTTCGACGGCAAAAAACTCGCCGTCGACAACCGTCATACCATCATCGTTCTGGGCTCTGGCGTTGACAAAAACGAGCACGCCATTTTCGCCAAAGCGCACCAGTGTGCCGTCGCTGTTTACCAAGCGCTTCGTGCGAGCCCTCAAGTTCATGCTGACGCTCGATTCTTTGATCACTTCATACTCTTTGAAGATGGCTGAAAGCGACTTAACTGCCACTTTCCATCTCTCCAAGTCGTAGTTGAAATCAGCGCCCGGCTCTACCGAAACTACAGGCTTGGCCGATGAAAAGACGTCGGGACGGTCTTCTATCTTTAAATATTTAAGTTGAGCTCGGGCTGCGGTCAAAGACTCAACCGCCCGCTTATAAGAGCTGTCTGACTGCATCCAGAGGTCGCGGCGAATGGCATCATAGTTGTCTTCTTCGACAAGCCCGCCGCGCCCCTGATTGAAGCCGCCAGCACCCGAGGTATTGTCTAAATGCATGTCGCCCACTCTAAAAGAGACATCGCTGCTTCTGGTCTTAGAAACATCGAAGTAGTTGAGGGCGCCGAAGCTTGCGCTTATCTGGGCGAACCTTTCATCGGTTACATGATAAGAGCCGAAATAAGGCAGCGGATACTCGGGTAATTTCAAGCTGGTCATGGAGCGCTTCAGCTCATCGTGCATAGCGCGCAAAACCAAATCTTGTTTGAGGGCTTCTTCTTTAGCAGCCTGCGCCTCTTGAGACAAAGCCACTGCTGGTTTATTACTCTCGGTCTTTTTCTCTGCCGAATCTTTCACAGAATCTTGCTTAGACTCTTGTTTAGATTCTTGCTTAGAATCTTGCTTAGAAAGAGCCTCAGGCGCTTTAATCGCCTCGGTCTCGGCGGCAGCAACTCTTAAGTTGGAAGAAATGGCACCGATGATAGATAGAGTTATAGACAGTGCAAATTGTAATTTCATTTATCTACCCTCAATTGCCGGCGGGGGCAGAATCGGCGGTTGATCCTGCTGCTTGTATTCTTTTTCCAGCTCGATAGTTTTGACCAGCAAACTAGGTGAGGTCGCCGATACCGGCACCCAACCAGACTCAGCACCACAACGCCCGTTGAAAGTGTCGTCATCTTTGGCGGCGCACAAAATGCGCTCGAGCGAGCTTAGCGGAGTGCCGACAATATTGACGCCGCGCGTCAATTCATCGGGGCGCCCATCAGCATAAACTCGTGTGACCCGCAAGGGCAATAGTGAATAAGACTGCGGCATGTAATTTTGCGTGATGGTGAAACCACCCGATATTTCGTCTATAACGAGACCATAAGGCTTGTGCTGAGCTTTAGCCTCTTGAATGAGCATGGCTCTTAGTTTGGCATAAGGCACGCGTTTGGAAGAGTCGACGATTAGATTGCCCTGACGCGCTACCGGTGCAGAGCCCGGCGTGCAGCGTCCGTGACCATTGGAAGCGGCGAAATTGCGAATTGGGCTGCGCCCCATCAAGAAGCCGCGCAGCACTCCTTTGTCGACCAGCTGCACTCTTTGAGCAGGCACGCCTTCATCGTCAAACTTGTAATTGCCGACCAAAGGTTTCTCGCCCATGGTATCGCGAGTAGGGTCATCATAGACAAACATAAAAGGCGGCATGATTTGCTCACCGACCTTCTGAGCAAAGGTTCTGCCTTCGCTCTCATCTTTCTGCCTGTGCCCTTCCACTCTATGACCAAGCACTTCATGGAAGAATACACCGGCAGCTTTAGAATTCAAGATAGCCGGACCAACGAAGGGCTGCGCCGGCGGTGCATTGCGCAGGTCGACCACGGCCTTGGCCAGTTTGCGCACCATGGCATCGATGGTTTCTTGGCTGGGCAATTCTTCCGGCTTGGTCGCTTCGATGCCGTCAAAAAGCCGCACAACCATTCCGTCTTTGGCGATGGCACTGGCTTCGGCAGTGATGCGCAGACTTTTCATATTGTCTTCCAGCATGCTGCCATCGGAGTTGACCATATAGCGCCGAGCCTGTTCGATGCTCAAATTCACCGATGAGTCATTGATTTCGCCGTACTCTTTGAAGATGGCGGATGACTTTCTCAGGCGGTCGGCCCAGGCTTTTCTGTCTATATCAACATTGATAGGCGCCTCATAATGCACTTGCTTGACGGCATCAGAAAAATCGTCGCTGGCGTCTTCTTCTTCCACCCTTACGTCTTTATTGGTCTTGACCTTCATATAGTCGACCTGGGCTCGCTTAAAGGCGCTGTCGGTGGCATCCCACAGTCTAGTGCGAATAGCGTCGGCATCATCTTCGAGGGGAAAGGAACCGCCGCCATAAGAGCCCTGACCAAAAGCCAGAGGCGGTGAAGCTTGCAAATGGGCTCGCAACTGGTGAGTGTTGTCCAGCTTCTTGTCGCCCACTCTAAGCTCTACATAAAGCCTGCGACTGCGGTCGTCTTGATCGTAGGCGAGCGCACCATAGCTGCCCATCATGCTGATGTTTTTGACGTCATAGACGCTATAGCTCAAGAAATAGAGCGGTGCGGCGGCAGCATGCTTGAGCTTAGCCATCGAGCGCTCTAACTCTGCTTGCATAGCCTTGATGACGGCGCTATCGGGTTCTTTCTTTGAGGCAGAATCAGCAGAAGCAACACCGTCTGAAGCTTTTGGCGCAGCGGTTTCTTTAGTGGCAGCTGCTGAAGATGCGCCAGAGCCCTGACTGGGCGGCGACTGAGCGTAAGCAGCGGGGAAAACAGACAGCAGCATCACATTTGAAAGCAATGCCAAAGAGACGGAACGACAGACAAACCGCCTCACAGTTCTTTTTCTTAATTCCATACGGGTATTAATGATCCCTTTTGCTATTTTACTCTGGCAAAACTGAGCTTACAGATTTGCTTACCAATATTAGACACGAATTTGATGATACTCGATATTGAAAATTTTGCCCAAATTGGAACAAAACTAGGCACCTAATAAAGATGCGGTCCAGAGGGCAGGTAATTTTCAAGACGCCCAAAGGGGGCGCTTGTAAGAAAATGAGAGTAGCTGGTGAAGCGAGCACCACGACTTAGTAAAGAGCTTAATGCCGAGGTATTTATGCCCGGAGCCATGACGGTCACCGCCCCAGAAGCCTGCGCCGCTTCGCATTTGGCAGATTGGGCAAGAGCCAGGTCGAGCATTGCCCCTTCGTCGCCTTTATCTAGATAAGCGAGAGCGCCCACCTGCCCCAGTCTCTGATAGAAATAGCCCACCGTTTGACCATGGTGGCGTACCAGCCATCCTTGCCGTCCTGGGTCTTTAGACCAATAGATATGGTCTTCAATGCGGCCGACACCTCTAATATCGCTATCAATTTCAGCGGCTGCCTGAGGTTCCAGCGGCGACAAAAGATACTGCTCAAGCAAGGCGGCTTCTTTGCGAGGTCGAGCGGCCGAATCGAGCGGCACACGCATAGTAAAAATCTGATAGCCGGGCAGCATCGACAAACGCATATAGTTTGCCACAGCCGGCAAGTCTATGCTCGCCCAGACGAAATATCGCTTAGCGCCGCGCTCTGCCGCCTCGGCAAAAGTCTTATCCAAAACTTGCCGCCCCAGACCCTGTCCCTGATAGCCGGGCAGCATCCAAAAGCCGCTCAAAAACCAAAGGTCGTCTCGCAAGACGCCATTAGCTAGACCGACCACTTTCCCGTCCAGTTCAATGACGTTAAAAATGCCGGTGTTCAATACATGAGCATAGCCGCGCAACCAATCATCACGATCCATGGGGGTGATTGGTGCACCGTGACGCCGTTTCAGGTCTTCGAGACTAACCAGATAAACATCTGTCGCCGCCTCGACGTCATTGGCCTGGGCGGTTCGCACCACAGCGTTCGACAGATCTTTGCACTGATCACTCGACTTACCAATCGTTGTCAATTTCAACCGCCTTTTCTCTAATGTTTGACTGTCTAGTTCAACCTTATAGTTTGACCTATTCTAGCGGGGTTTGGGGTAAATATATTACGGTCGCAAAAATCAGCACCAAAAGAAAATCCAAGTCGCCGGTTCCGGTGCGACTTGGACTTTCTTTGCCATGCCCCTATGGCTATTCTAAAATCATTCCGGGCAACTTTATAAAGCCCTTACCTGAAGACATAGTATTGACCTCGCCTTTCTGCGAATTCAAATAGTCTTTCTTGATCTTCCAGTTGCGCAGAGTCTCGGGGTTAATCTCGGTGCCGCAGGCAATCTCGCCGCCGGCTCGCTCTACACAAGTGTCTCTCGGTTTTTCAGGGGCCGGTTTGATCGGATAGGGTTTCACGGGTTCGTCATAAAACTGATCTACGCAACCCTTGGCAGTCAAGCACTTACTTTGCATTGACGACGCGGCATCAGCATAGAGAAGAGCGCTGGGCGAATCGGGCTGACTATTAAGCAGCTCGTTTCTGTCGGTTCTATCATTAGTAGCATGATTACTGCGTTCCATAATATATGTGCTCCAAGAAAAGGGATGAAATTGAGGCGGGCTATAAGCGATTTGACTGCTTTGTAATGAGAGAATAAATCACCAAGTTGACATGAGGATGACACCCAGAAAAGTTGTCTTTTATGAATCAGACATCAGAAAAGGACCACTATAGAAACAGAAAATCCAAGTCGCGGGTTCCGGTGCGACTTGGATCTTCTGCGCCATACCCCAAATGGCTATTCTAGCGTGAGGGAGGGTAGCTTGAACTTATCTTTCCAGGTTGATAGTCCCTCAATAATCTTGTTCTTCATCAGACGATCGCGCAGATTCTCAGGAGAAAGCTCGGTACCACAGGCGATATCACCATTTGCCCGCTGCACACAAGTATCTCTCGATTCGGGCTTAGGCTTTTCCGGCATTTTAATCTCTGGAATTTTTATTTCCGGCGATTTTATTTCTGGCAGCGGCTTATCCGGATAGTACGGCTTGTCTTCCGCAAAAGAACCACCGCAATCAAGTTTGCTCAAACATTTCTTGGCTTGCATTGACGACAAGGCATCATCCAAGAGACGAGAACTAGATGATTCAGATAGGGTATTTTGTTGATTGTTTGCATCGATTTTGTCATTAATAGCTTGATTACTGCGTTCCATAATATTTATCTGCTCCAAGAAAAGTGATGGAATTGAGGCGGGGTGCAAGCGGGGGTGAATTGCTTTATATCGAGAGAATAGATCGCCAAGTTGACATGACGATGACACTTGGAAAAGAATGATTCTCAAAAAAAATGTGAGATCAAAAGATTCTGACTGAAAGCGAAAATCCAAGTCGCCGGTTGCGCTGCGACTTGGATTTTCTTTGCCATGCCCCCACGGCTACTCTAAAACTAGACCAGGCAACTTGATGAAGCCCTTACCTGAAGGCAAAGTCTTGATCTTATCTTTCTGCGATCCGCTTTGCTCTTTCTCATTTCCGCCCCAGCGTTCTGAACCAATTCGAGAAGATGGTTTTTTGCCGTCTCCACTATTCATATCATCCAAACAAACTGCAATAGGAGGATTCGACAAGAGATATCCAACATCACGACATTCTTCGGGATTCTTAGGTTTTCCTTTGCCTCCACCCTCACCTTGATCATCTCCGCTTCCCGGTTTCTCCGGCACGGGTTTGACAAAATCAGGCTTTACAGATTCAGGCTTTATAAACTCGGGCTTGACCTGCTCTGGTTTTGTAACATCAGGCTTTATAAAATCAGGATTCGGAAAGTCAATTTTGCCTTTGCCGCCACGAATACTTTCAGGTGATATTTCTGTGCCGCAAGCTATCTCACCATTGGCGCGCTCCACGCAAGTATCTCTGGGCTTGGGCTCAATTACAATCGGCGGAAGACTTGGTTCACAGCCAAACTTATCGCACAATATCTTCTTTACTTGCGCTCCATTCATCGCATCAGCAAACATGGAAGAACTGGCAGAAAACTTATCACCAGTTTTTTCGCCAAACGCAACTTGGTCTTTTGTTGATTGATAGTTAGTAAAATCCATAGTTTTTCTGCTCCAAGAAAAGGGTTGAAAGTTAGGCGGGGTGCAAACTGGGGTGAACTGCTTTGTATTGAGAGATTAGAACGCCAAGTTGACATCCAGTTGACACACAAATTCCTGAAATTTTCTTTTCCGGATGGTAAATTAACGCAATGCGTATTCTTCTCAATTAATTGCCATGGAAAAATTCAATCTAAAAGAAAAATTCGAACTCTTCAGCGACCACTGGAAACCCAAGGTGGTTGCCGCCCTCAACCAGCAAGAGGTAAAGCTGGTCAAGCTTCAGGGCGAATTTCCCTGGCATTATCATGAACGCGAAGACGAAATGTTCTTGGTCTGGAAAGGCAATATGCGTATCGAATTTCGCGACCACACTGTGCATCTTGGTCCCGGTGACGCCTTGGTGGTGCCGCAGGGCACCGAGCACCGCAGCGCCGCCGACGAAGAATGCCAGGTTTTGGTCTTTGAACCCGCCGGCACAAGAAACACCGGCAACATAGAAGACGAACAGTTTACCGCCTTGCAAACGCCCCGCATCTGAGTAAGTGATCTGATCAGTCGCGATTCCGAACTTTATCTAAAGGGAATGAAGCTCAGAGCTGAAGAAGCCGAGGCTTTAGAAGAGCTGCTTGTTGAAAATAGCAGCAATATAAAGGTGCGCATTCAGCTTATTGCTTACTACTTTCATTCCTGCGCTCATTTTAGTGAAGATATAGAGGAAGCAAACAGCTCGGAGCGGATACCCTTGCGCTATTTGATCGAAAAGCACACTGTTCATCTAGACTGGCTCAAAGCCAATAACCCTGAACATAGCGTGCTGACTAAGCAATGGGGACAGCCGATACCAGACTGAATAACAAGGCAAGAAGCCAACGTGCAACAGTCCGGCTTATCTTGCGCCTGTCGCACTAAAGAAGTATAGCGCCATAAAGCTATCTTTCTGATGGACTATGAGAAAAATGCTTCTGCACAAGAGCAAAGCGATTCTCAAGCGCACCGCATACGGTATCGCATAGCGTATATATACTTTGATCGGCGATCGAATAGAAGACAAACAGGCCCTGCTTGCGCCTCGCTAAAATTCCCTGATCGGCAAGCAAAGACAGATGCTTACTAATATTAGCTTGGCTTGAACCGGTTAGCTGACACAACTCCTGCACTGATTTCTCGCCTTGCATCAAATGCTGAAGCAGTTCCAAGCGCGAAGCCTCGCCCAAGGCTCTAAACCTTGCCGCCACCATCTCCAGAGCTTCCTTAGAAAGCGGCTCTTTCTTTATCTCGTGCTTGCCCGCAAGCTTGCTTTCGTTTTTGCCTTTCTTCTGGGCCATGATTTCACCTTGAACATTAAGCGTTAATAGGACGATAGCAATACATAACTAAACCGTCAACAAACCACTTGCTTATTTAACCAAACAACGATATACTTAATATCACCGGCAAGTAAATCATGCCAATACAAAAAGGAAAGAAGATATGACTACTGCTAAGCTGGAAAAACTGCCCTGCACAGCTGTCTGCGAAGCCCTAAAGACCCCTGAAGAGATTCAGATTATAGACGTGCGCACGCCGCTCGAATTCGATGGTGTAAAACTGGCTGGAGCAGTCAATATTCCCCTTGATGAAATTCAGAACCGCGCCGGCGAGATCAAGAAAGACAAAAAGCTGATTTTGGTCTGCAAATCGGGCATGCGCGCCGGTCGAGCAGCCGAAACCCTGGCTAAATACGGCTATGCAGCCTGCGTAATGGAAGGTGGCATGACTGCTTGGCAGAAAGCCGGCTTGCCCGTCTGCGCCGGCAAAGAAAGGCTGTCACTGGAAAGACAAGTGCAGCTAACCATCGGACTTATGCTTTTGACTGGAGTTATTCTAGGATTCACAGTCAATAAACTTTTCTTTCTAATACCGGGCTTTATCGGCTGCGGTCTTACCTTTGCCGGATTGACCGGCACATGCGCCCTTGCCATGCTGATAGCTAAAGCGCCCTGGAACAAGATCAAATAAATATTTAAGATCAAATAAATATTCAAAATCAAATCAATCTTCGAAGAAAATAAATCTTCGAGCGCCAATAGCTATTGGAGTTCTAATAGATATCAAAGATCCAATTACCGCTCAAAACCTAGTGCGCAAGAGCATCTACCAGGTCGGCAAAATCTTTCTTCTGCTGATTGGAAATGAGCACTTCTTTCAAAGACTTTGTTTGTTTCATGCCCTTAGGGTACTGAAACTCCGACTCTCTAAAGGGCACCTGACTGCATTTGGTCAGGTCTAGACCATATTTACCGGCCAGTTGATTGCAAGGTCTTTCAAAGCCCATCCAGGGCATTTCTTTCTCAAACTTAGCTTTATTGACCGCCCGCACATTCATATTGTCCAGCGCTCTTGCTTTCAAAAATCGCACCGGCACTACGTCGGTAAGAGGCATATTGAAATAGCGACAGACCAGATGCCCGACCTGCGGAGCCGTTTTGAAATCCTCAGGAAGCCAGGTATGGTTTCCCTCCGCGCTGACATAAACTTTACAGGTCAAGCCGCGCACTCTCTCTCTGCCGCTCTCTTTATCTTTCGACCTGTTAAAGGGCATCTTCGAAATATTAGAAAGAGAAGCCGGAGAAAAATAATCCAAAGAACCCCGCCATTCCAGCTTATCAGCAGGATTCGTGCAACTTATCTTCCATTCGGGTGCTCTCGAAATTGTGACCGTTCCAGAAGTGAGATTGACTAGCTTGACGGCATTCTTAGCAAGCAACACCCGGTAAGAACCGGTACCGAAATGCTTATAGTCCAAAACCCACATGGTCTCTCCCGCAGCCCCGGCCGATGCAGGCAGGCAAGCATCTCCAGTAAAGATACCAGCCAAAAGCAGGCAAATGCCCAAGACAGAGCCTGCGGCCGATCTAGATCTAAAGAAAGAAAACATGCGCGACATCACCATCTCCCCAGGATACTAGGCTTTGCCCGATTCAAGCTCACTCGGCGAAGCTTTAGGTGTCTCCGCCGCAGTGACGGCATCGTCGACGGCTTCTTCAGTAAGAGCTTCATCATCATTGCCCGCCCAAAGCGCGTCTATTTCGGTCTGCAACTTATGAAGACTACCTTCGCTGATAAGACCCTCTTTGACCAGACCGCGCAAGCAATCTTTTTCCAATTCTTGTAGGCGTCTTGTTGTTTCAGATTCTTCTAAAAGCTTGATTGAAGCATCTTCCAGATGCAAATCTTCTATCTTCCGCTTAATGTCATCTCTGGAAGCTTCTATTTGAGCATGCAGTTTCTCGAATAGCACGGCTGAGATGGCGCCGGTGCGCGACTGTCCATCGAGATATGCCAACGCTCTTTTCTTGGCGATTAGCTGTGCTTTCAGCTCTTTGTACTGCACTTGCTTGGGGTCGGAAACGGCCATCTTCATGAGCTTAACTAAGGGCTCGATGGTTAGACCAGGCAAAAGCAAAGTAAACAATACGACACCAAATGTGGTGATGGTAATCATCTCTTTGTAGGCATAGCTATCGGGAATACTGAGAGCCAAAGCCATACAAAGCGACCCCCTAAGCGCCCCCCAAAAAAGAAGGTGCCGCCAGCGCCAGGGTATTTTGTGACGTGGCGTAGAAAGAAAAGGACAGAGACCATAGACCACCACGGCTCTAGCGGCAAGGATAGCCCCTATGCCCACACCAATTTGCAAGCCATACTTTTGCAGCAGATCAAATTTCACCTGCAAGCCAATCAATAAGAAGATAAGCGAATTGACTAAAAATGCCGTGTATTCCCAAAACGAGTTTACCGCCATACGAGTCAAGGGTGACATACCGGTGCGGCTGCCGAAGTTGCCCATGACTATACCGGCAGAGACCACGCTAAGAACGGCTGAAACATGCATCTGTTCGGCTAATAGATAAGAACTGTAGGCAAGAATTGTGGTTAAGGTAATTTCGAGCAAGTGGTCGTCGAAAATTTTGGTTATGCGAGAGGCAGCATAGCCGAGCGCGGCGCCAATACCAGCCCCGCCCAAGACCACTAGGAAGAACTCGCCCACTGTCTGCACCGGGGCAAAAGCCGAGCCACTGAGAACAATTGCCAATACGAGCTTGAAGGCAACCACCGCCGTACCGTCGTTGAATAAGCTCTCGCCCTCTAAAAGCATAGTCAAATGGCGATTCATGCCGAGTTTACGAAAGAGCGCCAAGACCGAAATAGGGTCGGTGGCAGCCACCATCGCACCAAAGAGATAGGCTGCACCCACCGGCACACCGGCAAATGTATACATAAACCAAGCCACCAGAAGCATGTTTATCACAACCCCAAGGGTGGCAAGCACGGTGACAGGCTTCCAAGCTTCTTTCAATTCGCGCAGGTCTATATTCCAAGAAGCTTCAAAGAGAACTGCAGGCAGAAAAATCAAGAGAATCAATTCGGGCGTCATCTCGACCGTGGGCAACAGATGAAAGACACCGATTATCAAGCCGACAATGACAAGAGCGATTGAGTAGGGCAGCTTTACCCACTTGACGGTCATAGCGACGCTGGCGGTCACCATCAAGAGAACAATAAAAATGTCTAGATGAAAAGACTCGTGCAAAGTAAACCTGCCTCAAGCAGTCCCAGGATATTTAAGGGCCTCTATAGATAATACCCATAATGATGATAGCAAAGCCGAAAAGCCTAGCTTTCAGCAATCTTACAGCCCAGATCCAGCATTTATCAGACCCTAGCAAGCACTAAGCAAAGGCTTTCATTGCGCAAAATCCTGCATGAGAGCTCAGTGCCTTGCCAAGCCCCCTTGCAAAGGCCTTCAAAAGTTAGAAGGTCGTTAAAGCTGTGTTCAAGCATCTGTTCACAGGAGAATTGCGCACAAGTTACACACAATTTGAGACTAGTCTGGAATTACTGAGAGTCAACCGAATAACAAGTTCGCGGAGGAATGAGGCAAAGATTGACGATACAAAAACGAATAAGGCTGATGCCGAAAGAGAGACCAAGCAAGAAAAATCTTTAGCGCACCGCACCGGACCTATCTAATTCTCGTTTTAAACGCCCTACCGCAGCTGGGAGGAGCTGAGATATTGAGGGCAAACAAACTTTTGCGAAGTCAGTAACTAAGAGCAGCAGAAGTTACAAAAACCGCAAAAGCAAGCAGAAACAAACAGCACCGTATTTGATGGCTTATTGTCATAAATTTAAAAACAATTAGCGACAAGCGAACATTTGCAATAGAGCTGGCTTCGGGCGAGCCCAACTATATTGTTGATGAGCCGGTGCTGGTTTGGGCTCTCACCGCCCTGCCTCAGTTCTTCACTCCGACTGAGGCAAGGGCGGTACGGAGCCACCCGATCTACCGAACTTTTCCCGCGCCAAAGTCTTAGAATCGCCGAAGTCTTAGAATCGCCAAAGTCTTAGAATCGCCGAAGTCTTAGAATCGCCAAAGTCTTTAATCACCAAACTTTGCACCGCAATTAGTATCACAACCAGCTGCCGCCATGGTTACCCAAGCGAGCCCGTTTCAAAACTGTTGCACTTAGACAAATACAGACAAACGCTTATGTCTGTGGTCGCGTTGTCGCAATGTCGCAACTAAAAGGAGAATTACTATGAGTCTCTTACAAACGTTCCCTTTACTATACCTGCGTCCCGCCGGCAAATCGACACCGGCTGGACAGACTATGCGAAGTAGACTTTCGCTGAGCGAAATAGAAATGCTGGAAAGATTCTCTAGACCGACCTCAATCGAAGACGCGGTCATCGATGGCTATCCAAGACCGATGATCGAAGCAGCATACAGAGAAGGACTCTTGGTCGACTGCGATAAAGGTGGAGTGAGCGAAGGCACCACCTGGGAGTCTTATAATCTGCAAAGAGCCGCCTGCTATATGTTCACCGACTTCGCAAGCAAGTCGGATTGCGGATTTCATACCTATTTTAAGCAAAACGTCGCCGAAATAGGACATCACCTCTCAACCTTACTCAATAGACGTGCCGAGAGAATCTTTACGGATGAGAAGGTCAAACTGGAAACGCTCAAAGAGATTGCCCGAGACGTTGACTTTGCCATTGGCCAGAGTCTATGGCTTGATTTTAGAGTGCTGGTGCAAGGGGTGGAAGGTCTGGAAAAAGGCGTCTATCGCTATAACCGAGAGCTTGAAAGCTTTGAAGTTTGCCGCAGTCAGTATAAGCGCCAAGACCTCCTTGAATGCTGCCACGGTCAGTGGTGGTTGAATGGCGGTGGCGTTTCTTGGTTCTTCGTCATTTCAATGGATGCCCTCAAGAAGCACGAAGAATCGACGCCCCGCAATTACTTCGAAATGATATTGTTGCTTGGCGCCGCCGGTCAGGCTCTGGTCAATACAGTTTACGAGCACGGTCTGGGCTCATGGATGACCCCGGCTCTATCGGAGTCGCTGGCAGCGAAACTGCTTAATCTTGAAGAGAGTGAAGAAGAATCGCTCTATTTCTTCAAGATAGGCATTCCCAATAGAAGGAGCCAAAGCAGAGAGGAAAGACGCAGCCCAATTTCAACTATCAATTCAAATTTGGACGCATCATAATATAACAATCTGTTTAAGCATAATCAGCGTGAGGAAAGAAGCAAAAACATAAGCTATAGCCCTCCTCCTCGACTGGATACCCTTTTTAATGGATAACGACTGGCAGAAGCCTTTCAAACTGGCTGTTGAAGCCTCTAGAGCCGGCAATCACGAGTATGCTGAACTCTTACTTTCCACCGCCCTCTTAGAAGCTGAAGACTTCGGCAAAGCAGACGAGCGCTATATCATTACCCTGGTTGGCCTGACCGATGTGCTCACCAAACAGTTCAAGTTCCGCAGAGCAGAAAAGACCGGGCGTCAAATCCTCGATATTTTCCGCGAGATACACGGCACCGAGCATTTGTCATATGCCGACTCTGCCTTTAGACTGGGGCAGATTTATCATATGCAGCAAAAATATGGTCAGGCGGAGCCCTTATATAAAGCAGCACTGAGCATAAAGACCAAACAACTGGGCGGCGAAAACGCCAGCGTCTTACAGGTCTTACACGCCTATGCCGACTTGCTCAATCAAACCCACCGCGAGTTGGAAGCTGAAAATCTAAGAGCCTGCGCCCAGAAAGCCGCCCAAGCCAGGCAGTCTAACAATTCGCTCAATGCCGTGCAACCGACGCCGCCACCCAGTCAAACCAATAATCAGACACCGCCGGCCTCTGGTGCTTCCGAACACGCCGCTTGGTCTGCCAAAGTAAGATTTGATGCAGCAGCGGCAGAAGTGCCCAATAAAGAACCAGCACTGACCTATGAAGAGTTGGAGCAAAAAGCCGAAGCCGCCTTCGCCAACGGACAATACGACAAAGCTCTGGAATTTTGGAATCAAGCCATTTCGCAAGCGGAGGGCTTTGCTGCTAAAGATCCGCGGCTGGGAAAAGCGCTGGACAAAGCCGGCGAAGTGCTTTTTGCCATGGAAAAGTTTGGACAGGCCGAGATGATTTGGGGTCGTTCACTGCAACTGAAGATTTCTCTCTATGGCTCAAATCACCCCAATGTTGCCGACACCGGGCATCACCTTGCCGGGCTGCACTATTTGATGGGTCGCTATACCGAAGCCGAAAACTATGCCAGAAAATGTCTGCAAGTTTACAGCATCGCCTACGGCAAGAGTCATGCTTCGGTAGCGCTTTGCCATCACAACCTGGCTACTTTGTTTCACGTGCAAGGTCGTTATGCCGAAGCAGAGAAAGAATACAACGATTGTATCAATATCAGAAAAGTGGCACTGGGACCGACTCACAAAGACACTATGCATGCCGAAAAAGGTCTTGCCGATCTGCTCAAGACTCTCGGTCGCGATAAAGAAGCCGAGCAAGTGAGCGCCAAGGCGAACGGTCTGGTGACAGGCAGTTGGAAAGCCCTGAAACTAGACGATAGTGAAGCACTAAAACCGACCCCACCGAAAGAGCCTCGCCGGCGCTGACGCCAAGCCAAGCCAAGCCAAGCCAAGCCAAGCCAAGCCAATCTAGGCTAAGCCAATTAGCCTCAAATCAAATCGAATCAAAAAAAAATGCTCTCTACCATTGCGGTTTTTCTCTTGCCGAAAGTCCGCGGCTAAATCCGGCCATCTGCCAGGCATACTGATTGAGACTGGGTTCAGAACCAGCTGGAATAGTCAAAACCTTCATTACTTCAGAAGCTCTCTCGATAGCTTCATTCTTGACGTCACCAAGGATAGTACCATCAGAAAAGGCGCCCGCTTGAGCAGCGGCAGCTCGCTCGCCCCAGGTCTGGTGGCTAGCCGCCATCTCTTCCTGGCTCATACCGGCAAGGTCGTCACGTAAGCCCATGGCTTCTTTGCCTAGATCATAAACAGTTGGCAAAATGGCACCGGTGGCTACTTCAGCCTTGTACTGACTAGCACCATAAGAGGCCTGCAGCAGATAATGCTCGGCATTGGCGAAGTCTTGCTCGCCCCCCTGCCGCAAAGTGCGCATATCAGCCCAGGCTGCCCCCATCTGCGCTTCGCCGCTCAGGTCTTCGTTGTTTTCTAGAGCCAGACGGGCAAGCAAAGCTACTCTCTCATTCTCGACAGCTTGGCTGCCGTCATCGGGTAAAGCCTTGTCCAAAAAGTTTTTCAGGGCTTGTGGGTTCTTTTCTTCAAGCGCTTGATTGAAAACTGCTTTGCCCTCATTCACCAAAGATAAATCTGCACTGTCCACCATGTCGTTGCGCCGACCGGCGCCGGCTACTTCCAGGGCGGCATCAGCCATACCGTTAAAAGTCGCCACGGTGTGGTTACCCAGATCGGACGCAAGGTTGCCCTTAGAAAACTCACCGTCGACGGCACGGTCAAAGTTATTGCCTACCGAAGCAAGATCGCTCTTAAGAAAATCGATACTCAAAGTCGGCAAAACACCCTGAGCTTCCATCTTGCCATTCTGCTCAGCCTGAACAACTAGTGACTTGGTCAAATTGTTCGCCTCAAAATCCACTGACGAATGCAAAGCTTCAACGGCTTGGGGCTGATCAGCTTGACGATAACTATTCTCGAAGTCTTTCTCTGCCATCTTAGTAAATCCTGAAGAAAAACGGACAACGCCCTTGTGCAAAGAGTGTCTAATTTGGCGATGTCAAAGTTGTGTCAGATGATTGAGACAAAGTTGCGGCGCCAACCTAATAGATTGCAGACCGGCACCGTCCAATTCAGACAATTAACAGCTCAGCTCTAGCGCCTGACATAAACAGTGAGAGCGTCGCGCAGAAAACCATCCGAAGCTTCCCAATTTGGTATAGCCACTGTTTTCTCTTCTTTCCAGCGCTTAGCCAGCAAGTTGAAAAACTTATCGTCGCCGGTGACGCCGCCGGGACCTTCGCCGACATAGACAAAACGATTGCCGCGATAGTTTTTGAGCACGTCATAGGCAAAAGGTTCGTCGTGCGGCGGGAAGCTCATGAAAAGCGAACGATCACCATGGGGCTTTACCGCCGCGGCATCGCCCCTGGCTATATCGGTCCAAGCTTTCACCGGGCTGGCTTTATGAAAATGGTTAGCGGCAAGGTCGGTGCCATGCTTATCGAAGGCGATCACATCGGTCTTCATCGCCCGCAAAAGACTCGCCCAATAGCCTGAACCGGCGCCGGCTTCCACCACCCGACCTTCTGCGGCAATAGTGGCTAAAGCCTCTTGACTGGGCACTGCCCAGGCATATTTATTGGTCAAACCATAGCGCATTTCTCTTTGCTGGCGAAAGGCTAGCGAATATTCGCTGCTGCTCGAATCAATTCGCCCGCGCGCTATATCAATGGCACGGCGATAAGACGGGTCTTTCTGCAAAGCATTGAATTCCGCCAAATACGGATTGGGTACAGCCGCCGCCCGGCTGGTCGCCTCGCTAAGGCTAAGGGCGCGTCCACCTTCTCCGGCAGCTAACTGTTTAGGCAGGGCTTCATTTATTGCCAGCTTCCTCGCAGCTGTTTCTGTACCCGCCGATTGCAGGCCGGTTCTAGTCAAACCAGTTTCAGCCAAACCAGATTTAGCCAGGGAGCCATGACCAAGCAATTGAGCAGCTTCCTCCGCCAGCTCCCTAGCCAGAGGCGCGGCAGCCCGTCCAGCGGCTTGCGCGATTTCTGCAATTTGAATGGGGTTAGGCATGAAAGAAAACCAGAGTAGATACTCTTAGTTTAGTCAGCGCCCCAATAGTGTAAATCGGGTTTCTACGAACAGACCTTAAGCCTTTTGCGGCTGGGGAGAAAGCACTTCCTTGACCAGTTCTTGGGCTTCTTTCTGAATTTGTTTGAGATGCTCTTCCGATTTGAATGATTCGGCATAAATCTTGTAAACATCTTCTGTTCCCGAAGGTCTGGCGGCAAACCAACCGTTCTCGGTAGCCACTTTCAGACCGCCGATCGCTTCGTTATTGCCTGCCGCACTGGTATATTTGCCGACTATTTTCTCTCCGGCAAATTCCGATGCCTTAACGTCTTCAGCCGAGAGCTTCTTCAGCTTGTTCTTTTCTTCCGGAGTGGCCGGCGCGTCAATGCGGGCATAGCAGGGGGCGCCGAACTCTTCGGTCAAACGAGCATAGTGCTTGGCGGGATCTTTACCGGTGACGGCGGTGATTTCGGCAGAAAGTAGAGCCAAGATAATACCGTCTTTGTCGGTAGTCCAGACAGAACCGTCTTTGCGCAAGAAAGAAGCCCCGGCGCTTTCTTCGCCGCCAAAGCCAAAGGAGCCGTCAATTAGACCTTCAACGAACCATTTGAAGCCCACCGGCACTTCCACCAGTTTACGCCCTAGTTTGGCGGCAATACGATCGATGAGCGAAGTGCTCACGACAGTCTTACCGATGGCGGCATCTTTACGCCAATTGGTGCGATTCTGGAAGAGATAGTCGATAGCCACCGAGAGGAAATGATTGGGATTCATCAGACCGGCAGGGGTGACGATGCCGTGTCTATCGTGGTCGGTGTCGTTGGCGAAGGCCAAGTCATAGTGTTCACACATTTTGATAAGCCCGGCCATGGCATAGGGCGATGAGCAATCCATGCGAATCTTACCGTCCCAGTCAACGTGCATGAATGAGAATGATGGGTCGACCTTCTTGTTGACCACGGTGATGGGCAACTTATAGTCGACAGTGAGGCGCTCCCAATAAGCGATACCGGCGCCGCCCAAGGGGTCTACGGCAGCCTTGATGCCCGACTTGGCGATGGCGTCCATGTCGATTACAGATGCTAGTTCTTTGACATAGAGCCCAACATAATCAAATCTGTGGGTAGTGGAAGCGGCCATTGCTTGTCTGAAAGGAACCCGTTTCACACCTTTCAAGCCGGCGGCGATAAGCTCATTGGCTTTCTTCTCGACCCAACCAGTGATATTGGTGTCGGCCGGTCCACCGGAGGGCGGATTGTACTTGAAGCCACCGTCTTGAGGTGGGTTATGCGAGGGAGTGATCACTATACCGTCAGCTAAGCCGCTCTTGCGACCTTGGTTGTAATTCAAAATAGCCAGCGAAATAGCAGGAGTAGGGGTGAAGCCAAGCTCTTGGTCGATCATGACATTGACTTCATTGGCGGCCAACACTTCCAGAGCGCTGGCAAAGGCGGGCTCGGAAAGAGCATGGGTATCGATACCAAGATATAGCGGTCCGTTGATGCCGTTTTCTTGGCGATAGAAACAAATGGCTTGGGTGATTGCCAATATGTGTTCTTCGTTGAAAGCTCGGTTGAGAGAGGAGCCGCGGTGCCCGGAAGTACCAAAAGCGACTCTTTCAGAAGGCTGCGAGACGTCGGGCTTGTCGGTGTAATAGGTGGTTACCAGACGGGGAACATTGACGAGCATTTCGTCGGTGGCCGGTTTACCAGCTAATGGGCTCAGCATGAGCTATCTCCTCAGTATGCAAAGCTCATATGATAAATAAAAAGAGCCCGACTGGCAAATCGTTGGTTATTTAGCCGCCACCCTGGCAAGATGAGAGCCATACCAGGCGGCAGCCTCAGTCAAGCCTTGCTCAAGACTATATTGCGGCGCCCAGCCCAAAATCTCGCGCATACGGGCAGAGCTGAGATATTGTGCCTGAATCTCGCGACTGGCCTGGTTGAGCACCACCGGCTTGAGATCCTCTCGTTTGAGAGTTTTGAGAATAGACTCTACAATTTGTAATACCGAGACAGGGGCATCGTTACTAATGTTGAAAGCCATGCCGGCGATAGATTTATCGTCCAATAGTCTCTCGGCAAGAGCAATGTTAGCCCGAGCTGCGTCTTTGACAAAAATATAGTCACGCACCGGCGAACCGTCTGATCTTATCAGCGGCGCCTCACCGGCAAGCACAGCCTTGATTGTGCCAGGAACAATACGGCTGAAGTTTAGGTCGCCACCGCCATAAAGATTGCCGCAACGAGTAACAGCCACCGGTAAGCAATAAGAATGGAAGTATGAGCGGGTTATCAAATCGGCGCAGCTTTTCGAAACATCATAGGGAAAACGCCCCTGCATCGGTGCATCTTCCAGGTATGGCAGAACTTCTTGGTCGCCGTATGCTTTGTCTGACGAGGCCACCACCAGGGCTTCAATCTTGGCCCCCTGGTTCAGCAAAAGGCGAACAGATTCCATGAGATTCCAGGTGCCCATGATATTGGAAGCAAAGGTCGGCAGAGGATTTTCGTTGGCGACTCCCACAATGGCTTGGGCGGCCAAATGAAAAATCACCTCGATACCTTCTTCGGCAATGGTTTTATAGAGCGCATCATAATGCTCTATATCTATATTTACCAGCTTGAGAGAAGGAAAGCGGCGCTGCACTTCGTAAATTCGAGAAGCATCTTTGTACTCTCTATCGAGACCGACAACTTGCGCACCTTTCTCGAGCAAAAGCTCACAAACCCAAGGTCCCAAAAAACCGGCACAGCCAGTCACCAGCACCCTTCTGCCAGCCAGTTTGGTTTCCATATCGCCTTTCCCAATAAAGTTGAGCAAAAACATTAATCCCAATAGCCCGTTCAAAGCGGGTTAAAGAGATTATGCCACATCCGCCGCATCACTCGAACTCCGCCGCAAGTCCGTCTTCTAGATCGACCACTCTTGTCTCGCGCAAGTTTAGTGCGGGCTTGCCTTTTCGATCTTTCTTCAGTTTGGCGTAATCAATATAAGTCCAGTAAGCAAAGGGGGCTTCCATAAACCTCAGTTTTTGGAACTTAGCTATAACCGGCTCAAATATTGGTCCCACTACACAGCCATTTACTCTTAATGTTTGCAACTCAGGCAGAGCGGTCAAGACGGCAAGGTCTTCTGCAGTCAAGTCTGGCTCGGTAAACTTGAGCTGCGCCAGCTTCTTAAACTTAGTCAGAGTCTTCAAATCAGCGGCATTTATTTCTAAACCGTAAATGCTGAGACTCTCTAGGTCGGTGGCGCTTTTGATGGCATCAAGCAAACTAGCCGTGGTGGCGGAAGCGCTATATCGTAAGTGCTTGAGCTTAGCCACCCCCCGCCACTTAGCCAAAGCTTCAGGCTCGACTCGACTGCCGCTGATAGTCAAGTCATCGAGAGCGGGAAGCTGATTGAGAGTCTCACAAAGGTCATTGCGCACGTCAGTGCTTTCCAGCACCAAACGGCGCAGTTTCTTCATATGGGTAAGATGAGAAAGTGTCTCGCTATTGACCGAAAGATTACGCCTGATCTCGACAGCGACAAAGTCATCCGAGCGAAAGCGCTGGAAGAGTTTCGGATAGCGACCGATACTGGTGAAGGGCACGAATGCCAGTTCTTCATCGGCGGCAAAAACCAAGTCGCCGGCAGCATCGCTAGGCAGTCCGCTCGAATTTATGATAAAGCCTATCGAACTATCTTTGGCAAAGCTAAAGACACGACAGAGACGCCCTTCTCGCTTCTCAAGCCGAGAAAAAGGGGTGGTAGCAGAGAGATATGCATCAAGTTTGGCCATTTCATCATTGTTTTGGCGCTGCTCTGTCTGTGCCGCCTCATCTTGTTTGACAGAAATAGAGCTTGGCACAGTGGTCAGCTTACCGGCACCGACCTTGGAGTCTCTCGTGGCATAAAAAATCAAACCAAGACTGAGCCCGGCAAGAATAAGAAAGAAGCAAGCAAGAACAGCCCATGGCATGGTCCGACCAGGGCTGAGAGAGCTGGTATACAACTGTCTTGCTTCAAGTTTATTTTGGCTGGTGCGCGGGCTACTCTTGCTTCTCAAAATGGCGCCTTGATAGCGAAAAGGATAGAGCTCAAGATGATTCAAATCATCGAGAACTTCACCGGCAATGTGATAGCGGCGATCACGCTCTTTCTCAAGACAACCGGCAATCACTTTTGCCGCCGGCGAATCTTCTCCAAACTTCTCCAATAAAATCGGCACTGGGTCTTCGCTGATATGCATGCCCAGGGTGAGCATGGCCGACTCACCCTGAAAAATGCGCTGACCGGTAAGCATTTCATAAAGCACTAAACCACAAGAATAAATATCGGTGCGCTTATCAACTCTCTGACCTACGGCTTGCTCCGGACTCATATAAAGCGGACTCCCCAGCACCTCGCCGCTCTTTGTCAGAGAGATGGAATTAGAAGCTTCTCCATAAAAGCTGGCAATGCCGAAATCAACTAGCTTGACCTTGGCGCTGCCGTCGGACTGCCAAACAATCATGATATTGCCGGGCTTGATGTCTCGGTGAATAACACCACGGTTATGGGCATAGTCGAGGGCTTCCATCAACTGCCCGAATATTTGAAAGGCCAAAGACGGCGAAAGCGATCCGAGCTTGCTCAAGAGGGTTTCAAGACTCTCACCCTGCACAAGCTCCATTGAAAAGTAAGCGCACTTTCCATCGGTGGCCACATCATAGACTTTGACTATATTGCGATGAGCCAGCCGCGAAAGGGCCCTCGCCTCTTTGAGAGTACGCTGAAACTCACTGTTTGAGATATTTCCACTTACCGATTGGAATACTTTGAGAGCCATGGGCTTCTCTAAATATTTATGGACAACCTCATAGACCCGCCCCATGCCGCCCCCGCCCAAGGACCGCTTGATCTGATAGACGCCGGCAAACTCTTGCCCCGGCGCGAGTTCGGAGACCCCAAGAGCACTTGGAGAATTCTGGTAGGCAATATCAGGCTCTTGCGGCGAGCCTTGTACCTGAGTCATTCTCAATGCAGTCTTCCGTTGATAAGAAAATAAATTAGGCCTGTAATATAGAGCTCTATATATAAAAATTTCGTGAAAAGCCGACCAATCCACCCGCTATTTAAAGGCGGCTATTTCTATTTGCTTGCAGACTTGGTCACGGTTCGGTCACAGAAGAGTCACCTTTCGGTCGGCTCTGCCGATTATCTTTAGAGCATCAAATTTTCTTCGAGGACCCCGAATATGGACCGAATTACCAGCAACGATGATCTCGCTTATCGCCAACAAACCGAGAACCAAAACATCAATCGCGGTGCAGTGAGCGAACGCAGTCTCTATGAAGAATTATACACACCACAAGAATTCAGCCCTCGCGACCACGAACGCCTGAAAGACGGTGGACGAAGCGGCGGACCAGTCTACAATGAGAGCAAACTAGAGATCCTCAAAGAGATCTACAGACAGACAGATACAGGCAACAAACAAGTCGCTCCCGGGCAGATCCAACTTGATGGCTCAATTGTCTTTCATGCCCAGCCTAAAGATATGCAGCCCAGAGCGAGCGCCCAAGAAGCGCAGCCAGTCGATAAGCCGCGCAACATGCAATCCCCCCCGCACGCTCAAGAAAGTCAGCCCGCTGATAAGCCGCGCAACATGCAACCTCACCCGCCCTCTCAAGAACGCCGACCGGGCGGCTCGCAAGAAGCTATCAAAGATCCAGGCTTCTTATATCCACTCTATCCAGGTAAAGAATTCTGCCCAACTGACAGAAGTGAGTTGCCTGTGCCGAAATTGCCGCAACCCAAACCACCTCAAGAAAAGCCGGAAAGAGACATGGATAAAGATATTAGAAAAGAGATGCCGCTCAGACAAGGCGCACTTAGCTGGTAAAAGTTTTGCTCGGGGTCAAACAAAAGAACTCTGCTTCTCGGCAGGGTTCTTCTGTTTTTAGCCTCATCTAAGGCTGAGCAATTGGCTAGTTCTACGAATCATTCAAGACAAGAGTCTGTGAGCGATTGCCTAGATTTGAGAGTTATTAAAGACCTGAGTCTGTGAGCGATTGCCTAGATTTGAGAGTTATTAAAGACCTGAGTCTGTGAGCGATTGCCTAGATTTGAGAGTT
>JAIETF010000057.1 GCA_019745415.1 Candidatus Obscuribacterales bacterium | reverse complement strand
ATGGCCGCCATCGCCGCATTTCTTGGAATAAATGTGGCTTTTTCGTTTTATGCCCCGCTCAAATTCAATCCTTTCAATTATCCCTACCGAGGCTGGAGCTGGTGGGGATTTCATGACTTGAAAGAAGACAAACAGGTGCACAACGTCACTCTTTTGGGTTCATCGCTGATGGTGGCAGCTATAAATAACTGCGATGCCAATTATTTGAACCGCCCCCTCAACCTAACCAAGCACCACCAGTCTCTCTATCTAAACGATAAGCTAGAAGAAACTTTCAAAGGCAAGTTCCGCACCTTCAATCTCTCGGCACCGGGACAGATGCCTTCCGATGCCTATTTGACAGTAAAGAGCTTGCTTGCCGCCTCGCATCGTCCCGACGTGATTATCTACGGGGTAGCGCCGCGCGACTTTATCGATAGTCAATTGGGCAATCCTACCGATACCGAACCATTTCATTTTCTCAGCCGCATAGTCTCCACCGACGAATGCGCCGGCGGACTGTTTAGAGACCCCTTGGGCAGACTCTCCTGGTTCATCGACCGCAATCTCTATTTCGCACATCATGCGCTAGATTGGCAGATGACCGCTGAAAAAGCAGCCACCCGCTTGCTCAACAAAGTGGCAGCCGTGCCCAGTGGTGCCCAGCCCTATACTTTCTGGCAGCGCACCAAGCTGATGCCTGGCTATCGCGCCGGTGAAATTCATCCCGATGCGGTCTACACACATCCACTCAAGAAAGAAGACGTTGCCGCAACTTTCAAAGACAACACCGAAGAGTATAAAGAACGCTACAAGAAAGCTGATGATCATACATTTAAAACTCAGATGTATTTTCTAGGCAAACTAGGCACACTTTGCAAGAAAGAGCGTATCGAACTAATTGTGGTAAATATGCCGGTCAGTCGAGAGAATATCAATCAACTGGGCGCTACCACCTACTTAGACTATGTCTTTGCCGTCAAAGGCAAAGCTTTTGCTTATGGTGCACCATTTTTCGATCTCAACTATTTCTACCTCTATGACAAAAGTCTCTATCACGACTATGTACACCTGAACGCCTTTGGCGGTGCCAAATTTCTAGACAGTCTGGTCTCGGCTCTCAATGAAGATCCGCGCACAAAACTCTCTATGGAAATGGCCGGGCGCGAACTTTGGAAACATGATGAACTGGAAAGATTGGCATCTGGAGCCGAGCGCGATCCTAATTCACTTTCAAGCCTGGAAAAACTCAAGGGCAAACTAGCCGAACACAAACTAATTGAAGCCAAGGACTTGGTGCGCGAACACCGCAGCAAAATCAGGAATGTGGTCAACGAGCTGCGCAACAAGAAGCAGATAGGCAGCCGCATTGATACAGTTGACAAAGCAGAGCCTGATGACGATACGGGGGTGGCAATGTAATGGCTGCAACCGAAACAAGCAAGAAACGTCCTAATGCCTTTGTCTGGGCTGTGGCTTTGTACGGCGCCCTCAACCTGGCTCTTTACGGCATCTTGGCCAAAATGCCGGAACGCAAACTCAGCCTGAACGGCATCAAGGCCACCAACTATGAAAAGAGAATGGAAGGTCCGTGGATCTGGTGGGTCTCGCGCACTTATCTTTCTCAACTGGAAAAGAAAGCGCAGCCCGACATAGTCTTGTTCGGCAGCTCACAAATGGGTTCGGCTATTTTTTCGGCTGAAGCCGAGCACCGCGGCACCACTGTAGATACTACCGATGAAAGAGAAGTAGAGAGACTGGCTGCCGAACTAGCGCACGCAAGCGGATTGAAACCACGCGTCTTCAACTTTTCCATGGGTGGAGCCATGGTCTCAGACCATTATCTTATTGCCGACAGCCTGGTCAGCAAAGCCGATAAGAAGCCAAAGATAGCCATAATCGGCGTCAACCCCCGCGACTTTATCGACAACAACCTACCAGCGGCGGCAGCCACCGACAGCTTCCATTTTCTTTCGCCCTATTGCAAACTCGATAGCCTGGCCTCGCATTCATACGACAGCCCCTTCGGCTATCTAGACTATCTACTTTCTCGTTATCTACCCCTCAGACAGGTCAATCTGCTAGCCTTCGGCGACATCCCGCCTTCGCTTGGCGCCCGCGCCAGCTTCACTAATCCAGAAGGCAAGGGCATCGACACCAGAGCTGACAAGCAGGTAAACAACGCCCAATTAGCTAGCCAAATATCTACAAAAGTCTTGCGCGCCATCAGCGGCTCAGCAGGCGACGTCAAACGCGGTGAATGGGTGCTGCCTGCTTACCCTCCTTATCTCTATATGGATAATTCCAAGGAGTATATAAAGCGCTATAAGCGTGAAAATCCGCCTTGCTTTGCCGGACAAAAGCGTTATTTCCAAGAATTGCTGGCACTCTTGCGCAAAGAAAAGATAGAGATAATCGTAGTCGGTATGCCCTCAAGGCTCTCCAACCAAAATTTGCTGAGCGAAAAATTCTGGAGCGACTTCGATTCTTATCTAGCTAATGCCACAAAAGAACAAGGCGGCACCTATGTCAGCCTTTTCAAAGACAAGCGTTTTATCGAAGAGAAAGACTATCTCGATACAGTGCACTTGAACCGCTGGGGCGGTGGCAAACTAGTCAAGATCATGGCTGAAACAGTGAGTGGCGATAAGGCCATGCTGCAAGCTCTTAAAGAAGAGGGCAAAACAGATGCCGTAGCTGGGCGAGCTAAGCCGGGACAAAATCCTCTCTAGGTCTATTTTGCTTTGGTCTCAAGCAAGAGTTGGTATAGGAACTCCAAATCATCGCGCCGCCACATCTCCATAATCGGACGCTCGCCCCCGGGCGGCCAAGCCGGCTCAGTGCCAAAGACCTGCTCATCCAATTCTTTCATAGAGGCTTGATAAATTTCGCGGCGCCGACTATCACTGTCATTCAAGCCCATCTCATAGAGCCTGGGCAAAAGCACGTCTTTATGCTTTTCCAAAACGGTCTGCATTACTTTTACTGCTTCAGCCTTGCGCCCTAAAGCAGCCAGGTAGCGGGCATAGGTCAACTCGGTGCGAAAACCGCTTGGGCTGGCTTCAATCGCCTCTTTCAAGAGGGCAAGAGCTTCTTCTTTGCGCCCCAAACAAAAGAGAGTCTCAGCCCTAATTGCGGCTAGCTGAGCTTGCGAATTCTTATTGCTGAACAAAGCACGGTAAGCCCATGACAAAGGGAAAGGATGGGTGCGTAAGGTCTCGGCTCCTTCATAAAGCTTGAGTGCTCCCTCTTGCTCACTCTCCTGTGCATTTTTCACTTCTAAAGTCCCTACTCTCGATGCTGGCGCTCTAGCAACAATCTGAGCCATGAAGAATTCTGTCTCAGCCGCGCCCGGGGCCCGCAAGAGTAGCTGGGCGCCATAATAAGAACGCAACATGGTCAGCCAAAGAGCTGTAGCATAAGACACATCAAAGAGAGCGAAAGTAATAATGAGCGCGCCCAACATCTGCAAGAGCATTTGGCCTCTCACCACCGGCGATGCCAACCTATCTCGCAAGCGCTTATTGATAGAAAGCCCTGGGCAAGCCGCCTCAAACAGAGCAATCAATCGTTTTTGCTTCTCAAGATCGAGACACGAAAGTGGCAAGCGAGCCACCACATCAGGTACTATTTCTGAGGAGTTGCCGCCACTCACCGCCCTTGATTTAATCTCTAGAGTACCGAGAAAAGTGAGATGAAGCTCGCTGACAGCGCTTGTCAGAATGCGTCTCTGCCCAACCCAAACCGAAACCACCTGGGTTTCATCCTTATCTACAGCAGTCTCTACCCTAATAAAGCGCCGGTAAAATATGAGCGGTTGCCCATTGCGCCAGGGTCTAAGCCAAGATGTGAGCAAATTGCTTTCAAGAAAAGAAGCTAGCAAATGGGCGAAGAAAAGAGCAGCAAAGACCAATGAAGGAAAGAATAAAAGCGGCTCCAGACTGAACCAGCCCGTGGTGCAAAGCAATACCAAAAAGAAAAAACCAAAAATCGGCCAGGCAAAGCCCACCACTGTGTAAACCGAGTGGGATCGGCTGGCTGGCAAGACTTCAAACTTAATCCCGGCGTCCGATAAATTAATTGCTTTACTCCTCCACTCTTGCACAATAGAGAGATACCCGGTCATAACCGGTTTAACGCAGGTTGTCAGCCCCACTTTATCGGGCAGAGAGGGGTCTGCCCGGCCTTTACACTTTAGATATAAACAGACTAAGAGCGGGCAGAAAATTTAAGGGACCCCAGGCAGCGAAAGCAGCGGTATTTTGTAATGGCACTGATCAAAAAAGAGATTGGCGAGCTTCTTGTCGACTCCGGATTAATCACATCAGACGAACTAAAGCAGGTGCAGCAAGAGCGAATGCGCACCGGCGAACCGATATCGCTTATCTTGTCGAGACTGGGTTTGGCCAACGAAACCCACCTCAAGTCGGCCCTAGAAACGCAGTACGGCGTCAATTATGTCTCACTAGCCAAAGTACAGCCGGAGAGTTCGGCACTTGAGCTTTTGCCCGAGAAAGTAATGAGACAGCACCAGGTGGTGCCTCTCTATCTTGAAGGCAAACTGCTCACCGTGGCCATGGTCAACCCTAACAACCTGCTTGCCTTAGACGACGTCAAGTACAGACTGAAGAGCATGCAACTGAAGCCTGTGGTTTGCACCGAAGATGACTTTCAGCACTTTATGGAAACCATCTATGCCCGCAGACAAGACGAGCTCACTGAAGAATGGGAGGAACAAGCCGATAAGACCTTTATTGAGTCTGAGGTAGATTTATCAAGCCTGGATGTATTGGTGGAATATGAAGACGCCATCAATGACCTCGACCTGGCCAAGCAAGCCCAAGATGCGCCGATTGTGCAGCTGGCCAACCAGATCTTAGCCAAAGCCATCAAGCGCCAATGCTCAGACGTGCATATAGAACCTCAAGAAAAAGGGGTGATGGTGCGATATCGCCTAGACGGCGTGCTCTTCGTCGACCGCAAGTTACCCAAAGCCATCCTTGCCGCCCTGGTCTCACGCTACAAAATCATGGCCGACCTAGATATCGCCGAACGAAGACTGCCCCAAGACGGACGCATCAGAGTACGCTTTTCGGGCAAAGATATAGACTTCCGAGTCTCCACCATTCCCTCCAAACATGGCGAGAAGGTGGTCATGAGACAGTTGGACAAGTCGGGCACCACCTTCGGACTCGATCATCTAATCACCGACCAAGACACTCTTTCGCTCATTAGAGACATGGTGGCCAAGCCCTACGGCATTATCTTTGTTACTGGACCAACCGGCTCAGGCAAAACAACCAGCCTCTATTCGGCCTTGGCTGAACGCAACACCCCTGAAGTGAATATACTGACAGCCGAAGACCCTATTGAATACGAAATGCCCGGCATCACCCAGGTGCAGGTGCTGAGAGAAAAGGGGCTGGACTTTGCCCGCATTCTGCGCTCATTCTTGCGGCAAGACCCAGACATTATTCTGGTTGGTGAAACCCGTGACCGAGAAACAGCCAAAATCGCCGTCGAGGCAGCTTTGACAGGTCACCTTGTCTTCACAACCCTACACACGAACGACGCACCAGGGGCGGTGACACGCCTGGCCGAGATGGAAGTGGACCCATACTTGGTGGCATCGGCTACCATCGGCGTCATTGCCCAGAGGCTTCTGCGCCGAGTTTGCAATGAATGCCGTGAAGACTATCGCCCCGATCGCAGCACACTGGAATATCTGGGACTGATGGACAAACATCAAGAAAGGCTGGCTGAATCAACTATTCAGTACTACCGACTGCGAGTGGATGAAGAAGGTCATGCCATCTTTAGCCGTGGTCGCGGCTGCGATGCCTGCAACAAGACCGGATACAAAAACCGTATCGGAGTCTTTGAAGTGATGAAAGTTAATGACGAGATACGCGACCTCGTTTGTAAAAATGCCACCACAGCCATGCTGCGCCTGGCGGCCAAACAATCAGGCATGATTCCCCTGAAAGACTATTCAATAAGGCTGGTCGGACAAGGTCTGACTACCGCCGACGAAGTGGTGCGTGTCACCCTTTCAGATACTTCAGGCGACGAAAAGCTTTGCGGCAAATGCCGCAACCCCATTTCAGACGAATTCATCAAATGCCCCTTCTGCCAGCACGACCTGAAAGTATCTTGCCTACGTTGCGGCATGCTGCAGCAAGAAGGCTGGCAGAGTTGCCCGAAATGCGGGCGCTCAAATATCGAAGAAACAGACGAATTTCACTGTCACTGCTGCAGCGCCGAAATCTTTGGCGAATGGCATACTTGCCCGTATTGCCAAGCTGCGCGCAGCAGCGGCAGGAAGAAAGATGGCAATGAAAGCGAGGTGAGATAATGTCGGTTGAGATGCAGGAATTGCTGCAACTTGTTGTAGACCGGGCGGCAAGTGACTTGCACCTGAAGGCCGGCGAACCGCCTATATTGAGAGCGGCGGGAAAACTCACCCGCATCAGCCTGCCCACCTTGAGTGCCGACGACACCAAAAGACTTATTTTTTCTTGCCTTAGCCCCGACCAAATCAAGCATGCCGAGCAGAATCTCGAGCTGGATTGCGGTTTTGGGATCGAAGGTCTGGGACGCTTCAGGGTCAATGTTTATAGAGACCGGGGCAGCTGGGCAGCTGCACTGCGGGTGGTACTGTCGCGCATGCCCAGCCTTGATGAACTGGGACTGCCGCCGGTTTGCAAAGAGCTGCTCACTAAGCCGAGAGGTCTGATCTTGGTTACCGGTCCAACCGGCTCAGGCAAGTCGACGACGCTGGCGGCCATGATTAACGCTATAAACGAAAAACAAGACAAGCACATCTTGACGGTGGAAGACCCGATTGAATTTTTGCACCAGAACAAGATGTCTTTCATCAGCCAAAGAGAAGTGGGTTCTGACACCAGAAGCTTTGCCAATGCCTTAAGAAGCGGACTGAGAGAAGACCCCGACGTTATTCTGGTGGGAGAGATGCGCGACCTAGAAACTATTCATCTGGCGCTGACGGCGGCGGAGACCGGTCACCTTGTTTTCAGCACCATTCACACCAGTTCGGCACCGCAATCAGTCGACCGCATCATCGATGTCTTTCCCCCTGAACAGCAACAGCAAATACGCATTATGCTCTCTCATTCACTCGTCGGGGTTCTCAGCCAGACTCTCTTGCCCAAAATTGAAGGCGAAGCAGGGGATTCGCCGGTGACTGCCGGGCGCATCATGGCTATGGAAATTCTCATCAATACGCCGGCTATAGCCAACTTGATCAGAGAGGCTAAGACGTCCCAAATTTATACTTCTATGCAGATGGGGGCAAGCCTCGGTATGCAAACCCTGGAAAGCTGCCTGGCTCGCTATGTCAAAGAGGGACTAATCAGCCACAAAGAAGCTATTGCTAAGTCGAGCCGCCCCGAGGACCTTGAGCAGTTGATTGGACCAAGAGCGGCGGCAAGCAAGAGTTATGGCTATGGGACAAGTAATGGATTCGGCAGGTTCTAATGGAATTCGTCTATAAAATCAAAGACGAGCAAGGCAAAATTAAAGAGGCGGTAGCCAGCGCTGAATCTCCCAATGTTCTCAAAGCTCGATTGCAAGCCCGAGGCATCGAGGTAGTCGAGATCAGACCACGCACCGCCGGCGGTGATTTGCAAGCCACCCTAAAGGCACTGAACGAAAATGTTCTGCAAGTAGATTTTCTCGAGCGAGTGACCATCAAAGACATGGTGGTTTTCTCAAGACAATTCGCAGCCATGGTCTCATCAGGCGTAGCCATGCTGCGCACCCTTACTATTATTGTCGAGCAATGCAAAAATCGCAAACTAAAGCGCTGCCTCGAAGATGTAAGACAGTCTATCGAAGCCGGTCTCTCTCTTTCGGACGCCATGGCCCGTCATCCGCAAATCTTCGACAAACTTTATGTCTCGATGATCAAAGCCGGTGAAACCGGCGGTATTCTTGCTGATGTCTTGAAGAGATTGGCAGACTTTCTTGAATCGAAAGCCAAACTGAATCAAAAAGTAAGAGCAGCCATGATCTATCCGATGGTGGTTCTAGTTGTCTCTATTCTTGTCTTCTGGGGCATGCTCACTTTCATCTTGCCTATTTTTGAAGGTCTCTTCAAAAATATCGGCTCTGAACTACCGGCTTATACTCAAGCCCTGGTGGCGCTCTCTCAGGCAGTCAGATCTATCTGGGCCTTCCTCTTTATGGTCGGTGTACTAATTGCCGGCTGGTTTCTCAAGAAGTACTACGCCACCACGGCCGGGCGGCTGCAAATTGACGGACTAATTTATGTGACGCCCATGCTCGGCGACCTAGTTGCCAAAGTATCAATAGCCAGATTCTCAAGAACCTTCGGCACGCTTCTCAGAGCCGGAGTGCCGATGCTCACCGCATTAGACGTAGTGAAAGACACGGCCGATAACGCCGTGGTGGCAGAGAGCATTCGCAAAATTTATACCGATGTCAGGCAAGGCGGCAGTCTCTCAAAACCAATGGCTAAATCACAGGTCTTTCCATCGATGGTCACCCAGATGGTTGCTGTCGGGGAAGAGACCGGGCGGCTGGATGAAATGCTTGCAAAAGTGGCCGACTTTTACGATATGGAAGTGGAGAACGCCGTAGAAGCTCTAACATCACTCTTAGAGCCGGTTATGGTGGTTGGCATCGGCGGCATCGTCGGCTCTATTGTTATCGGCATGTACCTCCCAATTTTCACTGTGATCAACCAGTTGAGATAAAGCAGGTAACGGTAATTATTAAAGCCTTAAAAACATTTTATAAACCTTTGCGATAAGTCTTTTCTTGACGGGGAAGATGGTCGCTTCAGCCCCATCTATTGACTATTTGACCCAAAAGCAAGACAGCTGGCAGCAGATTTGGCCCAATTCTGAACTTGGCTTAAGGAGCGCCTTTCGCAAAGCCGGAAAAAAAGAGGTTGAAACTGCCTTGACAGCCCGCATTTAGCGGAAATCACGCTAGCATTTATATAATTACTCTGGTAATCTGCGACTGGGTCTATTAAATATAAAGATGGAAACAACAACTACTAACTCAATTACTCCGATCACAAGCACAAGTAAAGTGGTGAGCAAAGATTTGCAGGCTAAAAGTGAAGCGCCAAACGGTGCGACTCCGAGGACGGAGATGAAGAATTCGGCTACTCCCGGTAAGGGAGAAATCAAAGGTCCAGATCAGATTCATAACTGGCTGGCTGTTTACTCCGAGTCGAGAGACCCGGCCCTGCGCGATTCCATTATTCAGGCGGCGCTGCCCCTGGTGAAACGTATCGCCTATGGCCTCGCTCGCCGTTCTACCGACCCTGTAGAAGATCTCATTCAAGTCGGCTCGATTGGTCTCATCAAGGCTGTCGACCAGTTCAAGCCAGATGCCGGTGCTAAGTTCCAAACCTATGCCACCCACTTGATCACAGGCGAAATCAGGCACTATCTGCGCGATAAGACCGCCATGATCAGAGCCCCAAGAGAACTACAGGAACTCTCTTTCCGTATCAATAGATTGGTGCAGAATCTGACAGCCAAATTAGGACGCGAGCCTTCAGACATAGAAATAGCTAGCGAATTGCAGATTCCTGTCAGCCGGGTTAACGAAGCCTATGAAGTAGATCGCAGACGCACACTGATTTCGCTCGACCAGGCCCTGAGCAATGATGCTGGTTCAGAACAGTCTCTCATCGACACCCTGGTCGATTCACGCTATCAGAGCAACCAGCTGGCAAAAGAAGATCGCTTTATGCTGGCTGAAGCCATCAAACAATTGCGTGATGGACTGAGAGAAGTGGTGCAACTGACCTTTTATGAAGATCTCAGCCAGACCGAAGTGGCACGCCGCTTGGGCATATCGCAAATGCAGGTATCGCGCCGCTTGAGAGCTGCCACCACCGAACTAAACAAGATCATCACCCAGAGCAAGAAAGCCCCGGGCAACAAAAGCTAGCCTCTCTTGGTTCTGATGAACGCTCAGGTTTCTCAAGCGGCCATCAAAGTCACAAACCTTGTCAAAAGGCGAGAGACTACTCTGCTCAAATCTTTCCTGGCAATAAACGGCATCAATCTAGAGATTGCCGAAGGTATCACTTATGGACTGATCGGACCGAATGGTGCCGGCAAGACCACTACAATCAAGCTGCTCTTGGGTCTTTTGAAAGCCGACAGCGGTGAAATCAAAGTGCTGGGAAAACCAGCCGGCGATCACGACGCCCTGCGGCGCATCGGCTTTCTGCCGGAGTCTCCCTACTTTTACAGCCACCTGACCGGGCGAGAGTACCTGACTTTCACCGGTCAACTCTTTGGTATGCAAGGACCGGCACTGCAAGACCGCATCGGTGAGCTTTTGCAACTGGTCTCGATGGAAGCAAGAGCAGAAGAAAGAACCGGCGCTTACAGCAAGGGTATGCTGCAACGTCTGGGTATGGCTGCCGCCCTAGTCAACGACCCCGACTTGCTCTTTCTCGACGAACCCATGTCGGGGCTTGATCCTGTGGGCAGAATGGACATGCGCAAAATCATCACCGCCCTGAAAGAGAAAGGCAAAACAATCTTTTTCAACTCACATCTCTTGCCCGATGTGGCCCATTTGTGCGACAAAGTAGGTGTGCTTTGCCAAGGCAAACTGACTGCCGAAGAGGATCTGCTCAGCATCACCCCCGAACGAAGCGCTGCCGCACTGGAAGAATATTTTCTAGCCAATATCGAGGTTTAATTGGAGCATACTGCAGAATCTCAGAACACAAAGGTCACCGCTAAAGAAGCGGGGCTCTTTCTGCCGGTTTTCGCAATTGCCTCCAACACCTTCAAAGAAGTGAGCCGCGATAAAGTGGTCTACACTTTCTTTGTATTCGCTGTGATCATTTCCTTCTTTGGTCTTGCCCTTGGTTCGCTTTCGGTTGGACAAGATCTGCGCATCATTCTCGATCTCGGCATGTTCGGTATTAGCACCATAGGCGGTATTATTGCCGTTTTTGCAGGCGCCAATCTTGTCTACAAAGAACTGGAAAAGAAAACCTGCTATCTTATTTTTACAAAGCCAGTGCGCCCCTGGCAATTCATCCTGGGTAAATATCTCGGATTAGCTCTCTGCTTGCTTGTTCTAGTTGCAGCCATGGCTGTCTTTTTGGCTCTTACCGTCTATATCGCCGACCCCGGCCAACTTTTAGTCTTCAAAGAAAGAGTGCTGTGGATTGGCGCCTCTTTACTGCTTACTTATCTGGAACTGCTGCTCATTATTGCCGCGGCTGAATTCTTCTCGACCTTCTCTTCGCCGATAATGTCGGTGGTCTTCACAATCGCTTTCTGGTTTATCGGACATTCAACAGCTTCCCTGCAAGATCTCTCCAAGCTCTTCACAAACCCGGTCTTAATGCAATTGGCAAATTTTCTATACTGGACCCTACCAGATCTCAAAACCCTGACCCAGACAAGATCCGCCATCATGTACGGGCAACTTCCCAATAGTGAATTGTCAATCTACTTGACTGCATATTTGGTTTCTTATGTCATCATACTTTTAGTGCTCTCGGCAATGGTGTCGGAAAAAAGAGAGTTACCCTGAAGCAGGCAAAGCGATAACGATATTTCATGGACTGGTATGACTTCAATCTTTATTTAGCAGCCGACGCTCTCACCTTAGACACGGCGGCTTTGCTTTTGGGGCTTTGCATCGGCAGTTTTATCAATGTTCTGGCTCTAAGAACCTTGAAAGAAGAATCACTCTGGCGCAAAGGTTCTTATTGTTATCACTGCCATCACAGGCTTGGTCCACTAGAGCTGATTCCGGTCTTGTCTTTTCTTTTTCTCAAAGGTAAATGCAAGCACTGCCAGGGCAAAATCCACTGGCATTATCCACTAGTAGAACTAGCCACCGGTCTTATTTTTGCTGCGATTGTGCATTTCCTGGGACCAAAATATTGGCACCCGGGCTTAGGGGTCTCAGGCTTAGACATCACCCTGACAGTGTGCGGCATGCTCATTTTTGCGGCAGCACTGATAGCGGTCACTATCACCGACTTTAAAGAGAAACTGATTCCGCATGAAATCACCTATCCGGCTATCATTCTTGGTATCGCCTATAGTGCTATCGTCAGACACGATCTACTCGGCACCATGGCCGGTGTGGGTGCCAGCTATATTATTTTCGACTTCATCGATCATTTCGGGGTGCAGTTTTACTATCTCACCCATCCGGGCTTCAAAGAAAGACACAAGGTGGAAGACGAACTCGATATCGACGACCAGATAGACTACACGATGGAAGTGGGCTATCTGCGCGCCGACGAGGCAGATGAACCTTTCATGGTCATGGGCGGCGGCGACGCTGTTTTGAGTGCCCTCATCGCCGCCTGGCTGGGTTGGCCAAAACTGATTCCCGCCCTGATTATAGGCTTCTTGGTGGGTGCGGTCATGGGCAGCATCTATCTATTGGTCGAACTAAAGAAAGAAAGACTGCTCAATGCCGCCCTAGCCAGATTTTTGGGAGGCTTTGCCGCCTTTGCCGGTTTGATGGTTCTTGCCCTCTGCGGTTTGACAAACAGTTTTCCCGAATCGAATATCTGGGGCAACAGCGTTACTTATCTACTCATAGGCGCCCTTGGCTTCGGGGGCGGCACTATTGGCATAATGACAGCCCCCGGTCCTCGCCTGGTTAAGCATTTCCCCTTTGGCCCGGCACTGGCAATTGGAGCAATTTTTGCCATTTTCCTGATTACCGGCACTGACGGCTTTATCAGACCCTTGTAAAGAGGGCATAATAAAGATAATCAGGGGGGTCGACGTGTTTAGCTTCGGCAAGAGAAAAGGGACTGTTCTAGGTCTCGATATAAATAGCGATAGCACCACCTTAATTCACCTTGAAAAAACCAAGGCGGGAATTGAAGTGGCGCATTTCGCTTGCCAGCCCACCCCACCTAACTGCGTGAGAGACGGTTTGGTCACAGACCCTTTCACAATGGGAGCCCTAGTGGCAGACTTGATAAAAGAATCGGGTGTGCCGACCGGCGGACAGTCGCCTATTCTAAATGTCTGCGTTCCAGCCCAGGCGGTTGTGATTAGGCTGATGCCGGTGCCTGTGGGTATGCCGGCCGAAGAACTGGCTGATGTGGTCACGCAAGAAGCCACCAACCATGTGCCTTTTCCTATAGCCGAAGCCAATTTGGACTGGTTTCAGATGAATGCCACCGAACGTACCGATCCAGACGGGGTGCGCCGGGTCGACGTTATCTTGGCGGCTATTCAGCACTCTATAGTGGAATCTTATTGGCGCATGGCTGATGCTGCCGGGGTCAAACTAGGCAAAGTCGAGGTTTCCTCCCTTTCGGTGATAAGAGGCTTAGCTCTGGCTGGTTATCTTGGTTCGAGCGGACATATCTCGATGGTGGTCAATATCAGACAAGATGCCACCGACATCAATATAGTAAGAAGCGCCATGCCCCTTTTCGGTCGCTCGATTATTTTGGGCGTAGAAGCCTTGACTGAAGCAGTGGCACGCAGCCTCGACATCTCTTTCGATCAAGCTATGGAATTACTACCTGAGATTCCAGTCTTCAACATCACCCCCACCGATACAAGAATGGGTCAAGCCGGACAAGTGGCCCGTGCCGTCTTTAGCGACATCGGCGACGAAGTGCTGCGCTCACTAGACTTTTACCGGTCGCAGGTTGGTGACGTCAAAATTGACCACATACTTTTGTCGGGACCAGGCTGTATGCTGCCCAACATGCATGAGTTTTTTGCCAGCAAGTTAAGGTCGAAAACCGTGCTGGCAGACCCTCTGAGAGACATGATTGTCGACGAGAGGCAGATAACCGAGCGCATGCGACCAATTCTGGCAGCCCTCATAGGTTCTTCCATAGAATCGACCTGGAACCCTTCCATTACCGTCGATATGGACCTTAATAAAGAAGGAAGAATTCCCCTCGGACTAGATCAAAATCGCACCCAGAATATCTTTGAAGAGGTAGAAACAGTAAAGGCACCGCGCTGGTTCAAACCGGGACTGGCTGCCTCCATTGGTAGTACGGTTGTGGTTTTCGGCTCTTACCTTTACCTGACCTTGCTCGACCTGCCCCTCACGCAAAGCGCCATAGAAAAATCAACAACCTCCATCGCCGCAAGCAGGACTGATTTGACTAGGCTGAAAAAAGAAAAGGAAGAGAACGCCGTCTTGCTTAAGCGAAAAGCTCTGCTCGACCGACTTGTGGGCGGTATCAAGCATTATTCAAATTACATGGATGTAGTGCGCGAAAACACTCCCCGCGGCATTCAACTGACTGAGCTGAACATCGGCGACGAAGAACTAAAAGTGGACGGTGCCGCCGTAGACTTTTCAGCTGTCGGCAATCTTTCAGTCAGCTTGGGCACAAGCCCGGCAATCTCAGAATCAAATATTGAATACGCATCAAGACCTGAAAAACAACCGGGTATAGTTGCCTTTTCATTGAAAGCCAAGCTGAATAAATCCAAGCCGGCAAGCGAACAGAGCAAGCCGCCGGCAGCGCCAATCAATACGGCATTAATTGACTCTGAGGTGACGCGCAATGAATGAACGCACACGCCTCTTATTAGTTTTAGCACCAATATTGATATCAGGTACAGCCGCCTTTTCTATGAACTATCCGGCTTATCTAGACAGCCAACGCTTGCACGAAGAACTCAAGCAAAAAGAAGATGAACTAAAGAGTCTTCAGGATAAACTGACTGAGAGAGCCAGCGTTGACCAAAATCATAAAACCCTGGAATCTGAAATTCAGAGCTTGCGAAATGAGATTCCGCAAGCCCCCTATCTAGATTTACTCATGCTCGACGTGCAACGTATGGCTGATGCGGCCGAAATAGATATTATCGCTGTAGAAAAACCCGACGAAAGAAATAGCGGCGGAGTGGAAACTAGCGTTGATGCTGCCGACTTGGAAGTGCTGGAAGCCGGCAGGGGTAAAAATCAGCAGAATAAAATTCTCAATCAAAGCTCTAATCAGAACAGTCAAAACAAGCCAGGGGAGCCAAAGACTGAAGAACGCAATGCGATGGGCGTCAAGCAAATGACCAGAAGGCTTTATCTAACCGGCGACTATGGCAAACTAATTCAATTTATGAAAAGACTGGAGTCTTATCAAAGAGTACTTTCAGTCAATCAGTTATCGGTGGCGATGGCTGGCGGCCCTGGTCTGCAAAACAAAAGCCCGGCCGGCGAAAGAGCCCAGAAACTGAAGCTGAAACAGCCGGTCATGTCCTTCCTTCTCAATATCTATTATCTGCCTTGAAATGAGACTAATTATCATACTAGTGACTGGATGCATTCTCATAGGCGCCACCTATGCTTGGAGCAGTAATGTCGATAATAGTAAAAGTACTAGTAATGACATGGCTGAGTTATCTCAGCCCTTGGCACCCCTAGCCAAAAGCTCAGAGGCAAATTCAAAGCCAAAATCAATACCAAATACAGTGCCCAATAGTGCCGCCAAACTAGAGTTAGCCGCAAGCCAGGAAGCCCAGAGCAAAGCCAAACAAACTCTAATTTGTGAAATACCTGCCAGTCAGTCTACCAAGCCAATTGTCGCAGAGAAAACAGATAACTTTCGCGAGCCCATCACCCCTCTTGATCAAGCTCGTCGCACAGCCAAAGAAGCCTTAGACAAGAAAGATCCATTTGAAGTGAGCTTGGAAGCCAAACCTTTTCCGCGCTCCCAAAAACTTGCCGAAGACACTAACCAAAACAAAAAGACGAAGGTTAAGCAACTGGAATTGGTGCCGCCACCACCGACGGGGGCGGGGCTAGGAAACTTCGGAGACATGCCTGGTCCCCATAACGGGTTTATGCCGCCGGCAATGGGTGGTGGACTAGCAAGCGGCTTAGCAATTTCAGACCTGCCCTATCCGCCTGAAAAGCCATCCACCATTAGATATCTAAAGCTAACCGGTATCATCGGCGACAAAGCAGTCTTCCATATCAAAGACCAATTAACTCGCCGCGCCAATCACTGGACGTCTGACTTGACTCTGGCTACCGGTCAGTCCTTTTCAGGCGTCAAATTGGTCTCGGTTTCTGCCAAAGACGAGAAAGTCACTTTAGAAGAACACGGTGAAATGAGCGATATGTATCTGCCCGGCTTGCGCTAAACAAGGGAGAGAAGCTAGATGATGTCGACTATACAGCAAGCCGTTTCTGAAAGTACTAGACTGCTTTCGGCTTGGCAAGAAAAAGCAGACAGACTAGACGAGAATGAAAGAAAAGCTCTCGTGACGCAGCTCAAGACTCTTTTTAGCGAAGAGCTGGGAAGACGTGGTTTCTTTGCCGCATATTCCACTTCAGATTTGCAGTTGACTCAGACTATGAAAGAGTCATTGAAAGCGGCAGTGATTGACAACATTGATGCCGTCGGCGATATCATGGTAAAAAATATCTTTATGTCTGGTCAGTCATTTTTACTCATGCAACGCCATGCCCAAGGCAACATAGAAGACAAAAGAAAAGCCGAGGCATCAAGACAAACCATGATCAAGAGCCTAGACTTGGTGCAAGGGCTGGGACTTGATGAAATCAAGAACAAATTAGAAGATGCCTTGCTTGCTATTGATTCTTATCAAGAAGAAAATGAAAACCCAGAAGCTAAATGGCACCAGTTTTTTAAGCGCTGGAACTACAAGAGAGAGAATCTTGAAAGAATGCCGGATTTGTTGAATGAAGCATGATCTAGCCAAAGCTCCAGATTACCTAGTTCTAAAGCCTCTACTAACAGAAGATGCTCACCAACACTGGCAAATTTTTTCAGTAATTCCACCGATTCTGGCTACCATTCTCGTTGGAGTAGCAAGCGAACTTACCCTTCCTTTAGCAATTTGCATAGCCTGCCTCTTCATCGGCTTTCTCTTCTACTATTTTACATCCCAAAGTTTCTTGACAAGCGGCATTCGCTCTCAGTTAGAACTGAAAGCTAAAGGTCTAGATATAAGTGACAGCAGGCTAGATGCGATTATGCCCTGGGAATGGCTGACCAAGGTAGAGATTCGTCATCGTCGATTTAGCCTCTTCCCCAACTACGTTAACTTCACTTTCAAAGACGGCACCGATATTCTCATTCTGTGGAACGACATAAAGGAGACAATTGATTCGACTCATTTGGTCTCGTGCGTTCGCACTTGGGCACCGCATGCCGAGATCATCGGGGACGCTCAATTGACCAAAGCGGAGTCAATAGCAAGTTATACAGAGCTCTGGCTAAGAGAGCTAAGCACAACGTCGATAGAGAAACGTCGCAGACAAGATCAATTACTCACAAGTGGAACCATCTTGAATGATATCTATAAAGTAAAGGAGATCTTGAGCGGCGGAGGACAGGGAACAGCCTATTTAGCCGAAACGGCAGCTTCACCTCATTTACCTGGATTGCCACCACTAGTGGTAGTAAAAGAATTCATACTGCCGGATAACGAAAGGGGGCGCAAGAAAGCCACCGACGACCTGCTCAAAGAAGTAGCGATCTTGAGGAGGATCAATAGCCCTCTTATAGTCCATCTATACGACTTCTTCTTGGAAGACCTGCGGGCTTACTTAGTAGTCGAATATATAGAGGGATGCACGCTAAGACAACTGGTCAGGCAGAGCGGCAAACTAGATAACAGAGAAATAGCGCGCATAGGCGCTTTACTCTGCCAAGCACTTCTCTATCTGCATGAACTAAGTCCGCCAATCGTGCACGGCGATGTTACCCCAGACAACATTATGATGGACAAAAATGGCAACATCAAACTAATGGATTTTGACGCATCGCAAGAGCTTACCCGCAATAAGACAAATACAGTTGTCGGCAAACATTCCTACATGGCGCCAGAACAGTTCAAAGGTCTACTCAGCCAGTCCAGCGATATTTATGCAGTAGGCTGCACGCTCCATTTTCTTATCACCGGTCGAGATCCCGAGCCAATTACCGAATCAAATTCACATAGAATAGTATCGAAAGCAACCAAACTGAGTAAAGCAGAGCGCTACCAAAATTTGCAAGAGCTGAGGCTTGATCTTGAGCAACTTTGATAACGACGAAAAGGTCTTCAATATAGTACTGAAAAATCCTTTCGCAAGACAGTACGACGCGATATTGAAGATTCTTCTGCCGCTCAATCTCCCAGCCTCGGCCTATCTCATTTACTATCTTGTAAATGTATTACCATCTGGACACTCCAGCTTCTTCATGGTCAAAACCGCGTGGTTCAGCTTCGTCCTCTTGCTATCGTACTTTGCCGTTTTTTATTTGCAGCTAAAGCGTCAATTTGTCTTGAGCCAAGATAAGCTGTCTCTGCCGGCTGTCTACTGCTTAGCTAGCGGCGGCAGACTAACTTGGCATTGGAAAGATCTAAAGCGAGTAGTCTTTTCGGCAAGCCAGGAGCTGATTGAGATTCCAGACCAGTTAGTGCTTGTTTTCAAAGAGCCTAGTGATGAAAAGGAAAAGAACATTTATATTGACTTGAGAGATTTAGACCATAACGACCTAAAAAAACTGATCTACTCCATTACCAATAGCGCCCCTAAAGCCGAATTCAGCCCGCCAATCGACCAGGTGGCTATAAAGTATCCAACCGCAAGCGGATTGAAGCAGATAAACTTTAACGACTTTACCAGTCTCTGGGACCAAGAATTTTCAGCGCGCTTTTCTCCGACCCTCTATGTGCCGCTGGCAGCTGGAAGCAAGTTGAGAAATGACTCGATAACTATTGTTGAACTTCTGGCTTGCGGTGGTTCGGCGGCTATCTATGCCGCGACTGATCTTTTAGGTGAACAAATAATAGTCAAAGAAGCGGTTATTCCAATCAACTCCCCAACGGAATTAAGAGAAAAAGCACTCGAACTGTTCAATCGTGAAGCCTTACTTTTAAGCAAGCTAGACCATCCCAAGATTGCTAAAGTGCTGGATCACTTTGTTGAAAACGACCATCACTTTGAGGTTATCGAATATATCGACGGGCTTGATCTGCGACGTTTCGTCAAAGAAAGAGGTCCACAAAGAGCGGAATTTGTCTTAAACTGGGCAGAACAGATAGCCGAGATATTGGACTATCTGCACACACAAGAACCGCCAATCATACATAGAGACCTCACTCCAGACAACCTGGTCTTGAAAGTAGACGGCAGATTAGTCTTAATTGACTTTGGCGCAGCCAACGCATTTGTAGGCACCGCCACCGGCACCATGGTCGGCAAGCAGTCCTACATGCCTCCTGAACAAATCAGAGGCAAAGCCGTTCCCCAGAGCGATATCTACGCCCTGGGCGGCACCTGCTACTTTCTACTCACCGGTAATGACCCTACACCGCTTGAAACAGCAGAAGTGCCGGAACAAAATGAACTTGCTGCAATTTTGAATCCATTTCTAGCCCGGTGCACGGCCTTGAATCTAGAAGATAGATACCAATCGGCAAAAGACGCCTTACAAACACTGAGACACCTGCGTCTCAATCTAAGAAGTGAAGCCAGCCGAGAGCCATAGTCAATAGCGACAGTGGCTAAACTGATTGGTTGAGCCATTAGCAAGGGCAGGTCGGGTCTATAATAGGACAAACTGCCAGCAAGGAGCTGTCTATGGACTCCACAAGCAATGATCTTAGTAATCAACTCGCCCAAGTGAAAAACACGCTTTCCGATTTGACGGCTCGAATCACAAATATCGAGACCGTCTTGAAGCTCCAACCGAGCCCGGCTCCAGAGCACAACATCCATCAAGAAGTCGAGCAGCGACAAATATCTGAGTCGATCAAACCTCTTTCTCTAGCTTCACCCTTGGCTAGAGCTGACGAAGGCTCAGACTTAGAAAATATTGCAGAAACACAAATATCAGAAATTGCCGAATCCAAAGCATCTGAAGCTACAGAAACAGGTCTAATAGGAACAAAAACATCAGATATTGCTGAAACAAAAGAGGCAACCAATCTTGAGTCGACAATAGGTTCTCTCTGGTTGAACCGACTGGGTATAGGCAGTCTTGTCATAGGCGTGGCGCTCTTTGTCCTCTACTCCTTTCCTTCCTGGCCGGCCCTAGCAAAAATTCTCGCCGGTTTGCTCACCGGTCTAGCACTAACTTTCGGTGGCGAATTCTTTGCTAAGAAACTCAAAGCCGCTGATCGTCTCTATGGCGAAGGACTTATCGGCGGAGGCTGGGCTCTTACTTACTTCAGCACCTATGCCGGTCATTACATCCAATCAGTGCAAGTGGTGCAAAGTCCAGCCATTGCAGCTTTACTGCTCTTGGTTGTATGCGGCGCCGCCTTCTTTCATGCCCGTGAGAAAAATTCACAGGTGATAGCCATTCTCTCTGTAGCCTTGAGCTTTTATACAATCTGCATACAGCCTCTCACGACCTCTACTTTAGGCGGCTGCTTATTGATTGCCCTGGCAGCCTATGCCCTGATTATTTCAAAAGGCTGGTACAAGCTTCTCTTCTGGACCAACCTTATGGCTTACTGTACTTATTTAGGCATACTCAACCCAGGTTATAGTGAAAGTGTCGCTCCGGCAGCCACAACCGCGCCTCCCGGCAACTTTGAGACCTTGCTCTATCTTTTCATATTCTGGCTAGGCACAAACATCTCTATCTTCTGCCTCAACGAAGATGACAAAAACAAGAAAGATCGCCTTACCGTTACCACCCTCTTAAACGGACTTTGCTTTGGTCTGGCCGCAGACCACCGCCTAGAATTAATCAATCCGCTCTGGCGAGATCTGCTTTTATTGGCAGCAGGCTTTCTTTATCTGGCCAGCTATAAATTTGCCAAACAACGCGGGCTGAATGCTGTGGGAGCAATGAATGTCTTTATTGGGTCTCTTTACACCACTATCGGTCTCACCCACTTAAGCCCGGCACATTTCACTGTCTTGCTCTGGCTTGTCGAAATTCCCACCCTGGTTTGGCTTGGTCTGAAGCACGAAATCAAGTCGCTTCGCTTTCTAGCCATCGGCTTGAGCTTAATGGCGGCAGCCAAATTATTGATATTATGCTTCTCAGAAAAGGCACTGAGCACTTTCGCATCTCTGCCTGGCTTTCCAATCAGTGAAACAGTTTCATACTTCTGGTTGGCGGTATTATCTATGGCTATTTCGGCCGGCGCCTATCATAAATATCAAAGTCGACCAGCCGCCTTTGACAGCCACGGCATCTGGTATTACTGGTGCTTGTGTGCAGCTGCCTCATTCTTACTGCCCGTACTTATCGAACACAAACAAACAGCCACCAATCTAATTACGCTGGGATGGGCTGTCCAAGCTGCTTTCTATTTTGCACTGGGTACGCTGCTTAGACAAAAAGCAATAAAATGTCTGAGCTTGCTGCCCTTGTTTACAGCCACCACATTGTGCATCTTTTCTGCTATTCAAGGGGCTTTCGCAGAGATCACCGTGGCATCGATAATTTTCACCCATCTCTTCGGGGCCATACTCAGTCGCAAACTGCCAGGCAAGATAAGCGGCAACGAAAGTTTCTTCTACTTTTATTACTTTGTCACCATGGGAGCCGCAGCCGCCTTCATGCAAACCTGGCTCGTTGCTCCAGAAAACTTCTTAGCGATCAGATGGGCAGGAGAAGCGGCGGTGCTTGTTTCCCTCGGACTCTGGTTCAAAGATCGCTATACAAGAATAGTTGCCGGCTTATGGTACATAGGCGTCATGCAGGTCTTGCTCTTCAGCTACCCAAGATGGGACCTGGCGGAAGCGCTTTCTGTAGTGGCAGTGGTTTCTCTTGTTGCCTGCCTCTATCGCCTTGTGGCAACAAACTATCCAGAGCTTTGCCTAGCCAATGAAGTGAGAGTAAGCATCTATTATCAATTGTTCGCCATTATGATCATATTTGGCGCCATATCAGCTTTTGCCCCCACTTCTTTAGTCTCTGCCGAACTGGGAGTCTTCGCACTACTACTCTGCGCTATCGGCTTCATGGTTCCAGATAAAGTCTTCCGCGTGAGCGGACTGCTCATTTTCGGCGATCTTATCTTCAAATTGCTCTTTATTGACCTAGCCGCAGCCAAAACAGAAGAACGGATAATCTCATTTATCTTGGCTGGTATAGCTCTGCTCATCGCCTCATACTGCTACACCAGATACGGTGCAAGACTAATTAAGAAACAGACCGAGGCAACGCCCCCAGAGCAGAGTAATTGAGCAAGCGGACCTTGGCTCAGTCAATCGGTTGTCTAGTCAAATAAAGAAAAGACAAGAGCCCGATACCACCGACGATAGCGGCTGCTAAGATAAGTTCGGGGCGCAGATCGGTCACGTGCATGCGGGTGAGCAAGACCGCTAAACCATTATGCCCGGCGTGCAGAAACATGCAGGGCAAGACCGAAGCACTGCGCAGACGCATAAAGGTTATTAAACAACCTAATGACGCAGTAGGCAAAAAGCGCATGACACTTAGATGGAACAAACCAAAAAGTGCGCCGACGGCAAATACAAGCTTTAGCGAAGAAAGCCTCTTTGACAAGAGTGAAAAGATGACGCCGCGAAAGAGAAGCTCCTCGAAAATAGCAGGTGCCAGGGCAATGGCGATAATGAGCAGCCACAAAGGCTCCGATGAAAGACCGAGCACTTGCTCCATCATCTCCTCAAGGGCCTTGGTACTGGGCAGAAACTGCGCCTGAAGAGTGGCAATTAAAAGACCGGCGGTGAAGGTGAGGGGTGCTGTTAGTAGAGGCCAGACAGGTAAGTAAACCACCACGGGGTTTACTAAGACCGAAAACAGCCTTTAGGGGCAATTTGAGCCAGAAATAGACAAGGAAAAAGCCTGGGGCAAAGACCACAAAAATCTGAGTGAGAATGAGCCCCCAAACATGGTGAGTGACAACCATAGACTGGGAGAGGTAGAACATCAACAGAAAGATGCTGGAGCAGAGTAAGAAAAGCTCCCGCCCGAAGCGCCCTCTGGACCAACGACGTTCAGGCGATTCTTCCACACCGAACATGAGGTCTTCTCTTTCCATGGTGGGAGCAGCGGTTATGGTAAGAAGCCAAGCATAGCCCAGAGAAATTGCACAAGTGAGCGGCATAAGAAAGAGATCCCAACGCGCTTCCAGAATGTCATTCATCATAATCAGACAACCAAGGAATGGCACCACTGCTAGAGGCAAGCTGAGATGTATGTCTCCGCTTACACCAATACCTAGGGGCATCATCGCTACAAACATAAGAGCGGTGAAATAGCCCTGGGCCTGTTGCACAGTGCGGGCTAAACCAGCCAATGAAAGCAAGGTTACGGCTAAGGTTAGACAAAGCGGCAACATCAAAACAGCAGTGATTAAGGCACAACTAAGAGGTAGTCGTGCCTGCAGAGGAAAAGGCAGAATCTGCAGGAGCGGTGGTTGATAAAACTGGGCGACATAAAAACCGAGCAAAGTGCCAAGGACAAGCAGGTAACTGACGGCAGTCACAGCCAAGACTTTACCGGCAAAGAGACGGCGTCGGGAAATAGGAGTGATGATAATTGATTCGAGAGTGCCGCGCTCTCTTTCACCGGTCAAAACGTCTAGAGCCGGATAAATCGCCCCAAGGAAGGCGACAAAGACCAGCAAAGCAGCTAATGTTCTCGCTATAAAAGGACTAGCAATCTGACTATCATCGGGCGGGCTGAGCACTTTGACATTCACCGCCGGAGGTGCGATGACCACAACTTTATGCAAGCTCAGCTTTTCTTTCAAAAGTTCTTCTCTAGCGGCACCTAAGACCGAAAGCATACGCATGCCGGCATATGAAGAGGCTGGAATACGACCGGTGTAGAGTACTTCGACATTTGGGCATTGATAGTCTTTTGTAGAATTGGACTGCAGATAATCGGAAAGCCTCTGGGCAAAGCCGTTTGGTGCCGACAAAATCACCTCGACAGCGCCATTCTCAAGAGCCTGCAAAGACGCCTTTTTGTCACCAGGCGGTAAATTGAGACTGACTACCTTCAGACCTTTATTTGTTGAAAGTTTGCTATAAAGGGCACCACCATCCCCCTGGAAAGCCACTGAAATGACATTAAGGGCGGCTTCCTTAACTTGTCCGACAATTAGTTGCGGAGCCAAACAGGAAACAATTGGACCGATGGCGAAAGCAAGCAACAAGCCTGGTATAAGAGCCTTTAGATCGCGGCACATGTCGACCAGCTCTTTGGAAGCGACAAGCAATATTTTCTCTAGTGCTTCTTTACTGAGCATGCGATTAGAGACTCACTTCTTTTTTCACCAGTTTGACAAAGGCCTCTTCCAGATTATCTTTGCCGGTCAAATCCTTAAGCTCGTCCACAGTGCCAACCGCCAGGAGCAGCCCTTCGCTGATAACGCCTATGCGGTCGCAAAGCTTCTCAGCTTCACTCATGGTATGGGTGGAGAGCAATATACATTTTCCTAATTGGCGCTCTTGCCTGACAAAATCGTGCATGGCCGAAGCGGCCAAAACATCAAGACCGGTGCTAGGTTCGTCTAATATGATCAGTAAAGGGTCATGAATAATCGAGCGAGCAATTGAAACTTTTTGCCTGGTGCCCTGCGATAACTTGGACACGCGGGTATCAGCATACTGCTTGAAGTCGAGGGCCTCAAACAGCATAGTAATGCGTTTATTCAAAAGCTCTTCATCCATATCGCAAAGCCTGCCGAAATACTGCAAAATTTCTCTTGCAGTCAAACGTTCATAAAGCCCCGATGTAGAAGAAAGAAAGCCGAGAAGACGGCGCGCTCCCTGGGGGTCTTTGCTGACATCAATCTCGTTTATAAAAGCCGTGCCTTCAGTAGGAGTATAAATAGTAGACACCACCCGCAGTGTGGTGGTCTTACCGGCGCCATTAGGACCTAGGAGCCCGAATACTTCGCCGGGTTGTACGGCAAAGCTAATGTCTTTGCAGCCGTAGAACTCACCGCGGCCCCTATCGTAAAAGCGCTTACCCACGCCTTGTACCTTGAGAGTCATGCTTTACTCCTAAACATCAACAAACCGGCCAGAGAAGCCATGATAACTGTATAACCAAGAGAAGCAATGATTGCCAACATCTGTATGGCAGAAACTTCGCCTGAAGTAAAAAACTGCCTTAAAGTAAGGGAAAGCCCAAGAAATGGTATAAGGGCGAGATATGGCTGGGCATGGGCTCCAGACATAGATATAGACGGCAGAAAGGCCAGCGACGGCACCAACATAACCACCAACATTGGAATAGACACCCAGTTTTGAGCCGACCTTACCGTGCGGCAGAAAGAAGTGACCAGCATCATCAATGAGGAAAGCAAAAGACCCATTACTAAATAACAGACTGCCACTTCGGCGATCTGCAGCGGGGTGAGTAGACAATTTAGCTCAGAGGCACTGATTGTTTGCAGTTTACCGGCGGTATAAACAAGCAGGGCAAAGACGGCAATTATCGAGAAGAAATTGACAGCACCGGTAAAGACACCAAAGAGAGCGACCGAAGCCAATTTAGCTAGTATGAGAGCCGATCTTGACACGGGCAACAGTTGGGTACTTTCAATGGTTTTGCGCTCAAACTCTTCGGTGGTAACCACTATAGACGGATAACAAACGCCTACGCTCATCATCATTATGCTGACCAGCAGCATGACAAAATGCAGTGAATAAGATTCTTGCTTGAGAGGGTGAGAATTCACCAATTTGGATCTATAGGCATTGAGTGAGCCGGCTTGATTCAAATTATCTTTGATCTGGCGGCGATGATAAACATCGAGAATATCTTTGAACCGCTCGGTCTGCATAAAGGCATCAAAGCTATGACCGACATAAAGATCTAGACTGCCATTCTTTGGTTCTTCTGAAACAACCAAGTCGACTTCTCTTTTGTGCAACATTTCACGAGCCGACTTTTCATTGCTCTCAAGCAGCTCGGTTTTATCTTTGCCGCACTTGATGGCATTTTTGATATAACCGAGATTGCCCTGGCTAAGACCATAACAAGCTACCTTGAAGGGCTTGTCTTTAGAAGCGGCTTGGGTAAGCAGGGTGAATTCAACGCCGACAAAAGATAAGAAAGGATAGACCAGACAGGGAATGAGCACTGTATACATGAAGACATCTCGGTCGCGAAAAGAGTGCTGTAGCTCCTTTCTGGCAACCAGCCCGAAGTGACGGAAAAAATTCTTCAAGCCTGAGCTCCCCACAAGACCAATTTATCAGCCGTGCCATAGTCTTGTTCAATAAGGGCTATACCCAGTGCCGAGAGCCTTCTAGCCTTTACTCCGGCATCGCTTAATATTGGCTTTAATCAATCAGATGAGATATTGAGACCGAGCAGGGTACTGCCTGTGACCAAGCGGCTATAGTCTTGGGGTGTATTGACATTAAAATAGGGGGGAAGATTGCTCTCGTTCTCTTCACTGATCTCATAAGTGGAGGTATTGAGCCCGGCCAGGAAATCTTTCAAAGAAAGATCACCGTTAAACAAAGACTCTTCCAAAGGTTTGATGCAATTCTTGGAATAGACGCCGAGAAGCGGTTCCAAACCCTCCTCATGGGCAGCCACTACGACGTCGTGATCAAACCTTCTGGCGCAAAGCTCGCGGATGAGTCTAGCGCTGACCAGAGGCATATCACAGGCAATCACAAAAGCATGACTGTGTTGCGAGATCAAAAGCCCTGAAAGTATGCCGCCCAAGGGTCCACGGTAGGGAAGGATATCCTTGACCACGTCTACTTCGAAGTCTTCATATGATTCGGGCTCGTTTGAAACCAAAAATGTCTCAGCGAAAAGATCTTTGATATTGGTGAGAATATGATGAATCATAGTGGTGCCACCATAAGGTAGAAAGGCTTTGGGGCGTCCCATCCTTTTTGAACGTCCACCACAAAGAATCAAGGCTGTCAAATCAAGGGGCAGAGCTTCGCGACTCTCTGTATCAAGAATCTGCGGATGCTTCTTAAGGGGCTCGCGCCCATCGCTCCTGAAGATATTCGACTCGTCTCGCTCTAGACTCATTTGTCTTTACTCACCGCGATAAACCGGTTGTCTCTTCTCGGCAAAAGCAGCCAGCCCTTCCAATCTATCTTTAGAGTTAAGAAGAGTAAGATAAGCCTTAGTCTCGAGAGCCAAACCAGATTCTAGATCGCGGTCATATCCTTCGTCGATGGCAAACTTGGCGGCCCGTAAGGATAGAGGAGCAGCCTGAGCTATCTCATGAGCCCAGGTGCGCACCACAGCCATAAGCGGTGCGTGATACCCACCACCGGCGGTGGCTACACCATCAGCTGTCTCAGCATAACCGGCATCAACCGAAACCACTTTGTGAATCAAGCCTAGACTGTGACCTTCTTGAGCTGTAACAGTACCGGCTGTGAGAATAAGCTCTTTGGCTTTTGATTTACCAATCAGTCTAGGCAGTCTCTGCGTGCCGCCGGCACCAGGGATAATGCCGAGACGAACTTCGGTGAGTCGCAGTTGTGCTGAATCAACCATAACTCTTAGATCGCAAGCCAGAGCTAATTCAAAACCACCCCCCCAAGCCGAGCCGTTGATGGCGGCAATAACAGGCTGCGGCTGCTTCTCGATTGTACGCATCACCTTTTGAATGAGGGTGATATAGTCGAGGGTCTCGCCCTGCGTCATGCCCTTACGTTCGGCCAAGTCGGCACCGGCGCAGAACGATTTCAGCCCGGAGCCTATAATAGATATAACTCTTACCTCTTTGTCTTGAGCCAGCTCATCTAAAGCCTTGATTAGATCGTGCAAGAGCGCACGGTTTAGACAATTCATCACCTTGGGGCGATTGAGCTTGAGCCAGGCCAGGTGACCTTCTTTTTCAACAAGAAGCACTTGCTCAACTTCGGTGGTGGTACTCATTTACTCTCTCCCCATTGATCAACTATTCTGCGCCCACTTTTGCACAGGCCTTGGCACGGGCGGCGAGCTCGGCGCGCAGATAGCGCCCGGGCAGTTCTTTCCCTAAAAGTTTCTGGGCAAGCGCACCAGCTTCTACTAAAGAGGACAAATCGATGCCGGTTCTGATTCCCATACCATGCAACATATAAACCAAGTCTTCGGTGGCGAGATTACCGGAAGCCCCTGGTGCATAGGGGCAACCACCTAGTCCGCCCAAACTGCTGTCAAAAATAGTCACACCAGATTCGATACCAGCAACTACATTTGCCAAAGCCGTGCCGCGGGTATCATGGAAATGCAAGGCTAATCTCTCAAAAGAGATGAGACCCCTGAGAGCATCCAAAACTTGCTTGACTTGCAGAGGATTGGCCGCGCCGATAGTGTCGCCTAGAGAAATCTCATGCACGCCTATGGCAACCAGACCTTCTACCACCTTAAGCACGGCGCTAATCGAAACCGGTCCTTCGTAAGGGCAGGCAAAAACAGTTGAGACATAACAGCGCAAACGCATACCGTCTTGCAAAGCCGCATCAGCGACTTCTTTCATGGTGTTTATCGCCTCGGCGACAGATTTATTGATGTTTTTCTTGCTATGAGCTTCCGAGGCAGATAGAAAGAGGTTAATCTGCTTCAAGCCACTTGCCTTAGCCGCTTCATAGCCTTTTAAATTGGGCACCAAGGCCGATATAGAAACATCGGCAGGCAAAGTGAGCGCCGAAACAACTTGGGCACCGTCGGCCAGTTGAGGGATCCACTTAGGCGATACAAAAGAAGTGACTTCAATCTGTTTAAGCCCGGCTCGAGCCACGGCTTCGATTAAAGCAACCTTATCAGCTGTTTCTATGTGCTTAGACTCATTTTGCAGGCCGTCACGGGGACCAACCTCAAAAACAGTCACTTCATTTGGCAAGTTATCAAACATCTAATTCAAAACCTGAGCCCAAAGCTAAAACAAGCTCTAAGACAAACTCTATGACAAGATCATCAAGAGGTCGCCTTCGTTGACGAAGTCACCGCTTGTCACCTTGATTTCCTCTACTTTGCCGGTTTCAGTGGAAGCGACGGGCAGTTGCATTTTCATTGACTCGAGTATGGCCACGTCCATACCGTCTTCCACCGCATCGCCCGGCTTGACCAGTAATTCCACGACAACACCGGCCATCATTGAACAAATCTGTTTCATACAAGTCTCCACGTCATCTGAATGAGAAGAAAGAAAAGCAATTTGGTTTGGTTCGCAGACGCTAAGAGCTAGCTGCCTCTGCTATCGACAAGCCAAAGCCGGCGCAACAAAGTTGCACGAAGCATATCTTAACAAAGCCCGTACATGTATATATGACCGCCATCTTATCTGATGGCAGCTTACTTGTTGAAGAGACCGCGCAGTGTATCCCCTAATTTTTTGACATTTTCGTCTTCATCGCCAGAGGCCTGCGCTTGTTCAGCTCCGCCCTCGCTCTGCCCCCAGTCGAAAGCTGGTCCTTCTTTCTTTCGACGACCGCGCACAGGCGAGATGAGCGCCCCACCGGCGGCACTGGCCAGCGAAGAACGGTGCTCACTCTCTTCACCAGCGGCAGGCGAACCAGCAGAAGCAGATGCAGTTTGAGCAGAGCCGGCTGGATCAGATGAAGTTGGAGCTGGTTCCCCCCAAGCCGAGGCAGCTGGAGCACTAGGCTGACCCCACGTGTTGTCTGGCCCACCGGCAGCTGCAGTTGGAGCAGGGCCGGCATTGCTGTCAGGGGCAGGCGCGCTGGCTACGCCCCAGGCAGATGCAGCCTCAGAAGCTGGCGCAGGCGCTGCCCACGGAGAAGGTGCAGCGGCGGGTGCCTGGGACGGTTCACCCCAGGCACCCATAGTATTGGACTGCGGCTGAGGAGCCGGAGTGGCTGGAGCAGCTGGAGCCTGATTTGATCCGCCAGAGGGTTCGCCCCAAACGCCTTGTCCCCAGGCGGCAGTGCTTTCAACTGGTGGTCTTGCCGGTTCTGGCGCTGGACGAGAAGAAGCGGGCTCGCCCCAAGCACTTACGGGAGTGCTCGGTTCGCCCCAAGCAGCGGCAGGACTGCCCCAAGCGTCGGCGGCAGAAGCAGCGGGAGAAACAGCCGGAGCTACAGAAGAACTAGGCGCTCCCGCCGACTGGAAAGGAGCCCCAATTGGGTCGGTGGAGGAAGCACTTTGGGCCGAGCCCCAAGGAATAACCTGAGGTTCTTCTTGTTTGGCAGGCTCCCCCCAGGCTGATGCAGCTAAGGAACTGGTATCACCGGCGCCACCAGCAATATCTACGGCATTAGTATTAGCGGCGACGGCATTACCGCTGAAAGAACTTAAAATAGGATCATCAGACGGCAGATCAGAAGGTGCCTCTTGCGGCAGAACCGATTCGCCCGGCTCGATTACCGGATTATCACTTGTACTGGTGCCGCTCTTTGCCATCTCTGGCTGATCGATCTCGGGACCGCTCTCCATCTGAGCAACTGGGCTTTTCTCAGAAACAGGCGAAATGATCGGTGCCGGGGCTTCAGGGGATGATGATGCTGCTGTCTCTGATTCTACGACAGAAGGGGCACTTAGAGAAGGGGCAAGAGGCGCCGATACTATCGGCGGTGCGGATTCGACCGGCGATGTTATAGCTGAAACCTGCGGTTCGCTTTCTTTGGCAGCCTTTTCAGGCTGGGCTTTTTCACTCTGCGCTTTCTCGGTAGCAGCACTAAGCGAAGCCGGTTCAGCCGAGACCGACTCTCTTACTATTTTAGGCCAGTTGCCGCTCAAGTAGCGGTCACGCATGGACAAAACTCTCTCTCTGTCTTTGACCAATGACTCAAGTCTTGTTTTGTTTTGATCTATGCGTTTTTCAAGCTCGCCGATTTGCTGCGTGATTACATTGATCTCTTCTCTGGTTACTTCTTCTTTCTCAGTAAACTCAGAGAGTAGGTCCCGTAGCATTTCGGGATTGATGGCACCCATAGTCGAAAAAACCTCTATCTAAAGTGAGAGCACTGCTCTGTGCCATATATTCCACACAAAGCACAAAAGCATTCGAATATTAAATCATGCTGCAGAAAAATTCTTTCGCTTAAACAAAATAATTAGACGGCGCCCTCTTCGCCACCCAAACGAGCGTAATTCTTGGTTTCTTGAATCATGGCTGAGAACAACCACATACAAAGCTGGTCAAGCGTCTCAATTGGCGGATTAGCGTCCTGCATACGCCACATCATACCCTGCTCGGTAATCTTCACTTGAATAGTGGCAATCGGCTGATAATCGTTCTCGGTGCGGCTCAATGCCATTACCTTACTGGTGGGAACCAAAAAGCATTCCACTTTATCGTCGCAACCGCGCACAACCAGAGAACAAAGACGGGTTGAGAAACGAGCGCGGAAATAGGTCTTGGTCTCTTCTGCTTCTCTAAACCGGTTGTACTTGGTGACCTCGGTCACGTCGCCCGAAATAGAACCAGAGACATGCAACTCGGTACCATTGGCAACCTGGTTGAATTCAAACATATAGCGCTGCAGCAAGCCATAAATCTTATCGACAAGAATGGCAATGCCCGACTTATAGATAGATTCGCGATAAACCTCTTGCAAATGCACGCCGCGCTGGTCGGCAAGGAATTGCAAAGAGTCTTGCTTGAGCTGACTCATCCAGTCGGTGCCCGGTTCGACCGGCTCAGACTCGTGATAAACAAGAATCTGTTCAGATACAGCCACCGACCAGTCAGGATTCTGCCCGGCTGCCAAGCCGTTCGAATACATCGAGCGGTCCACTGCCCGGTTGGGCAAAGGAGCCTGGGCGGGCTTACCCGGATTACCGTCCAGGAACTTGCGCACTTCTTTTCCGGTAGACTTACCCTGTTGTGGAGGGTTGCGTCCGTCGTTCCTTCCGAACATTCTTCCAATACTCCCGTTCCGCTAGCGCCAGCCTGCTTTAAGGCTATGCCCATTTAGATGCACTCTAAAACGACTATATTGAAAGATCAGGCTTTCTGCAAATACCTGACAAGCTGAGTATATTCGTTTAGATCGGCCGAAGTATTCTGCAAATTGGAACCGTCGGCATAGACGTGGACCAGCGGCTCAACGGCATCAGGCAAGACCAAGATCCAGTGATCCGGGCGGGTCTGAATCTTGACGCCGTCCAGAAGCTCCATTGGTCTATCTTGGTGCTTCTCCACCAAAAGCCTCATCACCCGACCTTTTCTTTCCCACGGACAATGCACCGAATCCACCTGATAATAAAGCGGTGGCAGTTCAGCTACGGCTTGCTGCAAAGTGCGTCCCTGATAGGTCAAATGCTCAAGCACTTGTCCCACGGCGAACATGGCGTCATAGCCGTTCTGGAATTCAGGGAAGATGAAGCAGCCGTTGGCGCTACCGCCCAAAACAGCTTCTTCCAGCTTAGCCGTGGTGCTGCCGATTTCGGTCTCAGAAGCCTTGCAGCGCACAACACTACAGCCATAGCGGCTGGCGATGCGCTCAATCACCGAGCTGGCGTTAACCGGCACGACTATTGAACGACCGGGCTTATCGCGCAATATAATGTCGGCTACAGTAGCTAACAGAAGCTCACCCCTGATAATCTGACCGGCTTCATCGACCAGGGTCATCTGTTCACCGTTTCGACCAATTTGCACACCCAAGTCTGCGCCCAAAGCCTTGACCACATCAGCCAACTGCTTTCGCATCGAGATGCGTTCCTCTTGGCGGGGCGGCGAATTGCGAATTGAAGAGTTGAGCACGACAGTCTCGATGCCCAGTTGACCGAGCAAGTCGGGCAAAAGCACACCGGTTTCGGCCATGGCATAGTCGATTACTACTTTGGGGGCATGGGTGGAAAGAGCACCAAGCTTGGTCTTTCTGGTGTAATTCGAGCCGGGCACGATACAGAAAGGAACCTTGTCTTCTTCAAAGACTTGACCTTTGACGTGGTTGAGAAACTCGTCGACATAATATTCACGCACACGGCTTGGGAATGAGATACTGCCTACATCGGAAGGGGCGCAACGAGGGAAATCTTCTTTGAAGAAAGTAGTTTCGATTTTGCGTTCCATCGACTTGGTTATTGCTACACCCTGGCTGTCGAAAAACTCAATTGTGATCTTGTCTATTTCACGTTGCGAAACACGCACATGAATCAAACCGGCTGCACGCTGGGTTTTGACATAATAGCGAGAAATAGGCAGAGGCATCGATTCCAGGTTCTGCACTTCGATGCCGACCGAAGCTAGACCGGAGACGATGGCGCGACTGATCATCTGAGAAACTTTCCAGTAATCGCGGCTGACCAATACCGGCCCACCTTTGAGAGTGGCTCCGTAAGCGGCCGCCAGATTGACGGCAAATTCGGGGGTAATGTCGACGTTGGCCAGACCTCGCACACCATGGGCACCAAATAAGGTGCGCGGCGCGCGCGTGCCCCAAATAACAGACTCGAGCACTTTGGCGCCACTGTCTATGTTTTTGTCAGGCCAAATGCGCACATCAGGATTGACTGTAGCCTCTTGGCCGACTACTGAGTTATTGCCGATGATGGCACCTTCCAACAACTCGGCCGAATTGTGAATAGTGGAATTATTACAAACGACGCATGCTCTCAATTGGGCATTGCTGCCCACATAAGCGTTAGACCAGATCACCGGCTGCTTGAGCGAAGCTTTCTCTTGAATGACGACATTGTCGCCTATGACACTATGCTTAGATATGACGGTTTCTCTGCCGATGCGACAGTTCTTGCCAATCATAACCGGGCCTTCCAACTGCACCGAAGCATCAATTTGAGAACCATGTCCGACAAAGACACCAGGCTCGATCTGAGGCAGGTCGAGATTGATATTGACCAAACCATCAAGCACATCGCGGTGGGCCTGCCGATAAACCGCCAGGTTACCGATATCACACCAGTAGCCGTCGGCCACATAACCATACATAGGCTCGTTGCGCAAAAGCAAAAGAGGGAATAGATCGTTGGAGAAATCTTGTTCACGTCCCATGACTACATAGAGCATCACTTCGGGCTCAAGTATGTAGGTGCCGGTATTGACTGTATCTGAAAATATTTCAGAAGCGCCTGGTTTTTCCACAAAACGCTGAATACGACCTTCGTTATCGGTGATGACGACGCCATACTCTAGGGGATTCTCTACTCTTTTCAGCACCAAAGTGGCTTTCGACTTCTTCTCTTTGTGAAATTCAAGCGCCTTGCCTAAGTCCATGTCGGTAAGACTGTCGCCTGAGATAACGATGAAAGTGCTATCGAGGTGGTCTTGAATAGCCTTGACACAGCCGGCTGTACCAAGAGGTTTACCTTCTTCCACCGAATAACTTATTTTGCAGCCGAAATCGGAACCGTCGCCGAAATAATCACGAATGGCATCGGGCAAATAATGCAGAGTGAAAACAATGTCATCAAAGCCATGCCTTTTCAGCAAATTGACTATGTGCTCAGACATAGGCTTACCAGCCACAGGCACCATGGGCTTGGGCAGATTGCAAGTGAGCGGGCGCAATCTCGTGCCGGAGCCGCCGGCCATGATAACAGCTTTCATCTAACTACCTCCCCTTGCCACTGCTAGCAGTTTTTTCTTTCTCAGAAACCATGACTGAACGCTCGGCCTTGACCATCTCCGACTCGTTCAAAACTTTCTGGTAGACCTCGCGAGTGCGCCGCGCAATCACTTTCCAGTTGTAGATGTGCTGCACTTTGTCATAGGCTGTTTCGCGCAGTTTGTCGGCCAATTCGGGGTTGCGCAAAACTTGCAAAAGCCCCCAGGCGAGCGAACCGGCATCGCCTGCATAAGTGGTGACACCAGTCTCCATATGTTCCACGAAATCTTTCAAACCACCCACATCTGAAGTCACCACCGGCACTTGGGCGGCCATCCCTTCCAGAGCGACTATGCCGAAAGGCTCATAGAGACTCGGTATACAGACAGCGTCAGCCGCCTTGTAGAGATGTTTCAACTCTTCGTCTCCGACATAGCCAAGAAAATGGGTATGGTGCGAAACACCAAGAGCTTCTGCCTGGCGCTTCAGATCATCTAAGTAGTAGCCAGTGCCGACAAAGAGAAACTGCGTACCAGGACGCTCTGAAATCACGCGGGGTACAGATTCGAGCAATACATGTACGCCCTTCTCACGCACCATACGTCCGACATAGAGCACAATTTGCTGATGCTCTGAAACAAAACGTCCTCTGATTGGACGCACATCGCATTCAAAATCGAAAACACTAGGATCGGTGCCGTTCGGCACCACGGCAATTTTATTAGGCGGCAAGCCGAAAAGCGACTGCAACTCTCCGTTCATGGCATGAGAATTGACTATCACTTCCCAGGCTTCGAAAGTGAGACGCCACTCCATCTGGTGAATATAACGCTGCAAATCGCTATGAACACCGTGCATACGGCCGGCTTCGGTGGCATGCATGGTGGCGACAAGTGGAATGCCAAAGCCGCTCTTGAGCACCCAAGCAGCATCGGTTACCATCCAGTCATGGGCATGTATGATGTCGAAAGGCGCTTGTTGATGCAGCTTGATGGCATACTGCAAAAGCCCGAAATTGAAACGGTTCACCCAAGAAAGAAAATCAGGAGTGGTATCGGTTTGGGTCTTGACCCGGTGTATGTGCACACCGTCAACCACTTCATGCTCAGCTTGTCCTGGATGATCGGCGGTGACCACATGCACTTCCACACCGGCAAGTACCAATTCACGCGAAAGGGCCCAGACAACTCGAGCCAGACCACCGATAATGCGCGGCGGATATTCCCAGGAAAGCATCAAAACTCGATTCGGCACTTTGTTCCCCTTGTTATTGCATTACTCACTAGAGAGCGGTCTTGACAAAAGGGCCATGATCGCTTCTTCAGGCGTCGAAATACCCTTAAGTGTGGACTCCACTTGCTCAGCTATGGGCAGCTCCAGTGCGAGTCTTATCGAAAGTTCACAAACAGCCTGGGTGGTGGTCACCCCTTCCGCCACCTGACCCAGTTCAGCCAGAATGGTTTCAAGACTCTTGCCCCGGGCTAAACCATAGCCTACGCGGTAATTGCGCGAAAGACTGCTCTCGCAAGTGGCAAAAAGATCACCCATGCCTGCCAGTCCAGCCATTGTATTGGGGCGGGCGCCAAGCCTGACGGCCAATCTTGTCATTTCAGCCAGACCTCTTGTCAAAAGCGAAGCTTTGGCATTAACACCCAAACCTAAGCCGTCGCAAACACCGGCAGCAATAGCAATTACATTCTTGAGGGTACCGCCAAGCTCCACCCCGGGCAGGTCGTCATTGGCATAAACCCTAAAGCGCGGCGCACTCAAGACCTCACGTAATTGCTTGGCAACAGCGATATCCTGACAAGCCACCACCGAAGCGGTAGGCAAGCCGTTGAGAACTTCCATAGCTAGATTAGGACCGGATAGCGCCGCCACGGCCGCCGTCGGAAAGGCAGCCTGAATGATCTCGCTCATGCGAAGATGACTTTTCAATTCCAGCCCTTTGACGGCGCTGACCAAAACGGGCAAAGCCAGACCAGTCTCAGCCATTGCTTCGGTCAAAGCCCGCATTCCCTGCGAAGAACAAACCAAGACATTGACATCAGCTCCGGCCAGGCATGCTTCTAGATCGCTTGAGACCTCCACATTTTCAGGCAAAGACTCTTGCCTGGGGCGATCGATCTGACGACTAGAGGCCAAACTTTTGGCTCTATCTTGGTTGCGGCAATAGACTCGCACCAAACAATCAGGCTTGCGCCCCCAAAGACTAGCCAGGGTCAGCCCCCACGATCCGGCACCTAAAACCGCTATCACAGTAGAATTGCCAGGGGGCACCTTGAGATCCTTTCGTATTATCTTGCTCTATTGCCGACTGATAGCTTCAGGATGATAAGCAATAGCACAATTTCGTCCTGCACTCTTGGCCTGTTGCAAAGCTTTGCTGGCAGACTGCACCCAAGTTTCAACCGTCATATTCTTAGCATCGAGTATCGAAATTCCAGCCGAGCACGTGGCGAAAAAGCCTGAATGAGAAAGGGTGGAATGCTGAATGGCAGCGAAGTCGGAAAGCAAGCGACCGGACAAGGCCAGGGCTTCAGTCTCATCGAGCCCCTCGGCGATGATACCGAACTCGTCGCCGGCATAGCGACCGATGATGTCAGACTGCCGCAGACGTTTGCGCAATAAGAGCGAAAGTGCAACCAAGACTTTGTCGCCGCCCGGATAACCATGTCTTTCGTTTATCGATCTGAAATAATCTATATCTAGCAAGATCATGGCGGTGAAGCCGGTATGACGTCGGCGCTGAGCCACCACAGTTTGAGCTTGTTCCATGAAAGATGTATGGTTGAGCAAAGAAGTCAAACCATCGCGTCTAAGCAAGGTCTTCAAAAAGCGGGCACGCTCTAATCTTGAACTTACTGAACTAAGCAAAAGAGCCGGCGGCACCGGCTTAACCAAGTGATCATCCCCACCGGCGCGAGCACTCTCAATGCGAGCATCTATCTGACCTTGGGTGGTCAAGAAAAGCACAGGTAAAGTGGCATGCCTTTCGTCTTGCCTAATATAACGAGCTAACTCATAGCCTGTCATGCCGGGCAACATAACATCGAGTAAGACTAAATCGGGCTGAAAAGCCGACATATATGACTCGAAGTTTTTAGGATCAGTACAGGTGCGAACCTGATAGCCAGCCGATTCCAAGAAGGCTCGAATGAAAGCAGCCTGGTCGGGATCATCTTCCACTGAAAGAATGCGCGGTGTTTCTTGATAGCGTTTATCAAGCAAATATTTGAGCCGGCGAAACATGGCTTTTATATCAATCGGCTTTTCAAAATGGGCATCAGCACCACAGTGTATCGATCTGACCTTGTCCAAAAAACCGGTTTGTTTAGAAACAATCAAAATAGCCATTTCATCGCCGCCCGGCATGGCTCTTATCTTTTCGACAAGCTCATAGGCATCGCCGTCAGGCAAAGGAATTTCAAGAATCATGCCGTCAGGCATACGCTTTTCAATTTCGGCCAAAGCAGTGGCGAAAGAGCGAGCACAACGGAAGGCGAGACCGGCTTCATCCACCTGCCTCTTAAGAAAATCAACTTCTTTCGAATCTTCATCAACGATGAGGACTTCCTGCCGACCTACAGCCGGAGCCGCTCTTCCCTTGCCGAGAACAAGGGTGGTATCACCGGAATCTTCAGAGCCTGTAAACTGAGTAGAAAGCTCTTGCAGTAGAGTTTTAAGCTTTTCAAGATCAATTGGCGAGGCAGGACCGCTCTGGGCCACAATCTGGTCACAGAGAGCTTCACCTTCCAGCCCCATGGCCGAAACTTTCTGGAAGCCGTACATACTGCCGGATCCAGCCAACCAATGAAAATGGCGACTGAGCTGCTGAGCCAGATCTTTATTCATTGGATTGGATATTAGCTTGGTTACCAATTCGATAATCTGAGCCAGCCGGTCAGTAGAACGCTGCACATATTGGCTCTTCAGTTCGGAAAAGGTCTCCTGCCAGTTGGCCATGCCGTCCTAACCCTCCAGAATGGCCCTCATTTGATTCGCCAGAACTGTCGGATCAAATGGTTTGGTCAAGACACCTCTCGCCCCCATACGCTTGAGACGCTCAATCTCAGTGGTCATAGCTTTGGCGGTAAGAAAGATCACCGGTATATTGCGGGTGCGTTCGTTACTGCGCAAGGCTTCCAGAGTACTCGGTCCATCCATCATAGGCATCATCATGTCGAGCAAAATAACATCAGGCTGCTCGACTGCCGCCTTATTGACGCCGTCCTGTCCATTTTCAGCTTCGATAACATCAAGACCACCTAACAGGCTTAAACTCATGCAGGCAATCTGACGTGTATCTTCTTCATCATCGATGATGAGAACTCTCATTGATTATCTCCTAGTCAATCCAAACGGGATCCCGTGCCAAAACCAAAACACCTAATCTAGTAATACCCAGTCTGCTACAAATAACCCTTATTCACTATTCTCTGCACATGGCAGTTTTCCAGCATTAGTCAAAATTGCATTGATTTGATCATAAAGGCGAAGCGGGTCGAAGGGCTTTGTGATTACAGCCAGGGCACCCATGGCTTTCATCTCTTCAAACTGCTCGAACATACCCTTGGTAGTGCAAAAAATGACCGGCACTTCCGAGGCTTCCGGTTCTTTGCGCAAATTTTCTAAAGTCTTTGTACCATCCATGCCGGGCATGCAAAGGTCGAGCAAGATGACATCGGGCTTCTCATCACAGGCTAACTTGATTCCTTCTTGTCCGCTTCCGGCTTCCAAGACTTCGGCACCGTTCAACAAACCAAGACAAGAACTGGCGACCGTGCGGAAATCTTCCTCATCGTCGATTATGAGAACCTTCATCAATACCTCGTTATTGCTGCATACTCATGGTCATAGCGCCGCCGGATGGAATGGCCGGCGGTGATGGCGGCGCACTATTGATTACCTGCGCCTTCGGGACACGGAACCAGAATGTACTGCCCCTGCCCTCTTCCGACTCAACCCCGATACTGCCGCCGTGCTGCTCAACTATACCTTTACAGATGGCCAGACCCAGACCTGTACCGCCTTTCTTCTTAGCGTCGGAAGCTTCTACCTGCTGGAAGCGCTGGAACAAGCGATTCTTGAATGACTCAGGAATACCACGACCGCGGTCTATGACTTGCACTTCCACCATACCGCCTTCTTCTTCGCGGCAGACGACAGTGACGGCAGCCCCCTTGGGCGAGAACTTGACAGCATTAGAAACCAAGTTGACGATGACCTGCACCAGGCGGTCCCCATCGGCATGCACCACAAAGTTAGTCGGCTGCATATCAAGGGTGACGCCGTTATTTGAGGCAAAGGCTGAAACAGCTTGCTCGGAGCGCTCTAATATGTTGGTGAGAGGCGTATTCTCGAAAACCATATCAAGCTTGCCGGCTTCCAGTTTTTCAATGTCGAGAATATCGTTGATCAATCCAATCAGTCTTATGGTGTTTCGTTCGGCGATACTGACCACTTTCTTGACCTGGTCGGGCAACTGCCCCATGGCACCGACGGCAAGCAAGGTCAATGAACCACGAATAGATGTCAGTGGTGTACGCAATTCGTGCGAAACTGTGGAAACGAACTCTTTCTTCATACGCTCCACCTCGCGTCTCTCGGACACATCAAGGATGTTGAGCATATAGCGCATCTTACCGTCGCCATAGTCAAACTCGGCAAGTGACAGTTCTACTGGGAAGTCTTCACCGCGAGCGTTCAAGCAGTCGAATTCACCGATGCGGTTATTAGCTTTGGTGAACAAAGTTTCCATGAAAGCAGCTCGGTCGTTGGCATCATTTACCGAAAAGATACGACTATCGGCAAAGAGCGACATTATGTGGCGCCCGACCATTTCATGGCTGCGCATGGCAAACATGGCTTCCGACCTCGGGTTCACCGATTCTACTCGGCCATCTTTATCGATAATAAGCAAGCCGACGATCATGTGCACGATGATCTTTCTAATACGCTCTTCCGACTGACGCAAAGTCTCTTCGGCTAACTTTCTCTGGGTAATATCGTGGGCGACGCAGAAAAGGGCTCGGTCTTTCTCTGACCAGTCTGCCGACCACAATACAGTTACTATACTGCCATCGCGCTTCCTGACTCGGTTTTCAAAAGAGACCTTACCGGTGGCACCGCGCACCGAACGCACTGCTCTAATAGTTTCAGGTATATCTTCTTGCACAATAACTTCGATGAAGCGCCGCCCCATCAGTTCATCAGGATAGTAGCCCCAGCTTTCATAAGATGCCGGGTTGATAGCGACAAACTTTCCGTCTGTGTCGATTGAACAGATCACATCGGCAGCGTTTTCAATTACGGCGCGCTCCTTACGGCTGGCTTCAGCGAGAGCCTCGGCCATACTTCTAAAGGCATCATCCAACTGGGCAATCTCATCGGCACCGGTGAGAGGCGGATTCAGACGCTGACCACGCGCCAATCTGAACGAGTTATCCGTGACTGTGTTGAGACGAATAGAAATGCTCTTAAGGAAGTAATACAACAAGAGGAAGGCTATGGCGATGTTGACTACGACGCCCACCACCAAGAAGACCTTAACCATGGTGCGACTTCGGTTCTGCTGTTCGGGGCTTTCGTTTTCAATTTTACGTTCGTCTTCGGTGAGACCCTTGAGTTCATCTTGCAACTGGTCAGCCAGTTGCCTGATCTGCTTATACATGTGCCTGGCTCTAAACTGAGCCACGTCCACTCTGTTATCGTCAATCGCTGACTTGGCTTCGCCTAAAATCTTCAAACCATCAGAGGTAATTGTTTTGAGGCGAACTAAAATTTGCTGTTGCTTGTCGTTATCGCCAACCAAATTGGAAAGTTCGGTCAAGTCCATAGGAATCTGACGAACGATTTTGTCATAACGGTCGGAAAAGAGAGGGCTCTTAGTGATTGAGTAGCCGCCCATGGCGACGCCGGCGTCATAGAAAAGCTTAGATAGAGCGTTTGCCTGCGAAATAATCGCTTTGGAACGTACCTGCCTCTGTACTTCTTCTTCCGCCTTTTGCAACAAGACAGACAAAATAATCAAGAAGACCAATTCAAAGACCAACGGTACCAAGACCAGGATAAAGCCCTTATGCGAGATCTTTAAATTGACGTTGAAACGCATAGTCACGAAAAGTTAGTGCACAACACCATATACCCGAAATTCCCAATTTTCCACATAACCAAAATGACAAAGGCTAGAGATAAGCCCATTACTTTCTCCGGCTTATTTGCCAATTTATTTATAGGTATTGCCGTTCAAGAGCTTTTCTTTGATCTTCTGCAATTTCTCGCGATCTAGTGTATAACCGCCGGGTAAGGCAATCGAACCGTTACCGGCGGCGGCAGCGCCACTTGTGCCCTGTTGCCCTGCATATTGCTGCTGTCCGGCATATTGCTGTTGTCCGCCGCTGGGCTGAGTATAGACCGGTTGCTGTGGTACCGGCGCCACACTGGCATTGTTGCCTTGACCAGGCGAATCAGAAGCCAAGTCATTGAGAATTTGCTTGGTCTCGTCATCCATCATTACCTCGGCTTCACTGTTCACCCGAGCATAGCCGGCCGGCACACCAAAATAAGTGGGAGGGATGTCGCAAGTCTGTGACCGATAAGTGTCAAGCACGGTCTGAGGACTGTTATTGGTATAAAGAGTAATGCGCAGAGGAAAAGAGCGAGTGTTGGGCAAGCCATAAGCCCGCGAAATCATAGCTGAGACCTGGGACGGCACTTGAATCTCATCAGCCACATAACAGTCGGCGGCATTGACCGACTGGCGTCGACCGCCTGCCTTAGCCGACATGCTGGCATTGCGAATGGTGTATTGAGTCGCTTTCAGACCGGCTACGCCACCGACTGTGCCGCGCGCCCAAGGTCGCTCAGCTAAACTCTGTCCCCGCGAAGCGAATTTCTGATTCAGTTCCGCCGTCCACTTTTCAAAGGTGGTGCTATAAAACTGCCGAGTTTTATCGTTATAAAAGGAAACGCTCCAGCCTGGGGCGCTGGTCACAACAGTACAGCCCAATTTAGGCGAAACCATCTTCAGCCCGGAAGCGCTGATATAGATGTAGGCATCGCCGAAATTAGTCGACCTTTGGGTGAGCACCCAACCGCGATCGCCGGCGAAGGCCGGGCAGAGAGCAGAAAAAAGACCCGCCAAAGCCAGTGACACCGAAAAGACAGCCCCGGAAATTCTAGCCAATGCCCTATCCTCTTTAAGATACTCCTGCCTAATATACAATCAGATCGCGACAAAAATAGCTATTTCCCCTTGCCAAGTCGGGTGCGGGGATCTAAAGCGTCGCGCAGCCCGTCGCCTAAGAAATTGAACGACAGCACGGTGATAAAGATGAAGAGCGACGGAAAGAAAATCAAATGAGGATGCGCCCTCAAACTGCGCCAACCATCTGAAGCCAGGGTGCCCCAGGAACAAGCCGGTGGAGAAAGACCCAGTCCGATAAAACTAAGAGTAGACTCGGAAAGAATTGCCGAAGGTACTGTAAAAGTCAGGGCTACAATAATTGGTCCCAGAGCATTAGGCAAAAGGTGCTTGAGAATGACATTGAGACTGCTCTGTCCTTGGGCATAAGCAGCCTCGATAAATTCTTCGTTTTTAAGCGTAAGAAACTGAGAGCGCACCAGGCGAGCCGTCCCCATCCAGCTGACTAAGCCCAGAGCGATGAGAATGCCGAAAGTGCCGCGCCCCATAACCACACCTATTAAAATCATGACCAGCAGGTCGGGCAAACTGTAGGCGATATCTACACCTCGCATCATCAGGGCATCAATTTTAGGCGAAGAAAAGCCGGCGATAGCCCCGTAAACGCTGCCGATAAGAAAGGCTGTAAGAGCTGTGGTCAAACCGATAGCAATAGACAACCTGGCACCATATATGATGCGGGACAAGAGATCTCGCCCTAATTCATCGGTACCCATCGGGTGCAGCCAACTGGGAGCCGCCAGATAATCGGCAGTAGTCTGATCGTATGCGAAGGGCGTCAACTCTACACCACAAGCAGACAAGAGCGCCACTAAACAGATAGAGGCAATCACCGCCAAACCGAGCACCGCCGTCGGTATCTTGAACAATCTTTGCCAGGGAGAGCGATTAGCCGATGTCATCACTCCATCCTCAGCCTCGGGTCAAGCCATTGATAAACGATATCGACAAACATATTAGCGACAATCAAGAGAACGGCAAAGACCATAGTAGTGCCTAAAATCAGGTCGTAATCGCGGTTCATGACCGCGGTAATAAAAAAGCGTCCCATGCCCGGAATGGCAAAAATGTATTCAACCACGAAAGAACCGGTAATAACGATGGCAGTCAAAGGGCCCAGCACGGTGACAACAGGCATAAGCGAATTGCGCAAGATATGACGCAATATCGTTTTCTGTTCCGACAAACCTTTAGAGCGGGCTGTCCGCACCCAATCTTTCTCAACCACTTCCAAAACCGAAGCGCGAGTGAGACGCGCCAAATAAGCACCAGGAGAAAAGGCAAGCGTTACTGCCGGCAATACCACGTGCCAGGGACTCTCCCAGAGCCCCACAGGCAAAATGCGCAGCTTGATGGCAAAAACATAAATAAGCACAGCACCAATGACAAAGCCGGGCAGAGATACACCCATAGTGGAAAGAAACATGGCCAGTACATCTTGCCTCTTCCCCCGGTTGAGAGCCGCGATGGCGCCCAAAGGCACCCCAAAGAGCACGGCTAAACTGAGAGAAACAATGCCGAGCTGACAAGAAACCGGGAAAGCATCGAAAAGAATATCGTTGACTGTGCGATTGACGTATTTATAGGAGACACCGAGGTCGCCGCGACAAAGTCGCCCAATATAAAGAAAGTACTGCTCATGCACCGGTCTATCTAGATGATACTTAGCATTGAGGTTGGCGACGATTTCGGGCGGCAGACTTTTCTCGCTGTCGAAAGGACCACCGGGCACAATGCGCACCAGAGCAAAAGTAAGCGATGCCACTATCAGCAGTACCGGAATAGACATCAAAATCCGACGTATTATCAGGGAGAACATTATTTACTCTCTCCCACTTCTACGGTTTTGAAAAACTGAAAATCGAGGGGATTGACGGCAATGCCTTTCACCCAGGGTTTGACCATGATGTTCTGAGTGGCGAGATAGGCAGGAACAATCGGCACGGCTTCGCGACAGAGCATGACATCGGCTTTTTGATAGAGGGCTTTTCTTTTCTGTTTATCTTGTTCGCCTTCGGCTTGCTCAATCAAATTATCATAGTCTTGGCTATGCCACCGCGTATGGTTATTGCCGTTATAGGTAGTAAACAGATTCATAAAAGTTTCCGGGTCGGGGAAATCAGCCCCCCAAGAATCTCGGAACATCTGGGGCGGATCTTTACGGGTAGTGGCCAAATAAACCTTCCATTCTTGATTGACCAGATCAATCTTCACCCCTAGATTGCGCTTCAATTCATCCTGGGTGGCTTCTACGACAAGACGCACATCTTCGCGATTGGGATAGAGCAACTTGGTCTCGGGAAAGCCCCTGCCGTCCGGAAAACCGGCCTCGCTCAAGAGTCGCCTTGCCGCCTCCACATCAAAAGACAAGCCGGAATCTGCACCACCTAGAGCCGGTGGAATCCAGCTATTGGTCGGTCTTTCACCACGGCGCAAGATTTTGGGAAAGACATTGCGATTGATGGCCATGGCAAAAGCTTTACGCACTCTCACATCATCAAAGGGTTTCTTGCTGACATTGAAAGCGAGATAATATGCCCTTAAAAGTGGAAAGTTTCGGTACTCGGGCGAGGACCGATAGCGCTCGACATCGGGGGTGGAAAAGGATCTATTATCGACAAAGTCGAGTTCGTTGTTTTCATAAAGTGCAAAAGCAGTTGATGCTTCGGGCACCATGAACATCTTTATTTTTGAGAGAGCCGGTCTGCCTTCAAAGAACTTCTCGTTGGCATCAAGCTCGATCTTGTACTCATGCTGCCACTTTACCAGCTTGAATGGACCATTGGTAACTAGATGTTCAGGTTCTGTCCAGCGATCGCCAAAGTGCTCCACTATATCTTTCCTTTGGGGAAAAGTTGGGCAGAAAGCTGTGAGATAGATAAAGTAGGCAGCCGGCTTGCTCAGTTTCACTTCAAAAGTTTTGGCATCGAGAGCCTTGAGACCGACCCGGCTAAAATCGCGTGTTTTGCCGGTATTAAAATCACGCGCACCCTCTATGTCGTAGAGGAAAAAGGCATACTGAGCAGCCGTTTCCGGCTTGAGCAAACGCTGCCAGGCAAACTCAAAATCATAAGCTGTCACGGGCTTTCCATCAGTCCAGGAAACATCGTCGCGCAGATGAAAGAGATAGCGACGCCCCCCATCGAGCACCTCCCAACTGGCTGCGCATGAGGGCTTTACTTCTAAGTCATTGGTGTACTGGGTAAGCCCAACCATGAGATTGGAAACCACATCAAAAGAGGTGGAATCGGTGGATGTATGCCAATCAAGACCGGGAGGCTCGGTGCCGAGATTGATGCGCAGCACTTTGTCTTCATAAGGTTTGCGCAAAGTGCTCAACGTGCTTAAAGAAGTAAGCGAACTATCACTGCAAGCAGTCAATAAAGTTGGGGCAAGACAAAACAAAAAGAGCAGGCGCACATATAGAGGTAGCCAACTGACAACCAACCCTTGAGACGCTTTACAGCCCCGGGCTGCGAGAAATAACTTAACGAAAGAAATTAAAAAGCCGTCATCTTTCGCCGGTTGATTGCTCTGCCTGCGAGCTGCTCTATTTACCCCCACGCCCAAACAAGCCTCAAAAACCCAAGTCTCCCCTCTGTTTACTTATCGCCATCTCATATGGAGCCCCAGCCGGTGCGATCTATGGGCGACCCGACTATTCTAGCTTTATTGACAGTTTTTCGGGCTGCTGGATATACTCTATCGACGCCTCCGAGGAGGCCTTTTTGGTTTGCGTTCTTTTTTAGTGCGCAAATCATTAGCAAAACTGTCCGATACTTGTCGGTGATTCACCCGTTACCTGTGCGTTATACAGGGGGAGTTGGAAGATGGCTAAGAAAGATGATCGCATCATCATCACTCTGGCTTGTGGAGAGTGCAAAAGACGCAACTACACAACCATGAAAAATAAGAGAAACGATCCGGAAAGACTCAACATCAATAAATACTGCAAATTCTGCCGTAAGAGCGTTGAGCACAAAGAAACCAAGAAATAAGCACTGACTGGTTTCTGCCAGCGCCAACCAAGCGTTCATAAGAGGCGGAAACCAGCTAGGCAAAGGCCCGTATGGGTCTTCAAGCGCCCTTAGTTTAATGGTAAAACGGGGGTCTCCAAAACCTTTGATGAGGGTTCGATTCCTTCAGGGCGCGAATTTATAAATGGTGAACGCTGAACCTATGGCAAACCAAAACATGACAGTAACCGCACCCTCAGAACAAGAACCGGGCAAAGAGCCAAAGAAACTGCAGGCTGAAAAAGAAGCCTCAGGCATCAAGGCCGTTGCTCAGTTCATGAAAGAGGTTGCCATAGAGCACCGCAAAATCACCTGGCCCGATCGCCGTCAAATCGTGCGTGAAACCTGGAGCGTCATCTTCCTGGTCTCGGCCATCACCGTAATGGTGCTGGGCATCGACTGGGTTCTCGGACACGTCATCTTCGGTCCGCTGGAGCACTGGGCTAGACTGCACGGAGCCGGAGTGGGCAGAGGTTAAGGAGCAAACTAAAGACAATGGGCTTTATCAAGACTGACGGTCAAAGACGCTGGTATGCAGTACAAACTGCATCCGGTCACGAGAACAAAGTGAAGGAGCACATCGAAAAGCGCATCCTCACTATGGGCGCTCAAGATCGTATCTTCGGTGTGATCGTGCCGGAGAAAATGGTGACCAAAGTCAAAGACGGCAAACGTGTGGAAAAGCGCGAACGCGAATATCCCGGTTATGTTTTCGTCGAAATGATCCTTGACGATGATTCCTGGAGAGTCGTCAGAGAAGCTCCCGGAGTGACGAAGTATGTCGGCGCCGGTAAGAAGCCGACACCAGTTCAAGATTCTGAAATTCGCAAGATCTTGAGACGTCAGATGGCTATGACCGGCATGAAGGGCAAGAAGCCTGCCGCTATCGACGTGAAAGTGGGCGATTACGTTCGCATAACCGGCGGACCGTTCGCCGACTTTACCGGAGAAGTTACAGAAGTAAACTTGGAAAGAGAGAGAATCAAGGCTTCTGTTATCATCTTCGGACGTGCTACTCCAGTCGAGCTGGAGTTCAACCAGGTTATAAAAGTGTAAATGTGGTGGACGCTTAGGCGCATCTACCATATGATCCATAATTCGACCAATCAGATATACAGCAAAGCAAGTTAGGTAGAGAACCGTGAAAAAGGTAGTAGGTAAGGTAAAACTTCAAATTCAAGCTGGCAAAGCCAACCCGGCACCGCCTATCGGTCCGGCTCTCGGTCAGCACGGCGTCAACATTATGCAGTTCTGCAAAGAGTACAACGCCAAGACTCAAGACAAAGCTGGCTCGGTAGTACCAGTCGAAATCACAGTTTACGAAGATCGCTCCTTCGACTTCGTTCTCAAGACTCCTCCGGCTGCCGAACTTATTAAGAAAGCCGCCAATGTGGAAAAGGGCTCGGCTGCTCCCAACAAAAACAAAGTTGGCACTCTGAGCAGAGCTAAAGTAACCGAAATCGCCAAGGTGAAAATGCCCGACCTTAATGCCACCACCCTGGAAGCTGCTGAAAGCATGATTCTAGGCACCGCAAGAAATATGGGAATCACCATCGTCGACTAAGACGAGACAAATTAAGTACGAGAAATCAAAGCAACCATCAGGGAATTTCAAAAATGGCCACGCTCACCAAAAGACGCAAAAAGCTTGATACCTTCTATAAAGAGCACAACCAGGCTGTAAACGCCGAAGAAGCTATCAAAGCTCTCAAGAAAGAGAACTCTGTCAAATTCGATCAGACTGTCGAAGTTCATTTCAAACTAGGCGTCAACCCTAAACTCAACGACCAGCAAGTACGCTCCACCGTCAACCTGCCCGGTGGTACCGGCAAGGAAGTGCGCGTGGCAGTTGTGGCCAAAGGCGACAAACTGAAAGAAGCTGAAGCAGCTGGCGCTGACCATTTCGGAGCCGAAGAACTGGTCGAGAAAATCGGAGCTGGTTTCCTCGATTTCGACAAACTGGTGGCCACGCCCGATGCCATGGCCATGCTCTCTAAAATGGGTAAAATCCTGGGACCGAAGGGTCTCATGCCCAACCCCAAAGATGGCACAGTCACCTTCGATGTCGGCAAAACAGTGAAAGAATTGAAAGCCGGTAAAGTATCTTTCCGCGCTGAAAAAGATGGCGGCATCGTACAGATGGCCATCGGTAAGCTTTCCTTTGATGATGCCAGACTCTTGAAAAACCTGGCTGCAGTTGTCGACCAAGTGCAAAAGGTAAAGCCCTCATCTGTGAAGGGCACCTATATCAAATCTGTTTATGTCAGCACCACTATGGGTCCCGGCGTTAAGCTCGATTTGAACACTTTGCAAGACCTCTCTAAAGTGGCCACTGCCTAGTACAAGTCAACTAGCCATTAGTGATTTCAAAGAAAAGAGGCTCGGATTATTCCGAGCCTCTTTTCTTACTGCACCGTGCCTTTAGCTGCTTATGGTCCCCCGGCAGTATTAGGAACCACATAAGTGAATGGATAGGTCTGCCTAGCCTGGAACGTGAGCGGCGCCCCGCCTGAATAGGCATAATGCACAACAAAGGGCTTTATATCAACTTGAGTGACTACTGAGACAGTGCCACTCACCGGTCCCCCGAAGTTGGCCTTCATGGCGGTAATCTGAGCCGGACTTACTGTGGAAGTGCAACTTTGCAACTGAAAATTAGAAAGCATCGAGCTGCCTTGGGCATTGGCCCTGGCCACAATCGCCTGAGCCCTTTTGTTGCAGTCGGTGGGATCGCCGATAGAAGCCACTCTGGCAGCCTCTCTGCAAGTGGCATCATTGATTTGCACCCCGATTACTATGACGGCAAGATCAAAGAGACAAAGAATTATCGGAACCAAGATGATCAAGCCGGCCACAAGTTCCACCGAGGATTGGCCTTTCGCTCCTGCTCTTCTGCCTGCGTATCTAGTTAAGGCTAAGGTAAACATCTCTTATTCCAATGAAGTACAACGTAGATTTGTGAGCTGATTCCAGGTTGGTCTGGCGAGGGTGCGCACCCCCGATTATTAACCCCAACTAAGCTTATTATTCCACCAAACTTCTATATGCGAAACCCCCCGCCCTATATTAATGCCGACGGCTTCACCAGCAAGCTCGGAAACTGCCACCGCATTCAGTATCACTTTTCAGAGAATGGTCAGGCGTTGCCGGGGGTTTGCCGACAGAGGCAATTGTCTGGATTAATTGAGAGGCAATAGTGGTATGACTAATAGCATGAGTCTTGAATTGACTGTCGGGGAAACAGTTTAGACTGGGGGTTTGATATGCGTCTTTTCTCGCAATGCTTGTCGACAAAGAGTTTCAGAGCAGGCAAAGCTCGAAACCGGATCGGCGCCTCGGCCCAAATGGCAGAGTTTGCACCGGCACTAATGGTCTTCATTTTGGCCGTTCTCTTTCCAATGATTAACCTACTTAGCTTTAGCACCGGTTATGCCTCGGTGGCCATGCTCGGACAGAACTGCGCCGTCCAAGCAGCCAGTGCCGCCACCTATGCCCAGGCCCTCACCGAGATGCGAAATGCCGCCACGAACATGACTAATTCAGGTATTGGCAGATTTGCCAAACTACAACCAGTGGGGGGTTCCAACGGCACCGGCGTCGATCTCTTCATTACCGAGACCGATTTGAACTCCAAGGCAGTCACTAAATACGGGCCCAACACAGGCGTCACCGGCACTCCCGACAACACCAACAAGATATACGAGTTTTCAGTGAGGACCAATTTCAATATCGGTCCCTTTCTCAATTTAGGCTCGCTGCCCTTTGTGGGCGGTATTCCCCTGGTAGGGCAACCGGTTCTAATCACCACCCTCTCGCACCGGGCGGTAGAACATCAAGAGGCTCTGAAATAAATCTAGCCGTGCTTGCAAGTTGCAGCTCGCTTTAGCTTAAAATAGACTTGTGGTTCTGCCACAGGTCGGCACGGGCGTGCAAGAGCAAGGAGCACCACTTGGTAAAGTTCAAAGATTACTATGAAATTCTCGGTATTGATCGCAAAGCCAGCGCCGATGAAGTGAAGGCGGCTTATCGCAAACTGGCTAGAAAGTATCACCCCGACGCCAATAAAAACGACCCTAAGGCTGAAGAGAAGATCAAAGAACTGAACGAAGCCTATGAAGTTCTAAAAGATCCGGAAAAGCGCAGTCGGTATGACCAACTCGGGGCAAACTGGAAAGCCGGCGACAACTTCAAGCCGCCGCCCGACTTTAGCGGCTTTAGCTTTGACTTTGGCAACTTGGGCGATATCGGCGCCAATAAATCATTCTCCGATTTCTTCGACATGCTCTTTGGTCAAACCTTCGGCTCTCCCCAGCAGCAAAAGGCACAAGGGGCACAGACAAGAAGGCATATGCTCGACCAAGAAGCCGATATCGAGCTTTCAGTAGAAGAGCTGGCCCGCGGCACGAGACGAACTTTGCAGCTGAGCGCTCCGGGCGGCAAGCCCCGCACGCTCGAAGTCAAGATCCCATCGGGCTTGAGACCGGGCAAAAAAGTAAGAATCCCCGGCGAAGGAGCCACTGCCAGTGGTACCAATACCAAGGGTGATCTTTATCTGCGCATCAAGGTTAAACCCCATGCTTATTTCACCATCGACGGCGACAATTTGGTCTGTGAAATAGCCATTAGCCCAGCCCAAGCCGTTATCGGCGCAGAAGCCCTGGTCAACACAATCGAAGGGCAAGTAAAGATAAGAATTCCAGCCGGCACTCAAAACGGGCGCATGCTAAGACTAAAAGGCAAAGGTTTGCCCGCCCGTGAAGGTGCCGCCGGCGATCAGCTGGTGCGCACCAAAATAGTGGTACCGTCGCAGATTTCAGACCGTGAAAGGGAACTGTATAGCGAATTGGCGCGCATCGAAAAACCGCCTACCGCCTAATTTTTGAACCTCATCTCAGTCTTTGAGATGCATATTATTGACAGCCATACGGAACTCATCGAATCCTGATGTTGACTGGTTTTGTCTGCACATTACTTCAGCCATAATTTCATGCAGATCAGGATTCAGTTCTTGCAACTTGCGTGCTTTCTCGAGAGTGTCTCGAGCTTCCTTCAGTTTATTGGTGCCGATATAAAGGCGGGCAAGAGCAAGTAAAGCCTGCAAATCATTGGGATTCTTAGCCACCACTTTCTCTTGGTCGGCAAGAGCGCTTTCTAAGAGACCGGCATGAGCCGAGACAATGTCATAGACAGCATAAGGATAACCAAGAGTGTCTTGCTCTTTGGTAAAGCCTTTGCGAAACTCTTCAAAGCCATCTTGCTGTCTGCCTTCTTGGGCTAGAGCAAAACCAAGCTTACGCTGATAAGAGGGGTCTTTTGCATCGATCTGCATAAGCTCGGTAAAGGTTTTCACCGCCTCTGCCGACTTATTGGTCTTGAGATACATGTCGCCAAGTTCTCGCTTGGGAGCCATTCCAGCCTTATCGGCAAAGACCCGCAAAAGCTTCTCATACATACCAATCGAGTCATCATCGCGATTGACGGCATTGAGCCCTCGGGCATATTCCAGCAAAACAAACTGGCTGTAAGGGGCAAGCTCGTAGGCCTTGGCTAAATACTCGACGCCCTTTTCCTTATCAGCCTTACTGCCGCCCTGCACCATTGTTACACCGGCAACGTAAAGAGAACGGGCATCATCGCCCTTTTTGCCGGCTAGGGTGCGGGCAGCATTGAGGGCGGCTGCGACATCGCCTTTCTTGAGTAACTTAAGTGGTTCGGATTGGGCAACTTCTTCGGGGAACTGCGGTGAAACCAGGCTTTTATCGGCTACGTTCTCAGCTTCCGAAATTTCTTTAGAAACACCATAAATGCTAACTTTGTCCGGCACAATCTTGACCGTAGCACAGAAGGCGCCGCAACAGCCAAGAGCCAAGGTCACCGGTAAAAGTACATCGGTAACGATACTAATTTTATAAGGGTTCTTCTGACCTGACTGAGCGCCTTCTGCTGAAAGTGGTTCTTGGGCGGCTAACCCACTGGCTGAACTGGTGGGCGAGGCTTGGGCACCGCTGGCAGCCTGAGAAGTTTGAGAAGAAGCAAGGCCGGCAGCACCGGTACCAGCTTCTAAACCAGATGAGGCAACCGATCCTGCAGCAGCTCCTGCCGCCGCGGGGGCATCGGACTTCTTGGCTGCCTCTTTCTTGTCGTCACCTTTTTTCTTGAACATCTTCTTTTTCTTCCACCGATAAAGACACCGATACAGAAAGCACTGTCTTATAAATTTTAGGCGCTCTCATTTAAAACATCTTCTCATATATGATTTTTCTGCCTCAACTGCAGCCAACTTAAAACAAAAGATTCACAAACCGATTTCTTTGATACATATTGATCGACTCTGCGCTTGGCTTCCTCGGTAATTTTCAAAAGCTCGGACAAATACTTGGTGCGGCTCTCCAGAGCAAGCGCTCGCGGATTTGAGGTCAGTCTCTTTATCTCTAGAGCCAAGGCTGTGTCAAAGACATGGGCGCCGCTTTCAGCTTCGTCTTCAGAGTCTTCCGAATCTTCAGCTTCGTTGAGCAAAGTGAGAAGCACCTGAGCAAAGGCCAAAGATTCTTCCACCTGCTGAGCGCCCAAGGCCCTATTTGAGTGACTTCCCTCAAGAAAGCTTTGACGGGAGAGTACGGCAGCACTCTCGCTGGTCAGCCAAGCCCCGGCAGACTGGGCTTTACCGGTCAGGGGTACATCCATCAAGATGCCTAAATTTTCATCAGGCCGGTTCAAGAGGGGCACCACCTGGCAGCGACTGACGATGGTAGCCAATACATCGTCCACGGCCGAGGCAAAAAACAGAAAGAGACTGGGAGAACGCGGCTCTTCGATTGTCTTGAGCAAGGCATTGGCAGCCGGACGATGAAATGAGCCTTCAGAAGCATCTTCTATGACCACCACCCTTTTATAGCTTGTGGTCAATGCCAGTTCTTCCGATAGCTCTCTCGCTCTTTCCACCGGAATCTTGCCGCTCTTGCTGCCCTGTGATGAAAGAACGTACCAAGCTTTGGGATGGGTATCTCGATATAGCCATTTGCAGTTCTGACAGGCAGAGTTAAAAGCCGGTTCATCTATAGCACCCAGCTCAACATGTTCGACATCGTGTTCAGGTTGCAGACAGGCAGTGACGGCGGCATCGTTGCTGTTGATTGCATTATTGATTGCTTCACAGTTAAGAAAGGTTGCCAGCTGTCGAGCCATTTGCCACTTGGCCCGCTTATCTCTTCCAGTCAAGAGAAAGGCATGGGCCATGTGCCCGGAAGCAAGCCCACTCTCGAATAGACGGGTTGCGGTCGGCTGAGCCGAAGTCAAGTTAGTGCTAAAAATTCGCTGCATAAGTAAGTAATAATAACCGGTAAGTGCTGGAGAAATTGACAGCTCTTGGCGAGTACCCTAGACTATCTGGGTCTAAATAGCGTTGAAAGATGTTTTGGATCTCTTTGAGATGTTGAAATACTTTCATTCGCGTTGCTACTGCGGACTAGCCCGGCACGCCAACACTCAAGTTGTTGACGAATAGGGGCTCAAATACGCGGCAGATGCTTTTTGGCTGGACATATTGTTTGTCGTTCGTTTAGTTTGGAGAGATCAGACCTTGGCTAACGTAGTTGTTGTCGGAGCGCAGTTTGGAGACGAAGGCAAGGCGAAGGTTACCGACCTTCTGGCCAAGAATGCCGACGTCGTCGTCAGATATCAGGGCGGAGCCAATGCTGGTCACACCGTCGTTGTAGACGGCGAAACATATAAATTCCACCTCATTCCTTCCGGCATTCTTTATGAGGGCAAAACCTGCATCTTGGGACCGGGTATGGTTATCGACCCGAAAGCTTTCATAAACGAATTGAATGCCCTAATGAAACGCGGCTTGGATGATACAAAGCTGAAGGTATCGACCTCTGCCCATGTCACCATGCCCTATCACCTCGCCCTTGATGCCGCCGAAGAAGAAAGCCGCGGCAGCCGCAAGATCGGCACCACCAAGCGCGGTATCGGTCCCACCTATGCCGACAAATGCGCCCGCAGCGGTATTCGCATGGAAGACCTGCTGGACAAAGAAGTCTTGAAAGAAAAACTAGAGTGGATGGTGCCTCGCAAAAACGTATTGCTGGAGCGCATGTACAACATCCCTCCCTTTGATGCCAAAGCCATTTTGGAAGAGTATTCCGGCTATGCCGAACAGATTCGCAAATATGTCTGCGACACTTCCGAATATATCTTCAACGCGGTACAAGCCCGCAAAAATATCCTCTTCGAAGGCGCGCAAGGCACCTTGCTCGACCTCGATCACGGCTCTTATCCCTTCGTGACCAGCTCCAGCCCTTCAGCCGGTGGAGCCTGTATCGGAGCCGGTATCGGACCAACCATCATCGACCGCGTTATCGGCGTCTCTAAAGCCTTCATGACCCGCGTCGGCGAGGGTCCCTTCCCCACCGAACAAGAGGGCGAAATCGGCGAAATGCTCCGTCAGACCGGTAAAGCATGGGCTGAAGTCGGCGTCACAACCGGCAGACCAAGACGTTGCGGTTGGTTCGACACAGTCATCGGTCGCTATTCAGTGCGCATCAACGGTCTTGACTGCCTGGCCATAACCAAGCTGGACGTGCTCGATGAGTTTGACGAGATTCAGATCTGCGTCGCCTACAAAGACAAGAGAGACGGCTCCACCCACAAAGAAATCTCTTCAATCGGCTCCAATTTCAAACATATGGAACCAATTTATAAGAGCTTCCCAGGCTGGAAGAAGAAAACAGACGAAGTGCGCAGCTTCAAAGAATTGCCCATCGAAGCTCAGCGCTACCTCGACTTCATCGCCGAAGAACTAGACTGCCCGGTGGCTATAGTTTCGGTGGGACCGACCCGCGACAAGACAGTGATCATCGAAGATCCGATTCACGGACCGAAGCGGGTTCTGACCAAGTCGGTCCAGCCCTAAAACGAAATCTGCAAGCAATCGAAAAATCGCCTGTAATGCAGGCGATTTTTTTTAGTGCCCGACCGCCTTGCCAAAGGCGCGATAGATAATGCCCCTCAACCAGAGAGCCAAATCAGCCTGCTTACCCAAACAGCGTTCGGCACCGGCTCGGGCTGAGGCATCATCTGGCAGAAACTCAAGAATGCGCCGATAGACCTTCATAGCCGATAAATAATCGCCAAGGTCAAACTCATACAAGTGGGCAAGTTCAGTAAGAGCTTCAAAATTGACCGGCTCTTTCAAAAGCACCTTCTCCAAAATCTGACGCGCCGACTGATATCGACCAAGCTCCTGATAGGCTCTAGAAAGCTCAATTTGCCACGAGAGCTTCTCCGGAGCTTTCTCTATCGCCTGACTGAGCAATCCCACAGCCCGCTCACTTTCATTGAAAGATTGAGCCACCTCGGCCGCCAGATGCAAAACAGTGGCATCATAAGGAAAGGTGACGAGCAGCTTGTCTGCCTGCTCCCGGGCTCTCTTGAGAGACTGACTGGCAATCAAAGCCTTGACCAGGGCAATTCGCGCTGCCTTATTGCCGGGCGCTAGGTGAACGGCATCTTCAGCTAAATCTACAGCCAAGGCACTGCTCAAATTATCAAGGTGCAGCGATGATAGCTCAATCAGAGGCTCAACCATATCAGGCGAAAGCCGCCGCACTCTTTCATACTGAACAATAGCCATCGATGTCAGACCGATGTCCCGATAGAGTCGGGCGCCTAGAAGAGCCACTTCCAGATCACCTGGGCGCTTCACCAAGAGGTCTTCCACAAGCGGTCGCGCCTTGGTCAAAGCCCCTTCTGCAAGTAACCTCGAAACTTCAGCCTTTTCAAGGTCGATCTGATTTAGCTTAGGACTATTCTGCAGGCTCGGTCTGCGCTCCGATTCGAGAGCTGAAACCGATTGGAGCGAGCCACAAGAAAGACAGAGAGAAAGACAGAGAGAAAGACGAAGAGACTGACAAAGCACTAACTGCCAAGCGAAGCAGTGGTTAGGAGAGACAAGCAAACGGCGTGACCAACTCACCGACTTAAGAACCCCGTTACTGCAGAGAAAGCTAGACAGATTAATTCTACCGGACTGGTGTTAGGATAGTTAGAGAGTCTTCTGAAAGCGACCGAATGACAGAGAAGCTTACCAAAGAAAAAAGTACCGGCATCGACTGGTATTCAATAGGCGTACTCTGGTTCTCAACCCTGGCTGTGAGCGGCATAATCTCTCTCTATGTCATGCTCATCGCTTGGATGAATATCAAGGAGTCGGACACCGATCCGGTGGACCGCGCCGCGCTGCAAGGCGCCGCCGCCGTCACTGAGACATATATTGAAGACCAAACTTTCGGCTCCCTCTCTCTAATGAATAGGGAGAACTCGCGCAGCTTCAACACGGCAGTCTCGCTCCTACGCAACTGCGGCAGCCTAGCCAGAGAACTCGATTTGCCGGTAATAAAGAGAGCCCTGGTTCAAGATATGAATCGAATTTCTGAACTGCAGAGTCAATTCATCGCTCGCTTAGAAAATGAGATTGCCCCGGGCGGCTCAATTTTTACTGAGGTCAAGAGAACAATTGAAGACGGTCTAAGGGGCAAGACAACTCTTAAGGAACTGCATCTGAGCCTTGGCTATCTAAAGAACGAATCAGTAAATGTGACATCGATACCGGCTTTGAACGAAGACCAGGGCAAGCCTTATTTAAAAGCAGGCAAACTTGCCGCACTACAGACGGTACCAATTTTGCCGGCAATTGAAAATGCGGCAAAAGAAAGCGAGCAGGTCTATTGCTTTGCCCAAGAGCCGGCCGTGAGAGAAATCGCAGCGAAACAGGACTTTATCGATTGGCACAATCCTCAATTTAAAGATATCGGCGCGCTGCCTTCCGCCCTTTTGCTGGAAGCACGCCTGGAAACCCGCTCAAGCGGCGGTTCTTTGCTTTTAGCCAAACGCAGTATTTGTGTCGCCCTGGGCGCCGAAAGCAAAGCAGACAAGAGAGCAGACAACAAAGCGACCCGCCTGAAGCCTCTCTGCCTGGTTTTAGCTTTTCCACACGGAAGGCTAAGGCAAGACGCCAGCCTGCGCGACCTCTTGCAGCGCAAAGACTGGCTAAACAAGGGCAACTGGACACAATACAAAAACGGCAATCAGAGCTATAAAAGCGAAAGCGCCGACCCAGCAGGAACAGCCCGTTTGATAGGCAATATCGCCATACCGGAATCACCGCTGCTTGAACAGATGTCGCCAGCCGAAGCTCTATCTTTGATTTTGTATGAATTCGTCAAACACCAAGAACGTCCGATAGAACAAAAAAACCTACTCAAAATAGTGAACGCCTCTTTTGCCGAAGCGCCTAAGGACGTGGCACAAGACCAGAACAAGAGAGAGGAAGATAATAACGAATTCGATTATTTGTCGATGCAAGAGAGAGTGGCCAATCAAGCCAATACAAGCCTAGTGCAAGAGAGCGATGCCCGCACCTTTGCCTATCTGTATAGGGGCGGCGCCAGAGAGCAAGGCTTGAAGTCCGTAATCAATGCCTTTACAGATGGACAACGCCGCTTTCCGAACTCGGCACTGCCCATGGTGCTTTACCAAGACGGCGCCGTCGGGCTGCCTGGGCGTAAAGAAAAATATGATGCCGGAGCACCACTGGATGATAAGAGCCGCAAGTTGGTCATCGAGCTGCTCACCGATATCTATAGCACAAATTTATCGGCCAATGAAACAATGTCCACAGCGCGAGTCATGCAAGCCAATGCTTATAAGAAGATCAAAGAAAGCAACGATAGAATCTTCCTCTTAAATCAAGACTTGATTTATCTAACAAGCATCAAGCAGGATGAAAAAACCAAGGAAGAAATTAGTCTGCGCCGCAATAAGTTGGAAAACGAAAAGCAGAAACAGCTTGTCTTGAATAAAGTCGTCTATCTCTCTTCACAAGCCCAACACAATGCCCAATTGACAGCCTCTGCCTCTTTTGAGGTGGGTTCGCATCTCTTTCTCTTAGCCGCTGGCGGCATTCACCGCCTGCAAGCAGGAAATAAGCCGGCATATCTTCTGGGTAAGCGTTACGTCTTTAAACCGGTTTTGCAAAGTCTAGTTGAATCTGATTTGTATGAAGAAGCAGAAAAACTGGCTAAACAGCTCAATTCGATGCAAGAGAAGCAAGACAATATCTGGCTGCAGACACCGGAGATATTGCAAAGCGTTACCGCAGTCAAGCTTAATGCAGACTCGCAGATAAGCATCGAAGGTCAGTCTTTGTCAGACCTAATAGCCGAAGAAAACGTGGGCTTAGCCAGACCGGAAACTTTGGCGATAGACAGCCGCGCTCTAAGCGGCGATTTTCCCACCCTAGTCTTCGGCAATTATCCTCTTGCTTCATCGAGACATATGAACGGCGAGCTGATTTATTATTGCCAAACTGCTCGCAAGACAAAGGATACCGTTGTTTGGTCGAGCCTGGCACGAGATTATTTGAAGCGCAGCCGATTGGTGCGGGAAAGCGAACTTTATAATATCGACCCGAACTGGTGCAAAACTGCGGTGAACGCCAACCTCTTGCCGGAAGAAGCCGGTTGCCCTCAGCTTGGCGGGGAATGGCAATTGCGCGCCCCTTTGGTGCAAGCTGACAAGAGCTTACAGGAAGCCATTAAAGGCGCAACGCTGACCGATCCAAAGAGCGGTCAGCGTATATTGCAAATTCCAGCGGCAGGGCCAGACTTATTCTAGATTAATCCAGCCTAGTCGTTGCGCTTGCCTTTCTTCTTGCGTCCGCCTTCTTCAGAAGCGCCGCCTTCACCTTCCACTTCGGCTTCAGCTTCCACTTCACAATCAACCGGTTCTTCTTCGCATTTGACCGGAGGAGTGATGCCGAGGTGGCTCTCGAGAGCCTTGAGACGCTCTACCACTTCTTCATATTGTTCGAGAGAAACAAATCCGAATTCGCGTGCAGCATCTCTTACTTTCTTCTGAAATTTATTCGAGACTTTCTTTTCCAGCCCGCCAGTGCGCTTGGCAGCCTCGTCAGAGAGTCCTTTCAAGAAAGATTGGGCTGATTCAGTTTTGATCTTGCCTTTCTCTTCCAGATCATCGATTAGTTCTTGACCAACTTTGACAAGGTCTTGCATGGCTTCTTTGAGGGCATCTTTAACGCGCTCAACATTCGAAGAAGCACCGACACTGGTCAGTACGGCTTTTTTGAGTAGTTTGGTACGGTCCGACATGATTCAACTCCTGGGTTAAATGCCTGGGTTGGCTGTTCTGATTCCAGCCTTTTGACAATATGTTCTAACTGCTATGTGCAACCTGCCCATGATTTTATGCGCGTGGCAAGGTCTTTGTCTGCCTCTTGCCGCAGATCTCAAGATAACTCTTTACACAAAGCCATATTTACAGAGAAATTTGCACGAAAATCTTTTCTGCCGATAACGCTAAAATATTAGTCGCAAAATAATTACCAAGCGGTTTACAACCAAGGGGATCTAAATGAACGCAAGGCTCAAAGCTTGCCTGGCTGCATTTCTTACCATTACAGCCTCTCTCGGTGTAGGACTCCCGACCTCGGCCGATACCGGCAACGGCGGCCCTGGTGCCAAGCCGAAGCTAGTGGTCATGCTGGTGGCTGACAAAATGCCCTTTTCCAGTTTGAACCGCTATAGCGACAAAATGGGCAACGGCGGTTTAAAGTTCTTAGCTGAAAACGGTGCCAACTTCGTCAACTGCACCTACCAACAAGCCAATACTATGAGCAGTTGCGGCAATGCCACCATCGCTACAGGAGCACACGCCTGGGCTCATGGCATCATCTCCGACCAGTGGTGGGACCGCCGCAAGAACAAAGCCATTTCTGCAGTCTATGATGAAAACGCCCAGATGACCGGAGCCAATGCCCCCGGGCCCAGCTCAAAACTGCTAAAGGGCAGCACTATCGGCGACGAACTGAAGCTGGCCACAAATGGCCGAGCCAAAGTTATATCTATGGCGGTCTCAGACAGTCAGTCCCTGCTTTTAGGCGGCAGGCTGGCCAATATCTCACTCTGGTTCGACAGCAAAACAGGCAATTTCGTCACCTCATCGCAGTTTGGGCGCGACCTGCCCAACTGGGTGAAAACCTATAATGACACCCGTCCGGCTGAGCGCTACAGTGCCAAACCCTGGGTGCGCCTCTTGCCAGAAACACAGTACGGCGTCAGCACCAGAGACGACTATACCCACGAAAGACCGTTGCCCCAAGACGGCAAAGCTTTCCCTCATGTCATAAATAACCCAGTGCCTGGTGAAGGGGCTTACGCCACTCTGCCCATCACCCCGATGTCCAACCAAATGGTTCTCGATCTGGCCAAAGAAGCGATTGAGAAAGAAGGACTGGGCAATCATACCGATACAGATCTGCTTATGGTTGGTTTGTCGGCCGGCGACAAATTGGTCTCCTTCTTTGGTCCGACCTCGCAAGAAGCACAAGATTTAGTTTTGCGGATGGACCAAGGCATAGCTAACCTGTTCAGCTATCTCGATCAAAAAGTCGGTTTAGCCAACTGCTTGATTTGCTTCACCGCCAGTAGTGGCAGCCAGGCCATTCCTGAATTCTCAAAAGAACGCGGTCTAGACGGAGGTCGTATCGATCCCAAAAATCTCAAGAATTTCTTAGACACTACCCTCGACAACCGCCTTGGCGCCGACGACTGGATCGAAGCTTTCGAGCCACCCTATGTCTACTTAAACTTCAACGCCATCGACAAGAACAAATATCGCCAGCCCGATGTCGAAGCTCTGGCTGCCAAAGTGGCGCACTCTGTGCCGGGTGTCGCCGAAGTAATCACCACCGCCCAGCTCTATGCCAACCAGGTACCGAATGGTCCTTACAGCGATGGCGTCAAAAAGAGCTATTTCTGGGAGCGCAGCGGCGAACTATATGTGGTGCCTAAACCGGGTTATATTTTCTCAGGCGAGAGCAACGGTACCGAAAGTGGTTCGCCCTATAATGCCGACTCACAAGTGCCTCTTCTGCTCTATGGCTTCGGCATTACCGGTGGACGCTATGGTCAGGCTGTTTCACCGGCCGATATCGCGGCCACTGTGGCCGCTCTAGCCGGCGTGCAGTGCCCCTCACTATCTGAAGGCAAACCATTGGCACCGGCTATGGCACCACCTGTGGGGCCATTCCGCCCAAGAGGACAAGAAGCTGGACCTGGTCAAGCTCAAGAAAATAGCAAATAAAGGAGGCTTGATCCACATTGGAAGCAAGTAATGCCCAAGAAGCAAAGACTCTAGTACTGGTCGATGGCAGTTCGCTTGCCTTCCGCTCCTTTTATGCCATGTTCAAATCTGGACTGCGAGCCAAGGACGGCACCCCAACCGGTGCCGTTCACGGCTTTTTTGCTTCTCTCTTCGACCTCATCGAAAAGCAAAAGCCCGATATGCTAGCAGTTTGCTTCGACCTTTCCGACCCCACTTTCAGACACGAAGAATTTGAAAGCTATAAAGCAAATCGGGATGAAATGCCAGATGAATTAGCCCAGCAATGGCCAATCATCAAAGAAGGCGTACAGAAACTTGAGATTCCCCTTTATGAACTCTCGGGCTTTGAAGCCGACGATGTTATTGGCACCGTGGCTAAACAAGCCGAAGCCAAAGGCATGCGAGTTCTTATCTTGACCGGCGACCAAGACGCCTTTCAACTTTTGGCTGGTGAAGAAGACAATATCGAAGTCTTGATGCCTTCAAAAGGCGAACTGATCACTTACAAAAGAGCTAAAGTCTTTGAAAAGCTGGGTGTTTATCCAGAGCAAATCACAGACTATAAAGGTCTCTGCGGCGACAAATCAGATAATATCCCCGGAGTCAAAGGCATCGGCGAAGTGACAGCCGCCAAGCTTCTTGCCAGCTATGGCACAGTCGAAAAAATCTACGAAAACTTAGATGACATAAAATCGGCGTCGGTAAAGCAAAAACTCATAGACGGCAAACAAAGCGCCTTCGACAGCAAGAGGCTGGCCACTATCAGGCTAGACGTGCCGCTCGACTTTGATTTTGAACACTGCCTCATCACTATGCCCAATCTCGAAGAAGTGGCTGAGTTTTTTGCCCGACTCAATTTCAAAACTTTGACCAGCCGCATTCCCAAGGTGCTTTCGCGCTTTAGTGCCGATGGCTCGGAACCGGCAATGCCTAAAGTAGCAGTGGGTGTCGGCGCTGCCATTGAAAGCAAGAGCGGCGATATTGGCTCTGATATCAGTAATTCGAACCAAAGCATTGTCGGTAAAGGTGGACAGTTGAGTCTGTTTGATACCAAACCAGGCTTCAACAGAGAACTTGCCGCCCTGGCTGAAGGTGGACGGGGTCGCATGGTGTCAGTCAGGCAGCCTAAAATCGAAGTCGTGCTTGAACCTATGGAAGAGCCGCTGCTCATCACAACCGAAAGCGAATTAGACGAACTGATTGGCAAACTCAAGCAGCAATCAGTCTTATCAGTCGACCTTGAAACTACCGGCTTGAATTCACTAGACACTGAGATTGTAGGCTATGCCCTCGCCTATGACGAACGCATCAAGACTAACGAGCGCAATCAAGTGCAACTGACCGAGAGCGGGTTTGGCGGCAAGGCTCTCAAGTCGGCCTATATACCGGTGCGTCATAAAATAACCGGCGGCAAAGAACAATTAAGTCCGGCCCTCGTGGCAGAGAAACTAAAGCCAATATTAGAAGACCCTTCTATTGGTAAAGTAGCTCAAAATGCCAAATACGAACTCAATGTATTTTCGCTCTGCGGCATCAAATTAGCCAATGTTGTATTTGACCCGATGCTGGCCAGCTATATCGACAATCCAGATCAAAAACACGGCTTAAAAGATCAGGTAGATCGCATTCTCAACTATAAAATGACGAGAATAAGCGAACTCATCGGCACCGGCAAGAAGCAATTAACCATCGACATGGTGCCCCTCGATCAGGTGGCAGCTTACGCTGCCGACGATGCCCGTCTTACCTTAGAGCTGGCACGCTACTATGTACAAACCATGGACGAAGAACAAAAGTTTTTGCTCTACGATATGGAGTTGCCACTAGCTGTGGTGCTGGCTGAGATGGAGCAAAACGGCATCGTCCTCGATTTAAGGTATCTATCTGAACTTTCCACTGAACTGGGCACTGAGCTGGCCCGGCTAGAAAGCGAAATCTATCAGCACGCCGGGCACGGCTTCAATATCAACTCTACCCAACAGTTGCAAAAGGTTCTCTTCGAAGAACTAGGTTTAAAAACCAAGGGCAAGACAAAAACCGGTTATTCGACCGATGCCAGCGTCTTGGAAGCTCTCAAGGAAGAGCATCCTATCATCGCCTGCATCCTCGAATATCGCCATATTTCCAAACTGCGTTCCACGTATGTAGACGCCCTTCCCAGAGAAATTTCCAAACGTGACGGGCGCCTGCATGGCGAATTCAATCAGACTGTGACCAGTACCGGCAGACTCTCATCGTCAAATCCTAATTTGCAGAACATCCCAATAAAGACCGAACTAGGAAGGCGCATCAGAAAAGCCTTTACCGCCCAAGAAGGTTGGTCTCTGGTTTCAGCCGACTATTCCCAAATTGAGCTGCGCATGCTCGCCCATATGTCAGGCGACGAAACTCTTATCGATGCCTTCCAAAAAGACCAAGACATTCACGCCCGCACCGCCGGTGAAATTTTTGAAGTGCCGATAGAAGAGGTGACCTCTGATCTCAGAAGAGTCGGTAAGACCATCAACTTCGCCCTGGTCTATCAACAGGGAGCTTTTTCCACCGCCCAAGATTTAGGCATATCAACCAAGGAAGCCCAAGCTTTCATTGACAAATATTTCAGTCGCTATCCCAGAGTAAAGGGTTTTCTACAGTCGACCATTGAAGAAGCAAAAGAGCTTGATTATGCCCGCACCATCTGGGGCAGAAAGCGTTATTTCACTCATCTCAACGACCGCAACGACAATATCAGAAGAGCCGATGAAAGAGCCGCCTGCAATGCACCCATTCAAGGGAGCGCCGCCGACCTAGTCAAGTTGGCCATGATTAGGCTTGACCGCGACCTCAAGGCAAGCGGCTTGCAAGCTCGCTTGATAATGCAAGTGCACGACGAATTAGTTTTGGAAGTGCCGGATCAAGAGATTGAGGCAACTCGCGAACTGCTCAAAAATGCAATGCAATTAGATCAACCACTGACGGTACCGCTCAAGGTCGATTTTGGCGTCGGCAAAAACTGGATGGATGCCAAATAAAATTTCAGGTCGCTAAAGCGCTTCAAGAAGCTTTGACACTATCCCTAACACTATCCCTAACACTATATGGACTAACGGCTTTGGCTTTGAAATAAGGCAGGGTGCGAACCAGCGACTGCTCGATAATTTTGTCTAAGTGTTCAACTCCAACAATAGAACCATAGCGCGAGAGCACCACCAACCATTCATCCACTTCGCTCTCATGCGCGACCAAGAGCTTATGCAAAGAATCTCTAGTTATAGACATAAGCAAAGAGCGATCCATCAAATCGGCATCGAGACCAGCCGAAAAACTCTCACGGGCAAGTTTATACACCTCGCGTGCGCCGGCGGCCCCGGCAAAAGAGAGAGCCTTTTCGGTTTCTTCCACCTGCCACCATCCGGTGTCGATAAAGAAACCAGTCAATCCGAAACGATCTACTTTCTCGCTGAATTCAATGAGACAGAAAGCCGACTTTAGCCACTGCGGCGCCGCGGCAATATACTCGCGAAAGAGATCGCCTTCCAAAATCAGTTTATGGCTTTGCAAGTCACGCCTGAGGAAAAGCAGACCTGCTCTTAGTTTGGCCGATAGCCTCTCGCCTCGCAGACTCAGTTCCATAAATGCCTCTCAATCTCAATCTATATTTAGCTATGTGCAAGATTTAGCTATGTGCAAGTTACCGATAGCTCCATTCTTGGATGCAAAAATGGCAAAAGAGGGTCAAGCCTGGGGAAACTACGAAGCCCAAGCTGGGGAGAATAATTTAGTTTTAGAGTTAGTGCGAACTGGTCTCGACAGGTTCTTGAGCTTTCATAGCCCTGGCTTTGCCAAGCTTGCTATTTTTGAAGCCGTAAAGGAAGTAGATAAGCAAACCAACCGGTAAGGTGATGCTATAGACCCTAAGCACCATAGGTTCTAGATTGCAAGCCAAAATAGAACAGCCGACCGCTCCGGCGATAGCAAGCAGGGGATGGACAAGCTTGAGACGCAAAGCACCGATGCAAACCAAAACGAAAGCCACCAGAGTGCCCAGAACCATCATGTCTGCGATACTGCCAAAAGGAACGAAACCGGCAATGGCAGCCACGATCAAACCATTGAGAATAATTCCCAAAACCGGATTGCCTTTTGTGGTCTTCTGAAAAACAGGGGGCAAAAGACCATCTTCAGCCATATTTTTAAAGATGCGCGGACCGCCCATACAAAAAACGAGGAGTACGTTAAAGATACCGAGCACCGCACCAAATGAAATGAACTGCGAAGTCCAACCTTCGCCGACACTGTCCAGGAGCTTTGCCAGCGGGGCGGCGGCGTCGGTGCCGACAAATAATTCATTGGGTTTGCCGTCAATATAACAAGGCGCCAAACCGGTGGCTACAGCCATAACTGAGATATAGAGAAAAGCGACTATGCCGACACACCAGTAGGTGGCCAGGCGGGTGTCTTTCAGACTCTTCGATTCACGGGCAAAAGTATAGAGAGCATCAAAACCAACATAAGGGAAAACAGCAGTAGCTGCACCTTTGAGCACGCCTTCAAAACCATGGGGCATAAAGGGAAACCAGTTGGCCGGATTGACATGACGCAAACCGAAACCAAGGAAAACGACAAGCAGAGTCATCTTTAATATAACGAGGAAGAAATTGAGCTTAGCCGACTTGGAAACACCGCCTAAAAGCAAAATTGTCGAAACTAGCAAAATGACGCCGATGGCAATGATGTTGACACCGAAATGGAATTGTCCGGTATGGTCGATAACCGGACCACACCAAAAAGGATCTATCTCCAAATGGGTGGCGTTCTTGAGATACTCGCCCCAGGCAATGGATACGGCAGAAGCACCGAAACTGTATTCGAGAAACAGACCAAAAGCGACAATCCAAGCCATTACTTCGCCGATTGAATAATAGACATAGCTGTAAGCCGACACACCGTGGGGCACTTTCACCGAAAAGCGTTCATAGCAGATAGCGACAATAAGGATGACAATGCCGGTGATCACAAAAGACAAAATACCTGCAGGACCAGCCTTACCGGCAATGATACCGGGCATGGCGAAAATACCTGCACCAATCGTGGCACCAATACCCAAAGCAGTGAGCATGAGCCAACCTAGATGTTTTGGGGTATCGGCGGCCGAGCCGAAATCAGCATCGGTGGTGCGGCGCATCAGCGTTGTCAACAGCGACATATACTAATTCCTTACGATTTGGCGGGCAATCAAACAAAGATGCTAGCATAGCGCCAAATTTCCGTTTTTTATCAGCGAGGCTTTTAAAAATGAAAGTCGTTAGAGCAGCAGTTGTGGGCGCCGGCGCCATGGGCAGCGGCATAGCCTGTGTTTTGAGTCAGTGCGGCATCGAAGTTCTTTTGAAAGATGTGGAACAGACTGCCGTTGATCGTGGTCTTGGCAATATAAAAAGAATGTACGATTCTAGAGTCAAGAAAGGGCTCAATTCTCAAGAAGAAGCCGATAAGTTGTTCGGTCTTGTCAAAGGCACCACCTCTTATGATGATTTCAAGAATGTCGACCTGGTTATTGAAGCTGCTTTCGAAGAAATTTCAGTAAAGCTCGACATATTCAAAACCCTCGATGCAATTTGTCCTAAAAAAGCCATTCTCGCCACCAATACATCGGCGCTTTCTGTCTCTGAAATTGCCGCCGCCACATCCCGCCCCGATAAAGTTCTGGGCATGCACTTCTTCAACCCCGCCCAGTTCATGAAACTGGTAGAAGTAATACCCGGTGTGCACACAGCGGAAGAGACAGTAAAGACGGCTATGGATCTTTGCCGCGAAATGCAAAAAACTCCGGTGAAAGTTGAAGAATGCCCGGGATTTCTAGTCAACCGCGTACTCTTCACTTATATGAATGAAGCTCTTTATGTGTTGCAAGAAGGCACCGCCACCATCGAAGAAATCGATGCCAAGGCAGTCGAACACGGCTTGCCCATGGGCCCCTTCGCTCTCTTTGATATGACCGGGATCGATGTTTGCGCCCATGTCACTCAGTTTCTCTATGAGCAATACGGCGAGCGCTTTGCCCCCTCGCCTTTACTTGCCAAAATGGTCAAAGCTAAGCAACTTGGTCAAAAGACAGGCGCCGGCTTCTTTATGCACGACAAAGGCGTACCAGCTAAAGGCGAAGCTAAGGTAGTCAATGCTAAAGTGACCGAGCTCGTGGCTGAAGCCAATAAAGAGAAAGCCCTGCCCAAAGCCGAAAAATTCGACGGCTTGAGAATTATTCTGCCCATGCTCAATGAAGCCATCTATTGCTTGCAGGAAGGTGTGGTCGATGTAAAAGACATCGATCTAGCCATGGCTAACGGTTGCGGCTTCAAAAAAGGTCTGGTGGAATTGGCTGACTCTAAAGGTCTGGCTTTCTGCCTCGACGAACTCAAAGCTTATAGCAAAGTGGATGCCGAGAGATTCAGACCATCTTGGCTCTTGAGCAAACTTGTGGCAGCAAAAATGACTAAGTTGAGCGACTTCGGCAAAAAACCCGCGCCAGTCTGCTAAAAAGAATCGCTAACCATAAGCTTGTCACTAAGAAAGGCTAAACAAAAACCATGTTCAAGTGGCTCTTTGTCCTACTTATATTCTGGTTTCTCTATCTAATTCGCGAGGTATTCCCGCCCTTTATCGTGGGCGGGATCATCGCTTATTTGCTCTTGCCCCTGGTCAACCAGGTAAGCAGCACTTTCAAGATAAGACCCGGTCTGGCAGTGGCAATCATCTATATCGGAGCACTGGCTCTTATAATTGGCGCCAGCGCCTGGTTCGGCGGCTCGATTCTGGAACAGTTCTCGGCGCTTGCCGCCCAGCGCAAAGATATAATCACAAGCCTAATCAAGCAAATTTCAGATAGCTTCCAGTGGCAGCTCGATGTTGAAAAAACAGCCGAAGAACTGACGGCAAGCCTAGAACAAAATATCGGTTCACCGGAAGAGATTGTGCATCTGGGCGGACTATTGTCTAAAAGTCTCTTGTCTGTCTTGGTCTGTGTCGTTTCATCTATCTATCTACTAATCGACAGCCGCTCGGTAGGACAGTTCTGCTTGCGCTTCTTACCGGAAGAACAACATGAGGCGGTGAAGAAGCTCTCATCACAAGTGAATGTGATGCTGAGCAAATATGTCAGAGGCCAGCTCTTTCTGGTTCTACTTATGTCCGGCGTTGCCTACGGTATTCTGCATTTCTGGCTCAATATCAAGTATGCCTTACCGATTGCCATACTGAGCGGCTTTCTTGAAATCATCCCGGTGCTCGGTCCATTTTTTGCCATCACTATCGCCACTATAGTGGGGGTGTCGCAACAGGGCGTAAACGTAGCCATTTTCATCATTTTGGGTTACTGGGTGGCCCGTTTGGTTGAAGACTATTTGGTGGTACCGCGCTTTATCGGGCATGCCGTAGAATTGCATCCGCTTGCCATTATATTTGCCGTTTTGTGCGGCGAAGTCATGGCCGGTGCCCTCGGTATGCTCATTGCTATACCGGTAGCAGCGACAATCAAAGAAGTTCTGGACTTCTACTATCCGCCACCCGGTAAAGAAGGCTATATGGCTTACATAAAGCCTAAATCAGAACACACTAAGCCAGAACAGGCTAAGTCAAATCAAGATGAATGATAGCGGCAATGGTCAAGGCATAAGCTAATGAGCCTAAAGCCAGATGCCAGGGCTCTAGTCTGGCAAACTTGAGCATGAGCAAATAGAAAGAAGCAAAAGTTATGGCCACCGCACCCGAAAGCAGGGTGCCGGCATCTAATTGCCAGGCGGTGAAAGCAACCCCGAAAGCCACAGGAAAACAGCTTTGAAAGACGAGAGCGCCGCTGACATTACCAAGGGCGAGTGTGTCTTTATTGGAACGCAGCCAAAGTACTGAATTTATTTTCTCGGGCAGTTCTGTCGCCACCGGACAAATAATCAGCGAAAGCACCAGGGGCGGAATATGAAAGTCGTCTGAAAGATTCTGTATGGTCTCGACAAAGAAATAGGCGCCGGTGGATATACCCAACAAGCCAAGCACTATCTGGGGCACGATTAGCCTCAAGCGCTTTGAACCAAGCTTCAATATACGATCCAGGTAAAGACTCTCAGGCTCTTCACCGACCTCCCCTTCATGAGCGAAAGACTTCCACAGATAGAAAGGATAAATTAGCACCAGCAGGACAGCCATAACTGGGCGCCAATACCCCTGAGCGGGCAGGAAAGAAGCAGCCATGGCCAAAATATAAGCCGCGATAAAAAATCGCAAATCCCTCTTGATTACACCCTTTTTAATTTCCAGCCCCGGCTTACGCCGACCGGACCGAGTAAAGAGCAGGCAGCTGATGCCGCAAAGCCCGAAAGTGAGGGTGGAGAGCATAAAAGGAGCGCCGGCGATGGCACCGATACCGACCTCGGCGCCATGCTGTTTACCAAAAAAGATGAGAGCAACAACAGGAATGAGAGTCTCCGGTAAAGCCGTTCCTACAGCCGCCAGAACCGAACCGACCACCCCTTCGCTAAGCTGCAAACGCTGGCCCAGCCACTCTATACCGTTTGTAAAGAGCTCAGAACAAAAGACAATAAATATGAGAGTAAAAACGAGGATAACTAAGTCTAAGATCACTGTTCACACCCGCGGTTCTTTCTGCGAGAATACCAGAAGTTTTGAAATAAGATCTAAGAACGCGACCGAAAAGTCAGAAAAGTCAGTGCGAATATTCGATAATGATATCTATTGATGATGTAAAACATGTGGCAAAGCTTGCCAGGCTGAGCCTAACCGATGAAGAATGCCGCAAGCATTCGGAAGAACTGTCACGCATTATCGAATTCTTCGACGAGCTCAAAGGCATCGATACCGAAGGGGTGGAGCCAATGTCGCACCCCATAAGTGCCGCCAATGCCCTCAGACCCGACGAGGTGGTCAGAGCTTTCAGCCGAGAAGAGCTTATGGCTTGCGCCCCGGTCAAAGACGGCAACTTTTTCAAAGTGCCGAAGATAGGGGAATAGAAAGTATGAATGCAAATTTAAATTGTCGATGGGAGCGCCGAGACGGTGTAGCTCTCACCCCCCGAAATTGGAACACAGCATTTAAAAAGGAGGCATTATGAACACCAGATTTGTGTTTGTCACGGGAGGTGTAGTTTCATCTCTGGGTAAAGGCATACTGGCCGCCTCTCTGGGCAGACTTTTGCGGGCTCGCGGCTTGACCGCCAGTATCGTCAAACTCGACCCCTATCTTAACGTCGATCCGGGAACCATGAGCCCCTATCAACACGGCGAAGTATTTGTCACCGAAGATGGTGCCGAGACCGACCTCGACCTAGGTCACTATGAACGCTTTATCAATGTCAACCTCGGACGGATGAACAATATCACCGCCGGCGCCATCTATAAGAGCGTCCTAGAGAAGGAACGCAAAGGCGATTATTTGGGCGGCACAGTCCAAATGATTCCTCATGTCACCAACGAAATCAAAAACTTTCTGCGCAAAGGTGCGCTTGCCTCAAAAGCCCACGTTGTGATTGTGGAAGTCGGCGGCACGGTGGGCGATATAGAGAGCCTCATATTTTTGGAAGCAATCAGACAAATGCGCAAAGACGTGGGCAGAGACAATTGCTGCTACATACACGTCACCATGATTCCCAACCTCAAAACCACCAGTGAGCTGAAGACTAAACCAACCCAACATTCGGTCGATACCTTGAGAAGCCGAGGTATTCAACCAGACATACTGGCTTGCCGCACCGAGAAAAATCTAGGCACTTCAATTAGAGAAAAACTTTCGCTCTTCTGCGACGTCGATCCAAACTGCGTTATTCAATGTCGTGATGTGCAGCATCTCTACGAGGTTCCCCTCAACTTGGAACAAGAGGGCTTAGCCGAAAGAGTACTGGAAAAACTGCGCTTGCCCAACACTGAGCCAGATCTTGCCGCCTGGCAAGACCTTGTCGAAAGAGTCAAGCATCCCGAAAAACAAGTAACAGTGGCAATCGTAGGCAAATATGTCATGCTCTCGGACGCCTATCTGTCTGTGGTTGAATCACTGAAACACGCCGGTGCCAAACTCTCTACCCAGGTCAATATCAAATGGGTGCTATCTGAAGATATCGAGAAATACAACGCCGAAACCTATCTCTCTGATGTAGACGGTATTCTGGTGCCGGGAGGCTTCGGCGACCGCGGCATAGAAGGCAAGATTGCCGCTGCCGGATACGCCCGCAAGAATAATATCCCCTTCCTCGGTCTCTGCCTGGGTATGCAGATTGCAGTGATTGAATTTGCCCGCAATGTCGCCGGCATGGCCAATGCCCATTCCACCGAATTTGATGCAGCCAGCCCCTTCCCTGTCATCGATTTGATGCCCGACCAGCATAGCGTCACACAGAAAGGCGGCACCATGCGACTCGGTCGTTATCCTTGCTTACTTAAGAGCGGCAGTGTCGCCGCCAAAGTCTATGGTCAAACTGAAATTTCAGAAAGACACAGACATCGCTATGAAGTAAACAACGCCCTGAGAGAAGACCTGGCTAATAAGGGTCTAGTCTTCTCGGGTCTTTCGCCTGACGAAAGACTGGTAGAAATGATAGAACTCCCTGGTCATCCCTATTTTGTCGCTTGCCAGTTCCACCCAGAACTGAAGAGCCGCCCCGACCAAGCCCATCCACTTTTTGTCGGTCTTGTCGAAGCCATGGTCAAAGAAGCCGACATGAAAGGCAAAGCCGACATAATTGCCGCAAAAGATGGCTCTGCCGCTAAAGACGGCTCTGCCGCTAAAAAAGATGAACCCGTTTCCAAAGCGGTCAATCCGCAGACTAAGACGGTTCAAAAGAGCTAAACCCCACCATAGAAAATGAAAAGAGCATGCCCATGAACGCTAGCCCCAATAAGAACCCCGCCATTACTTTAGCGCTTTCTCTCGTTCTAGGTCTCGCTCTTTCCTGTTCAGCTATTGCCGTTTTAGCCCAGGGAACCAGTCTGGAAATTAGCGAAGTCAAAGACCAAAAAACCAAGCTGGATGCCGAAAAAGTTGGTGGCGGTGCGACTGAGAGCAAGCCGGCAAGTAAGGCTGACCTCGAAGAAACTAAAGAAACTAAAGAGACTAAAGAGCCCGAGAAAGAACCAGTCTCAAAAACAGATGGGGAAAAAGAAAAGACCAGCACCAGCACCGAGCCTGGTATCGCCGGTGAAGCCAAAGAGACTGCCAGCCAAAAAGCCGAAGAGTTGGCAAAACTAAGCGGACACATTAGCTGGTGCAAGTCGATAGCCTTTAGCGCCGATGGCAGCAAAGCAGTTTCGGGCAGTGACGATGATACTGTGAGATATTGGGATCTCACCACCGGCAAAGAAATAAAAAGACTTGACGGTCACGAAGACAACGTTAATAGTGTCGCCTTTTCACCAGATGCCAGTCGAGTTGTCTCGGGCAGCATCGACAAGACTCTCAAAATCTGGAACCTGGAAACAGCCACTTGCGAAAAGACCTTGAAAGGTCATGCCAATTTCATCACGGCAGTCTCTTGGGCGCCTGGTGGCAAACAGATTGCTTCAGCCGATTATGACGGCACGATTCATATATGGGACGTAGACAGTGGCAAAACTGTTACGGTCTTGACCGGCAGACCAACAACAATACGCTGCCTAGCCTTCACTCCCGACGGCGCTTATTTGTTTTCCGGTGCCAGCGACAGGCAAATTACCCAGTGGAAGCTAAAAGACGGCAGCCAAGTACGACAACTAACGGGTCATAAAGGCGATATCACCGCTCTTGATGTCAAAGGCGACGGCAAGACCTTGCTTTCAGCCAGTCGCGATTTGTCATTGAGACTTTGGGATGTAGCAAGCGGCGCCGAAACAAAAAAATTAGTTGGACACGGCGACTGGATAGTGAACGCAGCATTTAGCGACGACGGCAATATAGTGAGCGGCAGTCTAGACAAAACCTTTAGACGCTGGTCGACCGAAGGCAGTGAACTAAATTGCTACACCATGAATAGTTTCGGCATGTGGAGCTTAGCTTTCACAAAAGACGGTAAGAAAGCCTTAACCGGCAGCAATGACTATACACTGCGCTATTGGAAGCTTTCAGACTAAGTCGAAGCTAGAATCTAGAAGTAATCTTGAAATAAGTCTGCCGGTGCCCTTTTTATTTTGGTGCCGGACCTAACATAAAGAGGGTGCCTGGGAGCTCCTCTTGCCGTCATATCAATTACAAAACAACGAGATGGCTCGATGTTTGCCAAAACTTGGGCAATGCGTTTAGGAGAAAAAAGGGCATCATTGCCCCAGGCCAGCAAAGTATGCCTGGAAATTGTCTGGCTAAACTGCAAATAAAAGTCATTCTTTCTGCCCCAGAGCCTCCCGACAGGATCTCGTGCCTGCATGAGCATGGGCGGATAAGGTGTTATATAAGCAAACAGATTCGTCACGACAAAACCATCATAGCCGTTAGCCAAAGCCAGGCGTCGACAGCTGGCGATAGTGGGGTCATCGGCGGTGGCATCAGCCAAAGAGGGATTAAGCATGACAATCGACAAGAAATTTTCATGCTCACTACCTTTGAAGTTGCGCCATAAGAGATAGCGATACTGCTTTTTCTTGTCGAAAAGAGCACCATCGAAGCGCAAATCTATTTCTAACTGATTAGTCACTACTGATGCGAAGCAGTTGGTGTATTTGATGCAGCCGCCTTAGGAGTATCCCCGCTTTCCAGACGTTTGAGGGGCTTCAAGATAAACATAAAGAGGGCTGCTGAGAGCGAAACCATGAGCACTATGGCAATCGGATAACCATAAAACCAGTTCAATTCAGGCATGTTATAGGGAGAAGACTCAGGATTGAAGTTCATGCCGTAAATGCCGGCCACAAGGGTGGGCGGCGCACAAACAGTAGTGATCACAGTTAGTACTTTCATCACCTCGGACAGACGATTTGAGGTGGTGGAGAGATAGACATCCATCAGATCGGAACAAAGTTCGCGATAGGTATCGATAAAGTCGGCAATTTGCACGACGTGATCGTGACTATCGCGCAAATGCAATAGTGTATCGGCGGTGAAATAGTCGGGGCTGTTGCGCAGCATAGAGCTAAGAGCTTCTCTTAGCGGGAAGAGAGCGCGACGCATAGCCAGCAATTCACGTTTGATTGAGTGCAGCTTTGTGACCGTGCGTTTACTCGGTGCATCAAGAATTTCGTCTTCCATATTCTCAAGCTTCTCACCGAAATATTCCAAAATAGGATAATAACAGTCAATGACACTATCTATGATGGCATAAGCAAGATAGTCGGCACCAGCAGAGCGCATACGTCCCTGCCCTTTTCTAATGCGCTCAAGCACCGGCTTGGTGGCATCGATTGGTCCTTCCTGAAAAGTGATAACAAACTTACTGTTGAAATAGAGACTGACCTGCTCCTGCTTTAACTCATCTTTGGCTTCCATCATATGGGCGATGAAAAAGCAACAGTCATCGTAAGTTTCAAACTTAGCTCTTTGATGCACCGTGACAATATCTTCAAGAGCCAGTGGGTGAATCTTAAACAGATCGCCCAGCCACTTAATTTTCTTGTCGCTAGCCAAACCCTCGACATTAATCCAAACGACCGGCCATTTTTCAAGCTGAGAAACCACTCTGGTTATCTCGACCCGATGTTCCTCTAAGAGGCGCTCTCCGTCATAACATATCAAGCTGATTTCGGTTTGCGCTGCTTCCGGATCAAAGGTCAAAGACTCGGGTCCGACGCCTGCCACCATATACGGTATGGTCATCGTGGTCCGTATTGATTTGCGTATTGTCTTGCGATGAGACACTGAAGATACCCGCTTGTTTATGATCACTCTTGAAAGCTTTGCACAGTAAAAGATTAATATAAGATGGCAGGCGGAAGCAAGCAGAATAGCGATCTAATCTAAATTTGGCGGGGTCCCTGAAAAATGTGGTAATCTGCCAAGACAGGGAAACAACTTGAGGATTGACATCATGACGACTCCTCTTGCCAGCGTCGGCTTCAAAATATTCAGCGCGGAAGAGGCCCAGCAATTGGCCGGCACCGTTGCCGAGCGAGGCGAGCGCGTGGGGACCGCCCTAGGTTACTACATGGTGCTCAAGACAGGCACGCGCTCGCAGCTCTGGGCAAAATTAGACGAAGAGAACCGCCCCTATTCAATTTGTCCTCATTATGACGGCGACTCGCGCACTAAAGTACTTTTGGCACAAAGGCTCAAATACAATAACAGACCCCTTGACGGGCGTTATCTCGCCTGGGTCAATCCTAATTCAAACACACCTGGTTTAGGCGGTCTGCCCGGCGACTATACAGTCATTTTCGAATGTCCCGACTATGCCTACTGCAACTTTATGGAATTGCCCTGTGTCACCACAGTGCAATTGACAGCGGCAGCAAAAGATATAAGCATCTTCAACAGCAAAGAAGAATACCGTGAGTATGCCAACAAGATTTGTGCAATCGGCAGTGTCATGACCTCAAGCACCACAGCCGCCTCCACCCCGGCCTATCTACCCGACGCCTATATATGCGCTGAAGTCTTGCAAACACAGGTATTTGAGAATCCATACACTCACTATTATTTTCAATGGGCCCTGGTGCAGGCCGGTGCCGCACAATTCGACGTCTGCGTCGATGCCGCCATCTTAGAAATACCAATGGTGGCAGGCGGAGTCGTCGCCGGTAATTTCCATATTTCCGGGCGAATCGTCTTGGAATGAGCCACTACTTTTGGTGGCTCACCCGGTGGTCTAGAGATCTAATAATTGAAAGAGCCCAAGTCTGATCATCTTCTTCTTCAAAACAGATGGTCACCTGAGCAAAAGTGCCTTCCGTCGAAGCGACACCTCTGAGCATCCAAAACTCCGCGTCATCCTCGGTGATCTTTTCAAAGAAGGCTCGCCCGAAAATGCCATTGCGTTCATAACGAACCGGATCATCGATGACCTTGATCTTGCGCAATATCTCTTCGGCATCAAGCGGCTTGCCGGATGCATCAGTGGCAGACATACAAGTGACGCGCACATTGCGGGTTTCATCATAGGCTAGGAAGGTCTGCCCTTCTTCCAGCTCTTCTACAAAGGTGCCTGGAATAGCAATCGACCAGCCGCCGCCCAAATTTTTGCGCACATCATAGCGCCGGTAACCAACCAGGCTAAGCCGAGCTTCACGAAAGTCGCTCTGGTCGGCTTTCTCTTCTATAAAGCTGGACATTTCGCAATCACTGCCCGAATAAGCAATAATCTGAGCCCATTCTCGCCAGGGAAACTCTAAATCAGGATCGAGATTGTAAGCCGAATCAAGGTGCCGCAAGACTGTTTCGTTCAACTCAGCTTCACTTTCGGTGAGAGGCTCTCGCCATCTAATTGCGTTCCACATATAGCAAAGCGCTCTACCAAGGTGATACTCGGCACCGTGACCATCTTCCCACCAAGGGAAGATATCGCGACCAAGAGAAGGTTCACGAGTAACTGCCTGCAACCAATGCATGTCGCGAGGCCCTAGCTGGGTCAAGATAGGCTCACTGACATCAAACTGATGCCCGTCGAAAGGCATAGCCAGGTGAAACTTCGCCCCTTCACGAGACAATTCAGAGACCCTCTTGCTAAGCGCCCCCATCCAGCGATTAAACTCTTCATAAAGCCGCTCCTTATCTCCGGTTTCAAAAAAGCCGGTTTCGTCAAGCGCTTCTGTTTCTTCTTCCGAATACCAATCAAGACCAAAGCACTGAGCCAGTTTTCGCAAAAGATCGCAGATAAAAATATGATAGCCCGGTCCGGCAGAAGAAGTGGCGGCCGCGACTAATAGCTCTTCTTCAGATAAAGGAGACAGCATTATTGGTTCAGCCCCAGGATGCAGCAAAAGCATCAAACAAGGGTTCCCATCATCATCTTCGGTCCATTGCGACCATTCCAATTCGTCGAAGGCCACATTAGAGATCCAGCGTTCAAACTCTTCCAATGTGGCTCGGTCGAATACCGCAGACACCTTCTCAGAATTAACGCCCTTGCCTGAAAAACGCCCCTTCAAATAAAGTCCAAGACTCATACGACCTCCTAATGGCATTCTACTAGAAAGAGCTGATTAAGTTCTGCTCAGATCTCTCTAAATACAGTCAGTGCTCTGTTGAGATGAGCAACCAATGGAGGAGAGGAAATGTCGGTGTTAACCAGTAAAGGTGAAAAGTACAGGATGTCAAAGGCATATAGCCTAGCGGCGGCAGTTGCTTTCGTCTGCTTTGGTCAAATGCAGACACAAGCAGCGCCTTCACTAAACGACAGCGAACTAAAGACAGTGGCGATGGACGAAATTTTGAGCGCCGAAAGCGTTCTCACCAGCCAAGGGCTTGCCAGAGCCGACAAGAAAGGCGAAAGAGTAAGCCTGCTCACCACAGCTGGAGGTTCAATAGAAAAGGTAACCGGCTCGTTCGGCAGCATCACCACCGAAAGACCTAACCACGGTAAGCTCATATCAAGAGAGACAACAATTCTTTCTACTTCGCCCATCCCTGGCTTGGTAAAGACCACAGTGGAAGACTTCAGCGGCGACCTGGAAAAAGTGACCAATTTCTACAGAGATGGACATACTGAAGTCACTGTTTATAAGTGCGGGGTCAAAATCTAAAGGCTAGCCCGGCTGGTGGGAAGCCCAATTGCCTTTTTCAACCCTGCGCAGGTCTTCAAGCCGGCAAATCGAATGCAAAAAGCTCTCGAGTTTGGACAATTCATCGTCTGAGACATCGCCCAAGAAGGGTCTAATAATCAAAGCATTGCCGTAATGCCGGTTCACTTTGCGCAGTTCATCATCGACAATCAATACCCTAGAGAGACTAATGCCGTTCTTTTCAATATGGCGCAGGTCCTTTGCATAATAAGTCTCACGTTTAAAGTGATCAAACCGTTCGGTGCAACGTTCTCTCCCCCAGACAAAGAGCGGCTCGGGCAGTCCTTTCATAAGTTGCCGACAAATAGGACCGACATAAGACAATGTGGCGGAAGACCAAAAGCCGAGGCGAAAAGGCTCGCCCATTGCCGCCAAGAAAGAACGAGCATGCGGACGAAAATAGATAAAATAGGGGCCAAGCAACATGTCATGCGGCTCGGGCAAAGGCATTTCCTGACCTCTTATCAAGGTTTCGTCCAAATCAAGAATGAGCAGTGGCTTTTCCATATTTAGATTCAAGCACTTTTGCTTCAATTTTGGCTAAATTTACCGAGGCTCTGCTAGAGTATCGGCAACCAGAAGTAAACAAACTTTCCCCGACACTCAGAATGACCCGACTAACCAGATTAAGTCTGCTGACTTTGTTATTGCCTTTGCTTGCGGCGCTTTCAACAGCCGACTGCGGCGCACAATCTGCACCTCCGACCTTGGCACGGGGCGTAGAAACCGGGCAAGTCAGTCGCTTTCAAGTGCAAATCGAAACCACGATGAATAACAATGCCAGACAGTCTGTACCAAAACAGATTAGAGTCTGGCATGCCCTGCCCGTGCTGACGCCGTGGAGTCGAACCAACCGCCTGCCCGGCGCCACCTCATACAATTTCGAACCGAGAAGCGGTAAGTTTGAAGCTGAGGCCGACCAAAGAAGCGGACACATCTACTTTGAAGAGAACCGGCCTTTTGCAGCAGGCTCTGCTCTAACCTTCAGAACCGACTTTGACGTCTATTCAGCACCGCGGCGCTTTAACCCAAGCAATCTCAGATGCACCTTTTACGAATACAAAAAAGGCGACTTCAGCAAGGCCGATAAATTACAACCGGTCTTGCCAGAATTGCAGAGATTGTCACAACAACTAAAAAGCGACTCTCCCATAAACTATGTGCGCAATATCAGTGACTGGCTTAAACAGAACATCGAATACGATGATTCGGTTAGTTTCGGTGCCACCGACACTCGCGCCATTCTCAGGGCTAAAAGAGGTCATTGCGGACATTCAGCCAATCTTTTTAAACAACTCTGCCAAGCCCAAGGAGTACCATATCGCAGCGCTTGGGGGCTCTTCCTAGCAGACCGCAGCATCTTGAACACAATGGGTAAGAGCCCCGAAAGCTATTCTTACTATCACACCTGGAATGAAGTGTATTTCCCCAATATAGGCTGGGTCGAAGTAGATCCAAGCCGACCCGATTGTTTTGACATTCCAGCGAATTATGTAATCAACAATTCTTCTTTCCAAAATTGTGCCATCTGGCTCACTGACGCTTCAGGCTTTCCACATATGCCTAAATGGTCAGGCTCGTCTTATGAGTTTGATATCAAAACAAAAGTAAGCTTTCAAGAAAAATAGTTCAATAATTGATCAGCCGATTCAATAGTTGATGAGATAGGGCCCAGTTATTGACACCGATTTTGGCGCATCGTTCAGCCACTTGACCGGGCACAGTATCGGAAAGTAGCGCCCAGAAAAGAGAGCGCGGATCAAGAATCTTATCTTCTTTGACAAAGGCTAGAGCGCGATCTATATTGCGGCAAAGGGCTCTGGAAGGTCCTCCTGTTGTTCCAGGTAGTTCCTCGGCAAGGTCAGGATTAGGGAAAGAGGCTAAGACTCGCTCTACTGAAGCCTTAGGCAGACTGGCTGCGCGGCGCAGATCATCGGCAAGATACTCATAATTGCGTTGCAGGGTAAAGAAGAGAGAATCATTGCCAATACCTCTTGTACTTCCAGGCGCAACTTCAAAACATGAGGAGAGCCCACGGTCAAAAAGCTCGCTATAGGACTTGAATTGCCACCACCGGCGCTGCCAGAGCAAGCAAGGTGCCGGTAGGCGAATATAGCGCTCAAGCGCCACAATAAAGGCGACCGTGGACAAATCGAGCCCTCGCCGCGAGAGTACTGTTTCAGTCACCAATCCGGGTCGAGACAAGATGGCATAAAGCAGGTGCTCAGGCGAGACGAAGTAAGCACCACTGGTAAGGGCAGCAAGATAGGCTCTAAAAATGAGCTCGAACCAGCCAATCGGTGCGTCGGCCAATGCTAAGACTTGTCCGGCGGCGGCCTCTCCGGCAGAACCAGAACGGCATCTTCTCTGCTTTCTGAGGGCAGCAATCAAGTCTGAAGAGTCTTGCCCTAAACCAAGTGCATCAAGCAAAATGCTTAGGCGGGCTTCTTGTTTGCCATGGCGTAAAATTGCCACAAGAAGAAAATCATCAATATCTTCAACCTCTTCTTCTGCTTGCCTAAGGTCGAATGCCTCTTTCAGCAAAGCTAGGGACTGTTCAGAAAGCAGAGCGAGCAAGAAATGACATCGCGGAAATTTAGGGTTATGGAAATCGGCATCACCAAGTTCAAGCCCCCAATCATTCAACTCAGCTGTCAACCTGCTGGCATAGAGCTTCAGATGTTCAGGACTCTTGAAGCGCAAGAAATTGGGCAAAGCGCGAAAATATTGGCTAAATCTGTCAAGACATAAGGCTGAGAGTATATCGGGTGGTTCAATACGATCTCGGTCAGCCTCAATTGCTTCGATAACAGCTATTGCCTCTTGGTCGAATTCGACATCACCATAAGCGCGATAACTCAGCGAGAAAATAGGACTTGCCGAGGTAGCCAAAATGGCAATACTGGGATCTTTCAGCAAAGCAGCAATTATGTGCTCGAAAGAGACTTGTCTATGACCGTTTTGCATTGCGATGCGGCCGGCATATGTCAAACAAGCTTGACTAGCCGGGCTCAGTCTTTCAGACAAAGCAGGCGTCGGATGGAAATCATAAGCCTGAGGATCGAGACAATTGAGCTCTCGGACATAGAGCAGACTTGGCACCATTGCAGCCCCTTGGCAGTATCTGGAGAAGAGCCGAGCGGACAACTGACCACGATTAAGAATGCGGTCAATCACATTTATAGTCGCAAGACTGGAAGAAGATATGAGAGCCAATAAAAGATGCCCGCAATGCGCTTTTCCTGCACCCAAACCTCTGGCCCCAAGCAAACATTCAGACAAAGATTCAGTGAAATACCAAACAAGATTATTTTGATTTTCTTGAGGGACCAATTGGGAAACCTCAGCGGCTTCTCTCTCTTTTGCTTGCTCTAAACCCAGAGAGATTTCACAATCAAAATCAACCCCCTCAATAGCAGCACCCTCAATAATAGAAGCCAATGGTGGCGGCGCATCAAGCAACAAGAAGCGCAAAAGATGCAACTCTTCTATGTGGCTATGACCAAGGGCACGGCGCTCGGCATCAGCTCTATTGATGAAATAAAGACAAGTCTGATCAAAACCTTCAACGACAATTCGACCACCGGTATCGGTAGAAAGAAACGGCTCAAGACATTGGCGAATTGAGGTCATATAAAACCATTCTACTCTTCATACTCTGCCCTTACCTGACTAGCGGCACTGAAACAGAAAAGCCGCCCAAATTGGACGGCTTCTCATTTAATTTTGCGGTTGGACAATAGTCTCTAGCGAGCGCCTACAGTCTCTCTAGGCAAAATCTGCTCGACAGTAAGAACTTTCAGATCGCTCTTATTGGCAGCTGGTTTATTGCCCAGATAGTCTTGAATAAAGCGCGAGGGGCGCTTGTATGAGACTTCGATGTATTGAATTTGGGCTTGACCGCGCGGACAGTCTTTGAGCAGCGAACTGATGTCTTTGAAGGGCACATAGGCCATATCAGATTCGGCTTCAGGAGACTCTTCAGTGCGCTTTCTAATCTCGTCACGCACGACCACCACTCCATCTACAAAAGGAATGAGGATAGGCTGGGCATCAGTCCAGAGGCAAGCACGACGCACTTGCCCTTGATAACGAACATAAACCACTGGAGCAACATGCACGCCTTCAAACTTCTTAGCCAGCTTGGGGCACTCACGGTTCCAATGCCAATCGCTTTCGAGGGCGGCGGTGGGCATGGTATCAACCACTTCAGCTTTAGCCAAGAACTGGCGAATAACCATTTCGTTAGACTGCTTCCAGTTCGATATGAAGATCTCAGGATCGTATTCCATGCTGGCATCTTCGCTGTACTGGGGATCTTGCACAACCGCAGCGAAATGCTTAACGCAAGCGCTGAGCTCCATTTCGCCTTCGATTGAGAAGAAAGGCGCTCTGCGATAGTTAAGAGAGAAAACTATATGCGGATAAGGAGGAGCAGTCGGGTCATCTTTCTCGAAGGATTTCACATCTTCATCGGCGCTGCCGTAGAAAGAGAAGGAGAACTGCACACCAGTAAACTGGTTGTGATAATAAGCGTCGTTCTCTTCCACTTCATAATGGGCTCTTTCGGAGAAATATTTTGTGAACGCCTCTTTTGTCAACGCCTTTTTGCTGGACTTCGCAAAAATGTAGACGTCATAACTCATACCGAAATTCGCCTCCGGGGGAACAGACCTTAAGGTTCAAACTATAACAGTAAGTCGGCTCAAGTTGTAGAACTTGCGCAAAATAAGCTCAACACTTAGTTTCCTAAGTACATTAAACGTTGTAAATACTAGTCAAGGTCTGTATACTGCCTGTTTTCAGGTGTCGAGACTAGCGAAATTCTATAAAGAACAGCCAGCCAAGCCGACTTACCTCTTCCCCATCGGTAAAAGCCAAGTCACATGAGCCAGCTAAATCTGCCAAGATATTTCGTCGCTCGCTCCGACCAGCAGCCTATCCAGGTTAAACCTGAAAATTTTATTCCTCTCTATGCTCTCGACAACTTCTTCGCTGGCGGCAAGCATTTGCAAGAGCAAGAATGGCTGGTCACAACAGACGCCTCAGGCATTTTGCATGCCATAGCAGGTGACCAGATAAATTTTCTTAGTGAAGATATTAAGTCACAGCTGGCCCTCAGCGAAGTGGCCTGTGGCGGCAACAATCGTCTCGTCGAAGCTATTGAGTTCTATCTCTTTAATGTTCAACTAATGGAACAGGCCCCAAATGCGCCTGGGCTGAACGACCCTATTTATCTATATGGCACCCTGCATGGTCCTTATCCGAACAGCGAAGCCCCCTACTTTATAGAAGGGCAACTGACTGTAAGCCGGGCAGACCTATTGAGCGGCTTACTGCAGGGCTTTCCCTACAAATTTACCGCCCCTGGCATGGGCGCCGAACCCGGCAGTTCAGACAGCGTCTACCATATGACTTTGCCCGGAGACCGCGACGAAGAGACAATTAGAGGCGCCGGTATAATATTCGCCTACCCGCTCATGCCACCAGATATGATGTCTTATGGAGCCGGTAATGAAATCCTCATCAAACAGTACCTTTTCGACATAATCAGCGCCATTAAGGAAGACCTGGAAAGCGAAAACATCAAACTACCGCTCAGGCGCATCAAGCTACCCATCCCGAACCGCCTTTCTATGGAACAAGAATTGGAAGCTCAGGGTTACCTAATCAAAGGCGACACAGCGGTAAGAAAACCAAATGCCTCTGGCGGTTTCCAGGGGCTTCTGCATTCGGTTTTCGGTTCAGGCAAAGCCGACAAGTTAGAACTGCCCCAAGAAGGCAAAATAGCCCAATTTATGCAACTAGCTGAGCAAGTTTTGCACAGTTTGCCGGGTTGGCCGCCCGAGCGCACCCGCATAATGAAAGACAAAACCAAGCCGGCCACCCGTGAAATTCGCATGCGCGCCAAAGGTACGGCGGCGCTAAGCCCGCGCCAGATAAAAACACCGCAGCTGAGCGATAAACCTATTCAGATTCAGAATCAGAATCAGAGACCGCAGCAGGCAAGACCACAAAGCCAAACCAAGCCAGCCGGTTGGATGCTCGACTTTATCGATAAACATCAGGGTTCAAGCAATCAGAGCAACAAAGACAGTTGGGTGCGCCTCACCGGCGGAGCGGTACCGCCACAGGAGAGCAAGAAACCCAGCGGTGGCACATTTAGCTACAGCTCCAACACCTCGTACTCACCTTACAACGCCAAACCCCAGACCCCGGGATGGATGGAAGACTTTTCAGCGGCAGATACCAATAAAAAACACGAAAGAAGCGAGGAAAAACCTCAAACAAAGGAAACCCAGCAAAAATCTTCAGCCAAACCCGATTGGATGAAAGATTTCGAGTAACCACCAAAATAGAGGCAAAGCAATGGGACACAAAAGTGAAAGACCAGTAGAACCGTTTTCCGACCTGCATGTCGAGCACGGACATGTACGAGCCACTCTGCTGCATGATCCCACAGTGGAAGGGCTCGATATGGCTATCTATATGGATGGCTCGGCTAGTATGAGCGGCGATTATGCCTATAAAAAGAAATACAACAACTTAATCGACTGGTTCTTCGGCAGAAACGAAGTACAACTGCCCAACAATGTCGAGCCCCAGGTGCAGTGGATGCTTGAATATCTAGCCACAAAAGACCGCAACGGTCTATTGCGGGTAGCCTATTGGGCTTGTGGTCCCCATGGCAAAGATATTGAGCTGGTGGGCGAACTGAAGGGCGTAGATGTGCAATCTTACAAATTCCCTGGACCCAACTTCCAGGGCAAATCTACCAACCTGGCACCGGCACTGAAAGACTATATCGTCTATCTGCGCAAACAAATGCACCTAGGCGCCAGACGCGGCTGTGCCGTTTTTGTCACAGACGGTGAGATTCACGATGAAGACGATGTTAGACGCTATTGCAACGAGATAGCCAAAGAAATCAACAAGGGCACTCTTCCGAAAATCAACTTCATATTGGTCGGAGTAGGCCAGGGCGTTAATGAAGAGCAAATGGAAGAGATTTGCCACGTGGAGTATCCGGGTATAGGACACCTGTGGTGTCACCGTATCGCCGAGGAGATTAATGAAGTTGCCGAACTGGTGGCGGTTCTAGTTGATGAATCGATGACTGTGGCCGGCGGTGGCAAAATCACCGACGACAAAGGCAAAGTTCTCAAGCTTTATGAGTCGAGACTGCCTGCTGTACTGGAATTCCAGATACCGGAAGGAGCCAAAAGCTTCACTTTAGAAATCAATGGTCAGAAATTCACCCAACCGATACCGGAAGACGATGACGACGACGACCATCACTAAGCTGCAAAAAGCTTGATCGGTCGCCGGCACTCCTTCTCTTAAACTGAGGTCAAAATGGCTCACAAGCACGAAGTTATCTCGAAACCATTTTCAGATGTTCACAACAAGAATGGTCGTGTTCTGGCAACTCTGCTGCATGATCCCACCGTGGAAGGGCTGGACGTGGCTCTATACATGGATGGCTCGGCCAGTATGGAGGACGAATACGGACCAAGAGGCATTCTGGCAAAACTCGGACCTGTGAAAAATCAGGTCGAGCCGCAAATGCGTTGGATGCTTGAATATCTGGCAAACAAAGATCGCGATAGCGTCTTGCGCGTCGCCTATTGGGCCACAGGGGACGGTTCTCAAATCGAAGTAGTGGGTGACTTGACCGGCGCCCAAGCTCAATCCTACAAATTTCCAGGACCGCAGTATTACGGCAAAGGTACCGTAATGCTGCCGGTCCTGCGGGATTATGTAGCCTATATTCGCAAACAAAGCGAGTTAGGGGCGAGGAGAGGCCTGGCGGTGATAATCACAGACAGCCAAATTTATGACGCTAATGATGTAAGAGCCTATTCAGAGCAAGTAGCCAAAGAAATCGCCGGCGGACGTTTACCCAAACTCAATTTTGTTCTGGTTGGTGTCGGTGACCAAGTAGATGAAGAACAAATGGAAAAAATCTGCCATGAGGAGTATCCCGGCGTTGGACACCTATGGTGCCATCGCATCGCCGACCGCATGGAAGAGATGGCGGAACTGGTGGCGGTGCTGGTGGACGAAACCATGACAGTGGCATCGGGCGGAGTAATTTATGACGATAAAGGCAATGTGTTGAAGCGCTACGAAAGCCGCTTGCCGGCCGTGCTTGAGTTTGATGTACCGCCCGGCTGCAAGAGTTTCACACTGGAAGTAGGCGGCACCAAATTTGAACAGATGATACCAGAAGAGGATCATCACGACGACGACGATGACGACGATCATCAGATGCCGCCTCAGACTTATGGCGGTGGTGGTCATGGACATTCACACTAAAAATGCATGCAGGGGGTACAATCGTGCCCCCATTTCATCTAATTGAGAGCGAGCAAACATGGGCAGCGACGAGAAGAAAGAAACCAATCATGAACATAAGCATGAGCATGGAGGCTGCTGCGGTCATGCTCATGATCACGAACACCAACATGAACATGAACACGAACCCGAACACGATTCTTCGCATGAAGCAAAAGTCGAACCTAACGGTAAAGAGCTGAAAGTCTCAATTCAACTTGGCAAAGCCAAGACCAATTCGAATGAGCATGCGCATGAGCACGATCACGAGCACGAACACGGCTCCTGCGGTCACGATCATGGACACGAGCATAGTCACGAGGACAAACACGATCACGGCTCCTGCGGCCACGATCATGGACACGAGCATGGTCACGAACACAAACACGATCACGGCTCCTGCGGCCACGATCATGGACACGAGCATAGTCACGAACACGATCACGGCTCCGGTGGTCATGACCATGGACACGAGCATAGTCAAGAACACAAACACGATCACGGCTCCTGCGGCCACGATCATGGACACGAGCATAGTCACGAACACAAACACGATCACGGCTCCTGCGGCCACGATCATGGACACGAGCATAAAAACGCCGAAGCCGAAAGCAAATTTCTGAAGGTAACCGTTCAGAATGGTGTTGCACCAAGCAGCTCCTGCGGTCACGATCATGGACATGACCATAATCACGAGCACGATCACAGCTCCTGTGGTCACGATCATGGACATGACCATAATCACGAGCACGATCACAGCTCCTGCGGTCACGATCATGGACATGACCATAATCACGAGCACGATCACAGCTCCTGTGGTCACGATCATGGAC
>JAIETF010000032.1 GCA_019745415.1 Candidatus Obscuribacterales bacterium | reverse complement strand
CCACCAACGCCGGTGCCACGCTGGCGACCGACGGCGTCGATTTCGTCGATGAAGATGACGGCGGGGCGCTTCTCACGGCCCTTCTGGAAGAAGTCGCGGACACGGCGAGCACCGACACCAACGAACATTTCGACGAAAGCCGAACCGGAGATCTCGTGGAACTCGGCACCAGCTTCGCCGGCGACAGCCTTGGCCAGCAGCGTCTTACCGTTACCGGGATCGCCGATGAGCAGAACGCCGGACGGAGCCTTGCCGCCCAGACGCTTGAGACGCCCCGGGTTGCTCAGGTAGCTGACGATCTCCATCAACTCCTGCTTGGCTTCATCGGCACCGGCGACGTCCTTGAACGTCACCACTTCCTTCGACTTCTGGCCCTGCGGAATGCGGGTGACCTGGTTGACCATGCCGCCCTGCGGACCACCACGGCGCATGAACCAGAAGAACAGAACGAAGATACCGATCATGATGATCAGACCGCCGTAGCTCTCCCAGATGCCGGGTTCCTTCTTCTGCACTTCGACGGCGACATTGCCCTTGCCTGCGGCATCGAGCAGCACCTGGGTGCCGGCTTCACCGGGAAGCTCGACACGGGCCCTGGTGCCATCAGCCTTTTCGACAATGGCGGTTTGGACCCCATAGGATTCCTTCAGGAAGATGACCTTCTTGATGGAGCCGGGGTTGTGGATGAGATCCCGCTGCAGCTCGCTGTAGCCGAGCTTGACTTCGACCTGGGCGCCGCGGGTATTGGTGGTGGGGGATGAGACCTGGCCGGAGTCGCTCGCGCTCGGCTGCTGGTGCGAGCCAACGAAGTTGGGCGCAGACAGAGCGAGAGCAAAGATGACGGCAACCAGGGCAAGCAAAACATACTTGAGTTTCATACTTAGCCTCTTGCTAAAAGATAGGGTGTCCCCTAATTCATTTACGGGCATCGAGCAGGGCTGCGACTGACGCGCAACCCGTGCAACCCGATGCACCGATCAAGTGGAAAACTTTCGAGAGTGCGACAGCCTGAAATCAGGCGTCGCCTTCGCTCTCGTCGGAGGGAGCAGCGCTGCGATCGACCGGCGGCTTGCGGATGACGCCGTACTTGATCATGCGCTCGCGCGTCACCTGGAAGGCGGTCTGGTTGCCGTATTCACGCGCGATGTTGAGCTGCTGGAAGAGGCGAACCTCGACAGGCTGACCGACGGCGGCCCAAGCGGCGATGCCATTCGGCTCGTCGGCCATGACGACGCCGGCGCGGGTGAGGAAAGCCTCACCGGTCATGACGTTGAAGGTGTACTCGATGCGCTCCTTCAGCTCGGCTTCCAGGTCGTCCTTGCGGCTGCGCAGACCGATGGAAGCGAGGCGAGCCGGCTTACCGATGGCAGCCCACTCGTCGCGTGACTTGAGGGTGCCTTCCACGACACTGCCGTCGGAAGCCAGCTTGATGCAGCCGGTGGCGGCATCGGCGGAAACTTCGTAGACATACTTGCTGGTGCTCTTCTTGCTGCCGGCCTCGGACATCTCGAGGGCCTTGATCCAGGCCTTGAGGCCGAAGATCATCGAGCCTTTCGACTTCTTGAGGAGCTTCTCGGCATCGACAGGGGCACGGGTGCTGGTTGTGTTTTTCATTTATCGGGATTCCTTGTGGTTTTTGTGACGAGTGCGCAGCGTCGACCATTGCCTACACGGCGATAGCCTCCTGAAAAGACGGAGTTAGGCTGCAAAACTCGTGCGGGTTTGGATTGTCTTCGGATGAGAAAGGGGTCAAAAGACTGATTTCGAAGTGCAACCTCTCATCATTGAGTCGCACTACGCTGCATGGGCCCTTCACTCAAGCAGGATGGGCGTATGCCCCACCATGCAGTTGAAACTAGCTCTGGACCAGGAAAATTCGCGGGGCCACAGGCCTCGACAAACTGTTCCCTGCTCCTCCACACCACGTCGTCAGACAGTCACAAACCCAACATTACGATTGAGTCTGCGCCCTCGTGACACACGCTTACGAACAGCAGTTCGTTCACGCCAAGAGAGTCCCAACGCAGCCTTCTGAGCTGTCGATGTCTCCGGCGTCGGTTTGGGTAAGGTGCTATTTGCTAGTAAGAGCTTTCCTGAAATTCAGGATGTAGTCACTCAGAGAACCAGGTTCCAAAGGTGTAGAGTCGGTAATGCTCTTGGAGGTGTATTTCCTGGGTTTATGAAATCTGAGTGGAAAGAAAAGGGCAATTGAAGTCTATGGGCCTTAACAGATAACAGGCAAGGTTAACCTAGGTTCTAGAACTTGATATCTTTTCCATAAACTCTTACCTCCGCAAACGAATCTACGCAGCCAAAGCCTCACCTGCGGACAAAGCACCAGCTTGCCAAGAGATTATTTCAAACCCCGTTTATCAATTAGCGCAACCTGAAACACCTTGACAATCACCCTTCTATTCCAGCCAGCAAATTGAAGGCTTTAATAAGGCTTCGCCACATGGTTTTCAAGGTTCCTAAACTATGAGTAGTGCGCCTAATTTAGCTGGGAGAACCTTGATGCTCTACGAACTATTCGGAACAGACCGCCCGGTCATTGGCGTTATCCACCTCTTACCTTTACCCGGCTCACCACGCTATGGAGGAGACCTCGAACCCGTACTTTTGAGAGCCGAGCAAGAAGCTACAGCCCTGGCTAGTGGTGGCGCCCACGGTATCATCATCGAAAATTTCTTCGATGCTCCTTTCGTTAAAAACAGGGTAGACACATCCACAGCATGCGCCCTGGCTCTGGCAGTGCAGCGCACAGCTGTCATCTGCGACCTACCCATTGGGGTGAACGTCTTGCGTAACGACGGTTTGACTGCTTTAGCAGTAGCAGCCACCGCTGGAGCCCAGTTCATCAGAGTCAATGTCTTGAGCGGCGCTATGGTTACCGACCAAGGTCTTATCGAAGGTGAGGCCCACGAACTCCATATGTACAGACGCTTGCTAGCAGCCCAAGGCTCGGTAAGAATCTTGGCAGACGTCATGGTTAAACACGCCAGCCCTCTTGGTCAAGACAACGATATCGGTCGAGCTGCCGCCGATACAGTCAAAAGAGGACTGGCGGACGGCATCATCGTAAGCGGTTCCAGTACGGGCGCACCACCAAATTGGGACGATCTCAATAATGTCAGAGAGGCACTGCCAGACACCCCAATTTTGATAGGCAGCGGCACCACAAGCGAAAACTGCTCCGCCTTGCTTGGTATCGCCAATGGTGTTATTGTCGCCAGCTCCCTCAAGCGCCAAGGTGTTCTGGAAAACCCAATAGATGTTGAAAGAGTTCGCCATCTTGTCAAAGCAGTGCAGAACTGCCCAAGCCAACCCGACTAGTCCCCGGCAATTCAATTAGACTAGATTAGAATAAATCAGACTAAATTGGTGGCTTGGCCGGGGCAGTTACATCTCCGGCAGCACCGCCATAAGCCGACACACTGCTGGCTGACCCGGTGTTTGAGGTAGTACTTGAGCTAGTATTTGCCCCGGCATTTGACGCGCCGCCAGAGCCTAAGCTAACACCATTAGCCATAGGTCCATTGCCTCGATTGGCAAGACTCTCGGAAGCCTGACTTTCTGAAGTCCTAATAGTGGCTGCCTGATCGGTCTTTAGCGAGTTTATAATGCGCATAAAGTCGGCATCTGTCTGATACATCCAGCATTTAACACGATCGACCCAAATGACCATGTCGACTATCGCCTTAGCCAGGTCTTGATTGTCTTGCTTGAGACGCGCCACAACCCAGTCGGGCAGCTCAACTGAATTCTCATTACCCGGCACGCGCGCCAACTGCACCAGCCCGCCTGCGAACCAGTCGGCAATAATCAAGGTCAATTCGCGCCCCGAAAGAGAGAGATGACTTAGCGATTCAGAAACCGAGCGCACTCCATCTATGCGCTCCAGCCCTGGGTTGGTCATCAATTTGCGGGCATAGTCACCGCGGTCTCTGTCTTCGACCACTTTCAAAACGCTATCCGGCCCCACCCCGAGTTCATCAAGATGTTGCTTGGCTTCTAGATAAGCCAAGCCATCTTTGAGCAGCCTATCGAAAGTATCATAGGTATCACCGGCGGTATTAAGAAAGATAGTGCGTCCTCCGGCAGCCGCTATTCCCTCTGTAAAAGAGAAAGTGCCGCTTTTCCAGAGGAAGAATTCAAATATCGCTTCTTTGCCTACTAGACCCTCCACCTCAGCGTGCACGGGCAGTCCACCATCGATCAAAATGGCGCCAAGGCGGGCCCCTTGGGATATGGTAATCTTTCCAGCCAAACCGCCACTCCTGACAAGCTGTAGGAGATTGGCAAAACTTACTTTGGCTAATTCACCAGAGAGTTGCACTCCGACGGACTCCGCGTGGTCAGGATCGGTAATAAAGCAAGCGCGAATTTAACCGGGCTCTTTTCATAAGTATAACTTCCGAGAGCCGTTGAGAGCATTAGTAATATACTAGTTGACCGACCCCAACATATAAATGCAGGAGAACCTTATGTCCTCTGATGGAAAGGCTCAAACAGTAGCGCCCCAAGAAGAAATCAACGAAGATTTCCTTGATGAAGGCGGCATAGGCGGCAATACACGCTGGTATACCGACACGGTTACCGGAGCGGAGCTAGCCGATTATGCTCCCGTCAAAGGCTGCATGGTTATCCGACCTTACGGCTACGCCCTTTGGGAGAATATCAAAAAAGCCCTCGATGACATGATCAAAGAAACAGGGCACTCCAATGCTTATTTTCCGCTCTTTATACCTGAGTCTTTTCTAAAAAAAGAAGCAGAGCACGTGGAAGGCTTCGCACCTGAATGCGCCGTAGTAACCCATGGTGGCGGCAAGAAATTGGAAGAGCCGCTGATTGTGCGCCCAACTTCTGAAACGATCATCAACTATATGTTTGCCAAATGGGTGCAATCGTGGCGCGACTTGCCGCTACTCATCAACCAGTGGGCCAACGTCGTGCGCTGGGAAATGCGCACCCGTCTGTTTCTGAGAACCGCCGAGTTTCTCTGGCAGGAAGGTCATACTGCTCATGCCACCGCGGAAGAAGCAGAAGACGAAGCGCGCACCATGCTTGAATGCTATCGAAAACTAGCGGAAGACTGGCTGGCTCTGCCGGTTCTCACCGGCGAAAAGACCGAAAGAGAACGGTTTGCCGGCGCCGTTCGCACCTATTGTATCGAAGCCATGATGAGAGACGGCAAGGCTCTGCAGGCCGGCACTTCGCATTTCCTCGGACAAAACTTCGCCAAAGCTTTCGAAATCAAGTTCCAGAGTCAATCTGGGCAGCTCGAATTCGCCTGGCAAACCAGCTGGGGTGTTTCCACACGCTTAATCGGCGCCGTTGTGCTGGGACATGGTGACGAGAAGGGACTTATTCTGCCTCCCCGCATCGCCCCGATTCAGGTGGTTATCGTACCCATCTACAAAAGCGATGTCGAGAAAGAAACTGTACTGGCAAGCGCCCGTTCCCTTGAACAAGAACTGGCTAAAGCAGGCATTCGCACCCATCTCGACGACCGCGACAACTATACCCCCGGTTATAAGTTCAATCACTGGGAATTGCGCGGTGTTCCAGTACGCATCAATATTGGTCCGAAAGATATCAGCAACGGCGTTGTTGAAATCGCACGCCGGGACGACAAAGAAAAAATGCGGGGCGTTTCCAGAGACGGCTTGACCGAAACTATAACCAACCTGCTAGAGACAGTTCAAAAGGCGATTTTTGAGCGAGCACTCAAATTTAGAGAAGAGAATACAGTCAAGGCCCAAACCTATGAAGAGCTAAAGTCAATACTAAAAGAAAAGTCGGTTTTTGTCGAAGTCTTTTGGGATGGCAGCAGCGAAGACGAAGGCAAGATTAAAGACGAATGCAAGGCAACCATCAGATGCCTGCCTTTCGCCTTGAACCATGAGGGCGCTCCTAAAGGCAAATGTATGTACACAGGCAGAGAGACAAGCCGAAAGGCTATCTTCGCCAAAGCCTATTAAGCACTCGCTTTACAACCTCTTAGCGCGAGCCGGGCTATTAGCAAAACTAGCCCGGCTCCTTTTATTAGTTAGTTCTGAAAACCAGAACTAGTACTTGGCTAGTAACTTTTCTAGACTGCATAAGTCCTTTTCTTTCTCACACCTCTAATGGTCTACCCTCCGCGCCGATTCAAGAGCCTCTAGGCTCACCATTCCACTACAGACCGAGCAAGCCGCCCTCTCGGGGACGGTCTAGTTTGGTATGCCGGAAAAAGGTATCGAAAGAAGCCGGAGAAGACTTATCTCAAAGGGTTCAGCCATGACTGAAACACACAATGTATTCAACCAGAGCCAGCCTCTTGTCGACTATAACCTGTTTTTGCAAGACCAAGTGCTGCAGCAACTGATTCAGTTGTACGGCGCCGACTGGGCCAAGGAAAAGCTCACCTCGCTGGGAGCGAAACTGGGCAGCAAAGAAGCCATCGAATGGGCAATTCAAGCCAATGACTATGACCCAGTTCTGCGCACCCACGACCGCTTCGGGCATCGCATCGACCAGGTCGACTTTCATCCGGCCTATCACAATCTCATGCAGACCTCCCTTTCCTATGGGCTGCACAACCTGCCTTGGGTGGAACGACGAGACGGCGCCCATGTAGCCAGAGCGGCCATGCTCTACATGGCTTTCCAGAACGAAGCCGGACACTGCTGCCCAGTCTCAATGACCTACTCGGTTATTCCCGCCCTGCGCAAACAGCCCGACGTGGCAGCGCGCTGGGAACCGCTCATCCTCTCTAACGAGTACGATGGTCGCTTCCTGCCCGCTTCCCAAAAGAAGGGCGTCACTTTCGGCATGGGCATGACCGAAAAGCAGGGAGGCTCAGACGTCCGAGCCAATACCACCAAGGCTGTGCCTGCCGACTCTCGCCCTCAAAAGGTCGGTCCCGGCCAGGAATACAAACTGACCGGACACAAGTGGTTCTGCTCGGCACCGATGTCGGATGCCTTTCTCGTTCTCGCCCAGACCGAAAAGGGAGTCTCCTGCTTCCTCGTGCCCCGCTTCAAAGAAAACGGCGAAAAGAACAGCTTGCGCATCCAAAGATTAAAGAGCAAGCTCGGCAACAAGTCCAACGCCAGCTCCGAATTGGAGTTTGTCGATGCCCAGGGCTTTCTGATCGGAGCTGAGGGCAAGGGCGTCTCGACAATCATCGAGATGGTCAATCACACGCGCCTCGACTGCATGCTCGGCGCCTCAGCCTTGATGCGCCAAGCCACCATGCAAGCCATCAATCACGCACGCCATCGCAGCGCCTTCGGCAAAAAGCTGGTGGACCAACCACTGATGCTCAATGTGCTTGCCGACCTGGCTCTGGAATCGGAAGCAGCAATTCGCTTGACCATGCGCGTGGCCAGATCGTACGACCAACACGAGCAGTCGCCAGCCGAAGCGCTCTTCAAGCGCATCGGCAGTGCCATCGCCAAATACTGGGTATGCAAGCGCGCACCCATGCATGTGGCGGAAGCTCTGGAATGCCTGGGAGGCAATGGTTATGTCGAAGAGGGTCCAATGCCCCGACTCTTCCGCGAAAGCCCCTTGCTGGGGATCTGGGAGGGCTCTGGTAACGTTATCTGCCTTGATGTGCTGAGAGCCGTGGCACAGTCGCCCGAAACTCTCGATGTGATCATCGGCGAGCTGAAGCAGATGCAGGGCAAGAATCGCATCTACGATGCCCATCTGGCTCGCATCGAAAAGTCGGTAGCGGCAATCAAGGCCGGCTTTGCAAAGGCTAAGGCAAAAGCGAAAAGCGCCAGTACCGGCAAGCGGGCCACCAAGCAAGAGCAGGTTAACGCTTTTGCCGACGAGGCGGGAGCACGCTCCTTTGTCGAGATGCTGGCTCTGGCCCTGCAGGCTAAAGTCATGATCGAGCAAGCGGAACCCGCCCGCGCAAATGCCTTCATCAGAGCCCGACTGGCAAGCGGAGCGCTTGCTTTCGGCAATCTGGCCGTGAGCAAGAGCGGAAGAGGCAGTGCCTCCATGCTGCAAAACATTGTCGAAGCCGCCTTTGGCGCCTGATTTAGGCAGGTCTGAATCCGGGAGAACTGTTAGTTAGTTCTCCCGGATTCTTCTTCTTCGTTTTTCTTTTAGCCCTTTCTATTACTTCTTTTAGTATTTAGCAATCGACGGACCGAACCTGTTTTCACCCAGCGCTATACGAGGAACCCGCTGAGAACCCGCTGAGAACCCGCCGATTCTCAGACCAAGAAATGCAAACAGCATTTTCTGTCAAGAAAGACTGTGCGAAAGCACCTAAAAGCCGAGGACGCAGAAGGCTATAAAACCAGAGTAACCACTGCCAAGAAGACGCAAATATGCAAGAAGAAAATATGAAAGAAGTAAGAGCGCAAAAATCGCAATGGCAGTTGCAAACTGCGGCAACTGCACACAGACAAGACAGCACCCCCTGCCTTCACTGCCTAGAGACTCTGTTTAAAGCTGAAGCAGAGCGAGACCACAGCGCCGACTGGGCAAAAGCCTCAAAGGAATGGTTCTTCTACTTTCTAGATTTTCTAGCCTACCTAGCAATTTGCTTGGGCACCGGCTTTATCTCACTAGTAACCGGCATTCTCTTTTTTCTTGAGAACTTGTTTCTCGGCTTTGAACTAGATAGACAGATTTATGAAAAACAGCAAGCTGAACTAAAGGGCGACGGCATGACCTTGAAACAACGTTGCGTAGAAGAAAATAATTACAGAGCACTTCTACGGGAAAGACAAAGGCTTCTGGGTGCCATAGCAGAAATGGACGATATACTGGGCAAATATCCTGGGCACAAAAATAGCGAAATTCTGGCGCATGCAGAAGTTCTTCTTGACGATCTGCACAGCCAAGTCAGGGAAATCGAATACAAACTCTTGAGCCAAGAGCGTAAACTAAATTGCCATAAACATTTCTGATGTGCTCAAAATAAAGAGGCCGGAAAAAAATTGCGCAGCGCACTATTGGGCGAGAGAGTGGAAATACCGTCTCAGTCTTGGGATGGTCTTAACCATTACAAACTTCTCGGTAATTGGCTGAAGGGAAAACCAGGGGAAAGGCAAGCTGCCATCCTCTTTTTGCACAGCTTGGGCGGCAACAAGCAAGAATACAACGGTCTTTTCTTACGAATGGCTGCTGAACTTTGCCAACATGGCTATGACTGTCTTCGCTTTGATTTTACCGGCTGCGGCGAGAGTGAAGGCGAAAACGAGGCATATACTCCCAGGCAAATGCTCCAAGACTCTAGCGCAGCTTTGCGATTTCTGAAAGAACAAAGCCCAGAGAAATCTTTGCATTTAGTTGGCTATAGCCTAGGAGGATTGATTGCCCTCTTGAGCTTGGAAAAATGTCGGTCCTTGGTAAATAGCCTCACCATGTTGCAAGCCCCCTTCAATCTCGCCCAGGAGCTTAAGAGACGATATCCGATGGGCTTTGACGGAGTACGAACCTCGATATACATGAACGCTCCAATTTTCAAGATGAGCAAAGAGTTCAAGGCGGAGCTTGAAAACGGTGAGCTGATACCAAGCCGAGCGCTGGCGGCGGAGCGTCTCAAGAACTTACCAGTCTTGCATATTGAAGGAGAAAACGACTTGATAGTTCCGGTTGCGCGAAACAGCAAAGACTGGAAGGAATTTCTGGAATCACAACAAGCAATAACCACCAACCACCTTTTGCCCGGAGCAGATCATGGCTTCAGCAAAGACGTTGACGTCAGTAGGGTCATAGACCTAGTCGAGACGTTCTTAAAAAACTTAGAGAGCCCTTTTGAACAACCAGATGCCAAGCGCTAGCCCGGCCATCAAAGCTGCAAAGTTACTAAAACTAAATCTAGATTCTGAATTCAGAATCTAATTAAGACTTGTAATTACTTTGCCGAGTCTCTTAGCCTTGTCCCATCTTTTCTTTCTCTTTCAGTGCACAAGACCTAAAGACTTTAAGCCGCCACTATCTCTCAAGCCGCCTGATTGCCAGCTATCACGTGGCAGATCTGAACCCACAGCGACGGAAGAGATTACTTTGCTTTCGTTAAGGTGCAGTCAAGATGATAAATTAGGGTTCATGTTGAAGAGAAGCCTCAGTGGAAAAGAGTTTTTGGTAGAGCTTGCCGTCCAGCAAGCATTGAAAGCCGGCGCTGAATTCGCAGATGCCAGACTGCTCAATCGACAAAGCGAATTCATTCAGACGAAGAACCTCAAGCTGGCAGCGCTTACAGGCGGCGAATCGCAAGGCATCGGCATCCGCATCTTGGCCAGAGGGGGATGGGGTTTCGCCGCCTCGCAAGACCTGTCTGAAAAATCAATCAGACGCTGCGCCCAAGAAGCCTATGAGATAGCCAAAGCCAGCGGCGGTTGTCGCCACACCCCAATCAAACTAGTCCCGGAAAAACCGTGGCGAGCCAGCTGGACTTCACCGCATCTGATCGACCCATTCAGCGTCGAACTTGACGAAAAACTGAAGATTTTGCTGGACAGCGCCGCCGCAGTTCTCTCTGTTGCCGGAGTGACACTCGCCCAAGGTTTTTTGCATTTCATCAAAGACCACCAGTTCTACGCAAATAGCGAAGGAGCCTTGATAGACCAGCTGTCAATCAGGTCGGGTTGCCTTGTCGAAGCCACCGCATCTGGTGAAGGAGATCAACAAAGGGCTTCCTACCCGTGCAGCTTCGGGCAGTACGAGCAAGCCGGGTTCGAAATGGTGGAACGCTGGAACCTAGTCGGAAACGCCGCCAAAACAGGCAAGCTTGCAGTAGACCTGCTGAAAGCCGAACCATGCCCAAAAGGCAATATCGATACGATCATCGGTTCCTCCCAGCTGGCTTTGCAAATCCACGAATCCATGGGTCATCCCTCTGAACTCGACCGCGCTCTCTTGCAGGAGATCAATTTCGCCGGCGCTTCATTCCTGACACCAGACAAGCTTGGCGCACTCAAATACGGCTCAGACATAGTCAACCTCGTTGCTGATGCCACCGCTCCAGGCGCCCTCGGCAGTTTCGGATTTGACGATGAGGGCGTGCAAGCCCAATGCGTGGACTTGGTTAAGGCAGGCAAGTTTCAAGGCTATCTCAGCTCCAGAGACACTGCCCTGCTGATTGGCTTAAACCGTTCTGGCGGTGCCATGCGAGCTGAGTCATGGCATTTCGCGCCTATCATTCGCATGACCAACATCTCGCTGAAGCCAGGACAAGGCAGCCTAGAAGCCCTGATCGAAGACACCAAAGACGGTCTCTATCTGGAAACAAACCGCTCTTGGTCTATCGACAGCATGCGTTACAATTTCCAGTTCTCTACCGAAGTCGGTTACGAAATCAAAAACGGCAAAATCGGGCGCATGTTCAAAAACCCCAGCTATAGCGGCATTACGCCGGAATTCTGGAACTCATGCGATGCCATTTGTGGTGAGACTGAATACGTGCATTGGGGCACCCCCAACTGCGGCAAAGGTCAACCGATGCAAACCATGTGGACAGGACACGGCGCCAGCCCGGCTCGCTTCCGCAAACTCTCGGTCGGTATCGCGCAAAGCGGAGGCCATTGATGCTCACCGAAAGCAAATGTGAAAAGGTCGTAGAAGAAGCCGTGGCTCTGGCTGAGAAAATGTCCAGCCGCAAACGCCCGATTGCTCTGGAAGCCACTGTCACTTCAGAGAAACGCTCCACTTCGCGTTTTGCCGAAAATCTGATGACCCAGAATCAGACCAGCCAAATAGACCAGGTCTCCCTGCGCCTTATCGCTAACGGCGAGCAAGTGCGAGTCAGTGGTGAAAAACTTGACCGGCGCGGTCTGGAAGAGTTAATTGAGCTGGCGCTGCTTTCTACCAATTTGATGAAAAGCGAAGAGGAAACTAGTGCTTCCCTTCCCAAGCCCCCAAGCAAAGGCGAAGGCAAGAAATTGCCCCGCTTCCAACGCTTCGACGAGAAAGCTAGCGCAATCACAGCCGCCGACCGAGCAGCCATGGTGCTGAGCGCCATCGAAGTTGCAGCCAGGAAAGGCGCCAGTTTAGCAGGCATAGTCTCGACCAACGACTTGGTCATGGCCACCGGCAACTCACGCGGACTCTTCCAGTTTGCCAGACAAACCGAATTGGAATGCTCGGTTACAGCAATGTGCGGCGACAGCACCGGCTGGGCGAAAGCCTTCAGCACTCGTTTGGACATCGACATGGCCGCCTTGGCCGATAGAGCCGTGGAAAAGGCTATCGCTGGACGCAACCCGAGAGACATCGACCCAGGCAGATATCCAGTCATACTGGAAGCTTCGGCGGTGATGGATTTGCTCGCTTTTCTCTGGTGGGACTTCAGCGCCACCAGCCACCTAGACGAGCTATCCTCTCTGCGAGGTAAACTCGGACAGAAGCTCTTCAGCGAAAAGTTCAGCGCCTTCGATGATTATGCTCACAGTGAGCAGTACGGAGCCCCATTCGACGGCATCGGACTGCCAAGGCAAAAGGTCTCACTCGTCGAAAACGGCGTATTTAAAGGCATTGTCACAAGCCGAAGTTCGGCGGCAAAGTTGAGCGAGAAAACCGGTCTAGATTTCGCCGTTACCAACCATGCCCTGCCTGAGCCTAATACCATGGGTGAAATGCCTTTGAATATTGTCGTTCCAGGCTGCGAAGTAGAACTGGATGATTTGCTAAAAGACTCTTGCCAATTGGGTCGAGAAGCAATTCTTTTGACTCGAGTCTGGTATGTTCGCGAAGTGGACCCGTCCACAAAACTTCTTACCGGAATGACTAGAGATGGTACTTTCATCGTGCGCAATGGCAGTATCGCCGAACCAGTGAAAAACTTGCGTTTCAATGTCAGCCTCTTCGACTTATTGAACAGCATAGTCAGTCTCGGTCGCAGTCGACTGACAGCCGGCGAAGAAGGTGTTCCTGCTGTGGTGCCGCCCATGCTGGTGCAGTCTTTCAACTTTACCGAAATGACGCGTTTCTAAATCGAAGCAGCCTTACTCTAAGCTTCTGAAAAGCGATGCCCGCGCGTCGCTTTTCAGAAGCTTGGCTCGATAAAAACAAAAACGATAAGTCAGCAAGCTTCCCGCCCGACTGCGACCAAAGGAGTCAGCATGAGGCGGTTTCTCCAAATCTCTATCAACCTCTTTAGAAAATGAAGGTGTTACCATGAAATTCCACCCCAACGGGGTCGATATCGTTCTTGGTGCAGGCGGGGCAAAAGGTCCCGGCCATACCGGCGTGCTCAAAGCCGTCGAAGAACTCGGCATTCCTGTGAAGCGAGTGATTGGTGTCTCGGTTGGTTCGCTGGTGGCTGCTCTATACGCCAACGGCATGACCCCCGAGCAAATCTTCCAGGAAATCATCGCCGGTCTCAAGAACCGCAAAGACCCGAATCTTCTCTTCAAGACCCTGACGCCCGCCGACCCGATCAGTCTGGCTGTGGGCGGTCCCATCGACATCCTGGTGCCGATGAAGGAAATGGTGGCGAGGCTCAATCTCAAACCCAACGACAACCTCAAGGTGGTGAGCTGCGATCTGCTGCGTCACGAGCCTGTGGTTTTCGAAGGCGGCGAATATGATCTCGCCCGCGCCTTGACTGCCTCTTGCGCACTGCCCACGGTGCTGCGCCCGGTCTGGCATCAAGACGGCATGACGCCTCGCCTGTTGGTGGACGGCGCCGTCTATCACTACAACCCGACCGACTTCTGCGAGGGCACCGCCATCGTCAGTTCGTTCCGTCCCGTCACCGAACCGCCCGGCGAGTTCGAGACAGTCTTCGACCTCTACTTCCACATGCGTGAGATGTACCTGCCCATCGCCGGTCATCGCCGCTATGTCGACCCGAACAAGCATGTGGTGCTGGAAATCGGACTGCCCGATGTGGCGGGTCTCAATTTCGGCATCAGCGTGGAAAAGGCACGGGCCATGGAAGAGGATGGTTATCGCACGGCGATGAAGCTGCTCAAGGAAGCCATCGACCAAGGGCGCATTCCCACCTTGAATGACCTGAATGAGAAAGGCTCCGACAAGGACGCCTGACATCCCAAACTACTAAGCCGGACGGGAAGTCGGCATCTTGTCAGATGCTGCTTCCCGCCTGGTCTTGCCTGATGATGTGACCTGATGATTTAGGAGGTAAATATATGCTGGCTCGCTTGAAAAAAGCGCTGGAGTCGCTTGCCTATCTTTGGCTCATCTTCTTGAGCTGGAAGTGGTTTACCGGGCAGCTCGACTACAACTTCAATCTCTCCTGCGTACTGCTTTCGCTTGCCTGGCTGGGTTTGACCGCCCACGGACTGAGCGAAAACTTGCGCACCTATTTCGACATTCTCTCCAGGCTGAAAGTGCGGGTGCCCATGATTTTCGGCATCCTGCTCTCCAGCCTAGTCTTGTTCACACCCTGGCAGCTTGAGGTCACCCTCGCTCGCCTCATCAATCCACAAGAGCTTCTCGCCCATATTCTCAGCCCCTTGCCTTTGATGGCAACGGTGGAACTGGCGCTCTGGCTCTTGGTTTATGGCGCCTACAAAAGAAATGCGTTGCGCTTCAAGAAGCAAGGACACGGACCACTTCCTAGCGGTGCCTGGGTAAACCCACCCAAAGAGGCTCTGCAAGAAGGCGACTTGATTTTGACCAGCGGTCGGATCGCCAAAACGCTGCGCGAAAGTGTCGGTCATGGTGAAGTGGTGGTCGACCTCAAGAGAGGCGAGCTCTACACGCTCACTTCCTACATGGAAAAAGGGGTGCTCATTCAGCCGCTCGCGCAAATGACCGAAAAGCTCACACATGGTCACTATATAGCCTTGCGTCTGCGCACTGATTTCGATGAGAAACAAAAGAGCCTGGTCAAAGGTCTCACCGAAATCATCTTGGAACAGAACAAGCTCTACCAGCAAGAAGCGCGCCTGAAACGCGACAAGCTTTACGACTTCTTTCACCTGCCCAGCGTTCTGCGCGGCTTGATTGAAAAGAAGATCCCCGTCTCCGGCTACGACTGGATCGGACTATTCACCGGCAGGCGGTCGCAAGATCGCTTCACCTGTGTGGGCGTCTGCCTTGAGCTTTATCATCGCCTCGGTGTAAAGACGAGCGTCTACGGCACCGGACTCTTCGGACTGGGCACGGGTCTTTTCGATCCGATCATGCCCACACGTTTTCTTGCCGACCCGGCTTTCCGACTGCTGACAGTCGCCGACAAAGCAAAGTTCGAAGATATTCGGAAATAAGGCGGCAATCTAATTTAAGAGAAGCACCGGAATAAAAACCTGGTGCTTCTCATTTTGCCATTTTCTACTATCCCATACCATACATTAACACAAAGCCCCCAGAACAAGACAGGGAACGAAGAAATACTTCGTTCCCTGCTAGCCCAGACCTAACTAAACTGTGAAATAACTTGTGCTCCTCTAGTCTTCCGAATAGTCGAACATCCGTTCAAGACCCTTAAGAGCACTCCCGGCAGCACCACCGGCGGCACCACCACCGATACCCTCCAAGGTCTTTTTGTAAGGCAACTTTTCTAGCCAGGGTTTGTCAAACCCATAGAAGGGAATCGGCTTGACAAAGGAATCACGACCTAGGACGCCGTTCACTGCATCATCACCGTGTCGTTTGAAAACGGCACCGGCATCTGCGCCTAGGATTTCGCCTCCCTGCACAGGTCCGTGAAAACCGTGCTCGACACTCAAAACAGCCGATTTACCTGTTTTGGGATCAAACTCAACTGCTTCTGATGAATCAGAATTGTGGACCACTACTTTGCCATCTTTGTTGACAGCCATCTGCGTGTCAGAGCCTTTATTCTTAAGGTTCTTGTTCACCTCGCCGACAAGCGCTGCAAGTTTAGCAGGGTCATTAGCATACTTTCCTATAGCTTTAGAAAAAGCTTCCTGATCACCGCTCAACAAGGCGCCCGAGATCTCAGACATAGCTTTGCGATCCGCTTCAGGAATAAGCTTGCTCGCTTGTTTATCGAGCTGGCTCTGGGCCTCTTTTCTGTCTTTATCGGTGACTTCTACATTCTTCCTAAAATCGCCGAATATGTCTGGTTTATCAAACCCGTCTAGCTTTCCTACGCCACCGCGGATAGCATCACCGATGACGACATCGGCACCGCGAGCAAGACTGTCACTGAGCGTCTTACCACCATGTTTGCCAGGCAAAATATACTGGTCGAAAGTGCTGTTTCTATCTTCATTGCCACCCTTGTCGCTCAAAGCCTTATCGGCTACAGAGCCCATTTTCCCGCCCAGTGCCAGTTCGTCGGTGTTCTTCATAAATAATGAAACCTCTAGAAAATGTGGGTATGTAGTTGCTTGCGTAGTAAGTTTGAAATTTTTCTGCTCTTGCGAACGCTTGCAGGGGTATCTACACCGACCGAAATTTTTCTGGACAGCATTTTGAAAATTTCTCGTTTTCTTGCTAGCCGAGGTTAGCTCAACCGTGAACACCTTCTGACAACCCGATTTAAGCCTGCGCTCGGGTTGTAAACAGGGCATTTAGTAACGCTCCTCTGTTAATTTCTGAGACACTCGTCTTTTTTAAGTTAATTAAAAACCCGCTTTTCTTAGCTTCTTCCGAATTTTAGTTCTTATCCGGGCTTTTCTAGGCCCTTCTGGGTAATACGCCCGTTTCTCTGACTTCACCTAAAGGGTGAAAAATATCGGAGTATCAATCATGCATATCTTCTTGAGGGGTATGCTCGCAGCCGGCTTATGCTTGGCGGTGAGCCTCACACCCGCCTGCGCACAAGCCGAAAGTGCCGACAACGACCCTCCCACCATCTCAGCACAAGCTGCCCCATCCGACAAGCAAACACCACCGGCTGCGGTCAGCTCAGATTCTTCCTACACCAACTTGATTGTCACCAGTTCGATTGTGGCCGTGCTCGGTCTAGTCTGGTGGCGCGCCCGCAGAAAGGCTCAGCAAGAGAAAGAAGCAGCCGAGCGTCGCCGTGCCGAAATGGCAAGACGCCGCAGGCGCAACCTCCCCGGCGATGAAGACGAGACGGCCTGGGGTCATCCTCTCGAACCCAATGACAGGTTTGAACGGTACGACCCTTACGACCACCAGCCAGGACCGGATGAGCCATATCAGTATGAAGGCAATTGGAATCGTATGCAAAACGATAACTCGACTAAATCGCCGGGCAGACTCATTCTGCCGAGCGACCCTGATCGTAAGACTTTTAAAGATGTGGCCGGGCAGCCAGAGGCAGTGGAAAGACTGACCGAGATTTGCTCTTGGCTCAGTGACCCGGAAGTATACCGTGACCATGACGCCGACCTGCCCACAGGCATTCTTCTCAGCGGTCCAGCCGGCACGGGCAAGACGCTCCTAGCCAGCGCCCTGGCCGGCGAAGCTGATGCTTCTATGCTCGTCGTGAGCGGCTCCGCCTTCGTTGAAATGTACGTCGGTGTCGGCGCCAGCCGCATCCGTGCCCTTTTCGAACAGGCGAAGAACCAACGCAAGCGCACGCAGAAGCCCGTCATCATCTTCATCGACGAAATCGACGCGGTAGGCGGCAAAAGAGCCAACGGCTCCAGCAGCAACTCAGAGCGCGAGCAGACTCTTAACCAGCTGCTGGTTGAGATGGACGGCTTCCAGAAAAACACCGGCATCATTGTCATCGCCGCCACTAATCGTCCGGACATGCTTGACGACGCCCTGCGTCGCAAAGGTCGCTTCGACCTCGACATTCCTATCGATCTGCCTGACACAGAGGGTCGCCGCGCCATTTTCGCAGTGCACACCCGCAAGAAAGTGCTGGCTGATGACCTCGACCTCGACCTTCTGGCTAGACGTACATCGGGTTTCAGCGGCGCTGATATCAAGGCTGCTTGCAACGAAGCTGCTATCATCGCCGCAAGAACCCAGATCGCTCGCCGCAAAGCCGAGACAAAAGCTCAGCCGCAACCCGGGTCGGCTCTGGTAAAGGAAAAGCCGCAGGTAACTGCCATTACGACAACGATGTTCGACGAAGCCATTTCGGTGGTGGAAGCCGGCGAAGCCAGACGCTCAAGGCTCAAGGCGATGAAGGCTGAAGACAAACGCCAGACCGCGTTTCATGAGCTCGGACATGCCATCGTCAACCTGGCCCAGAAAGGTGACAGCATCACCAAAATCACCATCCTGCCGCGCGGTAGGGCTCTGGGTTATGTACAGACTCACAGCGAAGGCGACCGATTCAGCCTCACCGATGTGGAAATGCGCAAACGCATCACCATGGCTTTGGCTGGCAGAGCGGCCCAGGAAATTTTCCTGAAAACAGTCGATACTGGCGCCTCGAACGATTTCGAACAGGCCTGGAATATGGCCGTGCAGATGGTGACACGCTATGGCATGTCGTCACTCGGCCCGCTCTCTCTGCCGAACTACGGAGGCGCCCAGAACCAGCTCGGCATCGAGCTGGCCAACGCCATCGACAAAGAAATCAGAGACATCGTTGCCGCTTGCGACAAAGAAGCTCGCAGCATTCTGGAGAAGCATCGCCACTTTATCGAAGCCATGGCTCTCGAACTGAGCGAGCGCGAGACCATTCTCGGACCAGAACTGACCGCTCGCTTTGAAGCTGCGCAGGCGGACACCGAGTAATTTCACACAAAATCGCCGTGCCTGGTATCATAAGTAGTATCAAGCGAAAATGAACGGGCATCGGCGTGCGATTCCTGTCTATTCTTTAGACTCTGGTGAAATCGTATGGCACTAAGCAACACAGACAAAAATTTGGATGTAGAAATTATCGCCAAGCTGGAACGCCAGTTTGGCAGTCGCTTCGCTGCCATTGTAAGAGACAGTCCCACCCTCCGCTCCGACCTGCGCAAAGCACGTCTCCTGGGCGTGCGCATCAAGAGATGGAACGGTAAAACCGGCGCCTACTGCCGCTACTACCCGACTGATCGCCGCAACGCTTACATCTCGATCGGGTCGCTCGACTCACCGCTGATGAAAGTCATTTATCTGGCACACGAACTCTACCACGTGCTTTACGGCACCACGCCAGCATTCCCCGACCCTCGGAAAATTTCGCGCAAGCGCTATCTTTCTATGGCAGTTGGAGAAGAGGCAAGAGCAATTATGCGCCAGACCAAGGTAGCGCATGAACTCTGGTCGACGGGCAAACACGCCATGCCGGCCTGGCAGCTCAACCTCATGCTCATGGAATTGACCGGCGGTTACAAGCAGTTACGCGATTATGTGCTTGTCGCCCGACAATCCTTCGGCATGGAGACCTACGAAGAGAACTTTGGTCGCATCTGGGACCAAGCTCATCGCAAGTTGATTCGCGAACGACAGCTCAAGCTCAAGAATTCAAATAACCAGAGCCGCCGCCGCGCTAATCGTTCCATAAGCAAAGCCGCCTAAAACCCGGCGTTTCACCGCAAAGAGCCCGCACTCAAAAGAGTGTGGGCTCTTTGCTTAGACAGTCTTTGCGAATAGGACCAAGCTATGACAAAGATAAAAGTTGGAGTTCTGGGCGGGACTTTCGACCCCGTCCACAATGGACACCTTCTGGTTGCCCAAAAAGCGCTTGAATATCTCAAACTGAGCCAAGTCTATTTGGTCACAGCCAAGAGTCCGCCACATAAAGCCAGCTTCCTTGCCTGCGCCGAGCACCGACACAGCCTGGTCGAAAAGGCCGTACAGTCGACCGGCATAAAGGAACTTGTGGCAAGCCGCCTCGAACTGGACCGTCCCGGTACTTCATACACAGTCGACACTGTGCGCGCCATCAAGCATGAGATCGAGAGTCGGCACAGAGGTAGTCAGTGCGAAGTGTTTCTGATCACCAGTGCCGAGTATCTGGAGCAGGGTAAAGCAGGCGTTCATTTCCTAGGTGACTGGGAAGGTGCCGATGAACTCTTCCAGCTGGCGCACTTGGTAGTGACGCCACGCAGGCAGATCTCAGCTGCTATTGCCTCTGAATGGGCTGAAAGTCTTCTTGCCCGAGGAGCCAAGGTGACCGTGCTGGACTTGCAAAGTCCGCCGATTTCGAGCCTGCTCATCAAGCGCCGCCTCAAGGCAGGAGAGCCCATCGCCGACATGGTACCAGCCGCGGTGGAGGCTCATATCAAGCAGTTTGCTCTCTATCAAGGCGAATTGCCCGACTTTGACGAAAACAAAGGCGGACGAGTCGACTAATTTTTCAACAACGAGGAGGGTGCGCCTTAAACAGAGGAGCACCCTCCTCAATTTTCTTGAAAGTTTATATGGCAAACAAAGAAAGAGGGCCCAAATCAACAAGCCCTATCACACGGCATTCGCGCTGGCCAAGCTGGCTGGCTGTTTTTGTCTGTTTGGTTGCCTGGTTGAGCCTCGCCCCCGTCGGCGCACCAGGAGAAGCAATCAAAAGACTGATTTCTTTCAGTACCGGCTTTTGCAGCACTTGCCAGAAGCAAGAGTTGGACCCTTCAGTACCCTTCATCAAGTCAATAAGCGGTGAAGCCGTGCCCGCAGACCTCGAGGCCATGGCCACTGAACTGGCCAAACGCACCCGGGTGCAGATCGTAGAAAACGACGGCAGATTCAGCTACATCTTGCATGCCGGCGGTGAAAGCAAGACTCTTTTCACCACTACTCGTGATGCCAAAGGTCTGCAAGAAGGCGAGGCGCGCATCAAAGAGCTGGTCACACTCAAAATAAAGGAACTGGGAGAAGAACCACTCAAGGCATCCTTCGCCCTGGAAAACGAACTGGTAGAAGAGCAGAAGTCGCTCAGCACAAACCAGAGCGAGAGCAAACCTCTCATCTTGTCCCGCTCTCCTCAGTTGGTGGAACTGCACGGAATCGAAGCCGCCCTGAAGCGCTCCTTTCCTTCCCACCTAGCGCCGGGCGACAAACAAGGACTTAAGTTCTATTTCTTGAAAGCACCGCTCTATAAAGAAGAACTTGGTTTTGCCTACTATGCCACAGACAAAGACAAACGCAAAGCCATCTACTTCACGCCGGGCGCAACCGACAATCTAAGGCCTACTGAAAAAGATGCGCCTTCCTGGGCCAGTCAAAGTCGTTTCAAGAAAGACGGCTATTACTTCGATACAATCGAATCGCTCTTGATTCATGAACTAGCCCATAACCATCAAGAAAGGATGGGCTGGGAAGACCAAGATAGCAAGGTCCTCGACACCATGTCGGATAAGCTGGGCTTCGTCAAGACACAAGACCCCCAAAGCGGAGCTCGAGTCTTTTACATCAAGGTGGCGAGAGACAAAATTGAGCCTCAAAGCAAGACTGAAACCTCAACCAAGTCTGAGAATCAGGCGGAAAGCGAGACTCAAGCCGAGCCTTTGCCAACCGATCCCTATGTCTACTTCAAAGTGGAACGCCCCACCAATGCCAAGCTTGGCAAACGATGGTTGCGAGTGGATCTGCAAGGACAATTGCTCGACCAAAGTGGTAAAGCAGTGAGCAAGTTGGAAGAAGCGCATATTTTGAGCAACAAAGAAATACGCGCAATCGCCCTGGTGCGTCCAGCCACTGACTATTTCGATAACCCAATCGAGGTATTCGCAGAGTCGATGCGGCTCTATCGTATGGGCGGAGAAGCTCGCGACCTGCTCTATCAAGAATCGCCTTTGCTCTACAAAATCACTGCCGAGCAAGATCAAGCCGAACTGGACCTTTATTTCGGCTATTTCAAGGTATTTGAGAAACGCACTCTTTTCAAAGGCGATAAGCCGGTTTCGACCACCGAGATAGACAGCGTCCAGCCCGTCTTTACTCGCAACTGGCAAGGCGACTTGGTGCGCTTTTCGCCCGAGCTTGTCGAAGCCATCAAAGCCAAAGAAAAGTCGCTCGGCCCTAACCAATAGGAGAATCGCATGCATCAGAAGTACTACAAACCTTTCTCTCTCTTCCAGATTTTCTTTTGTTTCTCTCTGGTATGCCTGCTCCTTCTCGGCGCATCGCCGATTCAGGCCCAGAACTACGCACCTGACACAGCCAAAAAAGAGTTGATGGATGCAGTGACCAGAGGCGGTCCGGTGGTAATTCGCTTCTACGACTCTTCGGCAGGCTGCGAAAATCACCTGCAAGCGTTCGAGAGCGCCCGGAACGCTTACCGCGGCAAAGTCACTTTCATCAGCTTCGACATCAGCAAAGACCGCCAGTTTGCCGAGGATCTGCGAGTCACAGTCTGCCCGAGTTTTCTGTTCATCCAGCATAGCTCCAAAACCGAACAGCTCTCTAAGCGTCATTGGGGTGCACTCAATCTCGAGCAGTTCGACGAACTGATCAAAGAGTATTTCAACATCACCAACTGAGCAGTCAGTTTTTCGAGACCAAATTTTCGCAATCCGGCGATTCACTTGGTCTCTTTTTTAGCGCTTTCTACTAGTTCGCCTCGTAGCATTTTTTCGTATCCCCGGCCTCTTATGGTGAAGTCACCATAGGCAAAAGTCCAAATTTGACCGTATGCTAAAGCGTGCTAGATAATCGCTCGCCGCAAGAGGCTCACTGCATGCTGGAAAGACCAACAGAAAATGCCGCCGTCGCAGAAAAAGGCGATGCTAGTTCTAGACTCAGCCTCGACTCAAACCAAGTGCCACCCAGAGCCGATCAGCTGCATTGGGCAAAGCCGGACTACAGCCTCAGTGAAGGATTAAAGGGCTTTCCAGACTTAAAGCTCAAGACCGAAGAGAGCAATTCAGATTCAACGCTGAAGCAACCGCAAAGTGCGGCTCTAGACCAGTCTAAGTCCCTCTTCGAACTTTCCATTCCGCCCAATTTTAGATTGCCGTCAAACACAAACGAGATTAAGCCTCTAGATCTAAACTTGCGACTAACCGAAAGAAATTCCAGGGACTTCATTCTCAATCCAAAAGAACGTGCCCAGTTTGAGGTGCAATACAAAAGCTTGAATAAAGACTGGAGAGAAACTCTAGATAACGCTGTCACCTTCAAATTTAGAGTCTTCGACGACCCTTATGAGCTATCGCTGAATACGCGCAAATGCGGCATGAGATCAAGGCCGGGTCTTTGCTTGAAAAGGTCTATTCACTAAAGCCCTAAAAGCTTCAGTTTTACTAACTGCGCCTAATGTTCCTCGCAGAACTAGCGCAGGCGTAACTTGCTTCCAAATAGCAATTCAAGCGACAGAGCACCCAGACAGTGCTTGCTTGCACTGTATCACTATATCTATTATCAAGATCTCATATTCAATCTCAAAACAGAAAGAGCATCTGAACCGAAAACCAAGTAAATGCACTAATCGCGTATTCTGAACATGATGATCTAATCATGAGACGAGGCACGCACAGAGATTCACCGGAGGCAGCAAGCTGCTTTCATTTGTCTAACCACCTCTAAAAACGAGGCTTATCATGACTAACATAGCAAGACGCGGCGACATGCTCGAGGCCGAGCTGTATCGCTTTTATGTGGACTTTGCCAGACCGGAAACCGGCGAGAGAGGCACTCTCACCGCCCTCTGGACTGAGCTGCAGAAGCTCATCCGAGAAGGCTGGCAGTTGCATTCCAGTTCGAATCGCTCTCCGGCCGACAAAGCCGGCATCGACTTCATCTGGACGCATCCGCGCAAGGGCTGGTTCGCACTCGACGCCAAAGCCACCGGCGTTCCCTGCTCATGCCTGATTCATCTGGTGCCGGTCGGCAACAGCAGCGAGTCAGGTGAAATGGGAAGACTGCGTTTCGACGACAAGAAGGCTTTCATCGAACTGCTGGTCAACCTGGGCAGTTCCGGCAAGTCCTTCGACCATGCGGTGCTGCCGGCGCCCAAGACCAGCGACGTGCCTCCTGGCGCGCTTCTGGAACACCTGAAGGCTTTCCAGAAGGACCTCAACCAGGCCTGCAAGAGCACTGAAGACGAGCGCTACAGCTACTGGGCCGATGCGCTCAAGAAAGCAATCGGCTTCGCTATCGCCCAGAACCGTCCGGCAGAAGTTACCGCCGGCGATACCGAGCGCGTGCAGGGCATCATTCGGCAAGCCCTACAGGAGTTCATGACGGCGTTCTTCGACCCGAAGAGCCCGCTTTTGGAGAGATGCATGCGCCAACAGGTGCAGCTGCATCGCTCCAAACAACTCCTCTATGTGCTCAGCGAAGACTCGATCAAGGTCGCCGTAGGACCGGCCAGAAGGCTGGTCGTGCTTGGCGGTTTGGCCCGAGCTGTTCGCAAGCGCTACGAAGACACCTACAAGGCGAAACTGGCCAAACACTCCAGCGCCGAGTGGCTGATTCTGCGTCGGCGCGTCTTCGAAGCCAAGGGTGTGGACTGCGCTATCCATGCCATTCTGGACAGCCTGGATAACAGCCAGGAAACCTTGGCCAAGGCAGCCTAAGAAGCCGGATAGCGTATACGGCAAGAAAGCCTGCCCGCAGCTGAAGAGATCCGGAGTAATCCGGGTCTCTTCTTTTTTCATTTATTTACTGTATCACCTAGTACTTGACGAACTAATAGGCACCGAGGTCTTCACTAGGCAAGTAAGCAATGACTTGGTCCGCCGCGGCCAAAATCGATACTGTGGCGAAGTTGTGCCTAAGCGGTGTCCTAATCGTGACTAAAAACAACACACTTTCGAATCCAACAACGAGACGGTTCAATCGAGGCTAACTAGAATGTCGCATTTCTGAATACAGATTTTGCTCACCACAAATTTGATATCGCCAAAGTAGAAAAACTCATGCCCTGAGAAAGCGCCCAAGATTGAGACTTGCGGTCAATCTAGAAAACATGAGCCGGGTCTTGAGCATCTTAAAGAAAGGTGACCAAACTTTTGGCTTCCAAGTTTAGCCGAGCGTAGTCTGAAAGCGCCCTAACTTTGTCTTTTGTCCGGAGCCTGCAAACCAAAGAACCAACGCTACCAGTAAGTCCTATTGATGCTTCTTAGTTTCACTCAAGTGACAAAAAGGCGACCGACTAGGGCCTAAGCAAATTCAAGTATGCAAAGACTTTATTCTTTATTGGAGACAAAATGAAAAATGCAGTAATTGATAATTTCACAATTTATACCGGCAGCAACAACAATCTCATCCTCGCGATCAGACTGACCATAGACAACGGTTTGGCTCCAATCCAGATGGAAGTGTGTTGGAACTCTTCCCGAAGTAAGGATGATGTAAGTCAACGTATTCTTGGACTCTTGAAAGTAGCGGGGGTTACATCTACCAAGAACCTGCCGGAAGCGGAAGTGAGGGTGGCAATGAGCGGAAATAATATCACCGCCATCGGACACAAGAGCGAACAACGTTGGTGGCAACTGCAACAAGCTCAACTCTGTCTTGTTGCTTAGCAGATCTCGTCAAATACGTGACCCCCAGAAAACCACAAATCAAACAAACCAAACAAACAAGCAGGCACAAAGATGCTACAAGACAAACATTCACTCAAAATCCTCGTCGATGGAATCGAACTTCCTGTCTATCACCACCAGGGAAGACTCTATGTCGAAGCGATTCTAGGCAAGAGCTACGAAATCTTGCTCACCGCTCCAATCTACAACCGTTACTGCGCGGTACTTTCTGTAGATGGGTTGAGCGTCATGACCGGACGAAGGGCCACACTCGATGATGCCGGCTATATAGTGGGCGGCTCGGTGACAAACTCGGCAATAAAGGTGCCGGGATTTCGCCTCAATGATTCAGAAGTGGCTCGCTTTGTCTTTGGCTTGCCAGACCAATCATACGCCGCCCTCATGGACAGCCCTGCAAACATCGGCATAATCGGCGCCGTATTTTATGTTGAGCGCGACAACATTAGAGAAACCGGCTGGGGCTTTGGGGACTCACCCCTTCGAGGCGGAGGACTGCTAGGCGGCAGCATCACGAGAGGAGGAGGCTTTGGCAGCGGCAGCCGGGGGCACGATCGCGGCACCATATTCGGTGACCGCCTACAGAACCAGGTAGAGCACGTCCCCTTCCACCGCGGCGAAGTCGTAGCACGCATCAACATTGAATATGCCAGCCGCGAAGCACTAATTAAGGCGGGCATCATTTCTCATTCTCCGCTGGGCGAGGTTTCCGCCTTCGCTGCAGAAAGCGGCTGTCAACCACCAAAAGGTTGGCTTTAAGCCAAAAGTCCTAGGACTATACTCCAAGCACTGTTCTGCAAAGAGCAGTGCCCCTGCTTTTTCCTTCAATCAAAGACCGGAATAGAAATGAAATCACTTCTCCAAATCATGCTCATTGTTTTCGCATTAATGCTTTGCCTAATGATGGCGATCTCGCTAATCAGCACGCTTTTGCCATGGTATCTATCACTACCGGCAGCTAGCATTACCATGTGGTTTGTTCTCAATAAGCTCAAGTTTGAGTTGAGAGAGAGAATTATCTATCTTAGTTCCGGACTGAGTTTCCTAGTCGTCTTGCTCATCTCTCAGCCGCTCCTCGGTAATGCACAGGCTGCAACTCTTGCACTGCTTGCTTTAGCGGCAGCAGTGGCGATCAGCTATAAAGCCACCAAGAAGCTGAAAATCTAAGGTATTTCCTTATTCAATTCAAAACAGGAGAAAACCATGTTTGATAAACTGCGCAGTTACATCGAAGCTCGTTTCAGCAAAAAAGCCGCTGATAATACCATGATGGTCGGCATATTCATCTACATTTGGGGCATTATCATAGGCTTCAAAGGCAACGTCGTCATCGGCTTTATCTCGTTGCTCACCGTGATATCGCCTCTCATTGTCGGGGCAGCGAGCCTGTTCACCTTTGGACAGATTAACCTCTCCGCAATCTTAGGAACCTGGATATTCACAACCGCATCGGGAAAAGCAGTGGGAATAACCTTCGTTACTATTGGATTGGCAGTTCTTGCCTTCAACTTTCCCACAATAATCAACAACTGGGCGAAGAGCAAAATCACAATTAAGTAAGAGGAAGAGGCACTCTCTCGCTCATCTTAAGTCGGCTTCCACCATGACAGTCTAGTCGGGGTTTCGCTGCGAAACTCCGACTAGAACTAAAACTACAAGATAATTACTTATCGGAAATGAGCGAGAACGGAGTCCTCAAGTTTCTTGCTCTCTAAAGTAAGCTTACTCCTGCCGGACAACATGATTATCGCTCCTCTCCGCAGCTTTTCTTGAAGCACTCTCGCTCTCGCCTCCAAGACCTGGTAATTAGCCAAGCAAAAAAAACCACATATTCTATTATCTCGCCTAGTATTTTCCTCAAAAAAAAAGTAACAGAGTAAAAGTCCAATCGCTTTTTCTACCGTTTGCCTATCTTCGTTCCAGGGGATGGATCAAGCTACCTCGATAAATCAAGGTAGCAATTCCATCCCCGGATACCGCAAGAACTAGGCTGAGCCTAAAGCTTTATATATGAGTGCCGGGTGGATTGGAGCGCTAGAAAGGTCTATCGCTTCATGGACTGCTTTTCGTAGCAAAGCAAACGAGCTGACTGACCGCGCCCGTAGTAGTCAGAGAGCAGGCTGACAGAACGAAAGCCCATTGCAGTGCAGAAATCGAGACATTGCTTGTCGTTGCTTTCGACCACCATGCAAATCTGATGTTTGCCATGGTCTTGCATCTCGTTCTTGATTTTGCCCATCAATGCCGAGCCGATGCCGCAACGACGGAACGACTCGTGCACGGCCATGTGGGTGATGTAGACGCCATCATCCCGCACGACAAAGATGAGGAAACCTACCACTAGGGAGCCGTGTACAGCGACTAGCACCGCATGGCTGCTCCCTTGAATCAGCTCGTCAAGCCAATCTTCTTCCACAACAAAATTCACAGTGCTGCGGCTGATGGCGACGATGGCTGCTTTGTCTTCGCCTCGAGCAAGGCGAAGTTGTACACGTTTTTCAACTTGTGAGGTTGTGTTCATGGTATGCCTCGCACATTCAGTGGTTTCACACGGAACGCAGTAATCCGCTCAGTCAGGTGGGAACATTTGCCGGCTCTCTAGACGACAACTCTTGTTGTCGAAAGAAAGCTGTAACGGTCGAACCTGAAGGGTTTATGGATTGCGCGAACTCTAAAGAAAAGATTAAGGGTATTACTTGTCCTAGCATCCACGCCCATCTACAAGTCAACTAAAACGCTCCTAATAGAGTCCTAGTTAGCAATATCAGACGACCCCTTGGCTAGCCAAACCTGCGCGAACAACTTACTGCAACGTCTAGTAAAACTCATCCAAGAGAAAAATAGAAAGACGGTGTCACGTTTGACCCCGTCTTTCCAAGCAAAATTCAAACTACTTTAGGCTGCCGATCTTTCGCTTCAGAGAGCGCTTGAGAGAACGCTCACTGCCGGCGCTACTGATTCCCTTAAGCCAGCCCTTCCAGTGCATCCAGAAAAGCAGCCCGCCCATGAGCGAAGTCATGACGAACAAAGCCATAGGATAGCCGTAGAGCCAATTCAGCTCCGGCATGTTCCATGGCGACCTGTCGGGGTTGAAGTTCATGCCGTAGATACCAGCAATGAATGTCGGCGGAATAAAGAGAGTGGTTATGATGGCCAGCACTTTCATAACCTCGTTCATTCGATTGCTGCTGCTCGACAGATGAAGGTCCATCAAGTCTGAGCAGAGCTCTCGATCCATCTCCACCAAGTCTAAGAGGCGGATGGCATGGTCATAACAGTCGCGCAGATAGACCTTAGTTTCTGCAGAGACGAGTTCTGGTTGGACGTCGCGCAAGAGGGTGTGAATTGCTTCACGAAGGGGCCAGATGCAGCGCCTCAACTTGATTACGTTGCGCTTGAGCACATAGATCCGCCCGGGCGCTTTCTGGTCATGACGGTAGAGAATGTCCTCTTCCACACTTTCCAGGCGCTCTCCGAGAGCCTCCAAAAGAGGGAAATAGGCATCGATGACCGCATCGACGATGAGATAAACCAGATGATCGGCCTTCTGATTACGACTGTGACGGGCATCGTGCCTAAGTTTCTCGCGCACGGGCGCCAGACAGTCGCCGCCGGGAAACTCCTGAAACGTGATGACGAAGTTGCGCCCGAAGAAAAGGCTGAGCTGTTCTGTCAGTACAGACTGCAACTCTTCCTCGGTGCTGCGCCGCTCCACTTGCACCAAAGGCATGGGCAGAGCCAGAAAATTGTGCTTATCGTAATCTTCGAACTTGGCACGCTGTCTGACATGCAAAACGTCTTCCAAAGCCAGGGGATGCAGCTTGAAGACAGTACCGATCTGAAAAACCGAATCTCGCGGCAAAGGACCGTCCACATTCAGCCAGATCATGGAAGCTGCCTCGACTAGTTCCGAGAGCCTGTTGAGACCGTCCAGAGGGACGGTCTCTTCTTTCAAGCCATCAGCGCCGAAGGCGATAACACTTATGCGTGTATCAGTCATCGACCCTCCTGCTCCTTAGGTTGCAGTCTTCAGCCCCGCGGCAGACGGCTACGCAGAGCCGACGGCACGAAAGCCAGCAGCCTTGCCTCGAGCACGAGCTTGTGCCGACGATAAAGCAGGCCCAAATAGAAGATTGCGCCGGCGAAAACCATCAGCGCCAGGGGGAAAGCCAGCGAATTAGTGAAATAGGTCATGAGCAGGTGCACCACGTAATACACCGAGCCGATCGCACCGACAAGCAAGAAGACCTTGCGGGCCAGCGCCACCGAAAGCAACATGAAGAGCACATTCAAGGCAAAGTAGAAGAACTTGCCGGCTTCACCGCCGCTGTCGAGGAAGGTGAGCGGCAGCCAGAAAGCGGCTGTACCGAAGAGATAGCCCCACCAGGAATAGTCTTCCTGACGCCCAACCCGGGTATCGATATAAACCGACAAAGCCAGAATTGCCAGGCCGATAGCCATCGACACCTTCAGATAGGCCGGAGAGGCAAAGCCGAAGAGGGGACCGAAATAGGGGCTGGCCACCAGGTCTGCGACAGTCATCGACAAAAGCCACATTGAGCCGAAAACCGGCGCAGCAAGCAACGAAACTTTGACGCGACTGAGAACCAAGAAACCGGCACCCAGAGTGGTCAGTTCGGCCAGAAGAGCAACTTGAGAGGCCGACAACCGGTCGGCGAACTGCAGCAACTCCAGACCCGAAAGCGTGGCCACCGGGGTCATCAAAACACTGAGAAGGAAAAGCACTCCGCCTGCTGTTTTCTGCCCGAGCTGGAAGCGCAGGCGATTACCAAGCAAGGCGAATACAGCAGCATAGGCAAGGCTCAAGCCAAAGACACCGCCGACGCCGAAGAAGTTGTGGGCGCGCTCCATGAACCAGGCCATGGCAATCATGACTAAGACGCCGCCTGCATACCAGGCTAATTGCGCCAGGTCAAAACCGCCCTTTTCGGTGACGACACCGCCTCTGGCGCGAGCCTGTGCCGTCAGCTCCTGCCAAAGCGAATCGACGTCGGCCGGCGCCATGGCTCCATGCTTAGCGGCGACTTCTAGATCGGCTTTAGTGACTGAGAGTGTTTGGAAATCGTCTCGGGATTCAGACATGCGACCTCCTAAGCCAGAGCCAAGCTGAAGCCAATGATGGGCAAGAAGACGAAGAGAAGGTAAGGCAACACCACCAAGAGAGTGGGAGCCCAAGCAGCCTTCCAGGCAGCGCCGGAATTTGGCACCGAGATGGTGCCGGGCATGATCTTGCCAGCGATCATGGTCATGAGCCAGTTGGTGACCTGCAGGCCCATGAGGCCAACCAGACCAACGAGGGCGATTGTTCCCAGACCGACGACCGGGCCAGGAGAAGCAGCTGTTGCCAGGAAGAAAGGCAGGAGCAGCACTGCGAAAGTGAAGACGACAAGACCCATGAGGACGTTGCCGCCGACTGACATAAGCAAACCAAAGAGAAACTTCGGTCCGAAGTCTGGAGTGGAGAATGTCACCTGACGGCCGCTGAACCAGGGTGCCAGGAACTGATAGGTGAACAAGTAGATGAGACTCGAAAAGACGAGTCCGAGTATGGTCTCCATGTGGAGCTCCTTTAGTTTGGATTCAACAAAGCAAAACGATTCAAGCCAAACAGCTGCAGTCGCAAAAGCTAGATGTGGTTTAGGCCGACGAACTCGACCGAAAAACTTATCTAGACCTGGGGGCTGACTGAACTTGAGTTATTATGCTTTGCAGAGAAGGAAAAATTGAACTCTTATTCTTAGCACTTAGTCTTCATAGTTTTCTTGGCTGGTAATTCTATTCTTAGTGCTTATTTATTGCATGCAGATAAATTTGCTGCAATATCGCTGTCAATTGCGGCACCAGAGCCAGTTATCTAGTTTCTAATGAGAAACTTCATTTTATCTGTTATCAGAGTCGACTTACTACTATCTGTCATCGTTGAACACTGGAAACGGTTGTCATTCTCACAGCTTCGCGAAGCGCGAAAAAGTTCCCTGGACTAAAGTTAACCTGCGCTAAATGTGTCGGTTCTAATTTAATAGAAGACTCAATGAGAAAGATGTCCCAGCCAATTTGGTGGGATCTTAATTATATGGGCGTTCCAAGAGAATACTCGAGCGACAGCAAGAACCATGGGGCAAAGCTGTACAAACGGCTGCAATGCATGCTGGTTGAGAACTCTAGCCGCGCTCTCCTATGTTAAAGGTCCATTCATCCCTTTAACCAATCGCCCGAGGAAACCAAAAGAGCTCACGCTCATTCCCGAACAAAACCACTAGCCTGCATAAGCTCTATCGGTCCCAGTCCACATGAGACACGATGGTTGACTAGCACGCTCTGGTCCGGCGAAACAACTAAGGAAACCTGTTATGAACATGCTTCTTATCTACGGCGTTCTTGCCGCCGTGGCGGTGAGCTTGGTCTCGCTGGTCGGCGCATTCTTTCTCTCCGCCACCCAGAAATCAACCGAACGCCTCACCCCAATCTTTCTCAGCCTGGCAGCCGGCACCATGGTCGGAAATGCAGTTTTGCACCTCATTCCCGAATCGATCGAGCACATCCTCGAGCATCAGGAGTTGGGTTTCGACCTGCATTTCATCGCCGGGTTGGTGGTGCTGGGATTCTTCATCTTCTTCGCCATCGACCTCTTCCTGCATTCGGTGGGCAAGCACGATACTCATCTGGTCAAGCCGGTCGGCTACATGGTTCTCATTGGCGATGCCATCGAGAACCTCACCGACGGCTTGATCATCGGTGCAGCCTTCCTGCTCGACCCCGCCGTCGGTCTGGCTACGACGTTGGCGGTGCTTCTGCACGAAATCCCCATCGAACTTGGCGACTTTGCCGTCCTGGTTCATTCCGGCATGAGCAAGAAGCGCGCTGTGGTGATGAACCTGCTCAGCGGCCTGGTCTCAGTGGTTGGCGTATTCCTGGCTTACTTCTTCGGTTCCATGGTCGAGACTTTTCCGCTCATCATGGGTCCGGTGGCTGCAGGCGCCTTCCTCTACATGGTCGGATCTTCTCTGGTGCCGTCCATCCGTCAGCACTCCGACCTGAAGAACTCGTTCTTCCACCTCTTCATCGCCCTGCTCGGCACGGCGCTGATGGCAGCTTTGCTGCTTCTGGAACACAGCCACTGAGCTAAACCTCAGCTGGACTGTGGACTGGGACCGAAAGGGATGATTGCTTAGGCGATCATCTCTTTCTTTTTTGCTTATTATACTATTGCTTATAATAATTAACTCAAAAGCGAAAACAACCATGTCCAAACTCTGTTTATCCCCCCGGCAAAGATAGACGAGTTATCCTAAATTGCCTGCATTTTCGCCTTTGTCCTGGTTTATGAAAGGTTCTCCACCAAGCAAAACAGGTTCTCCGCATCTACACTGATGCGATTACTCGACCCAACCTTAGGAGTACCGGCGCAATGGTTGATCTAACAAGACCCTGAAATAAATTGGCGTCTTATTTTTACACCTTATAGTATAACTTCTCAAAAAAAAACAAAAAAGAAACTATTCCCGAGAATCTTCATGCAAAGCCAAAGTTGCCCGGTCGACATCGTCTAATGTCGACCGAGCAAGCAACTAATTGACTGCTTCTAGCTGGAAAATGCCCAACTAGCGCCCTTCTGCTTTGAACAGCTGGCGCCAGTAAGAGAGCGCCCCGGCATTGCCAATAATCACCTGGCATAGATGGGTCGGATTATCGTAGCCGTAGCTGATGAAATCATCGCTCTCGGTGCCGACTTCAAAGCCCAATTCTTGAGCCACAGCACAAGATGCAGCCGTATCCCAGTAGCCCAAGGTGGGGCGAATATGGACGAACAAGTCGGCCAGACCATTGTGCAACTCAAAGACATCATAACCAATGCTGGAAGCCAGCACAATTTCCACTGCCTCAAGATTTTCCAGCCATGAGTTGGCCTTTAGATCGTTGCGACTGACCATGATGCGCACCTTGCCTTGCTTGGGTAAAGCGGTTGGCATCGTTTGCAACTTTGCCAGCTTCTGCACTAGCCCGTCCTTGAGGTGATAAACGCCCAGACCAGGACCACCAAAGAAACCTTCATCTTTGGCGGGAATGTAGAATGCGCCGAAGACTTCGCGCCCGCTAACTACAAGTCCAGCCATGACACAATACTTACCGGAGCCGTCCACGTAGTACTTGGTGCCGTCGATGGGATCGACAATCCAACGACGCCGACCGTCATCTGCACTCTGCCATGGGGCTTCTTCTGAAAGAACAAGGTCGGAAGGAAAGAGCTTGGTCAGCTCCTCGATGAGTAGGGCGGAAACGGCCTTATCGGCACTGGTAACCAGGTCTTCAGCGGACATCTTGGTACTGATCTCCACCCCGGCGCGCATCTCTACAGCTTTCAAACCAGCTTTTCGACAAAGCTCAATCACACTCTTCATTTGCTCGAATGAAAGTTCTGCTTTGTTGTGGTCGATTTCAGAGTCAAGGCTCAATTTCTTTTCCTTTCTTGAAGAATACGCAAAGCAACACCGCTAAGCCATTCGGCATAGCAGCGAGAAAAATACCTACTTAGGGTCTTCTTTTCAGGAGATAATCGATAAATGTTGGCAGGACGAAATTACTGCTTAAGATTAGGCTCTGGAAGCTCTTATCTCTATCTATATGCAGCAAAGTTGCTGAAAATGGCTCTCATAGTTCAGCCCCTTGGCTAGGCGAGCTACCCGAGCATTTTACGATACACCATAGTATCTTCTTCTTCAAAAAAAATGCTGCAGGCGCCGTTCGAATCAGGAATCGCTTCCCTCTCCGAATCGGCGCCGCAGCCTTGGTTAACTAGTCCTCAAAGGGGGAGAACGACACCGCTTGACGAGCAGTGCCGCCTCCCCCTTCCGCCGGGAAAAGGGCTATCAGCCCTCGTCGCCGAACGCCTTCTTGATCAGTTCGTTGCGGGTGCACGGGCCACCGCACGAACCTTCCTGCCGCCAGCCGCCGACCACCTGACGCCGCGTGTCCGCGACCTCGTGATTGTCGACGACGACGCCGGTGAGCAGCGAGCTCGCCAGCAGGGACGGAATCACCGGCGCATTGCCCTGGTGTCCCGCGTAACAGCTGTTCGTGTTCATTGTAGAACCTCCGAAACGTATGTTGAGTTGATGACTATGTGCGAGCCGACAGACTTTGCCGGCCACTCATCCGATTACTTGTCCAGCACTTCCCAGTCCTTGCCGTCCAGGTTGAACAGCAACGACAGGAAGGTGGTCGCGTAGGCTCCCCGACGCAGAGCGAAGGTGAGCTGGATGGATTCGTCGCGGGCCAACGTCTTCAGTTCGCCCACGCGCACGTGCGACGGACGGCGCGGACCCGGGCTTCCGTCCTGGTTCGTCAGGAAGTGCCTGCGCACCACCGGATCGATCCTGGACGGGATGGCTTCGGGCATCCAACGCTCGTACCACTTCACACTGGCTTCGTCACCCGCGAAGTAGAGCGGGATGACGGGTTCGCCGGTGCGACGGTCCACTTCCAAGGCGGAAAGCGGAATCTGCCCATCGAGAACGCGCGCCAACACCTGGTTGAACCAGAATGCCTGGTACGCGCCGACCCACAGGCTGACATCATCCCGCATCTCGAGGAACGCCTTCTCGATGTTGCGGGTCTCGATGATCTTCGAGATCAGCTTGTGCTCGATGAACATGTTCGCCGGCTCGTAAGCCGGACGACGGAAGGAACGGCTGCCGCGGTAGCTCGGCTGAGGCTCTTCCAAGATGCGCTGCATCTCGATGAAGTCCCAGCTCTGCTCGGCCACCGACTGACCCTTGGCGCGGGCGGTCTCTTCCGCCTGAGCCCAGAGCGCCGACAGCTTGCGCCGCAGTTCGTTGGCGAGGGGATGGTCATTCTCCTCGACCAGTTCGCAGCAGAAGCGCTTGACTCCGGCTTCCGACCCCATGGTGATGAAGTCGAGGCCGACGCCGAGCAGGTTCTGCCGGCGACCGAGACGCTGACGCCCGAAGAAGTTGGGCATCACCACGGTCTCTTGGTCGTTCTGTACATAGGTGATGGACTTGAGACGCGGCGACAGGTATTCGTCGATCGCCGCCTTCTTCATGCCCGGCAGCCCGACCTGGAGCGTGAAGCTGTTCCCTTCCAGGAACCCCTTCCTGAGCACCCGGTCGTGCCGACGGACGTCCTTGATGAAGTAGCCGTGCTCACGGAGCATGCGCTCGTCCGGGGTGGCGTGGCGACGCACCGCGTCGATGTCCACCGTCGGGTCGGAGATGACCACCATCTGAGCAGTGCGGGCCGTGCGGTCCTTGTTGCCTGCCATGGTGATCTTGTTGGCCGGAATCCTCAGGTCGTTCGCCACCTTGCGGGCGGCAGCCGAGGAAGTGAGCCGGCACTTGACGAGCGTGAACGCCACGTACCGCCCGGTGAACTTCTCCATCTGTTCGGGAGTGAAGTCCGGCCGGGTAGTGGCCGTGAGCATGCCGTAGCGGTGGAACTCCTGCACGATGAAGTGCGACGCGTCAGCCTTGTGGAACGCCGGCACCACCGAGTGGTCACCAGCATAACGCCGCAGCTGTTCGGTCGGGAGGAATCCGAAACCGGTACGGGCAGCCTTATCAGAGATAACGGTATCCATGATTACACCTCTGTGTTTGAGAGCCGATGCTTGTCGGCCCAGTAGTTAGGACAGAGCGGAAGTCAGCAACCGCAGTTTGCGGTCACCGTGTCCAGACCAGATGTCGCGCTCGGCGAACAATCCGTCAGACTTCCAACAGGGGAATGAAGCAACCTGCTTAGACGTTGGGGTCCACGGGCAGGTAGTCCAGCAGCGTCTCCATCTTGTCGATGTGGAGCGTGTCCGCCGGTACTTCTTCCGGGCTGTAGACATGCTCGCGGTCGATGAGGACCGTGCGCATGCCGAGCTCGCGGGCAGGCAGGATGTCGTTTTCCAGGTGATCGCCGATCATCAGGCAATCCTCCGGCTTGACGCCAGCGCGTTCGCATGCGCGCCGGAACAGCCTGATGTCGGGCTTTGCGAAGCCTTCTTCGAAGCTGTACACCCGCAGTTCTTCAGGAATGAACTTGCCAAGGCTCTCTTCGTCGAAGAGCGCCTTGACCGGGAATCCCCAGAGATTGGAGATGAGTCCATGGTTGAAACCAGCCGCCTTCAGCTTCTTGAGGACCTTGCGGGAGTCCACGAAGAGAAGCACGCACTGCGATTCCTTGTGCGTCACTTCACTGAATTCGGGCACCATTTCAGGCTCAACCGAGAGGTTGAACGGACGAGCCACCGCGCGCAGGAAGCCGACCGGGTCTTGTTCACCCTTGCGGTTCGGATGCGGGATATTGGTGGTCAGACAGACTTTCAGGAAGTCTGGGTCAACCGACTTGATGTTGCGCAAGTCGATTGTGTCCGTATGCAGCTTGAGGATGCGCTGGAGGTGCAAGATCGGCTCGCGGTTGTCCGAACGAGCGATTGTCCCCCAGAGGTCCCACCAGATGACCTTCGGTGCTTCCGAGGTCGACCAGGGTTTGATAGCAATACCATTTGATGGAGTCATGGTGAGCTCCTTCCATATGCGGTTGTCGGGCAGTTCGCACGCCAGAACATGCGCTGGACCCGAGGGTTACAGACTGGATTGATACTTTGAACGTCCATTGCGGAGACTCCGGTGTTGGAGCAGATTCCGAAAGGCTGTAAACGGGATCGGGCAAGCGCCGCTCTCACGTTGAGAACGGCTTCTCTTCTCGTCCCGGGTTACGGAAGTCGCTTACAGACAGTAGGTGACTTCCGCCTTCACTTCCACCGACTGGCCGCCATCGGCAGGGTCGATGAAAGAGAGCAGAACACGGCAGAGCCTGTCGTTCAGGTTGCTGTGCTTGACGGTGAAGCCGGACAGGAGCAGCCGACCACAGGCAGCAGCCAGGTCAGGCGGACATCCGCGGCTGCGCAGATACTGATCGAACTGCGTGGACGGTGCGTCCTTCTCGGCTTCCTGGCTGAGCGGGAATCCGCCCTTGTGCAGAATGCCGAAAGCGGACGCCGACACGGAGTCGATCGCGTTCTTGTTGTAGCTCAGCTCGAGGCGAGCGGTCGGGTCTTCGCTGGCGAAGACCATGGTGACGATGGAGTCGGCCTCGAGGAGGGCATCGACAGAGCCGTGAGCGACGGCGGCAGCAGCACGATCAGTGGAGATCTCGCCGATTCCGTCACGTTCGCAAGAGAGCTTGAGCCCGGGGGCATCGGCTGCGCGAGAACGGATGAGATTGGCGATGATGCTCTTGATGGCTGCGGGCTTGGCGGCGAAGACCTGGCGATCCTTCTGCGACGGAACAGCCGTGATGCTGCCACAGGTGTAGCAGGCGACGTGCTGATTGTCGAGGAGGTTGGCGCGGCAGGAGTCACCGTCATGGCCGGCGATGGCACAGGCAGGACAGGCAGCGGTACCGATGATTCTCATAAATAGAAGCTCCTTTTCCTTCTCCGGAATCTGTTACAGGCGACCCATATCAACAACGCTGCAGCTCCGGAGATGCGCTTCACTCATCCAGCCTCTGTGATTCCCACGACACGATCACATCAACTTGCTGAGGCAAGTCGATTTAGATGAGTGAGAGTCAGACTGTTTGATTGATAACGCTTAGCTGAGAGACCTTTTGGGTTGCGAGTTGATATAGATACCCGCAACTTAGAGGAAAGTTATCAAGAGATGCAAGGGTTTATTCAGTCGATTTCAGAATTAATATAGACAATACGCACACACAGGCGTTGTTTAGTGGCACTTAAGATACCCCGAAAAAGAGCTAATGACTGTATTTCCGCCCTATCTAAGGCCATGGCAATAGGTTAGCTAGCGCTAACATCCGCTGTAATTCCCCCACCCAAAACAGATTAAACAGCTATCACATCTAGCAACAACCAGTATGCCTGAGCCTTTCAGGACAGCAACAAAAGCACCGCTCAATAGATTAGCGCGAGCTAAGCAACCCCTCGAAAATTCGTTAGCGAAGCTAAACGATTAATCAAGCAAGGCGTCATATCCGGCCCTCCGCTCTAAACAGCAGACACCAAGCCAAAAATCATAGAGACAGACCTGCTACTTATCAAAGTCTATAAGCGCATGTCTCACGCGCCTGCGCGAACTGTATTAGTTAAAACTCAGGTTTGTCTTTCTGTCTACTATTGAGTCGGGGCGATAGTTATATCTACGTTAGACATACTGTTTCAATTTCTTTTCCAAGAGCTCAACCAAACTAAGACCTAACCATCTCTTCACGACGTCAATATCTTTCTGCCAGAGGATTCATCGCTGGTAGTTGTTTGACGGATGTCGAGAAAAACGCTTGACCAAGGCTTGAAAGAGCTTTTCAGGCGAGCTCAAAGAAAGAGATTGTGCAGCGCGGTTCAGTCAAGGTCGGAAAGACCTCATGGACGACTGGTCCTGCTTTTTTTCTCAACCTGAAACCGAACCGCGCGACCAGGAAATGCCTGCGTCGAAACGGTTCCTAACAATCACGAGGTATCGCTATGAAAATCATCGAAAACAAGCTGCATCACGTGTTCGGCCCGACTCCGGCGAAGCGCAGCAAGATCGTCTCGCGTCTGCCCTCCGGTGCTCTCGGCAAGGCCATCAACCGCCTGGTCGCCACCGTTCCCGACCTGGAGCTGGAGTACGACCGCACCGGCCACGTCCGTCACTTGACGGCGCCCAAGCAGTCCATCTTCAGCGGCTCCACCTTCCAGGGTGACGCTCGCGCCCATGCTGTGGCCATGCTCGGCACCAGCTCCTTCCACGAAGCACTCGACCTCGAGGGCATCGAACTCGACACCGGTTCCAGCGAGAAGTTCGGCTGGGGTCACCGCGTCGACTTCAAGCAGTACATCACCCTCAAGTGCGGTCGCAAGCTGCGCGTTCGCAACGGCAGCGTCGGTGTTCACATGAACGACCAGGGCGACGTCTTCTCGGTCAACTCGACCATCAAGGTCTTCCCGCCCCGCAAGGTGCTGGGCAAGGTGATCAGCGAAGACGAAGCCATCGCCGCCGCCAAGAAGCACGCCGCCAAGCTGGCCGGCTCGTTGGGCAAGGACCTGAAGAAGTTCGCCCGCGACCTGACCGGTGCGCTCGAGACCTGCGCCGCCAAGGCCGAGCTGGTCCTGTCCGAGCACGAAGGGCGCTTCGACCCGGTCTACGAGGTCGAGCTGTCCATCTGCGAGCCGCGCCAGCTTCTCATGATGCTGGTCAAGGCCCGCACCGGCGAAGTGCTCTACCACGAGTCGAAGCTGCACTTCTCGGTGGTCAGCAATCGTACGCAGGTCGGCCTGAGCCGCATTGCGGCCAAGACCCTGCTGCGCATTCCCGACCCCAAGGTGGCCGTGGGAAAGCAGGTGGTCGACCACTACGTCGATGACCTGCCCGACCCGTCGGTGCTCAAGAACCACCGCCTGGTCATGCTGATTCGCAAGAATCGCAAGTGGGTGGAGGTCAAGGCCAAGGCGGACGGCACCTACAACTTCGACGTCAGCAAGGAGAAAGACGAGTTCTCGGCGGTGATGACCTACATCGCCCTGAACACCCAGCTGGTCTGGATGGAAAAGCTGGGCATGAAGACGAAGTACGAGCCGCTCAAGGTCTTCATGAACGACCCGAGCGTGCGCGACAACGCCTACCTCGACCCGGAGAACTGGGAGGTCCACATCGGCATCGGTTCCGGTATCGGTTCCGGTCTCGTGCAGGACATCTTCCTCGACCTGGGCGTGAGCTGGCATGAGAACGGCCACGGCATCGTCACCATTCAGGCGCCCGGCAAGGACTTGCCCGGCAACGAAGGTGGCGCCATCCACGAAGCGACCGGCGACGTCCTCGGACAGCTGCTCGTGAGCTACTACTTCCGCCTCAAGTTCGGCGGGCTCATGGGCTACCCGGTCACCCGTGCCGACATCAAGGCCGACCCGCGCATCATCGGCGCCTACGCTCTGCCGCCGGATGGCATCCGGAAGCAGCGCAACGGCAAGACGGTGCGCGACAAGACCGGCGAGGTGCACGACGACGGCGAAATCGTCGGCGGCGCCTTGGCCGACCTGCTGGAAGCCATGACCACGGGCAGCGCTGTCACCGACGACGGCGCCAGCCTGGAAGCGGCTCTGGAGAACTACGCGCGCATCTACCTGATGGCGCTGGCTCTGGTCCCCGCTGCTCGGGTCACCTTCCGCGACCTGCGTCGCACCCTCATCACTGCCGACCAGCAGCTGTTGAACGGTGTCAATCGCGCTTCCATCGAGAGCAATTTCGACAATCGCGGCATCACGGCAGGCACGCAGGGCGGCACCAGCACGGTCAGCCGTCGCCGGCGTCGCATCGACTAAGACCTCGGTCTTAGCCGGCTGAAGCAAAGGAGTCGACCGGGACCCGCTCACCAAGCGGATCATCCCGGTCGACTCTGGAGCTTCTCTTTTTCCCTCAATTTACTATGTCGTATAGTTTTCACAACTCACAACAACATACACGTGTTTGCAGGCAATGCTAATGCGGCAAACTAAAACGCATTGACGCCGACAAAAATTGCCGTTCTAAACGGAATAGACTGTTGACACTGTGGGCGGTATCAACAGTCTATTCGTTTAGTCGGCGGGGGATTAAGCTCGGCTTTGTCTACTGACAATCTACGAAAAGAAAACGGCAAGATATGGTCACGGCGATTAGAATCTCGCCCCCCAACCTTTTGCTATTATCTATGCGGTTTCCTCAACTCAAAGGGTAGGAATAAAAATGACCGAGATGACCGAGGCGCTTATTTTTGACATGGGCCATGTCTTTGTCGACTTTGAGTGGGAAGAAGTATGCAACGGCTTTTGCAGAGCCTTCAGCCTAAGCCAGGAACAATTCAAGCCCATACTCAAACACATCGCCTCTCTGGGCTATGAAACCGGACACATAGACACTATCGGACTGCTTGCCGAAGTAGAGAAAGTGACCGAGGTTCAACTGAGCGAAGAACAGTTTCACGAACTCTGGAATGCCACTTTCCGAGAAAACGACGAAATGAGCGCCTTACTCAGTCAATTGAAAACCAAATATCCGCTTTACTTGCTCTCAAATACGAACGAATCGCACTGGCACTACCTAGAAAAAAAATTTGCGGTAAGCAGACATTTCCAAGACTTGGTGCTTTCTTTTGAAGTGGGCTTCGCCAAGCCCCAAACCGAAATTTATCATCACACCCTATCTAAAACCGGAAAGCCTGCCGAGAAATGTCTTTTCATTGACGACTTGGTGGCCAATGTAGAAGCAGCCAGATCGGTAGGGATTGATTCGATTCTCTTCCAGTCACCCGGGCACTTGCAAAAGGAACTGAAGCAGAGAGGCTTACTTTGAAATAGCGCAAATTGCGCTAGCCTGGCAATAAGCTTCCGAAGACAGTTTTCATTTTGCAAGCGTCAAGTAATCTTCCCAATAGCCTGACGTGGCAAGCAGCTAGCCCGACGCGCTCACCACCCTTAAAACCCCCTTAATCTCATTACTCTATGAGCAAGAAAGAACAAGTAATAGGCTAAGTCTGTTTTTCTACCTTTCTCACCGCAGATCTTCTAATCCAAGCCTAGAGCCTAAGCACCAGCCATAAGCCGCTTCCATGAACCAACCTCAACGGTGGTTTATGTAGGATGTCTGCGCTTGCTGTGCCTCTCGCAATAAGCTCGGTGCGAAAAGATCTGCACACCATCAAATCAATTCGGAGCAAATGATGGACAAGTGCCAACGTCAACGCATTACCCTTCTCTCTCTGCGCAGCCTGCTTTCCGCCGGCGTGGGCGTCGTTGCTGGTTTCGCCGCATTCTTCGCGGCCAACCACTTCGGCATCGACCTGCCGGCAGGCAGTGAGGCTCTCTTCGGCTGTGCCGCCGGTGCCATCACCTGGTTCGCCAGCCGCAGCAAGTTCCAATTCACCGAAGAGTGCATGCACATGGCTCGCGGTGCGGATCTTCGCCAGGTGGCACCGGTGAAACTGGGCAAAGAACGTTCGGTTCGCAGTGCCGCACCGACAGGCAAGAAGCCCGAGACCCGAACCCCTGCAGTTCTCAACGCAGGGCAGTTCTTCAAGCGCGGTCGCGTCGAAGTGACGGTGCAGGTCGGCGAAAACGACAGCAAGAGCATCGAGGTCACGACCCGCGGTCTTAGCGGCAGCGAGTTCAAGGGCAACAACGGCCTGCGCCCGCGCCTCGAGAGCGTCAGCGGCATCAGCTGGGAAAACCCCCGCAACGACCAGAACGGCACCCGCACCATGAGCGGCAAGGTGACCGGCCGCAACGAAAGCGAGATCGCCGAGAAGCTCACCGCTATCTGCGAACGCTTCGCCTGAACCGTGCGCCAAGGCTAGAATAAGCCCAGCCTAATTCACTGAGAAGCAGCCTCCCTTCCGGAAGGTTGCTTCTCTTCTTTTTTTAGTCTTTTCTATGATACTCTTTAGTAATAAGTCTTGCAAAAAAAACTCATCCTTCCTCGCCCGTCTGATTACAAACCGATTGGCAGCCAATCAAATAAATCACCAAGCGAATCTCCGGCAATAGCCTCTAGCCAAAGCTATTACTATTGCCGGAGATGCTCATGCTTAGCCTTGAATCAAACCGGGTTCCACGCTCCAATAGGCGGGCGCTCGACCGGGCTCGTCGCAGAAAATGAACTCACCTTGCCAGAAGCGCAACGACCAGAGAAACCCTCGTCCGCCTCTACAAAAGACAGTTTCACCGATAGCAAGGGAGAACAGAGCGCAATCAGCGGACACTGACACCTCGGAACTCACCGAAAGCGCGCCAACAGAAGCAATCTGCACATTTTTCAGGAGAACCAACACTCTGTGATCGCCACTTCGCTGCGTCGACTCGGGCACGAGCCAGAGACTGCCGAAAGCGCGCCTGACAAAGTCGGCACGAGGCACGATGAGAGAATGTTCGGCCAATTCGGCGAAACTATCATCAACATGGACAGTTTCGAGATTCTTGACCAAAGCACAGCCTGATGCGGCGTGGCATTCGAACGCGATTCCGCGCCTTACCTCGAGACCAGCTTCAGTCACTTCTACTGTATAACACTGCATTTTGAGACCTTTCTCTTTTCTAGATCTTGCGTGCTTCCCCCAAAGCAAAACAAAATATATTGACCACTTTAGTCTTGCCGCCTTATTAAGGAACAAGCAAGCCTAAAGCATACTTTCTTAGAGAGAGTTTCATCTAAATAAGAGCGGCTCTGATAGCGCATCTCGCACAAAGCGATGCCGGACAGTATGGCAACGCCAGCACAAAAACCGCCCCTAGAGCGGCTTTACTCAATCAGTTTGCAATCGGCTCGCAATCAGGTCGAATATCCCGACCAGGCTATAAGTATCGACAAACAAGCGTGAAAAGGACGTGACAAGAACCAGCTAGCAGATGCATATAGACAAGCCCAAATGACAACTCGAATAGCAGCCTAAAGAGAAAAGCAATCGCCAAACTCTTGAAAAAATGCGGCGGCGGTATCGATACAAACATATAATCGCCCGCTTATATAAAGTGACGACCGTGCAATGCATATACGCAAGACCCGCTTATAGAGAGCGAAAGCTAGATTTTGCCAGGGAGTTTCCCATGATATACTGATAATGTTTAGTACTCTGAACACCGAACCAATTGGAAGAGCAGCATCAAAGCCTATCCGATTTACAAAGCTCTCAAGCTGGGGCCGCGGCATCAGACAACAAACTTTTTCTGGCAGCAGCTATGCGTCGACACCTAGACCTTGAAGCTGCTTCTTTTCACACCCCTGGACACAAGGGTAGGCTGAGCACACTCAGCCCAGATATGCCCCTGAACGCAGCTTTCGACCTAACCGAACTACCGGGATTGGACGAATTGTCAGACCCGGCAGGACCGATCGCCCGAATCGAAGCAAGCGCTGCTCAAATTTACGGGGCCGCAGCCAGTTTCCTTTCTGTACAAGGTGCTACCGGTGCAATCATGGCCGCCGTCGCCGCCACCGCCGGCAGTGGCGACTCAATTCTTTTACCCAGGCATTGTCATCGCTCGGTTTTGCAGGCGCTGAGCACGACCAACCTCAAGCCGGTCTGGTATGAAGCAGATTTTGATCAAGAATGGCAAATCTACAGACAAGTACAACCAGAAACAATAAAGCAAGCCATTTTTGAGGCCGAGAAAAGCGGTAAGCTAGCCCTAACCGTAGTGGTCTCTCCAACCTACACAGGCGACTGTAGTAATTTGCGGGAAATCGCCGCCATTGTGCATGAGCACGGTCACGCTCTCTTGGTAGATGAAGCACATGGCTCTCATCTATCGCCATCTCCAGCACTGAGAGCCGGAGCCGACTTAGTCGCCCAGTCTCTGCACAAGACGCTAACCGCCCTAACACAAACAGGCTTACTGCATGTCGGCTATGGCTGCGCGATTGAAAAGCGCCGGCTCAAAGAAGAATTAAGCAGAGTGACAAGCTCAAGCCCAAGCTATCTGCTCTTAGCCTCTATCGAAGCCGCTCTTGCTTTAGTTTCTCAGGGAAAGCTTCTTGAACAACTCGAGAAACTCTCTTTCAATTTGTACAGAGATCTGCTCAGGCTGTCGCGGGACAACCAGATAGAAGTCTTAGCCGCAGACGAGGACGCCCTAAAGGATCTGCAGTCCTTCCGAAAAACCGTCCACGAACGTTCCTATGCGCACATTTTGATTAAGCCCAAAGAGGGCTCCAGCCAACACTTGTTCAACTATCTAATCGCAAAAGGCATCTATGCCGAAGCAATTTTTGGAAAGGGTGTTTTGCTCATGCTGGGCTTGGGCAGCGAAGTGGAAGATTGTGGCAAACTTGTGCAGGCTCTAAAAGAATATCGAGCCGAAGCCGGCCAAAATGATGTCACGGCTAGCTTCCCCAGCCCTCTCAAATTCAAGCTTACCCCCCAACAGGCGAGCCAATGTCGGCAGATTTTAGTTTCAAGGCGTGAGGCCTTGGGGCGAATTTCAGCCCAACTGCGCGCGCCCTGTCCACCTGGAATCCCCATTTTGGTACCTGGTCAAGAAATCACAAAGGAGGTTTTGGAGAGAAGTCGGTTAGATGAGTTTTTGGTAGTAGTCGGCTGAGGGTATAATCCTTTTCTTACTACTGCTGTATCCCAATAACGGCCAAGCCGGTACAAGTTGAGAAGAGCAGCCTGTGAAAAATATATGTCCGGATGTAGAAACTCGCCCCTCCAGGAGAAAACCAATGGATCAAGTCGCACCAGCCGATGATCTCTCCTCCTTTCTGGCAATCCTGCCGCCAAATCTGCGCAGAGCCTTGGAAAACGATACAAACGGACTTTATGAAGTGGTGCTCGACCTCGGCCGTCTGCCGGAAGCCCGCTATCTCGACCGACATACAGTCAACCTTTCAGACTCACCGGTGACCGCCGATGACCTTGAAGCAGCCATTGGTTTGGTCGGTGAATTTTCTGGCGACAACCGCGCCGGCATTGAACGCACCTTGCATCGCATCTCAGCCATGCGCAACCGCGCCGGCAAGATAATCGGACTAACTTGCCGAGTCGGCAGAGCTATTTCAGGCACAATCAATGTTATTCGAGACCTGGTGGAGTCAAACAAATCAATACTCTTTCTGGGACCGCCCGGTGTAGGCAAGACAACTAAGCTTAGAGAAATGGCCCGGGTTCTTTCAGACGAGCTAGGCAAACGTGTCATTGTTATCGACACAAGCAATGAAATCGCCGGGGATGGTGATGTGCCTCACCCTGCCATAGGGAAGGCCAGACGCATGCAAGTGCCCAGACCGGAAGTGCAACACGCCACCATGATTGAAGCGGTGGAAAACCATACCCCCGAAGTAATCATTATCGACGAAATCGGTACTGAAGAAGAAGCTCAGGCCGCCCGCACAATCGCGGAACGCGGTGTAATGCTAATCGGTACAGCCCACGGCAACGCACTCGACAATCTACTCAAAAACCCCACCCTAGTAGACCTGGTCGGCGGTATCCAAACAGTCACCCTGGGCGACGATGAAGCTCGCCGTCGCGGTACTCAGAAAACAGTACTGGAAAGATCCAACCAACCAACATTTGAAGTCTGCATAGAAATCATAGACAGACAAACCCTGGCAGTGCATCGCAATGTCGGTGAAGCCGTTGATCAGCTTTTGCGAGGCTGGCAGATTCATCCAGAAATTAGAAAACGGGACGAATCGACCGGCGACTTTGCCGTTGTGCAAAAACCGGAACCAACGGTAACTGTCACCATGATGGAGGGCTTGGAGCCTTTTGCATCCGACTGGGCTTCACCGAAAGAGACTCATCTCAAGGTTTATCCTTATGCAGTTAGCAAAGGTCTTCTGGAAAGGGTCGTAAAGACCTTACAGCTGCCTGTGGAAGTGGTTAAGGCGATAGATGAAGCCGACGCCATTTTAGCCCTGAGAAGCTATGCCAGAGCCGGTGCCAAAATCTTCTCTTTAGCCGAAGCACAGGGTGTGCCGGTTTATGTGGTGAAGAGCAACAACCTGCCGCAGATTCAAAAAGCTCTGAGAGAAGCACTGCATCTAGAAGAGAGCAGTATCGGTTCGGTTGATATTGAAGGCGACATCGACGAAACAGAAGTAGCTCTAGAGGAAGCAAGACAAGCGATAAACCGAGTTATGGATCGCCTGGAACCGACCGAATTAGCGCCAAGAAAAGCCTATATCAGACGTTTGCAGCACCAACTTGTGGAAAGATTCAATCTCTCGAGCCGCTCAGTGGGTGATGAACCGCAGAGAAGACTGCGCATACTGCCCCCGGCCGGCACCCAAAAGAATCTAGGCTACATCTAAAGACTGCAGCAAAGATGCTAGTATGTACTCGTTTTTACTCTTAGAACGAGAGACTTACTATGCAGCAAATCAGCTACAGGAACTGGAACCACTACCGTAGGGGTCGCGGTCTTGCTCTTTGGGCCAAGATCCTTATTGGTCTGGGCGTACTCAGCCTCATCGGACTTCTCGTTGTGGGTGGTCTTTTGTGGTCGCTTTTCGGCGACTTTGCCGACCCGAAAGCAGTTGAAAAAGCTGCAAACTCAATTGTCACAATGTCTCCCCTGCCTGCAAACTTAAAGTATGCAGTCGGCAAAAATCTCATGGGCGCTTTCCAATTTGCAGCAATAAACGACGAAGCAGCCAAAGATACATACATGCTTATGTCGTACAAAATGGAAGCCAGCAAAAAGATAACAGCCAAAGACTTCATTGAAGCTTTGAAAGGGGGCAAAGAAATGCCTTCTTCTGCAGCTGCCACCGGTGCAGGAGGCAAGCTCGATGTGAGTGGCGAAGGGGAGTTCGACATTGCCGGCACCAAGGTTCCTTATGTCTATGGCAAAACACAGGCTAAGGGCGGCACCACTGCTGCTTCTCTGATTGCGGCCTGCGCCCCCGAAGGCGAAGACCGTATGGTCTTGATTATTGCGCAGCAAAACGGCGACACAATCAACATAGACAGGGTGAAGAGCTTTGTTTCGCTGATCACTTCAATTAAGCCCGCCCAATAATCTCGACAAGAGAAGACAAACCAAAGCAAAAGAGCCGCCCGGCAAGGCGGCTCTTTTAATTCTCGTGGGTGATAGACTGCCGAGCCTCAAGCTCTGCGCAGCTTTAGCATTCTAGATAGCCATCATTTTTCATGTTTTCATTGGCGATATGACGCTGCACCACTTTGCTGCAACGATACTCAGTGCAAGCACCAAGCACAGTGTTGTTGTGAATCATAGCCAAAATTTCGGAAGCAGATGCGTTAGGCAATCTAGCTTCTTGTGACTTCAGACGGTCAAAGGAAGCGTTATAAAAACCTTGAATACCTCCATTGGGGTAATTCTCCGGCTGCAACGCATATTTAGGATCAAAGAGAGGTTTGAACTTGTCATCCTCTACTTCCAGCTTCGGTTCCGGAATGTTGAGATTGGCAAACTCACTTTGCCGCGGTTGCATTCGCAGATCCACCGCTTCCGCTTGATTTTGCTGAATTTCGTTGGGTCTTTCTGTTTCCATAAAGTTTCGAGCCATAGCTTACCTGCCTATTTCCCTATATACCACGCCTACCGAGAATGTAATGAGCCTTGGGGGTCACGCGGTCGTCTGCGAGCGAACTTAACCGAGCCGGAGGGGCTTGCCTCTCGGACGGTCTGCAATGCACTACCCAGTGCGACCATAGCCATGTTATGTGGTCAAGGGGCTAGCGTCAATTCAACGCGTCTCATGTTCGACGTCTCTTTGGGGGAGGACCACCACTGAGACCGGAAACCCCACCGCTACTTACATCCTGGGACTCTCCCCCCTGAGGACTCCCCTTGACTACCCCGTCTGGCTTTGCGGTTTTGTCATCGTCCGATGAGGTTTTGTTCACATTGGCAGCACCATCCAACTCTAGAGAATCAGCCAGGGCACCCATCCCTGATTCAGGTGTCAGCTCTTCTTCTTCCAGAGAACCGAATGGCTCAAGGCTTGGCTGTTGCGCCTGACTGTCTTGCAGTTCCGGAATTTCTTGCTGCTCAGGTATGTCGACAGCTTGAGCAGCAGACACTTCAGGAGTGAAAACAAAACCCGGGCTGGCAAGGTTAACAAATGGATTCTCAGTTCGAGGCGCCTGACTGAGAGCGATAAGCTCATTGTCCAGCAAGTCGCTTAATAAATCATCCTCAGCCATGGCTACCATTTCGTGCTCAGGAACCGGAATAGGAACCTCTTCGCTGCCCGAGAATCGACTTTCAGACTCATCTTGGCTTACTGCAGCCGGCTCAGGCTGGCTCGTTACAGCCGGCTCAGGCTGGCTCGTTACAGCAGACTCATCTTGGCTTATTACAGCCGGCTCATCTTGGCTTACTGCAACCGGCTCAACTGGGCCAGGCGGCGCTGCTGAAGATTCAATATCAGCGATAGCTGCAACTGCATCATCAACATTCGAAACTTCATTCACCTCCGGCAATGTCAGCTCCACTGAAAGAGCATTTACATCGACAGGCGGCACCACCGAAACCATTTCCAGTGGAATCTCTTCCAGCACAGGTAAAGCGGTGGCAGCCACTTCTTTATCTTGTCCACTTTCCGGTTTTGTTTCTTCTTCTATAGAACCCAGGCGCGGAGAGATGGAGAAAGCACGGTCGGCAAGCTCCTCTAAGTCATCCAAAATTTCTCTGTAACCAGAGAGCCTATCGCCCCCACCCAGCAGACCGGCACCGCCTGCTCTACCGCCGGATCTTTCACCGAACATTGCCCCTAAGCCGCCCAGGCCAAAGCCGAAACCTCCCAGATTAGAGCGAGGAATTGCTTGTCCTTCAAAGCGATTGACGTCTTCGCGCACCTGAATGTCGTCTGCCCTTTCTATTTTCACTTTTGAATCCATATCGGTGCTTTCTACCGGCAGACTTCCTTCAACTACAGCACCAAGCGACTCTTGCACGAAATGACGCAATTCTTCGTGGATTCTTTCTAGATCTTTGACCAACTTGGCATCGACAAATGCCTGGGCACCGGCGCCACCGACTTCTTTATCGCCAGCCGGCTCAAGATTCATAGCTAATTCCACAATCTTCTCGCGCACATAAGCACTGACAGACTTATAGCCCTTCTCACGAGCCAAACGCTGCAATAGTTCGAACTGCTGCGGCTTCAAATTGACGCTGATTTGATGCTCTCGCACAACAACCTCAAACTCTTTCAGATTATCTTAGGTCTTATGGTCATTTTACCCTGATAAACAAAGAGCGTCTTGCTTCTTACTTGCATCTTATTGGTCTATCGATATAGAGGGCAACAAGATAAAAGCAGCAAAAACAACTTTACCATAAATAATCAGGCAAAAAAGAAGGAGGACGGATAACCGTCCTCCTTCTCAAGAGTCACCGAGTCAACGGGCGAAGCCGCAAGACTCAGCGACGACGGCGCGAACGCCTCTTCGAATTCGCGGGAGCCAGAGCCTTGGGCTTGGCGCCGGCAAATGCCGGAGCAGGCACCACTTCGTCGGCGAAGCCGAGGGCAATAGCTTCGGCCGCGTCGAGCCACCAGTCCTTGCGATGCGCACGCTCCTCGATCTGCGCTTCACTGAGCACCGAACGAGTGGCGAGAATCTTCTTCAGATTCTCCCAGAGGCTGCGCGAGAAGGCGACACGGTCTTCCATGGCATGGACGGTACCGATGGCACCGCCCGAGACAGCATGGATGAGGACCTTGGAATTGGCGCCCACCAGACGACGGTCACCGGCCTGCAGCAGAATGCCGCCCATCGAAGCCGCCATGCCGAAGCAGACAACCGTGATGTGGTGCCCTTCGCCCCGCAGCATCTGCAGGTAGTCATAGAGCGCCAGACCAGCCAGCACCGACCCGCCGGGCGAGTTGATGATGACCGTGATCGCCTTGCCGGGGAAGCGCCGCTTCCAGTCACCAAGCTTCTGCAGAGCAGGCTTGATGCTTTCGTCGGTGACACCGTCATAGAAGGTGTAGGTGAGATTCTCGTCGGCCGAAGCCTTCTCACGAGCAGCATCACGCTCCTTCTTCTCCAGATCGAGCTGGGCGCTGCGCAACTGCGCCCGCGACAACTCCAGCTTGATGCCAGCTTCCTGGGCGGCATTCGTCTTGTCGGCACGCGCCTTTTCCACCCGCAACCGCGCTTCCTGAATCTGCAGGCGCTTCAGCTCCTCGTCCAGGGTCTGAGTCGTGGTCTTGGGCGTGGCCTTGTTATTATCGGCTGCAGCCGCCTGAGCAGGTGCAGCGTCCTTGGGGTTCAGAGTATCGTTACTCATTGATTTCTCTCAGTTCTGCGTCGAAGCAAGATTTCCTTATTGTTTGATCGTGATCGACGCTGTTCAGGGTTGAAAGTCAGGAATAAATTTCTGATAGGCGAATTACTCGCCCAGACGGGACAGAACCCGATCGATGCGGTCCTGCCCCGACTCGGAAGAAGCATCCTGCTGCGCTTCCACGAAGTTGGCCAGATGCCCGGCCAAATCTTCTCCATAGGTCTCGACCAGATGCTCGAGGGCGCTCGGCTCCAGACCGCCGGCCAGAGCGTCGCTGAGAACGCCTGGCTCGACTCCTGCAGCAAGCAACCGCCCGAGAACCGGTGCGGTGAGACCATTCTGCATGGCCTGATGAAGCACGGTCAGCGAAGCACCACTCTCTTCCAGTTCGATGGGATCGGGGAAGAAAGTGGCGACGGCGTCACCGTGCCGAGCCAAAATTCGATCGGTCTCGCTTTGATAGCGAGCCGCTTCCAGTGCGTGGTATGCAACCTCGCTCAGATCGTTCTGCAGATGCGCATTCATGGCTTCTCTCCTTAGTCGTTGACGACAGCTTTGACCTTTGCCAGCACCTGCTCTTTGGTCATGGCATTGGTCGGGTTGACGAAAACCAGCGCACCGCCCATGGTGCGCTGATAGTAAGACCGCAAAGGCTTCGACTCTTCGCGGTAGGTGACAAGACGCTCCCGAATCGACTCGGGGGCATCGTCTTTGCGTTGGTACAGCGAGCTGGAACAAGCATCACAGACACCATCGCGCTTGGGGGGCTCAAACTTGAGATGGTATGAGCGCCCGCAGGCCGAATTCGAGCAAGTACGCCGCAGCGAAAGCCGCTCTATCAGGTCGTTCTCGGATAGTTCAAGCCAGACGGCTTTTTCCACCGAGAGCCCCCAAGATGAGAGCAGCTTGTCGAGCAACTCAGCCTGCCCTCTGGAACGAGGAAAGCCGTCGAGGATGGCGCCACGAGCGTTCTCAGGAGCTCTCAGGGCACGTTCCAGAAGGTCGAGAGCCATTTGGTCGGGGATGAGCTGTCCCTTCTCGACCATGTCCTTGACCCGTTTGCCAAACTCAGTACCCTGGGCGATCTCTTTGCGAATGAGGGCACCAGTACTGATATGCGTCAGCTTGAGAGCTGGAGCGAGTTGCCCTGCAACCGTACCCTTGCCTGCGCCTGGACCACCGAGGAGAGCGATGATGCGAGGGCGGCTGGACGGGAAGAAGGGCCAAACGAACTTGCGCTTCAGCCAAAAATTCAGGCTGATGAGAAATTCAGCCCCACGAAAAGCTTTCATAGACATACTCCGCATGAGTTGAGCAGCAGCCATACGCTGATGCTGAAGCACTGACAAGGTAGTTGTCGGTGGTTTGAGAAACTTTGGTTTGATTCAGTCCAGAAAGGAAGTAAGAAAGTAATTGCAACCTAGACTAGGCATCAAGACGAAAGCAAATAAAAAGCCCAGAAAATCACTCTTGATTGTTTTAATTGCCTTTTATTTTTGATATGCAGCAAGGATTTTGACCGGTTCGCGCTGGCTCCGCCATTTTTACTGAAGAGCCTCTAATGAAGAGGTTTTCGCAGCACCACCGCTTGGCATCTCAATATCTGGGCGTTACGAGACTCCTCCGATATTTCCACGCCCGAGAACGTTTACCCAGGCACTGAGGTTTGCCGACAAAAGACCTTGGCAATGCCGGCAGCTCTAATTTACTGTCGAGGTGTCTTTTTAACCCCAATTCCTCCTTTTGTCTGGTGACCTGAACTAAAAAAATGATTTACTAGCTGTCTATACGGTTTCCAGCCAGACCGAGGTCTTGGGTTATCAACAACCTGGTCCAAATTAGGAGCACACATGACTACTGCTACTGTACTCGGAGAACTCCCCGCCCGTATCGACGTTCCCGTCGAGCTGACCTGGGACCTCTCCAAAATCTTCGCCACCGAAGCCGACTGGGACGCTGCCTATGCGTCCACAGAAGCGATGGTGGCCCGTCTCCCCGAGTTCAAGGGCAAGCTGAAGCGTTCCGGCAAGCAGCTGCTCGCTTTCCTGAGCGAGCGCGACAAGGCCGGCGAGCAGCTCAGCAAGCTCTATGTCTACGCCAGCATGAAGGCCGACGAAGACACCGCCAACACCGCCAACCAGGAGCGCGAGGACAAGATCCGCGGGCTTTACACCAAATACGGTGCGGCGGTGGCCTGGTCTACTCCCGAGCTTCTCTCGATGAAGCCTGAGCGTCTGGCTTCTTTCATCACCAAGTATCCGAGCCTCTCGCTCTGGAAGCAGCAGTTCGATGAACTCAACCGCGAGCGCGCCCATGTGCGCAGCCCCGAGGTGGAGGAACTGCTCGCCCAGCAGTCGATGGTGGCACAGGGTCCGCAGACCATCTTCGGCATGTTCGACAATGCCGATATCCAGTTCCCCAAGGTGAAGGACTCCCAGGGCAACGAGCACCAGCTCACCCACGGCAGCTACGGCGTCTTCCTGCACAGCCGCGACAGCGTCCTGCGCGAGAATGCCTATCGCGGCATGATGGAGACCTTCGAAAAGAGCCGCAACACCGTCGCCGCCATCTATTCGGCGCAGGTGCAGGCCAACATCTTCAACGCCCGCGCCCGTCGCTACGGCTCCTGCCTGGAAGCGGCCCTCGGTCCGGACAATGTGCCCCTCTCGGTGTACAAGAGCCTGATCGAAACCGCCCACGCTTACCTGCCGGTTCTGCACCGCCTGGTCAAGCTGAAGGAGCGTGAGCTGGCCAAGCAGGGTCTCCTGCCCGCCGGCAAGATTCGCCTCTGGGACCTCTATGCACCGGTGGTTGGTTCGGTCGACTACAAGGTCGACTATCCGACGGCACAGAAGATCATCCTGGAAGCGGTCAAGCCCCTCGGTCAGGAATACGTCGACAACCTGCGCATCGGTTTCGACTCGCGCTGGGTGGACGTGGTCGAGAACAAGGGCAAGCGCTCCGGCGCCTACAGCGGCGGCACTTTCGGTACGCCTCCGTACATGCTCATGAACTGGAAGGACAAGCTGGAGCAGATGTTCACCCTCGCCCACGAGGCCGGACACTCCATGCACTCGTTCTTCTCGCGTCGTGCGCAGCCCTATCAGTACTCCAACTACACCATCTTCGTGGCTGAAGTGGCGAGTACCTGCAACGAGGCCCTGCTGGCGCATCACCTGCTCTCCACCGAGAGCGACCCGGCAGTGAAGCGTTACCTCATCGACCACCAGCTCGATGCCTTCCGTGCCACATTCTTCCGCCAGACTCTCTTTGCCGAGTTCGAGATGCTGGCCCACGAAGCGGCGGAACGGGGCGAGGCGCTGACGGCTGACCGGCTGTCGGAGATCTTCCTCGACCTGAACAAGAAGTACTATGGCGACTGCGTGGTCGACGACGATCCGGTCAAGATCGAGTGGGCGCGCATCCCGCACTTCTACAACTCCTTCTACGTCTACAAGTACGCCACCGGCATCTCGGCGGCCACGGCTCTGTCGGAGCAGATCCTCAAGGAAGGCCAGCCGGCGGTGGACCGCTATCTGAAGTTCCTCTCGGGCGGCTGCTCCGATTTCAGCATCAACCTGCTTCAGGGCGCCGGCGTGGATCTCTCCAGCCCGGATGCCATCAAGTCGGCTCTCGACGTCTTCACCAGCTATCTCGACCAGCTCGAGGCGCTGATCGTGCAGGCGGACGCCGACGAAAAGGCGGTCAAGGCCTGAGCGCGTAGACGCTGATTTTTAAGAGACGGTCCGGATCTTGCAGAAATGCAGGTCCGGACCGTTTTCTTTTTACCCAACTAGAGACGACCAGTCTAATAAGGATATTTATTCCCACCAGCAAAACTTTCAGCAAATCGCTTCTTTTGATTTTTGTTTACTACAATCTATAATATTTCTCAAGCAAAAAATTTTCCTTTCTTTCTATTCAGCCCTTGATCGGTTTGTCTTCGGAGAGCCTGCCTGGTAGATACAGGCTCTCCGATAGACTAGAACTAGATTGACGGTTGGCAGCCCTTGAGTGTAGCGGGGTCGGTCAAATAAATAACCAGAGCCCGGCTCAAGGAAGAAGCCACTTTGTCTTGATAGTTCGAGGTGTTGAGCCGGGCAGCGCTGGCGCGATTGGTCAGATAACCAATTTCCACCAGAGAAGCCGGCGCTCGATTGCCATTCAACACAAAGAGGTTCCTTTGCATACTCCATTTTGCCGTTTCATTCAGGTCGCCCGACAAAGTCTTGAGAAAGAGGTCGGACAAATCTTGATCATCATTGTCATGCCAGTAGGTCTCGATGCCGGTGATTGCTCGGTTTGCTACGGCATTGGCATGAATGCTCAAGAACAAATCAGGGCAAATGTTATTGCTCTGATCGATACGCTGTTGCAAGGTGAGAGTCAGATCATTCGACCGAGTCATCTCTACAGTCGCACCCAAAGCAACAAGTTTTGCCCGCAAAGAAAGCGACACGGAAAGCACTAGATCTTTCTCGACTACACCGTAATACATGGCACCAGGATCACTGCCACCATGACCGGGATCAAGCAGAATCACCTTGCCTTTCAGCACTGGTTCCGGTTCTGGCTTCTTACTGGGAAGTTCCTCCTTGATCTCCTTCGGCGAATCCGTCGAGGAAGTTTTAGGTTCTTGATTGGCAGGCTGAACAGAATCTACTCCGGCACCACCAGCAGTGCTGCTTACGCAAACCAGAGCCAAAGACAGAGTCAAAGCCCTGACCAACTGAATGAGAGAGAGGGACAGCACATGATTTCTCCTTAAGCTTTATTGTCCTCCAAGAGGTTTGAGAAGGGTTGAAAATCGAACTTAGTTTGAAACTCGCCGACTTGAAAAACTAGCCGAGCTGCTGCAAGAACCAAAACGGTCCTCGAGAGATCGACAAATTAGCCACAAGGGGATGTTTTGAGCTGGTCTTAGAGTTTCAGACAAAAGGTCGGGGGGTATGCCTCGAACCTACACTTTTCAGCTGCCCATACATAACTAAAATGCTCTCATCAAAACCAATGACGCGGCTTGCGCAATAATAGTAATTGGGAAGAGCGGTGTTTCATGACTGACCGAACGGCGAAATTTCTGGTATTAACTGCGGCTTGCCTTCTGGTCTCGACGGGCGAAGCTGCGGCTCAATCCGAAACAGCAAAGAAATCTGATTACAGAGAACTGCAAAGCCAATTTAGAATTCAAGCAAAACCTTCTCCAGAGCGTTTCCTAAAATTTCCCGACGTAGATCTTGGGATTTTGGTAGTAACTGAAAACAAATTTGTCATTTCAGAAGCCGGCAAAGCTGGTTCCAAATCGAAAACATTACTTGCCAGAGGGAATGTCAAAATCCCAGCCGACTGTTTTGTCACTTTCTGCCCTAACGGCAATTTCTACAAAGACCCAAAGCGGATAAGCTGCTTGCCTGAAAATTCTTTTGACGGTGTACTCTTTCGCTTCATAGCCATGGAAGACGAAGAGTTCGGGCGAGGAGACCGAGGTTTGCAAGCCATGGGTCGATTCAAGAACCTGCGCTTAGCAGATCTTGATCGTGCCGAAATCAGTGAAAACAGTCTATCAGCCTTAAGAAATTGCCGAGAACTCGAAGTCTTGCACCTATTCGCCACTGACGCCAAAGGTCGTTTCTTGAAGGAAATGCTTCCCTGTCAAAGTCTCAAAGTTCTTGATCTAGCTTACACAAGCCTCGATAAAGATTACTTGCAATACATTCCCAGATATCCCAAACTCTATAAGCTGAACCTAAGCCGCACAGGCTTAGATGCGGCTTCGCTCACCCCGCTTAAAGACTGCAAGAGCCTTATTTTTCTAGACTTATCATCAAACCCAGCCATCAAAGACGATATTATTCCTGTAGCGCTTTCCATCAAACAACTCAAGTTTCTCAATCTAGACAAAACCAATGTCACCAACAAAGCCCTTAAGACACTGCAGCAAAAGGGCATTATCACAAGCAAAGCAGAACTCTATGCTTCTGATCCTAAACAGCTCAAAAAAATGGAAGCTCGCAAAAAGAATCGCTACAGCGATGCCGAGACGCTATTTGGACCGGTCTCTAGGGGAAGAAAGCTTTAAACTCTATTGAGGCAGTTCCAACAAAAGGGCGCAGGCTTCTTCAAGACCATTTTCACAGGCAAGCCCAAGCCATTCCCTGGCGCCTTCATAGTTCTGGTTGTCCATTTCAAACTTACCCAATTCCATCTGGGCATCGACTACACCAAGATCCGCCGCCTCTCGCAGCCAAATTTCATAGTCCTGCGATTCACTCTTCTTGTATCCGTCTCTACACATGCAGGCAATGGCATAACAACAATCGCCATCGTGCAATTCGGCACCTTTCTTGTACCAATAAAAGGCTGCTTCATGGTCAACCTTGCTAAAGGTTCCATCATAATAGCCATTACCGAGAAAGAGCATGGCTTGCGGACTATCCAATTCAGCTGCTTCCTTAAAATATCTGAGAGCTTTTTTGTAGTCCTTTCGCAGAGTGTGAAAGCCGTTTAAATAAAAGCTGCCCATCCAAGCAAGAGCAGCAGGATAGCCCTCGTCGGCACACTCTTTGATTAGACCGAGCGCTCTATCTTGATCGACCAGCCCGGCTTTACCCTCGGCAAGCCAACCACCCAAGCTGGTTCTGGCTTCTTTGCTGCCCTGCTCGGCGGCACATTCCATCCAAAATAAAGCCTGCTCTAGGTTTGGCTCTTCCACTGAACCATGAAGATGGGTATAAGCAAGCTCTATTTGAGCGTCAACATTACCCATCTCGGCTGCGCGATTGAGCCAATAAAGCCCAGCATCGAGGTCCTTTGCGAAGTCGACACCGTGAAGCAGTTTATAACCGAGATAATACTGCGCTTCGCTACTATCGTGCTCACAGGCACGGTTCAGCCAATGCCAAGCCGAATCAAGATTCGCCTCAGTTCCCAGCCCCTCTAGAAAACGAGTGCCGACAATGAACTCAGCCAAAGCACTGCCTGCCAATGCCGCCGCTGAATACCAATAAAAAGCCATAGGTTCCGAGGCTTCCACGCCAAAACCGTTCTCGTAAAATGCTGCCAAATCGAGCTCAGCTTCCAAATTGCCGTCATTAGCTGCGCTCTGACACCATTTAAAGGCCTGCGCAGGATCAAAAGACGTACACCAAGAATGGCTGTAGAAATAGACCAGGTCTAGTTTTGCCTCTGTCTCTCCAGCTTCGGCACGCTTCAATAAATCTATCATACGCTTCTGATGCGCTTCTAAAGCTCGCGCTTCTTCGTCTAAACTCTCCTTTTCCAGAGTTTCCACCTCGGCGCTGAAATCTTCCAAAGACCAATAACACCTCTCTAAGTCTTCTTTCATTTCTAAAATCGATTGATAGCGCTCGTCAGGCTCTTTAGCTAGAGCCTTTAGTGCAATTTCGAATAGCCTGGCCTCGATGCGATTAGAAGGCTTAAATTCAGGTTCGTCATTGATATGACTAAAAACCACTTTGATGTAGCTTTCAGCTTCGAAAGGGGGGCGTCCAGCCAAACATTCAAACAACATGCATCCCATCGAATAAATATCGGAACGGTGGTCTATTTTCTGCCCCATACATTGCTCAGGACTCATATAGAGCGGAGATCCGAAAACCTCGCCTGTCTGGGTTAACCGCAAACTAATCTGACCGGGCTGGGTGAAGATTTTGGCAATACCGAAATCAACTAAAACAGCATAAAAGTTGCGTCCGCTTTCATCTTGAGGCTTGGGCAAAACCATGACATTTCCAGGCTTTATATCGCGATGAACGATATGCCGACGATGGGCATGGTCTAGAGCCGCGCAAATATCAATCAAACAGAGCATCAAGACCGATAGCATACTCTCAGAATCATCCACTATCTGGTCGAACGGCGTGCCGTCTAGATACTGCATCACCATGTAAGGCAAGCCGTCTTTGCTGACCGCGTACTCTTTCACTTTTACTATGTTGGGATGATTGAGCGAGCTGGCCGCCTTCGCCTCATTGAGAAAGCGACTGCGCATGACTGAATTCTCCGCCGTCTCTTTGACTAAAACCTTGATTGCTACCGTTGTAAAACCGTATTCAGACTGGGGATCCGGCGTCTTATGATCATATGCTTTATAGATCACTCCCATACCGCCGCGACCAATCTCAGCTACTATTTCATAACGCCCTTCCAACATAAATGAAGCTGGCTTGTAGCTTAGGGTGGAACTGAGAGTGCAGCCGTCTTTGGGACAACGCTCGGTACTTGCCGGATACTCGCACCGACAAATCTGACAATAGTTAACTTGAAGTCCCTCGATCGAATCGCTGCTAGAAGCCATCCAACCTCCTGAATTAGATGCATTTGAGGCAGGCACCCGACAAGAACAAACAGTGAGGCTCTCACGACTTGCGCTAACAACTTCAACTTAGTTTACCTGTTTTCAAGAGGATTTTTATCTCTTCTTGTTTTAGTAATCATGAAGCCACTGCTAGGTTCTATTTGTATCTGTCTTTTCAGTCTCCAGTTAACTTTAGCCCAAAGATAACCCATCCCAAACCCCGGCCCGTCAGGTCTTCGCATTTTCGCGAGGACTACTTCAGAACAGCCGTAGGCTCAAGCCTGGAAATTGAGACAGTTCTAATCACAAGAACCTCGCAGCAATAGGAGGCATTTATGTCAAATCAACCGGTAATCTTGGCGGTGGTCGACGCTCCCGATCCCGACAACTTTGCTCAGCTGGTGGCATTGGCCAAGCTCAATCCACAAGCCAAACTCTTTGTCATGCTCACCGGTCGTCCGGTGCGCTTCAACGCCAGTCGCGAACACGCCAACTGGGAATGGGACCTGGAAAGTTCACGCATGGCCCAAGAAGCTTCGGCCATGCGGGCCAAGAATTTCCTGCGCCACTTCGATGTGGAAGTGAGCCGGGTCTTCGACGGCGGTATCGCACCTCGCACCCTGGTGCCGCACTGGGTTCACTTCGCCGAATACTACAAGTTTCTGGATGTCGACCCGCTCGCCGCTCTGCGACACAGTGAGCTGGAACCCCAGGAAGACCTGATCAAGCTATTGCTCGCCCTGCCGCCGGCCTCAGTGAAGGTAGCAGTTGGCGGACCCTTGACCGGTCTGCATCAGCTGATCGTGCGCTGCCCAGAAGTGGTCAGCCGCTTCGCCGAAGTGCATGCCATGTTTGCCACCTGGGGCAATGTCGAACTCATGCAGTTCGATGAAAAACCGCGCGGAGCTGTGCAGTTCAACGTAGCTTGCGATCCGCAAGCGGCCAATGCCGTTCTCACCGGACTCGATTGCCCGGTCTATCTCATGCCGACCGAAGTGACACGCGTCAAGTCCATCGGCTTCCAGAACGCACAGAAACTGAGAGAGGCGCTGCCCGACAACAAGGGTAGCCGCGCCCTCTACCATCTCTACGCGCTCTGGTACGACGCGGCGGTCAAGCCACGGCAAGAGAAAAATCCAGACGAATTGATCTTCATTCACGATATTGTGGCCGCTTTCAGCCTCGATGCAGCGCTGAGAGACGCCATCTACGACGTCGTGCCTGTGGAAATCACCTCGGTCCCCCATCTGCCTCGCGAAAGCAGCGATTGGGGCAAAGTGCTCATGAAGGAGCGCCCGACAGACCAGGCTCAAGGCTGCAAGATCTTTGCCGCCAAGGGGCTGAAAGAGAAGGGAGCCGAACTCTACCTGGAGACTTTGAAAAAGGTCTTCGCCTAGGCAGCTTCGGAAAACGGATTTAGTTCTATACTCTCTCACCGAGAGAGTCGACCTCAGTCAACCTCTAACTTTAGATATCTGGAGAAACAGATGAGCAACCAAAACCAAAGCGTCACCACCGCCTGCGGTATCACCGTCACCGCCGAAGCCGGCATCGATCTCAACGTCGCCTCTGCAGCCAAACCCTTCACCGACTGGCTCGCGCAGATCGATCGCAAGCGCTTCAACGTGCGCGGCGTGCACATTCAGTCGGTGGACATGTTCGGTCCCCGCGTCGGCTTCATCAAGTTCAAGGCCGATGTCACCGATAGCCAGGGTCGCGCTCTGCCCGGCATCATCTTCGCCCGCGGCGGCGCCGTCGCCGTGCTGGCCGTCCTGGTCTGCGAAGGCAAGGCCCACGCTGTGGTCACCGTACAGCCCCGCCTGGCCACCGGCGACTTCGAATTCGTCGAGACCTGCGCCGGCATGCTGGACGGCTCCGGCAATTTCGCCGGCGTCGCCGCCAAGGAGCTCAAGGAAGAGCTGCACATCGAGCTGGCTCCCGGAGAGCTGGTCGACCTGGGCGCTCTGGCCGGCTTCAAGAACGGCATCTACCTGACCCCGGGCGGCAGTGAAGAGACCATGCGCTTCTTCGCCTTCTGCCGGGAAGTCTCGCGCACCGAACTGGACGACATCAACGGTCGCCTCACCGGCGCCCTCGACGAAGGCGAGCAGATCACCCTCAAGCTGGTGGACATCGACGCGCTGGCTTCCATTCCCGACGCCAAGACGATGATCGCCCACAGCCTGTATCAGCGCTTCAAGGACAAGATCCCCGGCACCGAGAAGATCAAGTCGGGCACCACCGGCGGCGGCGTTCGGGTCCAGAGCATCCACTAAGCATCTCGAAAGATGCTTAAAGTTCACTGACTGTTCGAGGAGGGGGCACTTCGCCTCCTCCTCATTTACATACTAATAAAAATAAGGACATAGACATGTCGGTTGAAAAAGTCGAGAAGAAAGCCCTCCCCATCTGGATCCCGCTCTTCAAAGATCTGTTCGTGATCACCGACCCGGGCCGCGACCAAGACGACGAAGATGTGCTGGTCATGCTCAATCGCATGATTCGCCTCGAAATCTTGCAAGTGCTGGGTGTTGTGGCCAATCTGGCGCCCAGCGCTCAGCGTGCGCGCTTGGCCAAAGGCACGCTGCAGCTCTTAGGACAAAACCAGGTGCCGGTCGGCTATGGCAGCACCTGCTTGCAGAGCGAAGACGACGGACTGGAGTACCAGTTCTCGGTGGGTTACCTGGCTGAGCACGACAATGTCGTGGACGGCAAGGCGCTCATCTACGAGACACTCAAGGCCGCTCGCCCCAAGTCTATTGTGCTGCTGCTCATCTCGGGTCTGACCGATGCCGCCGCCGTTCTGCGCGAACACCATTACCTCTTCCAGAAGGCGGTGCGGCGGGTGGTGATCATGGGTGGAGTGAAGACCTGCAAGGACAATGCCAACGCCCCCGAACTCGACGGCGAGGGTCGCATCCTGCCCGACGAGACCGCGCAGAACCACAAGTTCGACCTCGAGGCAACCCGCTATCTCTACCGCATGCTGCAGGACATGGAGATTCCCATCACCGTCGTCTCTCGCCATGCAGCAGTAGCCGCCCGGGTGCCGCGCGCCGTCTATGAAGAGATGGCGGAGACTGGGCATCCCATCGGCACTCGCCTTTTGGCGGCTCAGAAAGAAGCAATCCAGAAAGTCTGGGAGCGGGCCAATATGGCGGCCGACGATCCCAATCGCCTGGAATTGCCGGCTCGTTGCGACAAGACCTGGTTTTGCAACAACTTTCTGGGCGGCAAAGGTGCCGAACTGACCAGTGAGGACAGCATCTGGGATCTGGTGCAGACCTTCAATCTGTACGATCCTTGCACGCTTGCCGCCTGCATTCCCAATCAGCGCGAGCATTTCTTTTCACCCACCGTGGTGGAAGTGCATGGTATCGAACACTTGATCATCGGCGTTAGCCCGCAGGTGCACAACGTGCGCGAGCCACAGGCGCTGGCCGAACATCTGCGCAACATGCTGGTGGAAAGCCTGAAGCAAGCTCAGGTATCAGCTAGACTCAAGGCTCAAGAAGCGACCACTAAGGTCGCCTAGTCGCGTCGTCTTGAGTTAAGACCGACCGACCCAAGCTTAGTTCTGAAAAGAGGCGCCCAGCGCCTCTTTTCTTTCACGCCATCTCTTATATGCCATAGTAATTACTTTCCCATCAAATCTTCTGGCATCAGAAGAAAGACTGAAACTAGCATTGAAGCTTGGTTTCTAAAGCCGCTCTTAATTTCATAGCCGACTCCGCCTATACATTAACAACTAATAGCCTAAGGTCTAGCGCACCTAGCCCAACTACTGGAGAGACGGTAATAGCCCGCCACAGGCAAAGCGACCCTTAGAAACCATTCACAAGGAAGAAACTATAAGGCTTTACCCCCTCTTGGTAGCCCTTAAAAATACGTCACTCATGTGTGTAGACATAGATTCGGAAAACGTCAAAGACCTAAGCTCAAGGTCCCAATTTAAACCCTCTCATCAAGACTCTTCCACCAACTCTCTTCTTTCTTTTCGTTCAAATCACTTTCGGTTAGCGCCGAAACTGATTGCACGAGAAGAGAAGTGGTAGGCAGGGAGCGAAACAAAGATGTGAGCGGTTTGACTCATCAATGTCTAACCTAACGGAAGGATACTAATATGTCAGATTCTGTCGCCCCCGGCGCCACCATTGTGGTGCACTGGGAAGCCAACAAGACCAGCCAGACGCCCAACGCCGTCAAGTCGAACAAGACCGAGAGCGGCCGCACCCGCAAGATCATTCTGGTGGCAGACCCCAACAAAGGTGTGCAACCGCAGCCGGGTGAAGTTTGGGTATGCAAGGTCGACCGCATTACCAATCCCAAGTCTGAGAGCCGCGGAGCCATCTTCGTGCGCCCAGTTTCACGCAAGGTGGAGTACCAGTTCGCCGGTGTCTATATCGACCCCGTCAAGGCGCAGCTCATCGCCACCATTCTGCAAGACCCGCGCCGCAACCTGATGCTGGAAGGCGACCAGGGCGTGGGTAAGTCCACCATCGCAGCAGCCATTGCTCGCACCCTGGGCTGGGAGTACCGCAAGGTGAGCGGCGGTCTGATCAAGAAGTTCGTCTTCATGCTCGGCCGCTACATCCCCACCTCCGACAGCAACACCCTCAACTTCCGCTGGGCTGATTCCAAGCTGGTCGCTTCCCTGCGTGAGGCCCAGTCCAATCCCCGGCGCAAGTTCCTGGTCATGATCGACGAATTCACCCGCATCGACGAAGATGCGCGTGACGCTCTGCTCGACATCATCGAAGGAAGTGTGCGAGTGCTGCGTCTGCCCACCGGTGAAGAAATCACCGTCGGCAACAATGTGGTCTTTATGGCTGCGGGCAACGTCGGTGAGGGCTTCACCCTGCGCCGCGAAGACGCTGCCGCCAAAGACCGCTGGGCGATCATCAAGATTTTGGTCATGCCGCAGGAAGAAGAGCTGGCCCACTGCCTGCGCCTCTATCCAACCTGCAGTCGCACCGAACTGGACCGGGCCATCACCATCATCAATCAGGTGCGCTCCGCCCGTCGCGACCCCAAGATGCGGCTTTCCAAGACGGTTTCTACCCGAGGCGCCGAGACCATCGCCATGTTCCTGACCAACGGCTTCCCCATCGAAGTGGCTCTGGAAACGGCTGTGGTCAACCAATACGCGGGCACGGCCGACGATCCCAACTCGGAAGCCGGTCGCGTGCACAAGCTCATCCAGGATGCCCTGGCCAAGAAGTAACTCTATCTAAACAGCGCCCCGGCGCTTTCTATAAGGAGTAGCCATGGTCAAATTTCTATGCGGTCTGACCCTCGAAGAACTCGAGCGGGAAACAGGCAAACTGGCTTCCGACCTGGCTTTCTACGCCAGGAGACCAGTGAACATACAAATGGTGGCGGGCAAGCATATTGCCTTCACCTACGGCACCGACCAGCTCAAGAAGGCTATTCCGGTCGTGATGAATCCCCAGGTTCTGGAGAAGATTCGCAACCGAGAAAGAGCCCTCAAAATCTGGCGCGGCATCGGCTTTCACGAGCTGGCTCATCATCTCTGGCCGGCTGACGAACAGTACAAAACAGCTCACACCGAGGGCTTCCGCCATCTCTTCAATCTGGTCGACGACGAGCAGAACGAAAGACGGGGCAGGGCGCTCGACCCAAGCTGGGGCGCTTGTTTCCAGAGCGTGTGTGCTCATATCTTCCCGTCTCGCGACCAGGCCAAAGTTTCGACCGGTCTGACCGATGGCGGAGAAGAGGAAAAGAAACCCTGGGGGGTGGCGGCTCACGAAGTCTATGCCAAACGCTGGGGCATCTTCGCCTACCACTTCCGCCGCCATATGCCCGACTGCAAAGACCCTGTGGTGGCTAAGGCATTGGCACTGATTCCGGCCAACTTCAAAGACCTGGAAAAGGAAGAGTTGCTCAAGCTCACCCGCCAGATTCATCTGGCCCTTTCCTCAGGCATCGAACTGCCGGCTGAAGTGACACCGCCCGAACCGGAAGAAGGCGAAGAAGAAGAGAAGAAGGACGAGAAGAAAGAAAAGCCGGAGGAAGAAAAAGGCGAAGGCGATGACGAGTTGCCGCCGCCCTTGCCTCCCTCAACCTGGAACGTCAAGAAACTTCTCACTTCCAAGTGGATGCTGATTCCGCTCGCCCTCTTCGTCCTAGGCTGGTCAGTTCTCTTCCTGCAAAAGGATGTGGACTTCTGGGTGCAAGTCGCTCTGCTTGGCGGTCTGGCTTTCTCAGCCATTGCCGTCTTCCTTTATTTGCGCCGGGCCTACATCAAAGCGCAGTTGGCTGCACTGAAAGAAGCCATGAAGGGCGGTTCACCGGCACCACCGGCCAGCCCCAAGAGAAAAGCAACAGTGGTCTTGACCTTGTTGCTGCTGCTTCTGGCAATTGGGGTCTACGCTCTCTACAAGATGGGCTTCCACCTCAGTCTCGACTGGCTCTTCATGGCCGGCACCTTGCTTCTCTTCGGTGGTTTTCTTTATGCCGGCAACTTGCTCTCGAAAGAGGCAGACCGCAAAAAGGAACCACTCGGCTGGCTCACTTATGCAGTGATGGTGCCTTGCTGCCTGCTCTCTCTGGGCGGACTGATCTTCATGGGTCGTTACTTCAACTTGGGAGAGTTCTGGCTGTACAGCCTTGTCGGCATGGCTTTCATAGTCATCATGGGCATGATCGTCATCATGCTCGGCTCCGGCAAAAGCAAGCACGCCCAAGAGAATGACAGCCTCAGCGAGAGGTTGCAACGCGGTGCCGGTCCCCTGCTCTCCTTGCCGCTGCGCCTGGCCGCCTACCTGGGCAGCCTGCTCTGGGCGATAACCGGCAAGCCGGTCCTGGCCTTCATCGGCTATGTCTGGCGCCTCATCACCGCCTGTTTGAGCTTCATCTGGGGCAAGATCAGGGCGGCAGCGAGCTTTGTCTGGCATCACATCCGACGCACCTACTGGAAGCTGCAACCGCACTTTGCCAGGTGGTGGCGTAACCAGTACTTCCGACTGGCAGTGGTGGCCATGCCTATCGCGCTCATCGGCGTGATCATCTATGCCCTCATCGTCAAAGCAGCATCAATCAGCTGGTGGCTGGTGGCAGCTCTCATCCTGCTGCTCCTTCTCCTGCTGGCGCTGCTCTGGTTCTTCCGCAAGAAGATCAGCAAGTTCATCTTGAACGAGCTGTTCATGCCGATGCCCGACTTGATGCAGATGTTCATCCAGCCGCCGCTCGACATGAAGACCGACTGGTTCATCCAGATTGATGATGTCAGCCAGGTGCAACCCGACCAGGAAGTGGTCGATGAGCTCTTGCCCGAGACCTATGCTCTGGCAAACCAATTGCGCAAATACCTGGCCGACTGCGGCAGTGCGCTGGTTGATCGCGAAGACCAACCGGACGGTCACGACCTGGTGGACGAAGCCGAACTCGCCCTGATTGGCGAGTCGAATATCTTTGTAGACGATGATCGTTACCCCAGAGCCTCAGTGCATCTGGAAGTAGCACTCGACTGCTCCGGCTCTATGGGTAGCCCCACCCTCTCTCTACCGGCCGGTGAAAAGTTCCGCTTAGGCAAGCTCTTCGCCATGGTAATCGAGCAGGCGGTGATCAATCTGCCCGGCGTGTCAGCGAGATTCTGGGGCTTCACCTCAGACACAATCTTCGACTGCGGCGTCGCCGGTGAACGCAAGGTTTCTGGTTTGAAATGCGGCGGCGGAAACAATGACGCTGCCATGCTCTGGAAAATGGGCCAGTCGGCAAGACAGAGCGGCAAAGACGTGAAGATCCTGCTCATGCTCTCGGATGGTCAGCCTTCCGAATGCTCTTGGTTGTCTTTGCACAACCTGGTGCTCAAATTCGAACAAGAAGGCATGATTCCCTGGAACTTCGGGCTCGACGTCATCGAAACGCCGGCCTTCGAGCGCTTCTTCACCGACTTGGTCGGTCAGTCGAAAGACGAGGCGGTTCTGACCATGGGGCAAACCCTGGCAGCCATCGCCCAGAGCAGCCAAGACTAAAAACAATCTGAGGATGTGTATATGCAAAACCAAACTGTATTAGACGCATCTGCGGATGCGTCGGCATCAATGCCATCTATGGAAGCCCTGATGGGGAATGTGCTCAAAGCGCACCGTCCCCTGAAGGAGCTTTCAGTCTCTCTGGCACAAACGCAAGCCAGAGAAAACTTGCGCTGGCAAACCTTCAAGAGTGGCGAGTTGCCGGCTAAGAATGACCGCAAGCTGATTGCCGCTTGTGTCGAACGAATGCTCGGCGAGTACTGCGAATACTTGGTGGCACGCAATGAGCATTTCGGTGTCAAGGCCGAAGTGCTTGCCGCCGAAGATCGCCTGAACGAAGCAGTGCAAGAACTGGCCCAGGCCGCTCTCACAAGCGCCACCGCCGGTGAAACCAATGCCGTCATCGCAGGGGCCAGCCATCTCGTCACCCTGGGCAAAGGCTACAAGAGCCTCATTCAGAACCGCGAACAGCATGGTCCCATGCCTGCGCTCAAGCCGCTGGAAGCTTTGGAGCCAGGGCTGGCCGAGAAAATCGTCCAGCTCAAAGAGGCTCTTATCGAAGCCCTATGCGTCTATGTGCAAGCCATAGAACTGCAAAAAACCCTCGAACCAGTCGCCAGAGAACTGTATGGCGGCACCGAACTTCATAAGGTACAGACTCCGGTTCGACCAATCGAAGAAGAGGTGCAACGCTATCTGAGCGAATTGGAAGCTCGGGTGAAGTGGCGCCGCAGCTTGCATGCCAAAATCTATCCGCTCTGCAAGGAAAGGTTGGAGTGCAAAGCTGCTCTAGACGAATCACAGCGCAAGCTGCAGACCACGCTGGCAGACGAGCAGTTCCAAGAGCCGGCCATGTCTGAGAACGGCGCCTTTGCTCTGGTGCACGGGGTAAAGTCCATAAAACAGCACCTCATGCCCAACATGCGTAAGGAGTTGGGGGTGCTCGAATCCTACTTCTACACCGGAGTGGGAGCCGACAATCCTGAACATTTCGACAGCTTCAGCCGCGCGACAGCCACTGCCGTCGAAAAAGATCAGATCGACTTTCTGCGCAAGCAGTTCCGAGAAGTGGCTTTCGCCATGGGGCATCGCAACGAAGCGCAGAGTGCTTACAATGCGCATCCCGACAGAGAAATCGTCGTCTCTTGCCGTGAAGTGACCGGCGTAGAAGACTTTGCCGGACTCTTGGTCTGGCACGAGAGCTACCTGGCACGCAGCCAAAAAGCTGAGCTGGAGAACCATCAGAATCGCACCAAGGCGCAGCTTCTGAAGGACACAATCGAGCACTGGGAAGAGAAAACCAAGGAAGAGATGGTCAAGCTCTACAAAGGGATTTGCGCCATGCTTCCTCGCGAAATCGCCTCGGCACCCAAACCCTGCGACGAACTGCGCGACCTGATCAACACCGGTGCCTATATCGCCAAGCCCCTCGACGGCGGCGAGGCCAATTATCCCGTCTACTGAGGAGGTATGTCATGTCTACTGTGATATTCATAGTGACGATGGCCGTCATCGTCCTCATGGGCGCATGGTGGCTGAAGCGTGAACGCGCCAAGCAAAAAGAAGAGTTGCTGGCCAAAGGGCGCATTGCCCAGGGCAGCCTCGAGCAGGTGGAAGAAGAACTGCGCAAAGTGAAACCGCGCGCCAAGCGCAAGCGCAAGCGCGCTGTGCGTGGGCTGGACGGCCAGAAAATAGACCTTATCGAACCAGACCAGCTTATGCTGGACAATTGGCTCAAGCGGGTCACCGTCCTCGTCAACTCGCTCTTGCAGACAGTGCGCGAACATCAGCAAGCCAAGGCGGAAAAGAGCCGATTGGACGAAAGAGCGGAGCAGCTCAAGTCCGGTCCCCTGAGCGTTCAACCACGCCTGTGTACTTCGCAAGAAGCCGCTGCTCAATGGCTCCAGGCTGTGCGCCAAGCCTGCCTAGATTGTCGGGAGAGTAGCGAACAAGCCCAAGAAGCCGGAGCGGCAGCCGACAAAGTTCAGCGCCAGGTGGAAGACCTGCTGCGAGAACTCTTTCACAAGAAGATGGAAGCAGAAGGCTGGGAGCTTTACCGCGCCCCCGAAAGCTTCCACCAGAGCCTGAGCATGGTCGGCATTTTGGCCAGCGAGATTGACCGAGGCTACCATGTCTTCGATTCGATGAAGGCAGAAGCAGCCGACCGCAAGATCAAGCCAAGCAAGCCATGGCCGCGACCGCCGGCTTACGAGCCGCCCCAACTCTCGGAAACTGCCGAAGCAGAGCTGGGCAAGATGGCGGCGCTCATTGAAGAGGCCCTCAGCGATCTGGTTGCGGTTTTGCCCCGACAGCCGGAAGCCACTGTCTTGCAAAACAGCTACAACGCCAAGGCGAAAGAGCCGGAGGTGGAGAAACCCAACCGTCCTTTGCAAGACGAAATCGACTCACTTCTCGATACCCTGGACCAATGGGCGAAGGAACTCTATGGCGCCGAGCAGAAAGCTGCTGCCATGGCTGTTCTAATCGGTGGTCGGCTGGACGCGATGCAAGAACGTCTTTCGCAAGTGCATGACGGACTCTCTGACTTGGAAGACCATGTGGTCACCCGCCAGCAGTCCATCGAAAGACACGCGCTCAACACCGCGCACATGCTCTTGAGCTGGCAAGCTTCCGGCATACGTTCAGCCCTGTCCGCCCTGCTCAAGACCAGAGCAACCGTCAAGAACAAGGGCGAGACCACCGCCCAAGACCCGGCACAAAGCCGCGCCGAGCGCGAGGCCCTCACTTCGCTGCGCAACAACATGCGCAAAGCTTGCTTTGCCTTTGCACAGCTGAAAACAGCCCAGCAGGCATTCGAGCGAGCCAAAGCCAATCGACCGGCATTGGCAGAAGTGGTAGCCCCGAGCCTAAACCAGACCAGTGCCAATGCTTTCCTCAACACTCATGCCCGCATGAGTGAAATCACAGCCCGCAATCAGCTCAAAACAAAACAACACGGCGAGCGGGTAAACGAAGCTCAAGCACAGGTCAACGAGCGCAGCAAGCTCGTTCAAGCTGCTCTCAAGTCGGCCGATGCCGCCTTGAAGACAGCCATCGACAAAAACCAAGACAATGCCGACCTGGCTATTGCCATCAAGGCTGCAGCACAGCTTTTGGGCAAGGTCCTCAAAGACTGAGGGCAGACAAGATTTAGAGCGCCTACTGAGAATAAAATCAGTAGGCGCTCTCCTTTCTTCAAATCACATCTCTGTTAAGTAACACCGAAATCATCAGTGATGGCATCACCGCATTTGGTGCCCTCACTCATGACTTCGGTCATGGCCGGTTTTCTCATCTGTCGCAAGACATTTGAGTTTTTCCCGGCGCGACACTGTTTCAGCATCAAACCGGCAAACTGACAGACTGGGGTAAGCACTCAATTGCCCCGTTTGCCGGCCCCTCTTTCTAGCGCACGGGTTACTCCGTGGAAGGCGTCACAACCTGGCTCCAGTTTCGGCGGTGTCGTTCTTTACTTAAGTCTTTGGCTTAAGTCTTTGAACTTCACTCCCGCTTCTGTCCACTCGTCACGCTGACTGCGGCCTACACCCCGACTGAGGAGCTAGTTTGGCTTCGGCTATCGGTGGCTTTTCCAGGAAGCCAGACCGGTGCAGCTTGCTGCACGAATTGTCCGTCTCCCCTCTCCTTCTTCTCTAGATGAAGGAACGGTTGGCACTTGGGCTATCAATCCCTCACGGGCGCCCTTGGTCTCTCCGACTCTTCCGCCTGGTCTCGGAATGCTGCTTCAGCCCATTACCTTCCCGGTGAATAATGTCCGGTCTTCTCTACGGTCCTTGTCCCAGCTTAACCGCTGGTCTGTTCGCCGTAGTGATTCGCTCGAGGAACAGAAAGGTGTTTTCCCACCCTTTCAATCTCAACATCGGGTCCAGACTCTCCCATCCGCCTGAGGCTGCCTCGGCCGCCTCGCTGGGCTCTTGCTCCTCCCACATGTTGCTTCGCGCAGCATTGGAGCATTGGCTCACCGGCACCGGCTCCGGTCTGGATTCACCCACGACGACATCTGCAACCCTACGGTAAGGTCGCACTGCTGGGCCGCCCTCCTTCTGCTTCGGCAGTCGGCGGGCGGCGCTTCAGTTTCTTTTATTTCTTTACTCCCCCTGAATTCATCAGTGAAGCCATCAGTGAGGGCACCACCACATTCGGTGCCCTCACTCATGACTTCGGTCATGGCCGGTTTTCTCATCTGTCGCAAGACTCTTGAGTTTTTCCCGGCGCGACACTGTTTCAGCATCAAACCGGCAAACTGACAGACTGGGGTAAGCACTCAATTGCCCCGTTTGCCGGCCCCTCTTTCTAGCGCACGGGTTACTCCGTGGAAGGCGTCACAACCTGGCTCCAGTTTCGGCGGTGTCGTTCTTTACTTAAGTCTTTGGCTTAAGTCTTTGAACTTCACTCCCGCTTCTGTCCACTCGTCACGCTGACTGCGGCCTACACCCCGACTGAGGAGCTAGTTTGGCTTCGGCTATCGGTGGCTTTTCCAGGAAGCCAGACCGGTGCAGCTTGCTGCACGAATTGTCCGTCTCCCCTCTCCTTCTTCTCTAGATGAAGGAACGGTTGGCACTTGGGCTATCAATCCCTCACGGGCGCCCTTGGTCTCTCCGACTCTTCCGCCTGGTCTCGGAATGCTGCTTCAGCCCATTACCTTCCCGGTGAATAATGTCCGGTCTTCTCTACGGTCCTTGTCCCAGCTTAACCGCTGGTCTGTTCGCCGTAGTGATTCGCTCGAGGAACAGAAAGGTGTTTTCCCACCCTTTCAATCTCAACATCGGGTCCAGACTCTCCCATCCGCCTGAGGCTGCCTCGGCCGCCTCGCTGGGCTCTTGCTCCTCCCACATGTTGCTTCGCGCAGCATTGGAGCATTGGCTCACCGGCACCGGCTCCGGTCTGGATTCACCCACGACGACATCTGCAACCCTACGGTAAGGTCGCACTGCTGGGCCGCCCTCCTTCTGCTTCGGCAGTCGGCGGGCGGCGCTTCAGTTTCTTTACTGCCAAAATTTTTTCAACCTTCTCTTATATGCTTTAGTATTTCTTGCGGGGCAAAAATTTGTCACATTCTTATAAGGGCGAAAGCAGCCGCTTTCAGACCAACAACCGGATAAGAAAGAAAAGAGCAATTGACAGAAAGTCGACTGATTACCTAGACTTAGCTTATACATTGGGGTGTCGCCAAGTGGTAAGGCATCAGGTTCTGGCCCTGACATTCTGAGGTTCGAATCCTTGCACCCCAGTTTTATTTTTTCTGCGAACGGGCCCAGCTATCTTTCAATGTGACAATGCGGTTGAAGACCAAATTGCCCGGCTTGCTGTCTTTGATGTCGGCAACGAAATAGCCTTGACGCTCAAATTGGAAACGCTCGCCCGGCTTGGACTCGCCAAGACTGCGCTCTACTCTGGCACCTTTAATGGTGACAAGAGCCTCAGGATTGATAGCCTTGAGAAACTCGCTGTCTTTACCTACCGGCGGCGCTTCCAGTGACAACAAACGGTCATAAAGTCGCACTTCCGCTTCCTGAGACTGAGCAGCATCAACCCAATGAATAGTTCCTTTCACTTTGCGCCCAACCGGATTGGCACCAAGTGTTTCAGGGTCGTATGTGCATCTCAGTTCGACAACATTACCAGCCTCGTCCTTAATCACGTCGGTACAAGTAATGCAGTAAGCATAACGCAAACGCACTTCCTTACCGGGTCCAAGTCGATAGAAATCTTTAGGGGGCTCCAGCATAAAGTCATCTTGCTCGATAAAGATCTCGCGACTGAAGGGAACCGGACGCGAACCTTCTTTCGGCACATCGTGCGGCCAATAAGAAGCATCCAGCTCTTCCACTTTCCCTTCCGGATAGTTCTCAATCACTACTTTCAATGGTTTGAGAACAGCCATAACTCTCGGTGCTTTTTGGTTCAGATCATCACGAATGGAAAATTCGAGCTGCGCCATATCCACCGTGCTGTTCGCCTTAGCAACACCCACCATAGAGCAGAAATTGCGAATAGCCTCAGCGGTTATACCACGGCGACGCATACCGGCGATTGTGGGCAGCCGTGGATCGTCCCAACCGGAAACATGCTTTCCTTCAACCAATTCCAGCAGGCGTCGCTTACTCATGACTGTGTAATTGAGATTTAGTCTGGCAAACTCATACTGCTTGGGTCGGCTGGGAAACTTGGCATAATCGATCAAGTTGTCGACAACCCAGTCGTAGAGCTCTCTGTTATTCTCAAACTCAAGAGTACAGATACTATGGGTGATGCCTTCAATAGCATCTGAAATAGGATGAGCATAATCGTACATCGGATAAATGCACCATTTATCACCGGTCATATGATGAGCAGTGTGCCTGATGCGATAAAGCATCGGGTCACGCATCTTCATATTGGCGGCAGCCATATCTATCTTGGCTCTAAGAACATGCTCACCATCTTTAAACTGTCCCTCTCTCATTTTTCTAAAGAGGTCGAGATTTTCTTCCACGGAACGATCGCGATAGGGGCTGTTCTTGCCCGGTGTAGTGACAGTGCCTCGATACTCTTTCGTCTCAGCATCAGAAAGACTGCAAACATAGGCTTTACCAGCAGTAATTAGATGCTCGGCATATTCATACATCTTCTCAAAATAATCACTGGCATGATAAAGACCATCCCATTCAAAGCCGAGCCAGCGCACATCTTCCTGAATTCCTTCTTCAAAGAGAGTGTCTTCTTTAGCCGGGTCGGTATCATCAAATCTGAGGTGACATCTGCTTTTGCCAAGACGCTCTTTGTACTCTACGGCGAGCCCGAAGTTTAAACAGATAGACTTAGCATGACCGATATGCAAAAAACCATTCGGCTCTGGCGGAAAGCGTGTGATCACCTGGCTGTGACGCTGGGCTTCGAGGTCGTCATTGATTATGTCTCTGATGAAATCTGACCCTTTTGGGGTAGCCGGTGCGGAGGAATTCACGTTCTGTCCCTTCATAAAAGAAATCCTGAATAGATTATTTTACTGCATGCCTTGAAAAGAACCGAGCCAATTGGAACAGTCAACGGGCCTAATCTCTTGACAAAGGGAGCTAGCCTGCGCCAATTGGCACTTTCATCAGGCGGCTAAAGAATCGTCTGCTTAACGCCTCTTCACGCTCAAAAGTTGAAGCTAGACAGAGATTAGAACGCATAAATATTCACCCTAAGGGGTAAGTCTCTTTAGGGTGATGGACTATGTACGAAGACGACGACCTTAGCTTCGAGAAAAACTATAAGAAGCTTGAGTCGAGCCTCAAGCCAGGCTTGATCAAGTATGATCAGCAACCTCTCTACAGGCCGGCTGCAAGTCGCGAAAGAGACTTATTGATGCACGAAAATCTGCATAATGTCTCACTTTTGACCAGCTTCCTCTTTACCAACCCTCTTGGCGTTAGTGCCCTCTTAACCACAGCACTGAGTATCGCCGTCTGGATCTACTCCTGGTTTTCGCCGCTCGAAATCGGCAACATACAAAAGCATTTCCTCAATTTACTTAGCCAAAACCCAATTCATGCCGGCATGATCATTATGGCTGCCCTAATTATAATTTTTGCTTGCGCACTCTTCATCACAGTCTTTACCCGTACGATTCGTGCTCAGAAGTAATAAAAGCCGAAGCAAAAGCAGCACAGCAATGTGAATACGGAAGATCACTAAAGCAAGGGTGCAGCAAGTATTTAAAGGACAAGATAAAGAGTCTCCCCAAACAATTCGAAAACGGCCTGAGCAAACCGCACAACCTGTCATACAGTAGTACTGGCATAGCACGGAGGTTTACTGCTGTGGGCAAGACTTTAGAATACCAAGAAACCAGCACGGAAAGAGGCGATGAAACAGTCAATCAGAAACTGTTCGAGGACTCTTATCAGATCTCTGTGAAACAATCCCCACTGGAAGCAAATCATAAAGAGACCATGGACCGCCTGGATCGCATAGTATGCGTCGACCGGGGTGATAGCCTCTGGCGTATTGCCAAACTGAGCCTGGAAAAGGAGTACGCAGCCAGTGTGGCTGAAAATCCGATTTCTGATGCCGAAGTAAAGTCAAAGGTCAAAGAGATAGTGGCATTGAACAAGGAACGCTATCCATCTATTGCTGGAGCCGGACATCCCATTTTTGAAGGTCAAATTTTGCAGGTGAAGGCTGAACCGAGCGAAGAAGAAAAACGTTTGGCCAGACAAGAGTACTGCGCATCTCTCGACTGGCAGCAAGCACCAGCAGGCAAAACCACCCATGCCGGTGAATGCCAGAAAGTAAAAGCTGCAGCGAGCGCAAAAGTAATAGCCCATGAAGGCTCAGAAGTAATGGCACAAAACGGTTCCTTTGTGCTTGCGCTCAAAGGGTCGAAAGTAAAGGCGTTGCATGGCTCCAGAGTGGCAAACTACGGCGGCGATGTGGAAGCCTGGAACGGAGCTCTAGTTTTAGATGTGAACTAAAATGTGAACTAACATCTGAACAAACCCAAACCTCGAATTAGAAGAAGCCACGCAGCAAGCGTGGCTTCTTGCTTTAGCTTCACTAACTGATGAAGCAAAGCTTTACTTCTGCAGACAATATCAAGCCCGAGACTAGAGACAGTGAAAGTGCAACCAGCCGATCTTTGCCTTGATCTCTGTACCAAAGAAACGACAAAACCCTCAAGGAAAGCAGCCCAAACGAGCAAAAATGACCATTTCAGTAGCCCGAACCAAATCGCACAGTTCTTCATCTTGCTTCAAATTAGTTGGTGATTCATTCCGCCTTGACGCTAGAACTTAAGCACTATCTGTTTTTCCACCTGCATCCGAGAACCACCGCCAAAGCGCTAAAGCATTAGCAAATCAATCTCTTGAAATGGACTTCACAGCGACTCAGTCGTTGCAACAAATACAGATAGAATCCAACTCAATAACTTCAGGACAAATATGAAAAACAAGTTGAATACCGGCTTAGGCAGCCTTGCTCTTAGCGCAATCTTGGTCATCTCCGCTACTTGCGCTAACCCTGCCTCGGCAGGTGGATACGACAGCTATACACCGCCTACAGGCGGCGTAAGCAATCAGAGCGCAAACACCAACATCAGCCAGATGAATGGACAGCTGGGGCAAGAGCAACGCCAAATCAACGATAGTCATAACACCGCCATCGCCGCCCCCCAGTTGGGGCAGGGACAAGAACAAAATCAGATGCAACAGAACCTTGCCAACGGTGGAGCATTGAACGTTGACAGTCATGATCGAGTAACGAACAAGTCTTACACCACCTTCGGACCTCCGGCCAATGCCTTTCGCAGCGGCGACTGCGCCGGCACCGCCGACGGTTTCTCACTCTTTACTTATTTAGGCGGCATCGGTTATTCACATGCTCCTGAAAGCATGCCTTGCCGCATGCAACAACAGATTCAGCTGACCTGCGGTGTAGCCAACACCCTGGTGCAAACCGGTACGGTTCTAGCACAGAACAATCAGCTCAATCAGACCGGATATCGCATCCTTAACCGCGCCATCGAAGCCCTCGATCAGTGCATCATCCAACTGAAAGGCGCCCCCCTGGCTGTAGAACTGGCTCAGAACTACGGAAAGACCTACGGCACCGCGCCAATCACGTCGCAAACCTTACAGAGAGCCGATCAATAAAATTGATCGGTAAAGTCCATCTAGAATCGTTTGCAGTTCAAACAATTGAGCTAAGAAGCTCTCCACTAAACAACCAAATAAATAGGCACAATATGAAAAAGACCACCAGAACCGCCCTGATCCAAGTAATCGCTTTCACTCTGGCTTTCGTAGCCGTTCCAAGCCTTGCTTGGCAGCTGCCGGGAGCCAACTTTGTTGATCAGTCGCAGTTCAACCGCCAGACTGGCGGCTTCAACGACGCATCACAGGCCCAGAAGACTCAGCAGCTTGGCGGCTTCAATGATGCCAGTCAGGGTCAATGGAATAAGCAATTTGGCCATCTGAACGACGCTACGCAGGGTCAATGGAACCAACAGAGCGGGCGCTTCAACGACGCCGGTCAGGGTCAATGGAATAAGCAATTTGGTCATCTGAACGACGCTACTCAAGGTCAATGGAACCAACAGAGCGGGCGCTTCAACGACGCTACGCAGGGTCAGTGGAATAATCAATTTGGTCATCTGAACGACGCCAGCCAAGGTCAATGGAATAAGCAATTCGGTCATATCAACGACGCCAGCCAGGGTCAATGGAATCAACAGTTCGGTCATAACAATCAGGCCGAACAAGGTCAGTTCAACTTCCAATCTGGTACACGCAACACCTACAACGGCAGTCAATTCAACTTCCAATCTGGCGCAAACAACAGCTCTCTGCAAATTCAAGAGAGCATCCAAATCAGCCACTAAGTTCTGGATTAGTCGCTAGTTCTAAATAACTAATAGCGAGCCGGATGGTCATGTTCTGCATGTACTATCCGGTTCGCATTTTTATCTTTAAACCACATAGAAGCCCCCGATGAACCTTAATGCCACAATTGATCTAGATCGCAACCAGACCGTCGCCCTGCTCGCGAGAGCACTAGCAGAGCGCAAAATCGAGATGCTGGAACAACCGATATTCATTCAAAGAGGTCAACGCAAACAGCACCTGAGAATGGAACTCACCACCAAGGATAACAATAGAGAAGTGGTGGAAAAGACAACCTTAGATAGCGATCAAATCAAAAATCTGCTGCAAGAGTCCCTAAAGAGCTGCAATTATGACGTGGTGCGCCCATTTGTTCAGCTTTCTCTAGAGTCACCTGCGCTGCGCGGTCAGGCGGGCGAAGTTTTCGCCAAAGTTTTCGTCAGACTGACTTTACCAGGCTAATATAGGCGCGTTGAAACCAAGCAGGACAGCGAGTCTCTCTACAGGGAACAAATCTGCTGGGAACAAAGATAATGAGATAAAGCAAATTCGCTAAAGAGGAACTCCGGCGAGTTCCTCTTTCCCTAAAGGCAGAGTAAAAAAAACGAGAATTTCTACTATTTCTTTTAATACTATCAATTTATCTATTTATCCATGCTACCAGAGTCCCTCTTCTTTCAACTCTTCTTCCAACCTTTCATACTCTGCCGAACCAATGGTCCAGAGAAAACTTTGTATGTCGTGAAAGTCTTTGGGCTGCAAATCGGCAATGGCATTAGATACTAAGCCGGAAAAAGTCAAAAGACTATCATAGGTGGTGAAATTGACAGAGGCGTTATAGTCGAGATCGAAATCGAGGGCGAGGGCAGCTGCTTTCATTGCTGTAGGTTTGAGTATTATGAAATTCTGCGGTTGGGCGATGAAGGGAAAGAAAGTAGCTACCGGCCAAGATAGAATGCGCGATTGACGCACCGGCATCTCAGAGAGCGCCACAATCCACTGAGCGAAACGCTCAGGCAGAGGCGCCTTGGTATAGAGGAGTGTATAGAGACCTTCGGCAAATAATTGAGCCCCTCTCGAGCTTCTTACGCCATCTCTAAGGGCCATTTTCTGAAAAGAAAAAATGAAGTTAGTCTTTCCTTCCACCTGCAAAGCTCTATTGGCGATCTCGCTAAACTCACCGCCACGCAATAGCGCTTGAAACTTGTTCTTGCTCAAATGCTCCATAAAGAGCTCATGCGCTTTCCATTTATATGTCCGCTCCCAAGCTATATAGCGCTCATCTGCAAAAGCTTCGGGAAAAAACTTAAGAAACCTGGCTTTGTGCTTTTTGAGAGCGCTCAAGTTGATAGGAACTTTCGTCTCATTGCCTACAGCCGCACTCCTAGTAGGTCTCCTACTCAAAATCAGCCTCCTTCGCGTCTTACTCAAAAGATATTCCCGAGAAAGATATACCCATGAAAGTTTCTGCTGGCTCTCATCTTAGCGAACCAAATAGCAAAACAGATCTAGATCTGTCGAGAGAAAAGGCCGACTCCACCGTCCGCAGAGAGACAATTTAATCGGCGTGAAGCTATAAACAGCCTCTTTGACGCATGATTGAAAGAGAAACAGTTGCCTTCTCTACTTTCAATATCTTGTAAAGCGAAACCAGAAGCTCGATAGCGCAATCACTAAGAAATACTTAGGGCGAGAACGCCTATTGCAGCCATATTCAAGAACATAGTCAAATGAAAATATCTGTTTCTCCGTCAACCCAAGCCAATCACAAACTTTTCTAAATAGCTACAGTCGAGCTTTACCAAACAAAACTTCTACTTTCCAGTGGAAGAGATTCTGCGCAGAAACAGTAAAACCACATCAAACTGCCAATCAGACTCAAGAAAACTATGAACTTCGACAATATCAAAACCCACATTCTCCGCGGTGCCGGCTTGTTCTTTCCGTTTGCCGCCATCATATACGGTTTCAATCTGGCTCTCAGTATCGCCGACGGCTGGTTCGGCAGTATCGTTGCCGCCGTCTGGTCGAGAATCTTCCCCAGCGCCCCGGTGCCATTGCATAGCCCTATTTTGAGCCTCACTTTCATGCTCTTGCTGCTTTACTCCATAAGTCTGCTGGTTTCATGGAAACTAGGACGCCTCTTCTTCAACTGGCTGGAAGCCCGCATCTACAACATACGTGGACTAGGTCAGATTTATGGTTCGCTGCGCAAAGGCATTGACATGGTGGCCAACTCAGACCATAAGCAGAGCTTCAAACGGGTTGTGATGGTGCCCTTTACTGCCGGCAAAGGCAAGACGATTGCTTTCGTCACCAATGAAATAGTCGACTCGGTCTCGCAACAAGTCTTTGTCGTGGTCATGATTCCCACTCCACCAAATCCGATTAGCGGACTTGAGGTCTACTTCCCAAAGGAAGAAGTAATAGAGACCGACCTCACCATCGACCAAGCTCTGCAAATGTGCATGACTTTGGGCATAGCGGCACCAGCCTCTCTGCCTCTGAGCCAGACAAAAAAGTCCTAACAACCTAGCGATAGGACATAGAAATTTTCAAAAACACCTCAGTCAACATTTCAATTTATCAAAAGGTTTTAAATGACAGATAGCAAGATCAACCCCATCGCCATCGAGGCAAACGCACCAGCACTAAAAGTACTAGCTGAAAGCCTTAAATCTCTGGAGGAAAGCGGCAACAGCACTCACTGCTTCGACGCCGGCTATTATGTCGGACTCTACCGTGCAGTCTTACCAATTGAGCAAATCTGCCTAAAACTGCCGAGAATCAGTAACAACCTCAACGAGGGACGGGCGCTTGACCTAAGCGGGGCACGCAGCATCTGTTTTGAATACCTAAGAGTGACCGACTGCAAAGGACCGGTTGCGGCAATAGTTCTGGACTTGCTCGACCTGACCTCAGCCTTTTCAGACGAAAACAAATAATCACGGAGCCACCCATGACCATGCTCGCCACATTCACAATCATTACAGTCATTGCTTTACTTCTTCTAGTCATCGTCCTTTTCAGGCTCTTTGCTAAAAATCGCAGCAGAAGCCGCTCCGCCAGTCGCTTCTCAAACCGCGCTTCAGCGTCAAGCTCCAGAAAAAATTCAGTAGATAGTTCGGACGGCCTATTTGGCGCACTCTTCGACTCGGACAGTACAAGCTCTAAAAGCGACCACAGTGGCGGCGGTTCCGGTGGCGGTAGCAGCTGCGGCGGCGGCAGTTCTTGCGGCGGCAGCAGCTGCGGCGGTGGTGGCTGCGGCGGTGGCGACTAATGTCCCACCAGCAATAGCAAAAGCGGCCTAAATTGCAATTTCCGCCACAACTCCGACACAACTAGAGCCGGCTTGCTGCCTTCACCTTCATAATTTTATCCAAGTAGAAAGCCTACTATCCACGGGGCTGACGATGGTACCACCGGCGATTACAGCGAGAGATTAAAAAGAGTTCCTATTGACATCAACTTGAGGCGAACCAATAATGAGGCTCATCTAATTCAGCTGGAGCTGAAACAATCTGCGGAGCGCCACCCCGAAGTATCCCCGGCGCTTTGCAGACCTGCCCTTGAGAAAGTCGGAAGCAAAACAGTTCGCCTAGAGCGATCCGTCTTGCTGCGCCATAAGGAGGTTAGGATGAAGAGCCATCAAATTCGCCACGAAGAAAGTGTGCTTTTGCTTGATATGGATAACACTCTCACCGACACGCGTGCCTGGTTTGCAGACTTCATTCTGCAGGCTACGGAGGAAGTCTCGACTCTTCTTAAGGAGGAACATCGCTCGTTCAATCAACTCTTTGCCGATGTCGCCCAATCAACTACCTTGCACGAATATGCCTATGTCATTGAAGCAATTGCTTCTAAGCTAAAGAAGCATCGCAGCATCAGTCACAGGTCTATAGAGAGGGCTTCAAAACGCTTCTGGCAGAGCTTCCATCATGCTCATCGCCAAATCAAGATTTATGAGGGTGTGCACGAGGTCATTGCCTCCATCAGAAAGCGTTTCCCCGGTTTGCGGCTGGTCATTCTCACCGACTCGCCCGAGTGGATAACTATGGAAAGACTTGCCCTTACTGGTCTGATGCCGCTCATCGATGGAGTCGTAGCCATACGTACCGACATGCCGAAACTTAGAAACCGCGGTTATCAAAGAGGACTGAAACTGAGACACGACGAAATCGTTGAACGCATGAGTCGCATTGATCGCAGGCACCTACAGCTGCAAATGGCGATTCCTTCGACCTATGCCAAGCCAAGCTCGGCTGGTGTAGAACTGGCAGCCCAAAGACTCAATGCCGAGAACAAGCTCATTATTGTCGGCGACAAAGAAAGCAAAGAGGGACTGGCGGCTGAAAATTGGCGAGAGAACAAAGGCAGACAAGCAAGCTCTTTCGCTCAGTGCAGCATCGATTTCATCAAAGCCGACTGGGGCAATCACGACCTTGAACATCACCGCTATCGAGAACTACAAAGTCATATTCCCTCTCTCAAAGCCGGCTTCGCGCCCCTAGAAAGAGAAGTAAAAATAAGATCGACAGCTGCCTCACTCTCACAGTTGCCCGAATTAATCGCTGAGATTTTGTATGGTCAGGTAGCCGAAACAATAGCCGCCTGAAAAAATAGCAAAAGCAAGACAACCGGAACTCGACAGCAATGCTGTCGAGTTCTTTCGTTTTCAACCAACTAAGAGGAAACACATCATGTTTAAAGTCACCATCATCGGTGCCGGTAATGTCGGCACCACAGCCGGCCAATACCTGCACATGAAAGGTATCGCCGATTTGCTCTTCATCGACATCAATGAAGAAATGGCCAGGGGCAAAGCCCTTGATCTCAGCCAGACGGCATCAATTATCTCAGGCTCGGCAGCCGAGATAATGGGTACAACCTCCTATGCCGCAAGCGCCGATTCCGACATTGTCGTTATCACGGCAGGTATCGCCCGAAAGCCGAATATGAGCCGCGACGACCTATTGAACATCAATGCCGGCATTGTGGCGCAGGCAGCGGCGGAAGCAATAAAACATTCCCCCAACGCCATCTTCATCGTGGTTACCAATCCGCTGGACATCATGACCGACCTGGTGCAAAAGACCACCCAGCTCGACAGCAAAAGAGTACTCGGCATGGCCGGTGTACTCGACAGCGCTCGACTGGAAGCCTTTATAGCCGACCACTTGCAGATATCTCCAGCCGATGTCAGAGCAATGGTCCTGGGCGGACATGGCGACTTAATGGTGCCGCTCAAGCGTCATTCGTCTATAAAGGGCATTCCAGTCAGCGAACTTATCGAAGCCGAAGCTTTACAGAAGATCATGGAGCGCACTCGCAACGGCGGTGCTGAAATAGTGAGCTTGCTTAAATCAGGTAGCGCCTATTATGCACCGGGCGCTTCGGTAGCCCAGATGGTGGAAGCCATCTTGCTGGACGAGAAGCGCCTCTTGCCTTGTTGTGTCAAAGCGAACGGGCAGTACGGACTAAAGGACATCTACATCGGACTGCCCGCCATAGTGGGAAGAAACGGCGTCGAAAGAATTGTGGAACTGGCCTTAACCGCAGAAGAAAGCCAAGCACTGGCGGCGTCGGCTCAATCAATCGAAAGCAATATTGCCCTGCTTGAGAGCCTGCGCCAGCCTAAACCACAAGCACTACCCGAAACGACAACCGACCAGAAAACAGCTGGGAATGCGACGACAGCACCGGAAAAATCCGGCTAGAAAAACATCACCAACCAATTTCTAAAACTAACTAAATGGTATCACTATGAAAGCCTCAGACTTATTTGTACAGGCCCTGGAGAAAGAAGGTGTCGAATACATCTTCGGTATTCCCGGTGAAGAAAATCTTGATTTTCTCGACTCACTGAGCCGGTCCTCAATCAAGCTCATTGTCACCAGGCATGAGCAGGCAGCAGGTTTTATGGCAGCCACCTATGGTCGCAAAACCGGTAAGCCGGGAGTCTGCCTCTCGACGCTCGGGCCCGGTGCCACCAACCTGGTAACAGCAGCTGCCTATGCTCAACTAGGCGGCATGCCGATTGTGATGATCACCGGTCAAAAGCCGATCAAACACAGCAAACAGGGACAGTTTCAGATAATCGACGTGGTCGAGATGATGCGTCCGCTCACCAAGTTCACCAGGCAGATTGTCGATGGTAGCCGCATTCCTTCGGTGGTGCGGGAAGCCTTTCGCCTAGCGGCTGAGGAAAAGCCAGGTGCTTGTCATATCGAGCTACCCGAAGACGTAGCGAGAGAGGAAGTGGACGGCTTACCAATGGAGATACATCAGGTCAGGCGCCCTCGACCAGATAAGCTTGCCATCAAGCAAGCCGCCGATATGATTCTCAAGGCGAGAGCACCTCTGCTTTTGCTTGGTGCGGCTGCCAATCGAAAACGCAGCAGCCGAGCCTTAGTGGAATTTGTAGAGAAAACCGGTATTCCTTTCTTTAACACCCAGATGGGCGTCGGAGTGATCGACGAAAGGCACCCGCTCTATCTAGGCACCGCCGCACTCTCTCGCGGCGACATAGTGCATCGAGCCGTAGAGCACGCCGATCTAATCATCAATGTTGGTCACGATATTGTTGAGAAACCGCCATTCTTGATGGAGCAGGGCAAAACCAAGGTCCTCCATGTCAACTTTTTTTCGGCGCGGGTCGACGAGGTTTATTTCCCGCAGTTAGAGCTGGTGGGCGACATCGCCAACAGTATGCAGGCCTTGACCAAAAGCTTAGCCGGCAGTCTAGACCAAGCTCATTTCGACTTCGACCTGTTCATGCAGGTAAAGGCTGCTGGTGACCGCCTTATCGCCGCACAATCTCAAATAGCCTCCTTTCCGGTCACACCACCGCGGCTGGTGGCAGATATCCGAGCCGCCTTGCCATCAGACGGCATAGTCACCCTCGACAACGGACTCTACAAGCTGTGGTTCGCCCGCAACTATCGCGCCCACATGCCCAACACCTTGCTGCTTGATAATGCCTTGGCCACTATGGGCGCTGGCCTGCCTTCGGCTATCGCAGCCAAAATGCTCAATCCCCATCGCCGAGTGATCTCGGTCTCTGGCGACGGCGGCTTTATGATGAATGCCCAAGAACTGGAGACAGCAATTAGATTGGGTCTCGACCTGGTGGTAATCATCTTGAATGATAACGCCTACGGCATGATCAAATGGAAACAGGCCGAAATGGGACAAGCGAATTTCGGACTGGATTTCTCCAACCCTGACTTTGTGCAACTGGCTCAGGCGCATGGTGCCAAAGGTTACAGAGTGCAATCCACCGAAAGTCTGCGTCCACTTATCGAAAAGTGCCTATCCCAACCAGGAGTTCATGTTATTGATGTACCTTTCGAGTACGATTCCACTAACATTGCTTCAATAGAGGAAGCTTCAATAGAGGAAATTAGCTTGTCGAGCCCAACTCAGAAAGAGACCTTAACGGTCAAGAATCCCTCGGATGGTTCAACTGTCGCCAAGGTGGAATGCAACACGGCTGAAGAGCTGGAAGAGGCTCTCAGTGCAGCCCACGCTCTCTATCTAGACCGAGAGGCTTGGCTTGCCCCACATGAGCGCATAGCCATTCTGGAGAGACTGGTCGACTTGATGACTGAGCGCCGCCAGTTTCTTATCAACCAAGCAGTGAAGGAGGGAGGTAAGCCTTATCGAGATTCAGAAATTGAAGTTGACCGCGCTATTCATGGCGTGAAATTGGGCATCAATGCCATTCACAATCTCAAGGGGGAAGAAGTACCCATGGGCTTGAGTCCGGCTTCCACAGGCAGATTGGCCTTCACTACCCGCGAGCCAATCGGCGTGGTCGCTTCGCTTAGTGCCTTCAACCACCCGCTCAACTTGATAGTGCACCAGACTATACCGGCTATAGCGGCGGGCGCGCCAGTCATAGTAAAACCGGCAGCCGCCACTCCGCTTTCCTGTCTCAGCCTGGTCGAACTCATGCGCCAAGCCGGTCTGCCTCGTCATTTCTGCCAGGCCCTAGTTTTAGATAACAGCCTCGCTGAAAAGCTGGCCACCGATAGTCGGGTCGCTTATCTCTCTTTCATCGGCTCGGCAAAAGTAGGCTGGTATCTGAGGTCTAAGCTGGCCCCAGGCACCCGCTGCGCCCTCGAACACGGCGGAGTAGCGCCGGTGATTGTCGATATTGAGCCTTCTATGCCGGCGGCCGAGGTGGAAGAATTTCTAGACAAACTGGTGCCCCCTTTGACCAAGGGCGCTTTCTATCATGCCGGACAAGTCTGTGTCTCGGTAAAAAGGATCTTTGTGCCTGAAGCGCATGCCGTAAGACTGGCTGAAAAACTAGCTATTGCAGCCTCAAAATTGAAAGTAGGCAGGGCCGAAGAAAAAGATACCGATATCGGTCCGCTTATTCGAGAAAGTGAATGCCAGCGTGTCCACGACTGGGTCAAGGAAGCCGTTGCCGAAGGTGCAAGTATTTTGGCGGGTGGAAATCAAGCACCGGCTGGAGCAAACTACTATCTGCCGACCGTCTTGCTCAATCCGCATGCCCATTCAAAGGTTTCACAGTTAGAGACCTTTGGACCGGTGGTCTGCATTTACAGCTATGACGATATCAAAACAGCCATAGCAAGCGCCAATAGCCTAAGCTGCGCCTTTCAGGCGGCGGTCTTCGGTAAAGATATGGCGCGCCTTATCAAAACTGCCGCTGCCCTAAATGCCACAGCTGTGATGATTAACGACCACACGGCTTTTCGAGTAGACTGGATGCCCTTTGGCGGACGCAAAGAATCAGGGCTGGGTATGGGAGGAATCTACCATAGCGCCCTGGAAATGAGCCAAGAAAAACTGATGGTGCTCAAGTACCAATAAACCGCTTTCTAAAAAAGCTTCTTACGAAAACGAAATCTGAAACGGCTCGGCAATTTTGTCGAGCCGTTCTCTCAAGCAATGAGGAAACCACAAATGAGCAAGCAAAACAACAATCAAGAACCTGATTTGATCAAAGACGCCCTTGAAAAGGCAGGTAAGAGTCAAGAAGAAATTGATATCGTCAGCCAGCTGGACAAAGCCCAAGACAAAGCTGATGAACACCGACTCAAGACCGGTGTTCTACAAACCGCCCTACTTGAGAGAACTCTGCCTCTATCACTCTTTGCCGTACAAAAGCAACAAGCAGACGAGACGATGGCAGCACAGTCTCTCGCAAATTGCCTGACAGCCCTGCAAGGCAAACCCCTCTTTGATGGTACCGGCAAGGTCGCCCCTGAAGTTATCGGTGCTCTATCAGAGGCCGGCTACTGGGGCCTACCGATTGAAAAGAAATACGGCGGCAGCGGTGCATCAAAACGCTTCCTGGCCAAAGCCATGCTGGAAGTCGGCTCAAAAGGCGCCGAAGTATTGGGTGGACTGCTCTCGATAGAGAGACTGATTGGCGCAGCCGGGCCTTTGATGTTTAGGGGTACTGAAGCGCAAAAGCAAGAGTTTCTGCCTTCTCTTGCCGACGGCACCTTGCGCTCGGGCTTTGGTGGCACCGAACCCGCAGCCGGTTGTAATATCACCAAGATAACCACCTATGGCATAGATAGTGAAGACGGTGAAAACATTCTCGTCTACGGCGACAAGCTCTTCATATCAAACGCCTGGTATGGACATTTGATCGCCCTTTTGATCAGATATAAAGACTGCCTGAGAGTGCTTCTGGTCAAACTTCCCGACTGCGACAGTGAAGAGTTCAACATAGTCAACTATGAAATTCATGCGCTGCGCCAGATTCACAACAAAGGGCTGCATTTCAACGGCTTGAAAGTGCCGGCTAAAAACCTATTGCCGGGAGACGGGCTCTCACTTATCTTTCACGACCTCGATGATGGTCGCTTTGCCGTGGCTGCCACTGCGGCAGTACGTATGCGCCGCATACTTGCCAGCTGTATTCCTTGGGTGAATAGTCGCATCACTTTCGGCGTCAAGCTGAAAGAACGACAATATATCAAGCACTTGCTTGCCATGCAGGGCGCTTATATCGCCGGCAGCGAAGCCCTGGTCTACTGGGCGGCATCGCTAATCGACAGCGGCTTTCAAGGCGATGTCTCATCGATGATCACCAAAACTCGCGCCACCGACTGGCTGCGCGACATTTCCACCAATTACGGCATGTTCACACATGGTGGACGCTTCGTACTCAAGGGACACACCATAGGCGACAACCTAGCAGACGACATGGTAGCAAGCGTCTACGAAGGTCCCAATCCGATGTTGGGCAAAGCTGCGGTAAAAGCAGTCTCTAAAGCTTTTGCCGAGACTTATCTCAAGCCCATATTGTCCGGCAAAAACAGCCTCTGGGCAAAGATGAAAGCCATAGCCTCGCTTTCTCTCTACTTCACGCGCTTACTTGCCCCAGCCAAAGCCGAAGCAGCACCGGCAGAACTACCAACTACTTTCAAGCCATATCTCAGCTTTGCTCTGGCTGCCTGGCGCCGTTGGCGTATCAGCTTGATTTACAACCTAATCAAATATCAAGAAAAGATGGCCGACGAAGACTTGGTCATGCTTGAGGCTATATATGAGCCCCTTACTGCCATCACCTCTTTGTTTGTGGCCATCAATGCTGCCGCCGAAGCCGCCAAGGAGGGAGACGCGGCCAAAGTTGACGCCCTCTCCCTGCTTTGCATGGAGATGCGCATCAAGCTTGCTCCACATCGCTTCAAACGCACTGACAGTGCTTATAAAGCCCTGACCGAAAAGGTAGCCGAACACATTCTAGCTGGTAGATTCCAGCCTATCGAAGGAGTACCTCAAGGTACAATTCTGCAACCTTATTACCAATAAACCAAACAACCAATAAACCAAACAACCAATAAATCAAAATGAAACAAGCCCTGCAAAAAGTACCAAACATAGAAGCCGAAGATAGTCGCGAATGGCTCCTCACCAACGGTCTCGGCTCTTTTGCCGCCGGTTCAATATCAACGGCTAATACCAGGCGTTATCACGGTCTCTTTGTAGCGGCTTTCAATCCACCGGTCGACCGAGTCAATCTGGTCAGCCATCTCGACGAGATAGTCGACGGCAAGGCACTGGCAGTAAACGCCTGGAAAAGCGGAGCGATCGCCCCCGAGGGGCTGCAGTTCTTAGAAAGCTTCGCACCACTACCGGTGCCGACCTGGCGCTACAGGCTAGGCGATTTCTATCTAGTCAAACAAGTCTTGATGCTGCATAAGCGCCAGTCAGTTTATGTTGGCTACAGACTGGAGCGGATGAGAAAAAGCGATGATGATGATGATGATGATGCTGCTGCGCCGGTATCAATCAAGATCGCAGTAATCTCTAACTACCGCGATTTTCACAGCCAGACAAAAGGCTCCGAGAACTGGTTCTTCGAGCAGCAAATCAAAAAAGGAGAAGGCAATCTTGATGTAAGAATAGAAGCTTTCCCTGGAGCCGTGCCCTTTTACTTGAGAACTTCAGGCGGCAAAACTTCATACAGTGCTGGTCAAGCCTGGTATAAAGACTACTTTTATCGTCGCGAATGGGAACGAGGGCTGCCCGACAGTGAAGACTGCCTGCGCCTAGGTTTTGTAGACACGACTCTGCAGATTGGCGAGAGTCTTACCCTAGAATTCTCTCTAGAAGCGGAGCGGCAAGAGATGAGCTTCGAACGGCTGCTTATCGCTGTGCAAGAAAGACAAGAATTTCTCTTGCTTCAAGCCAAGGTAAAGGAGGCGCCGCCCTATCTGCAAAAACTGGTGCTGGCAGCCGATCAGTTCTTAGTTGAGCGCCGCTCCACCGGCCAAACTTCGGTCTTGGCCGGCTATCCCTGGTTCTCTGACTGGGGCAGAGACGCCATGATCAGCCTGAATGGACTTTGCTTGGCCACCGGCAGGTTTGAAGAAGCCAAAGGCATACTGGCGACATTCTCAAAGTACCTAAGCGAGGGTATGATTCCCAACTTCTTCCCCGATCAGGGTCCACCTACCTATAACACCGCCGATGCTACTTTCCTCTGGGGCGAAGCTCTCTATAGATACTATCTAACCACAGACGATCTAGCCTTTGTAGGAAGTCAGATCCACAACTTCTTCGAAATAATCAAACGGCATCAATGCGGTACTAGGCATGGGCTAAAGCTGGAGGCAGACAGCCTTATAAGAGGCGGCGAGGCGCATGTGCAATTAACCTGGATGGATGCAAAATGCGGCGACCTGGTGGTCACACCCAGGCACGGCAAAGCGATTGAAATCAATGCTCTTTGGCACAACTTCGCCATTATCGCCCGCACACTTTATGCAGCAGTCTATGCCAATATGACTATCTATGCCGGCTACGACCAGGCAATCCAAAAGTCTATGGAAAAATTCTGGAGTGAGGAAAGAGGCCATCTGGCTGACGTGCTGCAAGATGACGGTAGTCTAGACTGGAGCCTCAGACCCAACCAACTTTTTGCCGCAGCCCTCTCCTTTCCTCTCATCAGCAGGGAAAGAGCAAGACGCATGCTTGAAACAATCGAGCCCAAGTTGCTCACAGCATATGGGCTGCGCACCCTCAGCCCCGATGATGCCGCCTATCACCAGCGCTATGGCGATGGCGTACCCGCCGACCAACTGCGCCGCGATATGACATATCACCAAGGCACGGTCTGGCCCTGGCTGTTTGGCATTTGGGTAGATGCCAGAATTTATGCCTTCGGCAAGACCGAGGCAAACTTCGCCTTGATTAGAAAGCAGCTTCGCCCCCTGATAAAACATATAGACAGTGCGGCCTGCCTGGGCTCGATTAGCGAGATCTTTGATGGCGAGTCGCCCCACGAAGCGCGCGGTTGCATCAGTCAGGCTTGGTCGGTGGCCGAACTCTTACGTGTGCTCAAGACCTATCCTGAGATTCTCTAAAGAGTAAAACCATCCTAGAGACTGATGTGCCGAGGCAGTCAGCTTGCTATATTAAAAGTGCCCAGAGAAAACAGCTCTGGCAATGCAAAAGGAGAAAGGTCGAATAAAGTACCGATTTTATTCCTTGCCTTTATCGTAAGTTTGGAAACGGCCGCCCCAAGCATAACCCTCTTAAGGGCTTGAAAAAGGGGAGCGGCCGTTTCCGATTTTTCCGAGAAAAATCATTCTCTTTTTCGCCTTTTATACTACATTCTATAATATTTTGACGGCAAAAAAAATGGTATGGGGACGGTTGAGCGAGCCGGGGCGCACGCCCATCTCCCTGCCAGGCGAAATAGCCTACTGCTCG
>JAIETF010000002.1 GCA_019745415.1 Candidatus Obscuribacterales bacterium | reverse complement strand
CAGTGACTGGAAATGCTTGCCCCGCTTGACTGTGAGCCCTCCGTCCTTGGTTCGATGTTTTTATTATAGCAAGCTCACCAAGGTTGACAAGGGGATCCGATAATCATTATTTTCTTGTAAGGATCTTTTGTATATACAAGCGCTCTATTCAGCCTGCTCTGCCTTTTCACTCACTTCGGGCTCTTTGCTGAGTATAGAAAGGAATATCTTGACAATTCTCGGGTCCCACTCTTTGCCCGAGCCCTCTTGAATCAGCTTTATAGCCTCTTCCTTGGTAAAGGCTTCACGATAAGGTCTTTCACTCGTCATAGCAGTATAAGCATCGACAAGCGAAACTATGCGCGACTCGATTGGAATAACGTCGCCTTTCAAACCATTGGGGTAGCCGCTGCCGTCCCAGTGTTCCTGATAGGCCTCCACCACCGGTGAAATCTTAGACAAGAGCCTGGCCGGCTCAAGAAACTTAGCGCCGGCATGGGGCACTTGATTAATATAAACAAGGTCTTCGTCATTTAAGTGATCGGCTTTCTTGAGAATATCTTCGGGCACGACCATTTTGCCGATATTGCACATGACCGCAGCCAGTGATACCACTTCGGTGTGATCTTTAGCCAGATGCAAACTCTGGGCGATGCGCGATGCATAAGAATAAGCCCGCTTAGAGCGCTCGGGCGTATAGGCGGAATGCTCTTCTACTTGGCGCACCAATTGAGCAAGCAACCCAAGTAAGCCTTTCTCTTTCACTATCTCGACATCGAAGCCGCTAGTCAGATCAATAGAGCCACCTTTGGCAGCAGCTTTCTCACTGGCTTTACCGGCGCCATCTTTCTCTGTGCTTTCGGGGGCATCAAGAACTGCAGCAGGTCCCATGCGTATGTCTTGCTTCATGGCATGCTTAAACTTCTCTTCGCCGCCCTCAGCCAGCGTAGGCAAGAGATCTTCGGTGACTGTGCAAACCTGGTTGCGCCCGCGGTGCTTAGCCAAGAAGAGAGCTTGGTCGGCCAACTCAAACAAACGAGTTTTATCTTGTGCATCATTGGGGAAAGTTGCCACACCGATAGAACCAGTAACGATACCGGCACCTTCCACAGGCTTTTCGCGAATTGCAGCACAGATACGCTCCGCCACCATCTTGGCCCATTTCAGATCGGTCTCAGGCAAAAGAATTACAAACTCTTCACCGCCGAAGCGGCCGACCGTATCAATTTCGCGCACCGATCTTTTTATGACATTGCCGATGTGGATAATCGCCGCGTCACCGACATGGTGACCAAGATTGTCGTTGATCTTCTTTAGATAATCGAGGTCGACAATGATGAAAGAGAAGGGGTGGCCGAAGCGCTGAAAACGATCGATTTCTTTTGACAGCTGCTCTTCGAAATAGCGGCGATTGAACAAACCTGTCATCGGATCGGTAACCGCCTGTCTTTCCACTGTGGCAAACAGTTCGGCGTGCGAAATCACCACCCCGACCCTGTCGGCCAGGTCAATGACCATTCTCATGTCTTTATCGGGCAAGGGCTTGCCGCTGTCTTTTGAAATCAACATGAGGGCGGCTTTGAAGTTATTGCCTTGGCCCAGAGGCACCACAATTGTGCGCCTGGTATCGAACGAACCGGTCCAGAGGTCGTCAGTCAAAGTTTCTTTCAGCTCATGGGCATCAATACTGACAGTCTGCCCTTCCAACAGCGCTTCTAAATTTTTAGAGACTATGGCATCGGCAATGCGCTGAGCGGCTGAAATCTCGGGATCTTCTTCGAGCATAGGCATGCCGGGCATAGCCGGAGGCAAAGGTGGGGGGAATTCTTCTTCATCCCCTGCAAATTTGCATTTTACCGCCTTCAAGGGAGCGCTCTGCCCCTCAAGATAATCGTACAGAGAGACTACGCATAGATCGAGATCGAAGTACTCTTGCAATGATTTGACCAGAGTATCCATAATCTGATCGGCTTCTTTGAGCGAACGCTTGATCTCGAGTGAAACTTTGTTGATTAGAGACTCTCGCAACTGATCAGCTCTAATTTGTTGCACCGCCATATCGGCGCGAATAACGTTGGAAAGGTGGCCGGCGATGGTCAAACCCAGTTCACGGTCCTGCGGTCTAAATTGGGGACGCTTAGGCTGCCTTTGCCAGAGACCAATCACACCCATGCGGTGCCCCTCTGACACCAGGGGCAGTACCAATGCCATATCATGACCAAAGAAGGGATCACCTTTACGAGAATATTCCATATTGACGACTTTGCCGCGTCCTGATTCGAACACGGCAACAAATGGATTCTCTTTATTGGAAAGGTCCATAGACCCTTCTTCGCTTTCTCTTATCTGGGGCTCCAGCAAGTTGAGGTCTTGATTGAACAGATAGATCTGAGAGTGAATAAAGCCCATGTGATCTGCTACGAGCATAACCGACTTAACTAGTGAATCACGGCTGCTTTCGCCCTTAGAGTCGCGAAATAGAGAAGCAATCTCGTTGATGAGCTTCATCTCTTGCGCGTCCATTTCGATCTTGCTTTGGTCGAAAGACTGCTGCACAACCACTGAAAGCATCTCGGCTACTTTCTGTAAGACAACGGCGTCTTCGGTGCTCCACTCACGCGGACGTCCACACTGTTGCAACTCTAGAAAGCCAGAGAAAATACCGCGTGAACGCAGCTGCACCATGAGGCGCCCCCGCACATCACCTAGTTCTAAAAGAGATGAAAGGGTGCGCGACATTTTGTGCAAGTCGGTATCTTGGGCTGTGTCGGGAATACTGATTACGCCGGCACCGGATTCATCGGGAAAGCGCGAGAGGAACTCTAGAACAATGGACATCGACTCTTGCGAATTGAGCTGGTTATCGACAAAGCAAGTATTGCCGCCGATTGAATACTCATTGGTTACAGCCAACTGGTCGCCGACTACTTTCCACATCAGACCGCGGTCGGCACCAAGGATGGTGGTAAGTGTTTCGATAGCGTACTGCAAAATAGAATTAAGGTCGCTTGAATGCCTGAGTTGACCGATGATTTCACTGATAATGGACTGAGCCGAGGGCGGAATGAGATTCTTACCATGGGTGACGCCCATGGTTAATTCGGCACCGGGATCGATAGCCATCAAACCGGAAGAAGTGCGAGAGGCCTGACCCTTGCGCGACTTAGCCGGAACGAGATTGGCTTCGGCGCCGGCTAAAGGATCGGGTTCTAGCACATCGCCGTATATGGAACCTTCGGAGTTCATACTGGCTAGAGAACTATGACTGCGACGGGCTGAGCGCACGCCGCTAATTTTATCGGAGGCGTTTCTATCAGCGCCTTTATCTGCGCCTCTATCTATGGGGGTTATCTCAGAACCAGGCATAGACGGCAGCGGCGGGTGCGGACTGAAATCGGAGGCATCAGTAGGGGGGGCGGAAGACTGGGAGGACATACCCTCTGCAAAATTACTGCCCAGCTTGTTCATCTGCACAGTGGGAGATGGTGCCGAAATAGCTGGATTGGGCACAGTGGGCACGCCGCCGTCGGCGACACTGTAACGACTGCCGCGATAATCCATGGCTATGGGTTGAATTTTGTTGGGACCAGTAATGGTCTGAGCCGCCTGAGAATTAGGAGAAACACCAGGAGGCGTCAACTGAAAGACAGTTTCCCCGGAATCTTGCTGATTGCCGGTTCCATCAATTATCAGACTCTGCTGAATCGGACCTTTCAATACAGGCCAAAGACCTTTTACCTGCTGCACAAAACGCGGATCACAACCGCCAGGACCAAGTGAAATGCGGGCATCTTCGATGCGATTACTGTCGGCCAGAGCCAGAGACTGCCAGACAGGCAGAAGCCGGTTGAACGCCTCTCTCACTATTCCAGGGTCGATTGAACCAGCGCATTGGTATTTGTGATTCTCGGAAGATTCGGTGGCTTGCTGCCCATAGACCACCATGGAAAGCCTCGGGCTCTCCACAATAACGCTCCATTCATCCGGTCCCTCGGCTCGCTCATCTGAAAAACAGGCGACATAGGTCGACTCTCGCAGCAAAAGACCGAAATCTTTACCGGAAGGAAGCAGGTCCCCGGCGCCGTGACGGCGCCAATAGACTATGACAGGGTTAATTTTCTCGGCCAGGATAAGCTGTTCGACTTGTCTGATAAAAGGCAAAAAACCGTCGGGAGCCAAGATGCTCAAAGGCAGCGCGCCTGGACCGGCCTGCTGGACAAGCATCATCAGAAGTTGTAAAGGACCAGATCGTCCCGAATCTTCTAGCAAGTTAACCCGCTAACCCTCATAAAATGAAAGGCCCTATTCAGACCGCGCTCCCCAGAGATTAATACCACCCCAAAATGACCGTTAAGCGAACTTATAAGTACTGTATCTTCTTGTGATCAGATTTATATGCAAAATCGCGGTCATGCTAGCATTAACTGACCCAGTCAAGTGGAAAGTTAATGGTAAATATCGTGGCGCAAAGGCAAACGGCAGTGGAACTAGACTTAAGCTCGGAAATCTACAGGGAAAACCTGGCCTTCTGGGAAAAAGCCTGGAGCGGCGTCACCCGCCCGTATAAGCAGTTGCCTCAGCTTTCATATGTGCCGCGCATTCCTGCCGACTTGAAAGAAAAGGGTGTAAAGAAGGTCCTAGATCTGGGCTGCGGCTCTGGTTGGCTATCGATTTATCTTTGCCGAGAAGGTTTTCAGGTCACCGGTGTGGACGTATCGGCCCAGGCAATAAAATTGGGCAAAATATGGGCCAGGGAAGATGGTCATACAATCGACTTTCAAGTAAGCGACATCGAAACTATGGAATTTGAGGAAGATTCTTTCGACGCGGTTGTCGCCAATTCAATTTTTGAACATTTCCCCCTCAATATGAGCCGCGATATAGCCGAACGCATTTTCAAGATGCTCAAGCCAGGCGGAGTTTTTATCGGTTGTTTCGATAATGTTGGCGGTGGTCCCGGCGAATATTTCGAACTGGAAGACGGTACCCATGTCTATACCGACCCGATGCGTAAAGGCATGCTTTTGAGACGGTACCAAAACCAAGAATTGCATGACTTGTTCAAAGACTTCAGCTCTATCAAGATTGAAGAGGTCGACGCCGGTTCGAACTATCTTACCGCCGTCAAATAATCAAGCACACTTAATTTCGGTCCAGAGGCGGTCATAGAGAAATACAGCCTTGCCGATGTCATGCAACTCTTCGCAGGTCTGCAAGACACTATCGGGCGGATACAAGTTTGGGTCTTGCTTGAGTTCGGGATCGACACCTTTAAAAGCAAGATAATTTGCCGTTGCATAATGAGTAAAATTGGCACAGGCAGCTGAAACTTCCGGTTCAAGCATGTAATTGATCCATTTATAGGCGTTCTCTTTATGAGGCGCCTGCCTCGGAATGCAAAAATTATCAGTCCAAATTGACGCCCCTTCGGCAGGAATTACATAGCGCACGTCCTTATTTTCACGGCGAGCTTGGTAGGCATCGCCGCTATAAACCTGAGAAAGTAGAGAATCACCTGAAGAAAGTGCGACAATCACCTGGTCTGAGGAATAGCACATAATCAGCTTCTTCTGCTCTTTGAGCGCCTGCGCCGCCACTTCTAGTTCGGCGAGAGCGACACTGTTGTAGGAGTATCCACTGCGCTTCAAAGACATACCAATCGCCTCGCGGGCATCGTCCAATATAGTTATGCGATTGGCAAAACGTTCGTCAAAAAAAAGATTCCACGACAGACGCTGCTTGTCACTACCAGAGAGAAGAGCCCGGCCTCCCAAACGCTCTAAAATCTTCTCGTTATAGCCTATACCAGTTGTGCCCCAGGTATAGGGCATGCAATAGCGCAAGCCCGGATCAAACTGAGCATTGAGAAAGCGTGGCATAAGCCCTTTCATACCTGTTATGCGATCATGCTCCAGTTCAGACAGTAAGGAGAGCTTCTTGAGATTTTTCACCATATAACTGGAGGGCACTATAATATCGTATTTGGTGCCACCAGCTTGCAGCTTAGCCAAAAGAGCCTCGTTGGAAGCGAAGGTATCGTAGACCACTTCGATGCCATAACGTTTCTGAAACTCGGGTATGGCATCTGGATGCAGATAATCAGCCCAGTTGAGAATATTCAATTGCCTTTCATTCTGCTTACTTTGCTCGGCGCAGCCGAAAAGCTGCAAAGTCTGAAAAGCAGCTAAAAACTGAGCGCTACTTTTGAGAAAGCGGCGGCGACTGAAGGGTACAGACAAAGGCTTTTCTGGTTCCAGATCAAGCATCACCCAGCACTCTCACTTCACCCTTGATTGAAAACAAAAGTGTCTCACCCACCTTGGCCGCTTTCACTTCAGCCGAAGGCAGAGTGGCTTTAAATTCAAAGCCTTGGCTGCTCAGCACAAGATCAGTAAAACTACCTTGATAAGATAGATGCTTAATGGCAGCACTGAGCTGATTTTCGCTGCCTAAGGCAGCCGAGCCGGCGATATGGAGAGCCTCTGGTTTGAATACTAGTCTGGCTTGCTTAGGCAAGGCTTCGTTAGAACTTTCAGGACTGACATAAATCTTCTGGCCATCGCCAAGTAAATAAGCTCTCTTGCCCAATTCGGCGGCAACACCAGACGAGTTATCTTGGTCATTCTCGACGAGGGTGCCGGCTAAGACATTTGAATCACCGATGAAAGAGGCAACGAACAAAGTCTCCGGCTTTTCATAAATTTCTGTCGGGCTGCCTATCTGCTCAATATTGCCATGATTAAAAACGGCGATGCGGCTGCTGAGAGCAAGAGCCTCAGACTGATCATGCGTGACCATGACAAAGGTCATATTCAATTCTTTCTGCAGGCGCGAGAGTTCGACCTGCATTTCCTCTCGAATTTGCACATCGAGAGCCGAAAGCGGCTCATCTAAAAGCAGCACGAGGGGACGCACAGCTAAGGCACGGGCTAAAGCCACGCGCTGCTGCTGCCCGCCTGAAAGTTTGTCGGGCTTGCGATCTTTGAACTGTTTAAGACGCACAATATCGAGCGCTTTCTCTACTTCAGAGACTATATCTAAATTAGCGATATTACGTCCGGCCCCGTACTTCAGACCGAAAGCCACATTCTCAAAAACACTGAGATGAGGAAAGAGAGCGTAACTTTGAAAGACCATATTGACCGGTCGTTTGTGGGCCGGTAAGTCATTCATAACCTTACCGTCGATGAGAACGCTACCGGCGCTTGCATCCTCAAAACCGGCGATGATTCTAAGTAAGGTGGTTTTGCCGCAACCGCTCGGCCCAAGAAAACTATAAAACTCGCCGCTCTCCACCTGCAGTGAAACACCGTTCAGGGCGTTGACCGAAGCACCGTCATAGCGCTTCACCACTTGTTGAGCGGCAAGCAAACTCACTGTTTCTTCTTCCCGCCTTCTTTCATGTCTTTGATCAGAAATGCAATTTGCAGATTGAGCAGCACTTCCTGCGAATCAATATCGACCTTGAGTATATCGGCAATCTGTTCTAAGCGGTACCTTAGAGTGTGCCTATGAATAAAGAGGGCCCGCGCCGTTGAATTGAGGTTGGCTCCGTGCTCGAGATAGACCTTAAGGGTATCGACCAGCTCCGACTCCCACTCTTCATCATAGCTGGCCAGGGGGCTCAAGGTCTCTTCCAGAAAGCGCTCCACCTCAGGATGATCAAAGATTAGATAAAGCAGACGGCGCACCCCGAGTTCACCATACTCGAGCAAAAACTCGCCCTCACCATGCATCATCGAACCAATAACCAGGGCTTGTCTGGCTTCACCGTAAGCATCGGCAATTTCAGGCATGGTCTCGACCAAGCGCCCGGCGCCGAGACGCACGGCTGCTTTATTGCCATCGCCTTTGTTCAATTCTCTAATAGCGGCAATAATGTCTTCGGCATGCTTACGCCAAGTTTCGGCATTCTTGGCAAAATGAGGCACAACGAAAGCTCGCATGCCTTCTAGATCGCATGAGATAAATTTGTCATCGGGATACTGCACCACCAGTGGTGCCTCACTCTTGCCCTTTTCTTTGCTTATTTGAACATCTACGGCAAAGACATGAAAGCCGTCGCAAAGATCAAAGCCGAAACTGCGCTCTAGCCGCTCTTGGTCGGCACTGGCCAGACCCCGCCCTGAGATGAGATCTTTCAAGAGAGTGCGCTGGGTGGCGGCGAAAGAAGGAGAGTCTTTCAATCTGTGCGAAAAGTCTACCTTACAGGCGAGAGCCAGGGGTTGCATATATTCGGCAATTTGATTGAGGTCGTCCTGGGGACGGACCATCACTGAAACATAACCGGCAATCAGCTCACTGAAAGGCACCGGAAAGACTAGACGGCGACCAAGACGCACCGGCGCTATATGAAGATCTGCTTGACCGTCCAAAAGGGGACCAACCTTTGGCGAAAGCGCCTCTAGATTCTTCTTATAGACCCTGAGACATTTCATACTTTCGTCAGACAAATGTCTTTGCTGACTGGCGGGAGTAGCCCCCATATTGCGCGCCGCCAGAACCTTAAAGTCGGCCGTTTCCACTGAAAGGGGGCGGTTCAACCAACCGGATACAACTTCGATAAGACCATCGAGACCTTCTTCTAGGGCAATAGAAAGCATGACGCTATAAAGCCTGGCCGAAGAAAGTTTCAGCTCGCGCAGAAAGACAAAGCGAACATCTTCCAGCACTTGCACCGGATCACCATAGCTCGGCACCACCAAAAGAGGAATGTCGGCGTCTTTGCAGCGCTTGACCAGACGTTTGAGAGCAGCATCATTGAAAGCTCCCAGCGCCGCTTCCCCCTCCCCCTTGGCAGCGCCGACCGCTATAGATTCGGGAGTAGCCGGAGTGGAGCGCACGATTACTAAGGCTGATAATTTTGCCAATACAGCCACTTCGGTATTGAAAACCGATTCGGACTGAGTGACCACCAGACTGCCTGGACGAGGAGATTCACCCAGTGTCGATATTACCTGACTGATCGGGCGCTCCAGCTGACCGCAAAGCACCTGAGCCTCGGACAGCGCGTCCGTGGCGAGAAGTTGCTTGATCGTAGGCTGCACCGAAGTGGCAAGCTGGCTCATAACAACATCATAGTACAAATTATAAACAAAGCATATACCGCACCACCGGCGACACTACTTCAAAAATAAAATCTAGACTTTTCAGGAGATTTCCAGCCTTTATCTATTGCGGTTTTTGCTCTTTTGAGTAAAATTTAACTATTCTCTCTTTTACTTGCCAATATCAATCAAACTAGAAAGCTTCAAACAAAATGCAGATCATTCATAACGAGCATGCAAAAGCCCTAGATAAGCGACTTCTTGGTCTCTTCGAGACCAAGGCTCGCGAATTCACGCGCTTTTCAGAAGAAAACCCGAAAACAGCCATGATCACCATGCTCATTGCCGGTCTTTATGAAGAGCTAGCCGGTTTAGTTAAGCATTAATGCATCTGCATTAGTTCTTATATCAGGTCCAAAGCCAAGCCCTGTCGGTATTTCCGGCAGGGCTTCGGCTATATGAGTATTTTCCCCATTTACAACCAATTTCGCCCTGATTTAATCTATCTTGGTCGGCAATGGAGGACATGCAGTGGATATTCCATTTTACCTGGCGAGCGCACTTTTGGCGGGAGCCCTTCTCTATTGCATTGCTGAATCAGACCGCCTGCTGCACAAGATGAAGCCGAAAAGCAAGAAACTAAGCTCGGGCTCTTGGGGCGTCTATGACGGGGTGACCGTGGAAGAGTCGGTGGGCGAAGTTGAAGTGAAGCCACTGGGCGGCAGACAAAAGGTCATCGGCGGCAGTGCCACATATGCAGCTGGTCGCGGCGTTAGAATGAACGGCTTGGGCTAAAACAAATTCGGCTTGGGCTAGAATAAACTCGGCTTGGGCCAAAACAAATTCGGTTTGGGCTTAAGCATATTCGGCTTTGGCTAGGATAAACTGGGCTCGAGCGAGGCCAGAACAACACCGCCTGAGCTGAGCTACAATAATGACCTCATCGACAGCAAAAACAATCGAATTGGGCAAAATTGCAGAAAAACAGTAAATTCAACCTCGTCTTTAGAAAAGCCTTTGCCATTGCTTTGGGACTTTGCCTGGCTCAGTCTTTTTCTACAGGGTCTTTTTATACAAATTCACTCTATACGCCGGCTTGGGCGGCGGTCAAAGACGAAACCACAAAAGAGACCGAAAGCGCTGATGAGCTAAAGAACGGTCTTAAATACTCACATTCAGCCGGCTATCAAAAAGAATTCAGCGCCGCCGTTAAGAAGGGGCGCAAAGCCATCGAAGACTTTCTCAAAGAAAATAAGAACATCGATCCAAGCTGCCTAGCCGTAGTTTCGGACATAGACGAAACCATTCTCGACAACCGCGCCTACATGGAAGAAAAGGCTAAAGCGGCGGTGAAGGCAGTTGACTGGTCCGGCTGGGAAGACTGGATGGCCAAAGCCGAGGCCAAGCCTCTCACTCAATCAATAGCACTGCTTAAGTTTGCTCGCTCTAAAGGCATCGCCGTCTTTTTGATCACAGGCAGACAGGAACACATGCGCAGAGCCACTATTGCCAATCTCATCAAAGCCGGCATAGTCTACGACGGTCTCTATATGAGAAAAGACCACGACCGCACGCCGGCGGCGCAGATGAAGCCTGAATATCGCAAGCAGATAGAAGACATGGGCTATAAGATTCTGGTCAATATAGGCGACCAAGAGTCTGACCTTGCCGGTGGTTATAGTCTGTCTACCGAAAAATTACCTAACAAGATGTACACCATCAAATAGAGCGCGCTTAGCTCTTTGCCCTGCAGCCTACCTGACCAAGCGCCCTGAAGTGAGATTATCGGCACTGATGATGCCGATATCGCGCAAGAGTTGTGCTTGCTGAATATTGAACTCGATGATGGCGGAAGCTTTGCGCACCAAAGCCTGGGTAAAGTCGCGCTGGGCATTGATGACATCGATGTTCGTGCCGACGCCGTTTGCCAGTCGCACCCTAGAAAGTCGCAGTTCTTCCGCCGAAGAAAGCACTTCCTTGGTGGCTACTTCTATTTGTCTCTCGGCTGTCTGACTTTGCAGATAGGTCTGTCTAACCTGTTGGTAGACATCCATAATGGTTTGGTTGACGCGCAAATTGGCTTGCCTGGCCTGGGCACGTGCGGCCTGCACATTAGCCAAATCGGGCACGCCGAGTGATGGATAATTCCAATCGATTTGAAAACCGATTTGCACAGACTCTCTTATTTTTCTATTGATCACACTGCCTGGGCTATAAGACATGCCGGCAGGCACAACTGTATTGGCGGTGGTGATGCGAGCGAAGTCATTGACATTGGTGAGGATAGACTGGGCGCTTGCCGGCTGAGCCAGAGGCACGGCTGTATAGGAAGGTGCCGTGGTCGTGTATGAAGTACCCAAGGTTTGACCGTTACCGGCCACAGTGCCGAAAAACTGAAACTGAGGATACAGAGGCGCAGCTTGCACCTGAATATTGCGTTTAGCGGCAATGCGCAACTCTTCGAATTGCCGCAACTCTGGTCGATTTTCAATGGCAATGGCAATCAAGCGATTGATATCGAGCCCGGGATCAACCAGTCTTACTTTTCGTACTTCCGACTCAACTGAAAGCAGGTTGACGGTGGCATTGAGGTTGAGGGCTGTGGCTAGGTTGATAGCAGCGTTTCGCAGACCCACTTCCTGGGTGAGCAGACCCTGCTCATCGCGTGCCAACTGTGTTTCAGACTGCAAAACCTGGAAACGCGTGCCGGTTCCAGCCCTTTCCAGCTGTCTATTGAGGTCGACCTGAGCCTTTGAAACATCTACTGCTCTAGACTGAATCTGCAAGAGGGCCTGATTGCGCACAAGCTCATAATAATTGCGGGTGATATTGAGCAAGGTATCATTGATGGTGGCACGGTACTGCGCCCGACTGGCCCTGAAGTTATGCAAACTTGATAGAGAGCCGAAGAGAACACTGCCGCCTCTAAAGCCAAAGAATCTATATCCAGCTTGGGCGGTGACAAAAGGGTTGGCAAAAGTAATGGGAATAGTACCGCCGATAAGAGTAGTACCCTGTTGGTACTGCGAGCGATAGCTCATTAATGCATCAGGCAGGAAGCGGCCAAAAGCACCAACCGAAAGCCATTTGTTCTCGGTCATCACTTCGCGTTGAATGCGAATGGCTAGATTATTGTCGAGACTATAAAGAACCGCTTCCTTGAGAGAAATCGGCTGGGTATAGCTGGCTTCCAGTCTAATTGGCGGCAATATGGGGGAAAGCGGCATAAGCTCTCCCCCCATTGGTAGACGCAATTCAATCGCCTCACCCTGTAAGAACTTCTGCCTGAAGCTTTCAGCCTGTGTATTGATTACTTCATAGTCTTCCTGCCTTTTTCCGGTACTCAATCCGGAAGTTTGCCCTGAGACATTGGCAGGATCTTGCGCCTGTCGCCCCGAAAGCCCGGTGGTGGTGCTGGCGCTGTCAGGCAAGGGCTGGGAGGGAGGGGGAGCGTCAACTTGATCAAGGGGATCTCTAAAGACTTGACCGCCCTGTCTGACTGAATCAGTCGAAGTATCAATAGGGTTATTTGCTGGACCATTTAGAAAATTGGGCGCTTGCTTAGATTGCTCACCCTGGTTGATTACTCCACTTTGGTTCTGGTCGGCAGGTTGAGGCTCAGTTTTGACGCTTTCTTGCGACCAAACCGGAGAAGCAAACAGGTTAAAGCTGAGAGCTAGAGCAAGACTAATCTTTTGCGTGTACTTAAACATAATCACTTAACCAGAGCTTGCACTTCTTTGAACCGAGCCGTTCCGGCTTCTTTCAACATCTCAAAAAGGGCTGTCTCGGTCGAAGAAATAATCGCCCCGGCCCTCTCCATCTTTTTCAATCCGACCTTTCGGTGCAAAGCCTCACGGCTGCCCACCGCATCTTCTATAACGTGCACCTGATAGGAGCGTTGCAAGAGCTCATGCACAGATTGATTAACGCAGACATGGGTTTCAATACCGGTGACGATCACTTGCCTGCGCCCAAGACTTTCTAAATGCGCCAAGAAGGGCTCGGTCGTCACCGGAAAGCAATTCTTCTCAAAATATTGGGCGCCTGCGCAGGCTTCCTTTATAGGTTGAACTGTCGGGCCAAGACCTTTGACATACTGCTCAGTAACAATGATAGGCAAGTTTAATATGGCTGCCCCTTTAGCCATAGTGACTATTTTTGAGACAAGTTGCTCGAAATTTTCAATGTGCGGGGCGAAGCGCTCTTGCACATCGATGACAAGCAGGCAAGCCGAAGCGTCGTCTAATAAGTTTTCATGTCTGCGCACCGGTATTCAAGAACCTCCGGGGCTGAAGGATACCATTGGTAATTATTGGCGATCTTGAACTATTCTGGGCGGTTCGGGCAGTTAGGAAATGTTCAGGAATGGGTCAAATATAGAAGCTTTGTGTAAACAAGCCTAAATGCAAGGCGATCCGGCTTTGCTTTGTCCGACTAATTTATGATATAAATCCACATGTCGGGGCGTTAGCGCAGTTGGTAGCGCGCTTCAATGGCATTGAAGAGGTCAAGGGTTCGACTCCCTTACGCTCCACAATCTATATACAAGGATTATCCGTCCTTTAATGTTCGCAGTCTAGTACATATGTATAATCGGGGGATGTTATATCTTATGGACAGCGCGAGAAAAGCCAGCGGCTGGGGCGATGGTCTTCCTCCTTATGTAAAGCTGCGGATGGAGGCGCTCGACGTAAAGCCCACACTACGCACACTCGCAAAAATGAGCGACGTGACCGCGATCACTCTCTTCCGCAACTTCCGGGGCGAGCGACCCATGCACCTGGAGACTGCGAAGAGGCTGAGCAAAGCGCTCCAGGTCTCATTGGACGACCTCGCCGACCAGGACCTTATTGTCGAAGAGTGAAGCGTTTAATCTGCCTAGTTTTTACTGTCTCCTGCCTGCCTGCCCTGTGCTCCCCCATCGGCAACAGGTTGTCAGAAGCCAGGTTGGCAGCTCTTGAGGAAAAAGTGCGCAGCCTAGAGATTCGGGCGCAAAACCTCGATAACGCCCTACTAGACCAGTCTATCGAGATTTGCAGCCTGCGAAAGAAACTAGCCGCATACTCAAGTAAAGATTAAATTTTGAAATTTTAAGTTTTCGCGTGTTCAAAAATGTTTCCGGCGCGGTAACATTTTCACGTGACCGGTTAGCCGGGACTTTTGAAACAACTGAATAGCAACAACCAGGGGTGTAACACCTCTTGTTATTGGCTTGTTATCCCGCTTTCATGCGGGCTAGATAATGGCGCTTTCTTTGTCTTTTCAAATACTAAGCGATATAGCTGATATATACGCAAAACAAGAGCAGTCTCCGCCTTCGCAGGAGTGTGGGGGTACGCGCTCTGCCATCGCGGCGGCTGCTCTTCTTTCGCGTGTAAAGGAGTAGGCATGAGCCATTTCGACGTGTTTTGTCTCTGTTTTTTAGCACTATATGCGGTGCTCGCAGAGATTGAGAAGAGAGCAGTAATTAGGAGAGAGGAACGTAAATGTCATTATTCAAGAAAGCTACTAAAGAAAAGTCAAAGCTCCGGCTTGCTTTGATGGGTCCTAGCGGCTCGGGCAAGACCTTCACCGCTTTGACTTTTGCCACCGCGCTCAGTGCCAAGATCGCAGTAATAGACAGCGAGCGTGGTAGTGCGAGCAAGTATGCCGACCTGTTTAACTTCGACACGGTTGACCTGGAGACACACTCGCCCCAGCACTACGTTACCATGTTGAAAGAAGCCGAGAAAGCCGGCTATGAAGTTGTGATAATCGACTCACTGTCTCACGCTTGGTCCGGCAAGGACGGCGCTCTTGAGCAGGTCGACAAGGCTGCGAAGAAATCGCAGAGCGGCAACAGTTTTGCAGCTTGGAGAGAAGTCACGCCGCAGCATAACGCACTGGTCGACGCAATGTTGCAGAGTAAGTGTCACGTCATCGCGACTATGCGCACCAAGCAAGAGTACGTGCTTGAAGAGAACGAGCGAGGCAGGAAAGTGCCGAAGAAAGTCGGCATGGCGCCGGTTCAGAGAGAGGGTGTCGAGTATGAATTTGACGTAATTTGCGACCTCAATCTTGAACATGACATGGTTGTGAGCAAGACTAGATGTCACCTCGTAGATGGCGTCGTCACTCGCAATCCAGGCAAGGAGTTCGCAGAAACTCTAAAAGCTTGGCTCGACAATGGTGTTGCAGCGGTCCCAAAGTCCCAGGCAGAGTCGTCTGGTCAGAGCAGCAGCAATGCGGACGATGCGAGGGTTGCGGCGCAACAAGAACAATCGCAGACTGCACCTGCGAGCTCGACCCCTGCCCCTGCGGGCAGTGGGAAGGCGAACACCCAACAGAGCACTACGACGAAAAGCGCAAACTCTGGGTCGAGCACGGCAAGCAATGCCGGTGCAAGCTCTGCCTCTGCGAGCCAGCCTGACCCAAAGTCCACTACTGGGAAAAGCTCGGGCGCTGGATCAGACACCACGACGCCTGCCGGTGTAGAGATTGTATCCAAGGTGCAATTGCAGCAGCTTCTGCAAGCAGCAACGGCTAACGGATGGACAGGACAGACCGTAACAGGTTGGTTGTGTCATCAGTTCAAGCTCGACATTCGCCAGATAGAGACTGCCTTCACTGTCAAGCAGTGGGAAGCTGCGGTCAAGATACTGAGCCATCCGGGCAATAAAGGCGGGCGCGTCCTGGTCGACCACCGCGGTCAGCCACTGCCCGAGAGCCATCACTGGCCCAAAGCGTAATTCACACACACTTTAGAGAGAGACAAAATGTCAGCAATAGATTTTGGAAAGTACCCGCCGCCAGGTGGAGTGAAGCCGGTGCAACAATCGGCACTGAGAGCGGTGCCTCAAGTGGGCGACCTCGTCAAAGATGTCGACGGTTTTGCCTTTGGCATGGTCGAAGCCGTTGGCGAGCTAGGAATTACTGTTGCATGGTCTAACGGCGAGATATCGGTCGAGCCTGAGAAAGACCTCCGCGTGACCACTGTCAACGAGTACAGAGAAGCCCTGTACCAGTACGGTATCGCCGAGGCTTGCTTGACCGAGGAAGAGATTCAAAAGCTTGAGGCAGCGATAAGCGTGCAAGCTCTTACCCAGCCACTGCATAACCTCAAGGGCTGCCCGCTTTATTCGTTGGAAGCTGAGCTAATAAAGCTTGCTGAGCAGAAGCAGGATGCGTTTGCTCACATCTGGAACACACCCGCGCCTGAAGCGACAGCAGCAGACGATGACATCTTTGCTGCGCTCGGCGTAACAGTTGCCCATCCAGAGGAAGGCAATGTCGTTGTCCAGCCGAGTGAAGATCACGAAGGCACTTTTGATGTCGGCATTGTCGAGAACGGCAAGTTTAACGCGCTTGAGCATTTCTTTGGCACTGAGCAGGAAGCAAAGGAAGCGGTGCCAGATTGGATAGAGGTCTGCGCAGAAAATAGAGCTGAGCCAAAGCAGGTCGAATCAACAGCAGGCAGCACTGCAAGCATGTGCGCGATCTGCAACAACGTCAAGACCAACAAAAACAGCCCAACACTCGACGATGGTCGTCGCATCTGCAAAAAGTGCCAGCTCACCGGCACAGTGACAGCCGAGAAACCAGGTGAAGAACGAGTCGAGAACTTCTTGCCTGAACCTGCACCTAGTAATCGCGCACCGCTTGAAGTGATTCTTCAGGAAGATAATCTTTTTGCTTTGCTCTCTGATACGGCAAGTGACATGGATATCGGCGTCTTGCTTGATGCAACGGCTAGCCTGCTAGGGAAGCCCTGGACCCCAGTGCTTGACGAGGCGGTCGATTATTTGAGAGTAGCAGGACGCTTTGAGAAGATACCTCAACCCGCCGACAAAGCGAAGCAGCTTGACCTAGCGAAAGCAGCCAGACGATTGGCTCTCGCCTGGCTTTGGGGTGAGATAAGAAACTATTGCAAACCCGAGAAAGATGGGCAAGTTGCACACGAGCTAACCTTTGCTAGTCTTGTCTGGAATAAGTGCAAACCAACTCTGGAGCAGGTAAAAAAGGAGCTTGGCTTTCAGCTTGGATTTGATCTTAAGCTTGCACCGGCTGAACAGCCAGCGCAACCTCCGACAACCTACTTCATGGCTTTCGAGGGAGATCGCATTTGGGGCGTCGACAAGACCCGCGAAGGTCTAGACGCTATTCTCACTCAACTGAGCCAAGTCGCTGACGTTTCAAAAATTGTCATCGTGCCCTGCACTCGCGCCTTGTATCATGCGGTCCGCTCTGTCGGTGACAATGTGTCCTGGGCAATCGTCAACGATATTGCCACTACTGTCGAGGTCACACGCGAGGGCGTTGAAGTCGGACAAGACGCTCCGCCCGTCGAACAGCAGCAAGCTCAACAGCAAGAGCCTGTCGAGCAGAAGCAAGCGCAGGAGCGCACCGAGGCAGGGCTTGTCGATCCTGAGACCGGCGAGGTCATCGAGCCAAGTTTTATCTTGCAAAAATTTGGCTGGACTGAGTTGCCCGTCTTGCGCGACGGCGCGACCAAAGAGCAAGTCGATGCTTTCGAGCAGAAGCTTGACCAGGTTGTTGACCGGGCGTATGGACACTTGGAGAAAGCTGCAAGATATCGCGCAGCCTGCGAAGCTCGATGCAAGCCATACGACGGCGCAGCGCAGTTCTATTTTGAGCAGTTCATTCAGCCTATGGCGCGAATGCTCGCAAAGTACAGGCTCAAGACAAACAAGAAAGGTGAGTTTGTCGGCAAGACGATGACCTTGCCTTCCGGTCCCGTGAAGTTCAGCCAGACCGGCGGCGCTCAGATATTCGACAGAGAAAAAATTGTCGAGCATATCAAAGCAAAAGGCTTTGAGGCTTTCAAAAATATCAATGCTCGTCCGTCCGTAGACTTCAACAGCCGCACTCTGTTGAGCCTGATAAACAAAGGCGCACTAACGGACATACCAGGCACCAAGGTTGTGCCTAAAGACCCGCTCGGCAAGTGCTCGCTTGCGAAGCTAGGCGGAGCGCAAGCCGACGACGAAGGGGGAGACGATGAGTAACGACAAGCGCACAGACAAGCAGATCGAAATGGAAGCGAAGCTTGCAATCAATGAGGTCATTAAAGCTCGCAAGGGTCAAGCAGCTCGCGCTATTCGACCGGAGATGCGCCGCGCATTTCCGTTCGGTCCGAAAGCCAGCGAGCGCGAAAAGCGAATCTGGGACAAGCTCGTTGACCAGGCGACAGCTGAGCTAGAGAAGTGGCCTGGCACGCTCCCGCTCGCCCTGCTCTTGGTGTTTTTCGCTCAGGCTGCAGAAGCGCTGCCAAGAGTGCCAATCGGTTCGGTCAAGACGATACCGCCGGTGGTGTCTCCGAGACCAGAGCCAACCAGCCCTCAGTCTCTCCCCTGGGTAGAGACTGACCCGCGCAAAGTGTAGACAAAAAAAATAAGGAGATTAGTCGTGAGCGTGAATAATGTGGTGTTAGTCGGAAGAGTCAGCAGAGAGCCTGAAGCTAGGTATTTCGAGTCAGGCAAGAAGAAAGTCGATTTCAGTATCGCGCTTCAGCGTCCGACGAAAGAGAAGCAGGTTGATTTTATCGACGTGCGAGCCTGGGGAGACCAGGTCGATACTGTCAATCAGTACGTGCGGAAAGGTGACATGGTAGGCATCATCGGTCGTTTAGAGGTAGATAAGTGGGAGTCCCAGTCAGGCGAGAAGCGCTCGCGCACTCTCGTCAACTGCCAGCGCGTGGAGCTTATGCCAAATGGCAAAAAAGACCAGGGCGACCAGGGCGCTGATTCGTCCGACGACTACGATCCATTTGCCTAATGATCAAGATTGAAGTCAGTGGGGTGCCGCGTCCGCAGGGAAGCAAAACGCCCGGCATGTCGAAATCCGGCAAGATGTTCGTCCGCGATGCGAGCCCCCTGACTGCAATCTGGAGAGACCAGGTTGCGAAAGCAGCAAAAGCGCAGTACACCGGAGAGCTGCTGACCGGTCCAGTGTTGATGTTCTTAGACTTTCGGTTTGCGCGTCCGAAGTCGCATACAAAGCGATATCAGCCGCACTGGCACATCACTACGCCAGACCTTACAAAAATTATTCGCTCGACTGAAGACTCACTGACAGGCATTGTCTACAAAGACGACTCTCAAGTGTGCACCAGGACTGAGTCAAAGCGTTATTGCAATCCCGGCGAAGAGCCCGGCGTCACAATCTATCTCACAGAAATCGACAATAATGGCACCTACCCCCAAACTTGAGAATATTCCCGTCGAGCTTCAGAGCCGCGCACAGTGGGTTATGTGGCGCTATGAGACTCGCGACGGCAAAAAGACTAAGCCACCACGACAAGTATCAGGCGAGCTCGCAAGGGTTAACGCACCTGAGACCTGGACAGACTTCGCGGCAGCATCAAGAGCGCTCCCCAACTGGGCGGGGCTTGGCTATGTGTTCGCGGCGCAAGACGGTCTTGTCGGCATTGACCTGGACCACTGCGTCGACGTTGTTACCGGCGAAGTGGCGGAGTGGGCTGCGGAGATCTTGAGCCACTTCATGGGCACGTACATCGAGTACTCACCCAGCGGTGAGGGCTTTCACATTCTCTGCAAAGGCAGAGCAATCACTACCGGGCAGCGCAAGTGGAAAATAGCCGACGGCTCGACACAGGGCATCGAGCTGTATGACTTTCGCTCGCCCAGATATTTCACCGTATCCGGTGACGTGTTCAATCAAGTGCCACTTGCTGACTGCCAAGAAGCGCTTGAGTGGATATATGAGCAATTTTATGTCGAGAAGCCTGAGCCTTCTGCGCAGCAAGACAATCGCGAGATAGACGAAGACGCTTTACTTGACGCACTTCGCGCAATCGACTGCGACGACTATGACGTCTGGATAAAAGTCGGCATGGCTCTCAAGTCCGGCGGCTATCCGCTCTCGACATGGGATGACTGGTCGAGCAGATCGGCGAAGTATCGACCAGGTGACTGCGATAAAAAATGGCGCAGCTTTCGCGGCGGCTCGTCGCGAGGCGCGGTAAGTCTCGGCACGATCTTCCACCTGGCAGGCAAAAGGTTGGTCTACCGAGAGCCCAGAAAAGCACGGTTCGACGCACCCCTTGAAAACTTCGCGCCGCCGGCAGAAGAGTCAGACGATTTTCATGTGCGTGAGTGGCCCACATTACAGCCCGCAGCCCTGCATGGTCTCGCGGGGCGCATAGTCGAAGCGTCAGTCGAATCAAGTGAAGCAGATCCGGCGGCTGTACTTGCCACCTTGCTTGTCAGAGCGGGGGCAACTTTTGGACGTCACGCTTGGACGAAGATCGGCGACGACCGCCACTATCCGCTGGTGTTCGGCATGGTCGTCGGAGCGTCAGCAAACGCCAGGAAAGGCACAAGTCTCGGACCAATCGAGCGAATCTTTGACGACGCTGAAGCGAGGCTCGGAGTGCCACCGCTGACAGTGAGCAACGGCTTGAGCTCGGGCGAGGGCTTGATAGCTTCGATTAGAGACGGGAAGAAAGCGACGAAGGATGAAGACGCAGACGAGGGCGTCACAGACAAGCGCTTACTCGTGATCGAGAGTGAGTTTGCAGGAGCGCTCAAAGCGATGCAGCGCCAGGGCAACACGCTCTCAGTTGTGATTCGTGACGCATGGGACCGTCGCAAGCTGAGCATCATGACCAAGACCAATCCCATGCAAGCGAGCGATGGACATATCGCACTGCTCGGACATATCACAAAGAATGAGCTGTCGAGACAGCTTGAGAAAGTCGAGCTGAGCAATGGGCTTGTGAACCGTTTTCTTTGGTTTTGCTCACGCCGCTCGAAAATATTGGCGTTCCCCGAAGGGTTAAGCGAGCACGTTTTGCCGCACCTCGCGAGCGACCTAGCAAAAGCTATTTGTCACGGGCAGCGCGATCACTTGTTCAACTTCGACAGCGAAGCAGCTGAGTACTATCGGTATCTTTATCACCGCGTCACCACCTCGGATGTCGGCGGCTTGATCGGAGATATCACAGCTCGCGGACCGGCGCAGATTCGGAGACTTGCTTTGATATATGCAATCCTCGATCTCGATTACACAATCAAGATCCACCATCTCCAAGCAGCCAATGCCGTGTGGGAGTATTGCCTCGCATCTGCTCGTTGGATATTCGGCACTGCAACGACTGAGCACTCGCCTACTCGCTCGCTTAACGAGCGCTTGCTAGATGCGCTCCAGGCTGGGGAGACAAGTCAGACTGAGCTCAATCGTAAATTCAAAAATACTTGCAAAGCAAGTCAGCTTGCAACTGCACTTGCAGAGCTGCAAGCTCTCGGTCGAATCACACAGCGCCAGGGCGACACCGGCGGCGGTCGAGCTCCCGTGCTCTGGTCTCTCGTGGAGGTGCGCTAATGCCAGTTTTTCGGAGAGTTGTAGGTGGTGAAGCGATCTGGACTGATGGCAAAAGGTCGAAGAAAGTCCCGACAAAACAATACTGCTTAGACCGGCTGCAAAAGCTGAAGGAGCAAGGGAACGAAGCAGTTCTAAATTTTTGGCTCGATAGAGCTAAAGCAATTGACACACAAGACGAACTAGATCGGAGATGGGCACAAGAATCATTTGAACTTTTAGACGAGTGCTGGAGCGAGTTGCAGAAGCCAGCGCAAGAAGACGACGACATTTTTTCAGTACTTGGAATTACAACTTGAGAGGAACACATGAAACAAATATTTGTAAATAGAAGCGACTTCGACGCGATCTGGAATCGCAAAACCTCACTACTGTCCATTGATGAGTTCAGCGCTCGACCAGTGACGTGCGCATCACGAGGACATATCGAAATTGGCGAACAAATAGAGTTAGTCGAACTGTCTGCGCTGTCAACACCAAGTAAACTTGGCAAACGCAGCATAATTATCACCATCCTGACAGCGTCCTATGGCGCTACTCGCAAGTGCTTTGGCTTCGACCCGTCTGCGAATGTGAACATCGAGACCAGGGAAGAGCATGATGCAGAGCCCATGCGCGTTGAGAAGCCAGAGCCCGTGCCTGCTCTGCCCACAGCTCTAGCGAACCGCCACGGATCGGTGCGAGACATTTGCGAGTACTTCAAGTATGGGCACTTGCCGCTTGAGCTGCAAGCAGTAGTCGAGCCTATTTGCTCAACGATAGATATTTTGCTTGAGCAGATCGAAGACTCCAGCGAGCTGACCGCCGGACTGCGCAAGCTGCTAGAAGCAAAAGACTGCTTCGTTAGAGCGAAGCTGCGCAAGCCCAAAGCCTAATCACTCACACAACGCCTAAAGGAGAAAGCAATTGAAAAAGTACATCACAATTCCAAGACCAATCGAAGAGCAGCTTGTGCGTGCTCAAGAGATTCGCGAGTCTGACTTCCTAGACGAGCTCCCGAACAGCGACCACGTTGTCGGCGTAGCCTACGACCCGAAGAAAGGCACCGCCAGACTGGGCGCAGGCAAAGAAGCTCAGACCGGCGGCGTCGGAGACTTTATCGTCCAGGACGCCGAAGGAACGCTCAGCATCATGAAGCGCGAAGTATTTCTCGCGACCTACCAGCCGACTTAGAGTGACACCAAATACGGGGCGGGTGCAAGTCGCCTGCCCCTACCGGAGGATTGACAGTTGAATTTATTAGTGACAGGAAGCCGTGAGTATAAAAACCTAGATCTCGTCGAAGCGGTTCTTTATGCATTCATTGCGCCAAATCGCCCAGGGGAGAAAAGAGTCCCTGCTGAAATGCTTTTTGTGGGTGATGCAAAAGGAGTTGACCGCGAAGCTGCGCGAACATGGGAAGAAGTCAGAAAGAGCAAACCCAGAGTCTTTCGGGCGAAGTGGGCAGAGCACGGCGATGCTGCTGGACCTATCCGAAATACAGAGATGCTCAAAGCGTTCAAAGAAGCCGGTGGAGGAATTTGCTTTGCTTTTTGGAATGGCAAGTCGAGAGGCACTCTCGATATGATGCGAAAAATACTAGCAGGTGGACAGGGCGTATTTCTGCCAGAAGGCTTCCTGAGAGTGGACCTGGCTAGAGGAACGGGCGACTTGAAAGTGCACTACCTGAGACACCAAGAAGACCTAGAGAATCTGATAACGGATATGAGAGCACAACGCAATTAAGAGAGGGATTAAACATTGAAAGCAATATCACTCTGGCAACCGTGGGCAACACTGATTGCCACTGGAGCCAAGAAGATTGAGACAAGGAGCTGGTACACAGGCTATCGCGGACCGATAGCAATTCACGCAGCAAAGCGTAAAGTCTTGAAGGAGATTAAGATGCTCGCCGAGGACGATGATTACCGCTTAGCGCTGGGAGTTCTTGATGTAGAAACTTGGAACTCGCCTGACTACGACGAAGAAGGCAACATCGCGAAAGCGACAGAAGCAATGCTCGCAATGCCTTACGGAGCAATTGTTGCATTGGCAAGATTAGCAGACTGCCAGTCCACTACTAAACTAATAACGTCCTGCAAACCAGGCGGGGAGTACTGGCTAGGCAACTACGACCGCGGGCGATTCGGCTGGATGCTTGAAGACGTTCAGCCTCTGGCTGAGCCGATCCCCTTCACAGGCGCTCAAGGCTTTTTTGACGTGCCCGATAACTTGTTTGAAGATCTTCGCTTTGCCGAAGCGCTTGAGAAAACAAACGAGCGCCACGGGAATGCACTCAAAAAACTAGCTAATAACTAACCAGAAGGAGAGACCAATGCTTACCGTTTTAACAATCGTGCTGCTCATTCTAGTGTGCCTGAAGCTGCTGAGCATCCCGCTTTGGTGTTGCTTCATCCCGATGGCGATCGAGCTTATCCCGCTGGGCATCATATGGCTTTTTAGCATTATCTTCATTGTCGTAAACAAGAAGAAATGGGGAGGGTGACAATGCGATTTGACGATTTAGAAGCAAGACTGAGAGTGTACGAGCAAGCGAGCGACCGCTGTGTGCCGCCCGGATTTAGGATGATTGCCCGGCTTGATGGGCGCGGATTTAGCAAACTCACAAGCGAAGATTCGCAGTTTAAGAAGCCATTTGATGTCGGGTTTTACTTAGGGATGCAAACAACAACGCAGTACCTAATGTCTGCGTGTGGCTTCTCGATCGAGCGAGGCTATCACCAGTCAGATGAAATATCACTTTTGTTTGCCGCCGACGAAACCGCGTTTAACCGGAAACTGCGCAAGCTGATATCGGTATTGGCTGGGGAAGCGTCTGCAACACTGACTCGATTCTTTGGGCAAATAGTTGCTTTCGATTGCCGCATCTCTGAACTGCCAACCGATGACCACGTTAGAGATTATTTTTCTTGGCGCCAGGAAGATGCCACCAGGAATTGTCTCAACACCTACGCGTACTGGCTGCTGCGGCGAGATGGGTACACTCCCACGGCAGCCACAAAAGCTTTACAGAACGCCTCAAAAGACCGTAAAAAACAGATCCTAGCAGAGCATAGCGTCAATTATGACTACTTGCCCAAGTGGCAACGGGAGGGCTCATATTATTCTTGGCAGCACTATGAGAAAGCGGGATGGAACCCAGTGTTGCAGCGAGAAGAGAAGGCGCGACGCAAGCGACTGATTAAAGAGTGATACAGACAAAGTAATTAGCAATAACTAGGAGGTTGGTTTGAAGAAAGAAGGGATAAGTTTTGACGACTACGTGGAGCGGGTTATGACTGGTGAGATGAACAAAAACGAGGTGGAGTTATTAGTTTTCGCTTCGTATTTGATGCTGAAAAAACTTTGCCCAAAAGCAACAACTCGCACGATTCTATTTAATAAAGCGCTTGACACGCTCGACCACGTGATAGACGCAGTAACAAATACAGCAACAAAGTAAGAATTACAAGGAGTGATATGCCGAAAGCAAAATGTTTTATTTGCCAAGAAGACGAATTAGATTGGCAGTGTGTAGAGGGCAAATGGAAACTATTTGACCAAGCCGGAGAGTTTCCGCACGTTTGCCCAGATGGCGCTAAGGAAAAATGGTGGAAAGAGCAGGAAGAGATAAAGGAGCAGATCAGGCAAGCGAAAGCAAAGTACAGGCAAGACCAGGGCTATCTATAGCAAGTAAGAATAACTAGGAGAAGACAATGGAAAATGAATTCGCTTCAGCGGTTGTAGTTATATTTTTCCTCGCTGCATCGTTCTGGCTTGGTCAAGCAGTGGGCGGGAGCTTGGCTTACAACAAAGCGCTAGATGATGTTGGAGCTTTTGGATATGAGGCGGTAGATGCGTACTGGGATCGCCAGCGTCCGCAGTTTTTTGTTAGAGACAAAGAACTAAAACCACGAGACCGCAAATAGCCAATAACAAGGAGTAAATATGTCTGAAGAAAAGCAAGTATCTAATGCGGATATAAGAAAAAAGTTGTTTCGAATGGCTGATGAAATACGTGAAAAGCAGATAGACATCACGACTAAAAAGTCTCTTGTCATTCAGGCGGAGAACGAACTTGTGACGCTGCAATACAAGTTTGAGCAAGAGTTGTTTGACCTTTTTCCAAATGAAAATTGAGAGCGAATTACAAGGAGGTTGCTTTGGCAGTAGGGGACCAAACAATTGAACGATGTCCGACTTGTGGCAAGAATCTAGTCGCCAAGGAATCACTATACGGCGTTACTCTACACGAGCCGCAGTCCGGCAAAAAGCATTGCTGTCAGGGGCGCAGTCGCTGCCCTGGTCCTGCTTTTTGTGATGACAAAGATTGCGACTACTGTAACGCGCTTTAACAATTAGAGAGCAACTAACTAAACAACAAAGTACGACGGGTGAGTAAATGGACGATACAAGCAGAGTGATTAGCGTAGTTGAAAGATATCTATTTAGAGTGCCGACCTGGGTTTATTTAGAAGTGCCTGCTTCTAACGAGATTGCGGCAAAACTCAAGCTAGGAGGCGTAGAGACAGTCAACAAGGGTGAGTCAGTTGTGTTTCGTGACTACGACAAAGCTGAGCTAATCGGAATATCGGAACCAGCAAACTAAACATCACTAGGAGGACAAAGAATTGACTATCAAAATACAAAACGAAACTGCTATCGAGCAAGCTGCGCACGACATCCAGAGAGCTCGACAGCTTGAGAAGCTAGCGCAGCAAGTATTAACTTGCGATGTCGGCTCTATAAAAATCAGTTGCAATAATGATTACACAGGTGCGTATCTAAGCGGTATTGAAAACATCTCAGACGATGAGATAAGAGAAGACCTGGCAGCCTTCTTAGACCGCCAGGCTCAACGACACCGCAAGTCAGCCTCTGATTGGCTTCAGTACGGTTTCACCACAGACGAGCAATCGACGGACCCCAAGCAGCACCCGTCTGAAGCACAGTCAGAGTAGCCTGCACATTCGGGTGACTCTCGGACAATGGTCGGCGGTCAGCCACTCCCTCTGCAGTGAGGGGGTGGCTCTGCACTTTAATGCGCACAGTGCCGTCCGGCATGACAAACTCGTAGTAGTACTTCTCAATCTTGCCCGGCAGAATCTTCAAGCTCTTCCAGGACCTGGGCGCCCTCGTCGTGTGCACAAGCGCAGTGAGGTGCGCAGCATTGTTCAGCGGCGCGTCAGGGTCGTCCTGGGCAAGTGCCGGCGGAGCGCTCAGAAGCAACAGCAAAGCTGCGACAATTATTTTCTTGGATTGCATACACGACAAAGCCTCTTAACGTGATTTTTGTGAAAGAACGTGCGCATCTCTGTCACGTCGCCATGCTTGGCAAGCTGCGCAATGAGCGCATTAGCTTCGCGACAATCGTCAGGCTTCTTGACCAACACATGATCGAGCGCCAGGACCATCTCTTGCAGCCGACGGTAAAACAGCCCATCGCGGTATTGAAGCGGCTTACCTGATTTGCAAAACTTCCAGAAGGCAAGCACGCCTTTCTTGATGTCGCCTGCCCTCATCGGATTGACAATTGACGGCGCACTAAGAAACACGCGCGGACCGTTGTTATAAGCGAGCGAGCCTGATGCGCCGAATACCCAGTCATCAAGCTCGACGCTCATGCCGATGTCACCTTGAATATACTTGATGTGATCTTCGACGTCTTTGCGAAAAAGTTCGTCGGCGACTTCTTGAGTGATTGGCTTCAAGAGGTGCTTCTCATGCGGCTTGATAACGTGACCCCAGGCGGTCGTTAGCACACCAGGCGGATCGGCTTTGCCCTGGTAGGGGACAAGAGCGCACTTCTCGACGCCAGTAATCAGGCGCTTAGCTTCAGGTATTAGATCGCGTGTCATTTCTGGACCTCTTGTTGAGACGACTCTACAGCCGCCTTGTTAAACTCTTTGTCTCGGTCGCGCTGGATGTCTCGCTCAAGCCGCTCGTCGGCGAGTGTTGTCCCAAGAAAGACCAAGCCGGTGACAATGCGCAGAGGTTTAAGAATCTTGCGAATCGCACTCAGCGTCTTGCGCTTTGCTTCGCCCGCTTGTGCTGGACTGATTGTCAGCATCACGGTCAGAAATAAGCTCCACAGCAAGGTGTGACAATTCTTCATAGGCTTTCTTCCTCATTGCTCTGACGAGGGTCATCACGCCACTACCGAAGCCAAATGCAATCATCGACGAAGCACTCCAGGTGGTGAAGTTCAGAATCTCTTTCTCGGGTAGATCGAACGGAACATGCAGTACAGCAGCGAGAAACTTCATGCCGTAGAGCAGCACGGGATAAACGAACGTAAACACGATAGACCAACGAACGCCCATCAAGAGAGTATCAAGACGCTTCAGTCTGCCCTCATTGTCGACAAACACTTCATCGACGTTGACGCCTCGCTTTTTCGCAGCCTTAATCTCTCTGATGAGTCGTTCCACGGGACACCTACTGCTTTACTGCTTGATTGCTAGGAGAAAGAAAATCGAAGTGACGCCGCACAGGACGCACCAGACGCTGACAATCACTTGACTGAGTTCACTCACAGCAATCACCCCCTTACTTCTTGATGGCTTCAAGAGCCAAGCCAGACTTCTCAGCGATAGAGCCGAGAGAGCGGAGCAGGCTCACAAGCTTCGCCTTGTCTTTGACGAAAGGAAGCTGAGTAGCGCACTCGGCAGCTTTCTCAAAGTCAATGACGCTGGAGAGCTCGGCGAGCAGCGGCAAGCCCTCCTGCACCAGGGCGCCGTATTCCTGCAAGTCAGGAATGCCGTTCTTATTGCCGTCAAATTTGTTGACGAACTCTTCAAGCTTCTGCACTTGCTTGCGCAAAGCGCCGTCGACAAGCGGATTGACTTTGATTTGACTTTCGTCGATGTCGAATTTAATTTGGTCTTGAGCCATGAGTTATCCCTCTTTCTTGATACGCTGTTTGATACCAGCAATTTTTCCTAGCCATCCAGCCGGTGTATCCGCTGGCTTTTCTGCGTCGGGGGTTAACGCGGAAAGTTCTTCAGGGGTTAGAATATCTGCCCGCTGTATCGCAGGCAGTAGCACAGAAAGCCCCTTAAACAGTGCATCGAGCTGGTCTTCTAAAGAGCCGAGCTCCGCTTCATATGCGGTGCGCCTTTTCTGCTCGACCGGTGGCTCGAAAGGTATCCAGCGCTTTTCGATGAAGCTCCAAGTGTCTTTGCAGTGATTAGGCGGCTGCACTTCAATCACCGCCTCCGGTGGCGTCACGCCAGCAAAGGCGCCTAGAAAGCGCCCTTTTTTGTCCACAAAATACTTTGTCTCTTCAGCCATAACTACCTCTAATCAAAAAGACCGTAGATATAGAAATTCCAGTTAGCGGGAGTCAATGTAGTTCGTGCACCAGTGCCCTTGTCTCCTGCGAAGACAGGTCCTGTATCGCACCAGCGGACGTAAATATTCGTTGAGTCGATTCGGATCGTGTTGCGGTTATCTAAGCCATTTGAGCGCGAAGTGTAGTCAGAGACTATGATCTCATCATTCACAGCATAGCCACCCTCGGCGGTGAGACAGACCGCAGACAGCCAGGCACCAATTGGCTTCTTGCCCTTACCATGCGCGAAGGTAGCCAAGCCTCCCAAGCTGGGGGCGATTGCAGTTGACTTCACCCGCGACAGCGCACCAGACGGGGGAGCGCTTGTCCAGTTTGTTCCGTCACTTGTGAGCACGTTGCCACTTGCACCAGGGGCAACACCGTCCTTAATCGTCTTTCCGCCCGTGCCGTTGAAAAGCGCGACAGCATTGGCGGTCGAGGTCGCCGGACCTGCCACTAAATCCGATGCTAAGCGAGTATCCTGCTTTAGTAGCCGCCCGCTTGTTCCGTCGAAGACTGCGACTCTCCCGTTAGTGACAGCCGCAGCCGGACCGGCAACCAATTCTGTTTCAAGCCGGGTGCCTTGCTTCAAGAGCTTGCCCGTGGTTGTATCGAAGACTGCGACTCTTCCGTCAGTAACGGTCGATGGTCCAACAACATCGCCCGTTCCTGATCCGTCTGTACCTTTCGCAGCAATCAAGTTCCAGTTGGCTGACGGCGGTGCAGAGTTGATGTGCGCCGCAATGCAGATATAGCTTGAGCCACTATAAGAGACGCCGTCATTCACGACATAGTTAGTAGCATTGCTCCAAGCGCCTTTCCAAGCCAATCCCGGAAGCCCGTCAATACCGTTCGTGCCGTTTGTTCCGGCATCACCCTTTGACGCCAAAACATTCCAGTTGGCTGACGGCGGCGCCGAGTTCGTATTGTTTACAACAGCAATGTAACTTGTGCCGTTGTACGCAACCGCATCATTGACGACGTAAGCAGTAGCATTACTCCAAGCGCCCTTCCATACCACTCCCTCACCGCGCAGAGCAAGAGTTGCCCAGTTGGCTGACGGCGGTGCAGAGTTGATATTTGCAGCCAAAGCTAGATAGCTAGAGCCGTTATAATACACAGCATCACCAATCACGTAATTTCTCGACGCCGACCAGGTGCCTCGCCAGACGAAAGTCTTCTTGTTGATATCTGCGGTTGCTTCCTGGACACACAGCATCACTTTGTCGATAGCAGCTTCGACGGACTGAGTGCTCAGCTTTGCTTCAAGCGGAAAGTCTGTATTCTGCGTCTGAGGATTTGCCCGTCTGACAATGACTTCAGAGCCGTTAGCAGGCGCAACCGAGAAAGTAACCGCGCCGCCGGGCGAAGTCTCTTGGTCTGTGTTGACCGAGACCGTGAACCCGACAGACTGGATCGCGCCGTCTTTGTAGACGACAAGACTAGGCGAGTTCTTGATAACTTGGAAAGTAAACGTGAAGACGGTCTGGACGCCGTCGCCCGTGAACTTGTTCTCAGCGTGTGTGGTTGCAACTGTCACGGGTCGACCTCCTACTATGCGCAGTAGTATAAGCGACTAATCAGCCGCGTGCAAGGAGCGACATATTCGGACCAAAAACGCCACCGCCCGCATAAAAGGTTGTGGTGCCCGATGAGCCGGGTCCTTGCTGCGCTTGGATGAATTGATATCCTACGTTCGGCGTGTAATTTGAATACTGGAAAGAATATCCGTATTGGTTAGCACCTGGGGGAATAATTGCTGTAGCCAAGCCGAAGCCATTAGTCGTATTGCGTACATAGCCCATTGAACAAACGGGACCGGCAACACTGATAGTTGCCCATGCGTTCAAAGCTAAGGGAAAATCCTCGTCAGAAACGCCAACAAATAAATCAATCCTGCCTGCGCCCACTGTCTGTCCATAGCCGGTGCCGTTATTTCTAGGGCGACCTGAAATCGCCGCAGTCCAGGTTGCCGACTCAGTCTCCTTCGCGCTCATTCCTATGGGGCGTCTGTTGAAATAGCTCCAGACCAAATTTCTGTAATAGTCCTTGTTTACTTGGCTTGCCTTGAGTGTCATAAAGCTACCAACGTAAAGCCTGGATAGGTCAGTTGATTTAAGATAAACGCCACCCTTGACTGTTAGTGGTACCTCTCTCGCTACAGGAATCTTATAAAAATTGCCACCTGCCGTATAAGTCAACCCTGTGGTATCGGTGCCGCTAGACAAGGTTATGCTCGTTCCCGTCGCAGCTTGAACAGCATGAATTTTACCGTTCAAACCGTTCTTGCTTGTCGTTCCGAGACTACCAACAATATTGTCTACTGCAATCAAGTTCCCGACTGACAACCCGTTGATTGCTGTCAGAACACTAGGATCTGCCGCTGTAGCATTTGTGATATCTCCGGTCGTCTGAATCGCCTCCCACCGCACGACCTCCACTGCAATGCTGCTGCCGTCTCTGTAGAGAAAAACATCACACGGACAATAGGGCACAGCGGGGATAGGCACCGCAAGCTGAGTCAAGCGAAGCGGCACGAAGTTCTCGCCGTTACTGTCCGGTAGTGACACCCACTCACCTTCAAAAGGACCAACGTACAATGTTGAGCGAGGACCAATCACGATACTAAACGGATTGTTTGACTCTGTATAGAGTCGGCACTGAAAGACTGATGCTCTCGGCACCTGGTAGGAAGGCTGCAAGCCAGGACCGCCATCTGTCAAGACATATCCTTCTGCCTGTGCCTCAGCTCCAATTGAGCCTGTTGCGCCCTGCTGCGCGAAAACTTCCCAATCAGCTGACGGTGGCTCGCTGCCTACGTTGGCAGCAATAGCCAGATAACTAGAGCCCTCGTGAAAGACCGCTTCGCCGATGGCATAGTTTGTCGTAGAGACCCATTGTCCTCGCCAGACAAAAGTCTTGCGTCCGATCTCTCGGCTATTCTCTTGCGCGATCAGCATCTGCTTGTCAAAGGCGGTCTCCAGGCTGACCGTGCTCAGCTTCGCCTCAAGTGGAAAGTCGACGTTTTGGTCTTGCGAGGTATTGCGCCTCACGTCGATTTGCACGCCGAGTGCCGGCGGAACGTCGAAGACTATCGAGCCGCCTGGAGAAGTAAACTGGTCTTCGTTCGGATAGATAGCAAAGCCAGTATTCTGCAGCTCGTTGTCAAGATAGACATCAATGCCGACAGCAAAGATAAGCACCTGGAAGGTGAAATTGAAAGTGGTCTGAACGCCGTCGCCCGTGAACTGGTTTTCAGAATGAGTTGTTGATACTGTCATTCGCCTGCACCTTTCTTCGCGATCTTGCCACCCAGCTCAGCGTATTTGAATAGTCCCCAGAATGGGAGTCCTGTCGTCACACTGCCCACACTCGCAAGCGATTTGAAAGCCTTGACCCAATCTTCACCGTCCACTTCTTCACCGCCAGCGGTGTCACTTACAATCGACCACAGCCTCTTGACCAACTTTGCTGTATCGCCTGCGAGTGAGCCTACAATCGTTCTTGGCTCGTTCTGTCCTTTCCAACCTGACAGGAAGCCATGAAACACGTCAATGCCAACAAGCGGCATTTGCGCGTAGGAGCCGCCGATAGTTGCGCTTGCGACACGCAAAGCAGCCTCAGCTCGCTCATTGTCGTCTTCCGGGAAGAATAGACCAGGCGCATTGTTGATAGCTTGGAACAAGGTCTGTGCAACGTGAATAGAGACAATCACTCTCGCAACACGTCGGAGACTTGCCTCATCGCGGTGAATGTACCAATCTCTAATCGCTCCCGATTCGCGGTTGATAGCCTGAATGCCTTCTTTTGCGAAAGCCAAGCCAAGATTTGCAACGCCACCTTTGAACTCGCCTGGCACCTTCTGTGATGCACGGGAGGATGATTGAGTCTGGTCGACAAGCCTGTCACCTGCCAAGACAGCTTCTTCCACAGAGCCACCAGACTTGAGTACTCGATTGTACTCAATGAAACCTGCAACGGCGGCGCCGACACCGTCACCCCACTTGTGCATTGGAGTCAAGAAGAAAGTCTTAACTGACAATGCTTTGTCACTGAGTACGGTATCAACAAAGCCACGGTCTTTTGTCGCTTCAAGGATTTGAGGCAGGATATGGCTTTGTCTGTCTTTGTACAATTCAGAGCGAGAGATATAGTCGGCAACACCGTCCGACCAAGTCAACTTGCCCTCTTTGTACTGCGGTATTGCAGCCTTCAGTCCGTCAAGGAACTCCGGGAAAGAAGCATTAGACAGTGCAGCAAGAATGCTCGTCCACTGCTTCGGCGCCTGGTCGATGCGAGCTCCTAACAAGCCTGTCGCCATGTTGGACTTAATTGTCTGGAATGGACCGTCAGCCACGTCAGCGATGCCCGGTTTTAAGTGGAACTGCCAAGCAAGCCGAGCATCGACAAGCCCGGTAAACTCTCGACCAAACTTGTGCTCGATCACGTCGCGCAGCCCGTCTTTTGTTGTATCCGAAAAGATGAAGCTGAGCTCTCGCGCTTTCTCTGAGTTCGCAATCCAGAAAGCCATGTCAGCTCTGTGCCGTTGAACCTGCTTGAATGGGTCGACCAACTTAACAGGCATTTTGCTATTCTTTCTGGCTTTTGTTGCTCCAGGGTCAAGCGACCGCTGAGCCTGGTTGTGCACATCCTGCAGAATATCGCCCGCGCTCTTTATGCGCTCCAGCTGCCTATGAAAGATCGTGCCCGAGTACGAGTCATCGACAGGCATCGAAACGCCATATTCTTTCAGGTAGTGATTCGCAACAGTAGGCGCAAACCAGGCATAGAAGTTTTTGACAGCTTTGCCCAGGGCGAGGTACTTACCACCCTCATGCTGCGTCAACACGGCTTTGACTGCTTCTTGCGTCGAGATGCCACCTTCGACCATTCCAGCCAAGGTGTACTTGTTCCCATTCACCAAACCCGGTATCGCGCCTCGGTCTTCCATTGCAATTGAGAGATACGCAAGCTCGTTCGGCGTGTGATACTCAACTACGGGTGCGCCGGTTGCATCAGTGTATCGAAGCTCTAAGCGGTTTTTTGGATTGGCGCCATCACGAATGAGCCGAGTTGCTTCGTGAATAGAACCGACGGCTTCAGTGTAGAGATCCGCCATCTTCTCCGCAGCTTTGATATTTATGGCTGACTCTTTGTTCTCGACGTCAGTAAAGTCGAGCATAGCCTTTAGAGCCTGCCTTTGCTCAATCGGTGTATCCTGAAAGAGCTTGTCCCACAGATAACTTGCAGTGCCTCTAATGCTGGAGACAACTTTGCCAAGCGGTGTAATTTGTCGAGGTCCGTTTGGATCCGTCGAGGGCTGCACCGGCTTGCGACCTTGCACGCCTTCCAGAACTTGAGCCCGCTTGCCTAGCAGCTTTTGCCCTTCGGCTTTCTTCTTCTCCAAGAACAGAGAGCGCTCATCTTTGACAAGCGTTTGCACTTGATCAGCCAGGTCAACGATGCCTGCCTGGTCGAGAGCACCCGACCAATACTGAACCGCCTGCATTGCAATCCTGCGTTTCTCAGCCAGCTCAGCAGGGTAGTTGAAAATTTCTGAGAGCTCGTTTTTCTCCAGCTTGTCGATTTGCATAGCGAGCGCCTGCGCTTCTTCTTCTGCGCCCTTCTCGACGTAATCTACAGCTTTCTTCAGAGCCGCAGCTCTGACCTCCGCTTCGGCTTCTCCTGGCTGTCTCTTTGGCTGCCCTTTCTCTCGCTTCGGTAGCTTCGGCTCACTGAAGAACTCGTCATACCACTGCAAAGACTTCTGAGCTTCAGGCGGCAAGGTTGCTTTGCGATTCTTCTCTTGCCCTTTCTTGATTTCAGCCTTCAGTCTTGTGCGAGCTTCAGTAAGCGCATTTGCGCGCTCTCTGTCCCATTGCTCTTCGATAAATCGCTCACCGTGTTTGAGCAAGTCCGCAACACCATCAATCTCGACCACTCGACTGAGCAGCTTGGCTTTCATTTTGTCGTCGAGCAGATCGGAGTTATTGACCATACGCTTGAGCAAGCGCTGAATGCGCCCGACTTCTTGCAAGCGTGTCTCGTTGTCGGCTGTATAGAATAAACTGTGTGCAGCTTCAAAGATTCGACGAATCTCGTTCTCAGCGGCGATGCGTTTTTCTAAGCGGTTTTGCGCAATCCTCTGGCGCTCCTGAGCTGTTTTTGAAACAGCTTTTGTACCTGAGTCAGCGCTTGCAGACTGTACTGCTTCGCCTTCCGCCGCAGCTGCCTCAGCTTCTTGAATTTTCTGAAGCTTGGCTTGTTGCTTTGCCAGATGCTTGTCGTGCGCTTGCTTGAAAAAAGTCTTGAGTGCATTACCCGCCACCGTTCCTGTGAGCTTGCCACCCAGGAATAGCCCCAGGCTGCCCTTGAGTGTCTCTTCAAAAGTCTCTGCCACTTCTGCCGCAGACTGCTCCAGCGTCGGGACGACACCGGGCTTGTTGGACACAGTGCCCGCAATCGCGTCGACGATACGCTTGGATGCCCCGCCGAGCTCGGCAAGCATGATCTGCTCAGACTCAAATTGCAGAGCCTGCCCTATGAATTGCGTGATACTCTGCGCATGAGCCTGCAAAATGTTCTTGGCAGTATTGACCGGAAGCTTAGCAGCCTGACCAATTCGCACTCCAGTTAGGGCGCCTTGAATCCAGCCGTTTACCGTGGCACTGGCTGCGGCTTCTTCGTGGGTCATGCCCTTCATTCGCTTGTCGAGATAGTCTTGTCCTTTGACGAAGTCCGCAGTCCATCCAGCTGCGGCGGCTGTGCCGGTCATCGCTCCAACCGGAATTGAGACCGGGGCACCGACTCCAGTTGCTGCGGTTAAACCGCCGCCAATAGCAAAGCCACCAGCGCCGATACCAAGCGAGGCTTCGACCATGGGCAATTGCTTCGCAGTCGCAAGAGCAATCGAGGTCAACCAGGGAGCTGCCGATTGCTTCTCATACTCTGCGAGGTCAGACGTCAGCTGCGCAAGCTCGTCGTCCTCTTTAATTTTGGCGACAGCCTCTTCTAGAGTCATTCTGCCGGACATGACTGAATGTCCCAGGGCTGACTCTCGGAATCCAGCTTGACCAACTTTGCGAGCCTTCTGGAACTGCTCAGTGAAAGTAATTACAGCGCTGAAAGGCTGCTCCGGTGTGCCCTGTCCTTGAACCGGTGCAGCTGCCTGCTCTGGCTCTTCGGCGTAGTCTCGAAAGGGATTGCCGCTTGCGACGGTAGGCGCAGCATCGTTTGCAGCCACGTCAGCTGGAGTCTGGTCATATTCAGCGAAAGGATTGCTCATTTCAATTTGCCCTGTCTAAAAAGAATCACAGCCTCTCTAACTTTCTGCGCAACATCTCTATCTTGCTCTTGCGGAGACTTCGCCTGGAACTTTTTGGTGTTGAGCATCGTCGGCAAATTTGCTGAGACGAATTGATGCAAGAAGGCACGCTCACCTTTGCTAGTCGTGAGAGTGTCCAGCTGCTTGATTGCAGAGTTCATGTACAAGAAATTTTGCTGCTGTCGATTAACAATGTCACCAAACTGCTGCTTGGCTGCGAGGGAGGCTTTCTTTGCTTCTTCAGGCTTGAGCGGCACTTGTTTCTCACCACCGCCAAAGTACCAGGGCTGTTGCACAGTCTTAGTAGCCGAGTGCACTTTGGTATTTTGTTCGTCTAAAAAAGCCAGCATCTTCCCGTATTCAGGACCGGAGAGCGTTCCGTCAAACAAAGCTTTCTGCAGCTTTGGCACAGTCGCAGTAACGATTTGCGAAACCGCTTCTTTCGACTTCAGTCCTGGCTGAGACCAAGCAGCCTTTAAGCTGTTCTGGACGCCTGCCCACTCTTTGTTAAAGCTGTCGACCGCATCTGTATGCAAGCGAGTGACTTCACGATTTTCCCCTTTTGTAAGCAAGTCTGCTTGCCACTGCGCAAACTTCTGTTGCCCTTGCTGAAAAGAAATCTGGCTTTGCTGAAACCGAATCTGTCCTTGAGCAAAGCTTGTTAGCGTGCGTTGAAGCTGGTCGAACTGACGCTGCTGCTTCAGCTCTTGTCCAGTCTCAGTGATGTAAGCTGCTTGCTCTTGCTTCAAGCCTGTCAGCTTGGCATTCTTGATTTTCGAGTCCGGCTCTTGCGAAACAAGCGCAATCTGTTTGTCAAGCTCTGCCATCCGAGCATCGACTTGCTTTGCTAAATTCGCCATCAACACTGGGTCGTCAGCTGCTTGGAAGAGCTGGTACTTGAAGCGATTCGCATCCAAGACTTTCTGCGCATTATCGCCCTGAATGCCGACAATCAAGTCCTGCTCATGAGCTTTCAGCTGTGTCTGAATTTTGCCCATGATCGCGCTCTCGTCTTCCGGCGAGAAGCGAAAGCCGTTCTGCCTGGCAGTCTTGACAACATCCTGCAGCGACTCAAGATACTTAATGCCGCCTTCTCCCTCGGGCGTTTGCGCCAGCGAGTGATCGACGAACTGTTTCGCAGCTTCGTTGTTTAGCGCGAGCTGTTTCAAGAAAGTCTTATCGTGATCGGCTTGGGTAACGGCGCTCAAGCGCATAGTGTCATAGACAGCATTGGTACTCTGCATCAAACCCTGAAAGCCTTTCAGCTGTTCGGTAAAGCTACCAGACAAGCCGGCGATCTTGTCAGACACTTGCTGCGGAAATAGAGCAAGCCTTTGCTCCAGGTTTGCTTTCGTTGTCTGTTGTGCCCAGCTTTGCAGCTCATTGTACGCAGCCCGCTCGCGAGCTCTCTGCGGTCCTTGGTTCATGCGCAGCCGAACCGGATCGGAGGCATAAGTAGCTTTGAACTCTTCGCGCATTTGCGGCACTTCATTCGCAAAAGCTCTCAAGGCTTCCTGCGGATTGTTCGCAAACTGCTCTTTGAGCTGCGTTATTTTGCCGTTCATCAAGTCGTCTTCGTCAAGCTGGTCGAACTGCACTTGCAGTCTCCGCGCCTCAGCTTCTTGCGCCTTCTTGAGCCGCGCCTCGTAAGCACGTTGATTAGCCCACTGATTGAAATAGGCACCAGCGCGATTGAACGACTGTTCAGCGTTTGCCATTTGAGCAATAGCCAGCTGATTCTCTTTCGTTCTCGCAGCATCTGCGGTCTGCGCAATTTGCGCCTCGGCGACACCGGCACTGGTGTCAATACCGGGAGTGCCGACAAGCGAAGACGCGAGCTGATTTTGTTGATAGCGCTCAGGCATGATAGCCTCCTATGGCTGAAAGAATCCGCTGCTGCTACCACTAGACTTGAAGAGCGAAGCAAAGCCCTGGACGCCTGCTCCGATTCCAGACATCAGCGTCTGAGCTTTCTGCGTGCTGTGCTGATAAGCTTGGACCTTCGCGTCATATTCAGACTGCATCGCTTGCGCAAAGCCAGAGAAAGCCGCTGCACTCCCGCGCCGCAGCATCTGCAATCCCTCAGCTTCATACAGCCCTGACAGCGCTTCTCCGCGTCTTTTGATTGCAGAGACTTCTTGCGCTCCAAGTGCTTCAGTTTCAGCGAGAACACCGAGCGGCGAACCTTGGAGCGTGATACCGGAGCTCGCAAACTTCAAGGCTTGCTGCTCGCGAAACTGCCTCACTTGATACTCTTTTCGCGCAGCCTCCATGAGGCTTTCCTCATAGGCGATTGAAGATTGCTTTGAAAGTGAGGCAGCCTCAGCTTGAGCCGCTGCCTGCTGCTCTCGACCAGACATGATGTACATCAGAGGGGCAATTCCTGGACCTGCTGGGCGGCTGCCCATGCCCATGATACCGCCGATTAAGCTTAGTCCACCGCTAATCGCTCCTGCCATCGCCTTCCATCCCCCAAATCAGCATATCGCCTTCTACGGTATAGTATCGTAGCTTACCCTCCAAGGTAAAGCCTAACCTTTGCAGCCACAGATACGATCTGTCTGTGTCTTCTCCCCAGCATTGCAGTCGTCTGTATTTTGCCTTCAGACTGTTAATCCAGTACTTGACCTCTTTGACATAGCTTTTCGGATACTTGTCTATCCAGGTTGAGGGGAACAAGCTGACCTCGCACACACCAGGGGCAACCTCGCAATAGGCTCCAATAAACAGAATCCGCCCGTCATGCAGAATCACGCAAGCTTGAGCCATCTTGCCGAGAATCTCCAGCATATTCAAATTGCCCTTCCAGCTTGAGCACCAGTCAGGGTGCGGCTCAAAGAGGTCAGAGTGAGCCTCGCGAAAAGGCACGGTAACAAGTCCCTTCATTAGTCTGTTGCGACCTCCATTTCGACATCCAAGCTCAGCAAGTTCTGCGGTGACGGGATGTCCTGCTGTATCACAATTTGCTTTGGCTCACGCCCGTAGCTGTCTTCTGGGCGCAGCTCTTGCACGCCATTCGATAGTCGAGTCGGTCTATCTGCTCTGTCTGACAGCGTCTTGAAAATAATGGGCTGTACGTTCCAGAGTGTTGACCCTATCTTTGCACCGATTGTGTTCATCCACTTCGATAACACATTCAAGATACGTCTAATTCGCGCCTGAGAGCTGCCACCCTGGCTTGCTATATCCAGGTTGTTTGTGACTGCCAGTCCGCGGTACTTAAACCCGACGTGCACTTTGGAAGCCTGGTCGTCCAACTGAATCGAGCCATCGCTTGCCACTACTTTCGCAGCACCGGGGGCGCCATCAATTTGCGTGTCAACGGTCTGCCCTGCCAGGTGCAAAAGCCCAAAGACTCTGTCTGTTGTCAGAGCCCATCTGCCTGCCGGAATTGCAGCCGCATTGTCGAAGTCAGTCAGCACCTCTGCATTCACAACGGTCGTTGAAATGTACTGGGTGATCTTGGCTCTTCCACCCCCGACACCTCGAGCATTATATTTCTTCCAGATCTCCCGACCGACCATGCTACTGTCGAAGAAAGCCGCGCTTGCAGTGATCGTGATCTCATCGCCCGTGGCGGCGGACGGCGTCATCGAAACCGTTGTCGAAAGCGCTGCCCCATCGTAGGTCGCGCAGCCATCCAGGTGGATTGAGTCTTTCAGCTGCTCAAAGGTCGCATTGTGAAACCGTTCCTCATCGTCGAGCTGGTACTCAACTTGAGCCGTCGACAAGAAGTCCATTGACTCCAAGAATCGCACAGGCTGATTGAGATACTCAACAGACCGATAGGTCTTGCTACCAATCGTCCTTTCAACAATTGCCCACAAGACTGACTCTTCACCAAGCCTGGGCTCAACTGTGATCGAAAGCACTTTCGCCCGGTCATACGAGACGCCATCAGTCACGGACTGCCCGCCGATGTAATGGCGGTGCCAGCCAAAGATCGACTCGATCTCATTGAAGGTCAAGCCAAGCAAGACGCCGTCACGGCGGTTCACCCAGAGCAAGCCTGAGTCGCCTCGCTGCTGCGCCAGTCCATCGAACGGCGAAGAACCAAGCTGAGTTGATACTAGGTTTTGATTGAGTGTCGCAAAGTCGTTCGCCTGGAACGTGTACAAGAACGAGTGTAGTCGCCTACCCGTCAAGTCAATGTAGAACACTGACTGACCGGAAGAATAAGGCTGCACCCTTGCAGAACCAATCGAGTTGATTGGACGAGAGTTTACTGAGCTCGGAGAAATCGGCTCGTCGATTGTGTCACCGTGCAACCTGCGAATCGAGGACAGCGCCCCGACTACAACTTGCCTGTTGACGTTCGCGATCCACTGGATCGAGTCTATCTTGTCGAACACTGGAGACAGCGTAAACAACACCGCATCAGTCGGGTTAGCACCCGTTGTGAAGTCTTCAAACCTGGTTGCGCCTGTTGTCGGATCGGGAGCTCGACTAAAGGCAAGACCTGCTGGGTTTACTCCCCAGTTCCCGTAGACAAGCCTTGTCGAATCCAAGAAAGCCAGCGTTCTCGGGCAATACTTGGTTTGAATCACGATGCCACCTGAAGTGTATGTCGTGAAGCTTGTTGTATTCAGCGCGACGCCAGTTGTGGCATTCTTGAGCGTGAAGGTCGTAGTACTTGGAGTCGTGTTGACTTTGTAGCGATTCCAGTTCACTTCAGTCATGCCACCGACGTTTGAAATAAACACCTCATCATCAACAGCAAAGCCGTGCGCAGCCGTGGTCGTGAACACGCCTGGATTGGCTTTTGTGATACCGCTGATAACTCGCTGATTGAATGGATCGCTCGTGCGCGTGAAAGTGTCAATCGTCCAAGCGGTGTGGTCCGTCCTGGTCAGCTTGAAGGGTGCATACTTCTCATGAGTGAGATAAATCGTGTCTGCTGATTGGCGGTAGTGGATGTCCTTCAGGTGCGTTTCTAGGTAGGGGGCGTCAACTTCGTAGACCTGAGCCACAGTACCACCACTGGTGTATGTGTCAAAAAGCGTGGAGTCGACAAACTCATCATAGACAGTCTTAAGCTGGAAAGTGTTGGTAGTGGCGTTGGCTACAAGAAAAAACTGCCCGTTGACCGCCTTCATGCCACCAACACCGGTGATAAAGACTTCCATGCCATTCGTGTAGCCGTGAGCGTTCGCCGTCACGACAGCCGGATTGGCTTTGGTGATCGCAGAGATATTTTTGACGTTCGTCAGCACCGCAGCAAAGTTCCGATAGAACCGCAGTTTCTTATCAGTCATCTCGATGACATACGTGTCTTGTTCTGAGAACGTGAACGACAGCAGTCGTCCATTCTGTCGAGAGCGAGTATTTTTGACGTGCGACAAACCATTGCGATAAAGCAAACCGCCCTGACTTTGCACGATATAATTTTGCACTCGCAAGTAACTTCGCTGAATAAGCGGAAGGTCAAGCCGCCCGGCAAGCTCGCCTGCTGTCTCACCGCCTGAGACGTTGAGAACAATCGTATTGCCCCGCGCCATTAGTAGAAACCTCGCACATCGGCAAAACCAAAACCGGCTCCAAACTGCGCCTGGTCTCTTGCATTTTGCACGTTGCTCCAGGTCATCTCTCTGATTGCCTGCTCTTGTCCGTCCACTGCAACGGCGTCCTTGAGCTCTTCACTTAAAAGCTTCAATAGGCTTGAGATCTGCGAATCTTGCCCGGTAATATTCTTTGCCGCGTCCAGGGCGAGCCAGATTGCGAAAGACTTAATTGCGAGCGGGTCCCAAAGCGGATACAGCGTTATGTCAGCTGTATAGCCAATTTTCATCTTAGGCGCACTTGAGTTATTGCAGGCGATCACCCTGCGATTATCCGGCTCCGGTTGCAGCAGCAAGCGATAATCAACAAGCGGTCTCTCAAAGTCGCCCACCCACAACAAGCGCAGAAACTGCGGAGGCAGCGAATACGCATCGGTGTAATAGAAAGCTGGCGCCGTGGTCCGCTCGACCTCGGTCCAGACTTCAGCGAAGTTCCAAGGGTATCGCCTGAGCAGCTCCCTTCTGCACTGGTCGAAAATGCCGACAAGATGCTTGCCCTCTTTGCTTACTGGCGCTTCGGGCGAAGTGATTGGCGGACAGCCGATCATGCCGAGAGCTCGATTGATAATTGACAACTTGTCCACTTCGCGACCTCTTCCTACTACTCGACATAATAGAGCATAAAGAAAAGCCCCACTCTTTTCAAGCAGGGCTTTTCTTCACCGGAGAGGGACCGAATGAAACTTAAGGTTCCATCAAGTATCTGACTCTTGCAATCAAAGTACCGGCGGCGCTGCCAGCAGTGTTAGCTGTCAGAACGATTCGGTATTTTTCTTTTGCGCGAGTTTCAGCGGGTGCGGGCAGTGCTTTCACAACATGACCAGCGAGCTCGGCAACAGACTTGATCGCGTCAGCCAGAGCCAAGTTGGTCATGGCTTGCCTGACAGCGTCACCAGTAGGACCGGTTGGCAGACCGGTAACGCTGGACAGATCCAGATTGTCAGCCAATTTGTCCTTGATGATCACGTTGCCATTAACGTCGTAGAAGCCCACGTCGTAGTCACTGGCACCAGTGATAGCGGGACCTTCCAGCTCGATTCTCTCAAGCACAGCAGTTCCCGGCACTTCAGCCATGAAGTACTTGGAACCATCGTCGTCAGCAGCAGCAATGCTAATGACGCGAACAGTTTCAATTACTCGTTTGCCGCCAATTTGGGCAGCGTGTTGCGGAAATACAAAAATGTCGTCCGCTTCGTTGATTACAGCCATTCTACCTCCTTAACCGTAAGACGGTTTGATTAGGCCGCTACGCGGATTTTCTGAACTCGGGCGCCTTCGGTGCGAAGAGCAGCGACAGCCATTTCAGCCACGATCTGGATCGGGCTGTTAAACATGTCAGGACGCTTCTCGATTCGCACGTTGATTACACCTTTAGCGAAGACGATGCCTTCTTGCGCGAGAGCAAGCAGGTTCCTTTCACCAGAAGCGGCGACGAGCAACGGGTCTTGCGAAGCGCTGGCGTAAGGAATCAAACTCATGCCGTAGGCATTAGCCATCGAACCTTTGACCAAAGGCTTCTCAGTGTTGTAGTCGAAGCTGGTCAAGGCGGTCTCGCCCATTAGAGCTTCGATACGTTTGCCGTCGACAGTCAAAGCGGTGTTCACTTCAACATCAGTGGCAACAGCGCTATCGACGAAGTTGCGCTTGATGGTCTTCAGAGTCGAGAGACCGAAACCACCGGTAGCATCAATAGTCTGACCACCGTCGTTAGCGAAAGTGACTAAGGTGGTGGCAGCAGCGCTCTTGCCTACGCGCACATCAGCGAAGCCAGCTTCGTAGATGCTTTTGTCTCTGCGCCTGGAAAGCGCATTGACGCAAGCCTCGACAAGCTCAGGCGAAGGATTTCTGCCCATCTTGTCGATGTCTTTCCCGTCGATGCCGAGAGCCACAGCGAAATAACGCGGAGCCATCCAGCGTCTGTCGTAACCAACGTCTTGCAGCTGGATAGGCTGAAAGCGCTGAACGATTTCTTGGTCGGCAACAATACCGAACCGGTTGTATCCAAAGTCTTCGCCCGAAAAGTCGGTCATTTTGACGTAGGGCATCAGCTTGGACATTTTTTCCTGGGCAAGCACGTGGACCATCTGTCCAAACTCGGTCACGTACTGCGAGGACATGGTTGCTAAAATTTCAGGCATGTTTTTCTACCTCGAAAAAACGTGTCGTCTTTTTCGAGACAGTCCCCGGTCCACCGGATGCCTCTTGTGGGATACCACCACCTGTGAGACGGGATCGACTAGCGGTTGTCCTATCTGCTACAAAAGATAGTAGAGCTAGCACAACTTTGTCAACACCCTAAAACAAAGAAGCCCTCTTTTCAGAGAGCCTCTTTGCCAGGAGTCTATCGTAGTGTGGTCTACGCTCTGTTAAATTTTGGACTGAAACAGCATGGCGCCTTTCTTCCTGAGCGCCTCCAATTTTTGCTCTGCTTCGATGTGTGCGGCGGTTCCCGGCTGTGCAGATCTGGTTGCAGCAAATAGTCTCTTGAACTCTTCGCCGTACTCAGCTTCTGTCATCGCACTGCCCAGGTTGGGGACATTCAGATCGAGCTTATCTTCGCGAATATACTTCTTAGCGAATGTCTCCCAGGCATCTGCCAAGACTACTTTCACTCGCGGATCGAGAGACTCGATCACCGTTTTTGACTCTGCCGGCATCGCTTCAAAAGACTTCTGCCAACCGTTCAAGACCTGGTCGGAGCGCTCGCCAAATTTCTGCTTGAACTTGTTCTCCAGGTCAGCGAGCATTTGGTTTGTCGAGCCAAGCGCTTTGTCAAGCTCGCCGACATAATAGTTGTCAAGTGCCTCGGCTAGTACCTTGAAGCCTTCCGGTCTTACACCTGCTTTCAGCGCAGCTTCTTTCATGTGCTTGAGCAAATTGTCGTCCGGCTTGAAGTATTCTTTCAGCTCGTCTTTCACCGTAGGCGGTGCGTACTCGTACTTATCCGGTGACTCGGGAACGCCGATAGCTTTGTGGAAGGCTGCCCAGTCGTCTGCGGTTGCACCTTCGCCGGGAACCTTGATGCCTTCGCTTTTTCTTCCGATCAAGCCCAGCTGATTATCGTAAGACTTCAGGATCTCGCCGAGCGGATTTTCAGTCTTAGCAAAATTGGTAAGCCACTCTTTCGATCTGTACTCTTCCGGCACGGAGTCTAGAAAAGACTTAGTCCCTGCCGGCGGCTCTCCTGCATTTGTTGCTGGTGCCGGCGGCGGTGCTGTTGGCTTGTCGATGTCAATTCCCATGCTGTATCCAGCCGGGGTGGCATTAATCTCCATTTAAGTTCACCTCTTGTGAAGCAATTAGAAGCTCTCTTAATTGCTGTTGTGTCTCTCTCAGTTCGTGGTGCTCTACTTCGCTCAGCCTTTCAACGGGCATGAACTGGCGTAGAGTGAGCCATATATCTCTTCGGGCAGCTTCTTCCAGGGAGCAGCTCGACCGGTTGAACCCGCTAAGCTGGCAAATCCAGCGAAGCAGCTCGATGCCCGCCGGTGTCTCTGACACCGCCTTAAGCATGAGCATCCTGTCTAGGTGATTCTCAGAGATTGAGTCCAGCTGCGCCAATGTCCTTCACTCCTTTTGCTGCCTCGGCAAAAGTCGAGGCTTGTCCCATTTCCTGCGCAACCTGCATTTGCTGCGCTTGTGCAGCAGCTGCTTGCTCGCGCAGCTGCCGAACTTTTGCGGGAGACCGCAAGATTTTTTGGCTCGCACCCGATAGCCGCTGCCGTGTCCGCACCGCTTCGTCAAAGTCGAAATTGTGCACTACATCCGGTTGCACTTGTGCGAGCATCAACACGAATTGAGTCAGGCTGTCTAAGCCTTGCGCTTCTTCCAGCTTCATGAGTCGAGCAGCGGGCGAGATATAGTTAATGCGATAGCCCTTCAGTCCGCCCATGCGGTGCATCATGAAATCTTGCGAGATGTACTTAGGCGAAATGCCTGCCATCTGGAGTTGCATGTCCTGGCGGCTGCCCTCGATCACGCCAAAGGCGCCGAGCTGGAGCAGAATATTAAAGCAGCGGTCTAAGAACGGACCAACAAGCTCAACTATCAAGCGAGTCAGCATTGGTCCAGTCATGAACTGCCTGAGCTCGTTTCTGATATTGGCTTCGCCTAAAGTCTGCCTGGAGCGGTTGCTCAAGTCAGTCAGCTTGTCCAGCATAAAATACTGCTGGATGTTATCTCTCAGATTTGAGATTTGCTGAATTGCCCATGACGGATTTGTCACAGTCATTACCGGCTCGATTGCTCTGCCGCCCTTATCTGTGCCGGTGAGACCTGACTTATGTGTCGCGATCCACGCGCCCGGTCCCCACGGTATTTTGCCCGCGCCGACAATGTCATCAGTGGCAACCAACTTCGGCGGGTCTAATCCCATCTCGCCGGTCTTCTCAAAAATCTCGACAAGCTTGTTCAGGGCGCGGATATCTGCAAGCGCATCCATAGCGGGCGAGCGTCCGAGTACTTCGCCGACGTTCTTCCAAAATCGAAAAATAATCACCGGGTTCTCTTCATAGCCGCTCTCAAGCAAGAGGTGCTTTTGGTCGATCTCGATATGAATCGACGCAAAAGGCATATCTTGATTGCCCAGCTTGAGCGGGTTGCGCTCGCGCCGGGGCTCGATGACATGTAGGACTTTTACTTTCTCGTCGAGGTGCTTGCCGTCCGGCGCCTCGTATAATTTTCGGATTTTCTCGCTGACGTTCTCCAGTCCGTATCGCTGGACGAGTGTCGCCACCGTAAATTCTTTTTCTTGATAGACAGTGTCGATCTGACCGTGCTCGTTCTCCGCGTAGGACGCGCACTTTGCGTCGACAGCTTTGCAGACGATTGGAACCTTGATGTCACCTGTCTCTTGAACGACAATGCCGCCAGTGCCAAATACTACGGCATCTAGTATAGCTTCCCCAAAAGAAGTCATGACGCCCGCTTCAGGGATTGCCAGGTTTGCTGGCATGACCTCATTCACAGTGGTCATCATGTCGAACGCATCACTGAAGACCGCGTCTTCTTGAGCCACTTGAGGAACAAACTCAAAGCTTTCAAACGGGTTGGGCCAGACTTGCCCCAGGATGGAGCTCGCCATCATGTGAGCCGCATGAATAGCTGTCGAGTCATAGACCTGGTTAAGCAGAAAAGGTCCTTCAGCTCTGTCGGTCGTGAAGTTCTGCTTGCGCTGAAAGACGTATCGCGCCAAAGCTTCGTAGAGCGGAAACCAGTATTGCCGCTGTTTCTTTAAGTCTTCGTTTCGCTTGAGTAGAGCTTTGACGCGATCTTGCATAGAATCACCCGCTTAGCTTTTGCAGACTTAGAACGGGGTTGCCCAGGAGACCGCTGTTGCTGGTCAGCAATGTGCCGAGCGTCACAGGCTTGCCTATTGCGCCTTTGACGCTTGCATCAAGAGCTGCCTGCTGAGCTGCGACACGCTCTTCAGCGGCTCGCCTCTGCCGTTCAGCTTCCGCTGAATAGGCAGACTGCTCTTGCTGGAGCTGCTGTTGCCGCATCATGTTTTGCAACATTAGCTGCTCCATCATTCCTGAACTGCTTGGCGGTCTTCTGGACATAGAGCCCTCCTTACTTTTTCTTTGCTCGACCCGCTGGGGCAAGCAAATCTTCTAGCGAATCAGCTGACGCAGAAGAAGGAGTCAGTACAACAAGCACGTCATCTAAGTTCTGCAGTTTTGCGGCAACAGCCAATTCAGAACCGCGCATCTTAGTGCGCAGGCTTTCTAGGTGTTGCTGTCCGTCTTTGTCACGCTCGTAGAGCAGCACTTCATTTCTGAGCTCTGCTGGAGCGTACAAAGTGGTGTTGATCGGATAGCGCTTCTTCTGAATGTAAGCAATGAGATTATCAAACGAAAGCGCTTTTGGATTCTCGATGACAGTGCCATCAAGTTCGGTGGCTTGCACCAAATCGAAGAAATACAGGTCGATCATGTCCGGGTAGGCGCGACGAACAAACTCGCGGTAGTAGGTCGCAAACAAACCTTTGAGACCGAGCACTCTGTCGTCGGTCAAGACTGACCGGTCCATCTTCACTGCAACGTGAAAAGGCTTTGTCACGTTCAAGTCGCGCTGACCGTTCGGCTCCGGTGCTCGATAAGTGCCCTTGAACTCTGCGAGTATGTATTCTGAGTCTGTCATGCTTCTCCCTCTCTATTAGAAATACGTATTGCGTTTCAGGTTCGTCCCGCCTTACTATAACGCTTAGTTGATTTGTTGCCAATCATTTCCGCCGGAACCGCCAAAGCTATAGAAGCGATAATTGGGATTAATTATCTGTCCGCCTTGTTGAGACAGCTCGCGGAAAGTGTTTTCAGTCTGGAGCAAGGAAGTCTGCTGCGGCACGATAATGATGCCCGAGTCACCGCCTTGCTTGTGAACAGTCTCAGCAAAAGTGAGAATGGCTGCGTCGAAGCAGTCAGGCGACTTGCCCAGGTCGGCTTTGATTTCTTCCTTCGTCGCAAGCTTGAATTTTTGCTGGTCGCCTGAGTATTCCAAATCTGGAATCATCTTGATATCTCGCAAGAACTCAGGGTTGTCCGGGAGCCTGGCTACACCGCCCATGCCGTCCGGTCCTTCTTCGCACCAGTCTTGAAAGCGCCCAGCCATCTCAGCTCTTTTGTTGAAATAGAGCATCTTGTTTTGCACGGAGTTAGTTGAGCCAAAGTGCACGCCGGTTATGTTCCGTCTCCCTCTGGAGCGCAGAATGTTAAAAGTACCGTGACCATAGCCCATGTCTATGAAGCAGTGGTCGACGTTCTTTTCACCCATCACTTTGTCGACGATGTTCGCCAGGGTGACATCGTCCATCTTGTTGAAGATTAACGGGTCAAACATGTAATAGCCTTGGCGAAGAACCAAGACAGTTCTGTCACCTTGTCCGGCGGGGTCGACACCCAGTATCAAGGGCTGCGAGGCATCCGGTCGAGTAAGTGAGTTTAGACAGTTGATTAACACGACCATGTCGATGAGTCTGCCTTCAGCGGACTCAAAAGCTTCCTCGAAAGTTGCTGGATACTCTCGGTGGAAGGCGGTTAGATTGCCGCGCAACTTATCATGCAAGACGACATGGCGCCAGTACATTTGCTCAATATCAGCCTTGAGCATCTGCATGACTTTCACTTCTTCTGAATCAGGCACCCAGCCCTTGGGGGGTGGCAGCCTGTAATCAGGCATTTCATGCCAGCCGAAGAAAGCGGTAAACCAAGAGCTTTTTGAGTTGCGATAGCCTGCCTTGGCAATCTCGTGGAAATAATTGCCCTCACCGCCACTGGTGCTGTCAGCAAGAATCATCGCGCCGCGTTCAGCAGCAGCGTGAGCTTGCATTGCGCCTTCCTGAATGTCAGCAACGTGTCTTGCCTTGTATCGTCCGAGCTCTGACAGCTCCAGGACAAGGCACGGGAATCCCCTGCCCGCATCAGTGCCGGCGACACCTGTCACAATCTCGGACAGGTTAGCCAAAGCCATTTTGTAATCGTTGAGCTGTGTTGCCTTGTGCACTAATTGCGGTGGCATCTGCTCGTGAAAGCGCTTGAGGTTTTCAAATACTTCTGTCGTTACCTTGGCTCGGTGAGTCAGGATTAGAGTCTTTAGCCCGTCGATGTCCTGGCTCATCTTGTACTGAGCCGCATTGAAGAGTGTAGTCGCCATAATCTGACGAGGCTTTACCACAATCAGATTGGCTCGCTCTCTTGTCTCTAGAAGCTTGATGAGAAGATACAAGAGGCGCAGCTGGATATGTGTAGCATCCAGGTTGATGACGCCTGCGCCCTTCGCCGTGATTTTATAATACTGTTTCGCTACGTGAGGTAAGGTCCTCAAGGACCTCAGCATCTTCGACAATGTATCTGAGGTTTGCATCTTCCACCTCCTTCGCTTCCATCATTTTCCGAGCCATCTCGTCCTGGTGCTCCAGGAGCTTGGTCTCGATAACACTGAAATCAAAGTTCACTGTTTCAGTCTTCTGGTGCTGTGTCGGCTTGCCCCATCCACGGTCAAGCACTTGCTTAGCTGCCTCAAGCCTGGTCGAGTCATCCTCAGCGTGCCGCATGACCTCCAGGAGCACTTTAAAGGCTTCTTCGGTGTGCTGCTTTGCAAGCTGCTGCAGTGTAAATGGGTCTTTGCTTTGTCTTCCAGGGATTGATGGCAAATACGGTTTTTTCTCAGGTGGCGTTGGCGGTGGCACTTCCACCGCGTCAAGCTCGAGACCGAGCTCTCTGAGAATATCCGCATCGCTACTCATGCAAGCACGCTCTTAAGCGCTTCCACCAGACTCTTGAGCATGTGGTCTGGAATAGCAATCCCTTTCAAACCTGGCTTCCACATGCCATCGTTCTTGTCTTGATACCAGTATCGGAAGTGCAGCATTCTCTGCCCCTTCCACTCTTCAAAGTAACAATAGAGTCTGCCTGACTTGTTCTCGCCAACCAGCACCTTGCCGCCGTGTTCATCCATCACTACACCTCTCTCTAAAATTTTCTCTCGATTGCTCCACTACGCGCTGAGCAGCTGCGCGAGCCAATACGTCAGCGTCATGCTCGACTTGCGCCCGCAAGCGAATCTCTTCCAGGTAGCTACTCTTAATAGGCTTTAGCAGATCCGGTGGAAGCTCCATAAGTTTCCGCAGGAACGAGCTCACAGCCTGGCACCGGGCATGAACGCGCACATGAACCTTCCCCCACTCCGGGTCTACTGGCATGAGCTTGACCATGCGCCCATCTGTACAATCCTGACAAACAACAACTGTCAGAGCTTCGCCACTTGCTTCATCGTGGAAAATAGAAAAAGACTCAGTCATGCTTTCCTCACTGTGCTTTTGTGAAACCTTCGCGAGCTCGCAGATATTGTTCAACCCGTTGAAAGTCATGCTCACACCGCATGTACAAGCGCCCCTGCCCGTGCCCGGTTCGCACGTCTATCCGAGGACATCCCGCGCCTTCTACGCGCTGGAACGACTCGGGATAGAAGCTGCCCATCAGTCTGTGAAACTCGTAGGAGTTCAGCGATACTCGATGCCTTTCGCAGAAGAGAATGACACCTCCCATCTCGTGCTCTCTCTCTTCGCATTCACACACTGGCTTCTATTCAGCATTTACAAGCTGAGCCTCAACGACTTCGACGTTGTTTTCGTCGTAGACAAAGAGATAGTCATATTCTGGAAAGTTCCAGTTGTACTGCTTTGCCTCTGCAAGAACAGCCTCAACACTACCGGAATGGAAAGGCTCAACTGCATCCGCGTCCCAGCACCGCCCCGAGCGCATCAAGACACCGTAATACTTATACTTAACATCCCCGCTAAGTGCGCTCATTTCTTAACCCCCTTGGGTCCGGTCAGTAGCTTCATTCGGAATGGGACGCTGTTAACGACATGTGCCAGGGAGGCGAGTGCAAGCTCGACGCTTGGCTCCCACCAGTCAGCACGGAGAACTCTCTCATCTTTGTGTATCTCAACTGAGGCACACCACGCCATGACTCCAAAAGTGTTGATTTCGCAACTGACCGACACACGCGCCGGTTCGCCGGTCGTAGACTTCACAATCTCAACAACTTTCGCAACTCGTTCTTCAAAGCTCTTAGTGTCCATCACGCCAGCAGCCTCCGCAGTGCTTCCAGCTCCACGCTATTCAGCGCTAGGCTGACATGAGCTTCCTTGCCTGCACCATCAGGCACCGTGATATCCAGGTGATAATGCCACTCGTCGCCTATTCCTGATGAGCGATAGCTATTCACTTCTATCTTTGTCTCGTTGCTTTGCCTTTCTTTGAGCACAATTGTAGAACTAACCTTCATGCACTTCCCTCTCTACCGGCTTCACTGATAGTCCACCCTTCCTGGATTCGAACCAGCCCTCTTGTAGGCTGTACACGCCCACGAAAGGTAATTGACTCTTGCTGCCAACCCTGCGAGCCATCCGCAGGATTAAGGGTGTTGTCCTGGTTCTTACCTACCAGGGAGGTTGCGCCGCTTTTCTGGTCACTGCGGCTCGTCTTCTCTCGTTCATCAATATTGTGGCGGTCATAAAACTCGCTCAGCCAGAAGGCTGCCGCCACTCGCGAAGCTTTTGTCTAAACGTCACCGCCAAAGGTGATAGCTTGGTTTGCCAACATTCTTGCGTCAGTCAAGCAATTCAGAGCTCTTGTCCTAGATGGACTGGCTGGGACATTCAGCAAGATAGTCTTATACGCAAGCTGTAGCGCCTCACTCACCGGCGCCGACCGCTTCTCTTGCTCTGTAGTCCATCTCCGATAGGTGAACAATTCTTTGATCGCACGCTCAATCTCTTCCTCATTCCCGCCTGTCAATCGCTTTAAGTCTCTTAAATCTATGGCTGTCATAGCGCCCTCTCCTTCTGCCGGCTTCTACTACTCGCCGTAGTATAGGCTTGCATATTCTAATTGTCCAGAGCGATTTTCGGATTTTTTTGTTGTCGGCGGAAAGGGGATACCCCTATGCGTGGGGAGCTGCCCCCATGGGTGCCCATAGGGGGTCGCGTGCGGAATTTCCGCCCAGGCGCGTGCGTGTGTGCGTGCGCCCGTGCCTGCGTGCGCGTGCGTGCGTAGATATAACTCATGCGTCCTTGCAAAACATACGGTTTGCAGGTACAATAACCTTGCTGACCGACGGAGGGATTACAGCTGATGAATGAGACCACCATTTCCAAGGACACTAAGCGAGCAGTCATCTATGCCCGTGTGTCTACTGATGACCAGGATTGCGCTCGCCAGGTTGCTGACCTGACAGCCTGGGCAAAGCGTGCGGGCTACTGCCTTGTCTGCGCTCCATATATAGAGACAGCATCAGGCATGAAGACTGCCCGAAAAGCTCGGGCTGAAATAATCGCGCAGGCACAAAGGAGACAAATCGACACCGTTCTCGTCACCGAACTCTCACGCTGGGGTAGGTCCACGATAGACTTGCTTGACACGATAGAGCAGCTGGCAAGCTACGGCGTGTCACTTGAAGCACTGAACGGGATGACCTTCGACTTAAAGTCTGCACACTCTCGCCTAATACTCAGGCTGTTAGCAGGTCTCTCAGAGTTTGAGCGTGACCTGATAGCAGAGCGCACTAAGAGCGGGCTTGCACATGCTCGCTCTAAAGGCGTGAAGCTGGGTAGACCGCAGGGGAACAAGACTGACGAGCAACACCGCGATGCTGTGCTTGAGCTGCACGGGCTTGGCTTCAGCTATCGAGAGATTGCAAGCAAGCTCAGGATAGGCAAAGATACAGTCGGGCGAGTGCTAAAAGCTAGCGCAACCTCTTGACTATTAGCGCATTTGAATTTGAACTTGTCAAAACTTCTTGCCTTGTCAGCAGGCAAGAAGTTTTGCTTGAAACCCTCACCCCATGGCTTTATGACTTACTTACTTACTGCCTTATATAAAAAAGAGAGAGGATACCCCCTTGGCTAGGCTAGCTAGCGCTAAGGGCGAGAGAGGGTATAAATATAAATCACCAGGCAAGAAGGCAAGAAGTGCCTCAACCCTTGGGGGACAATCGTTTCGGGTGTCCTCTACCCCTCGGGACACTTCGGGACACCAGGCAGGAAGTAAGGGCACGTTTTGCGGTTTTTGCAGGCATTAAGGCATTGCATGCTAAGCTGTGCAAGGGATACTGCTAGTTCAGGCATTAAGACAATAAGGTGCTATACTAACTGCGCTAGTAGTTAAGGCTATTATGTTAACAAGGTGTGCTAGCTTGCATTGAAAAGAGGGACAAAATGACAAGAAAGAAGCTGACATTTACACCAACAAAAGAGACCGCGCAGCTCTTGTCTGGGCTGCCCTATGTGCAGCGGTCAGCCGTGATAAATGCGGCACTGCTAGGGGCAGCAAAAGCCAGAGAAATAGCAATAGCAGACGCGTTTGCTATGTGCGGTATCACGCTGCCGGCACTGGAGACAAGAGTCTTAGAGTTGCTTGCGCAGTCGCCCCAGAAACAGACAGCGTTGAATAGGGCGCTGAAGAACTCGGTAAGCTCCAGGGAGCTTGTCGAACAACTACTCACCCTGGAGAAAGCGGGCATCATCGAGCGGCGGTCTGAGCCTGGCAAGGGCAGATTTGCAACAGTCTGGTCAAGAAAAGAGCCTGCAATCGCTGACTAAATCGGCGCAAATTTAGCAGTTTTAGCCCCGTCTGCAACCGAATTTAAGCAGGCGGGGCTTTGCTTTGCGCAATTCTGAGTAATCTCTAATTTGACGAGTGGTCCCATGTGGGCTTACTATTTTCGGCATCGAGTGGGACCATGAAGGACCACCCAAAAACCGGAGTTAAATCACGATGAATTGTTATGACCGTTACAAGGACCTCACACCGGCAATAGTGCAAGACATGCGCGAATGGATTCTAGAGTGTGTAACCGGCGACCTGGCACTCGACGAAGAAACAGAAGTCATCGAAGCGTTACAAGCGGTCAGCGCCCCTAGCTGCGCTCATAAGCGCGTCAAGCTCATTGCCGGGCAAGGTTGCACATGCAGAGACTGCGGCGCCAGCGTCTAAGTCGAAACGCCCCTCCAGGGGCGTCTACCGGATTCCCGCCCCGGTACTGATGAGACAGGGACCACACCAAGAGGAAAAAATAATGCTCGCAAAACCCCGAAAAGTACTCAATCGCAAGGCGGCTCACGCCTACGCTCGCAAGAGCCTCTGCCCCTTCTGCGAGTCCGAAACTTTTGAAGATATCGGCGAATACCAGTTTGCTGAAGATGCGTTCTATCACTCTGTTCTCTGCGGCGAGTGCGGGAAGCAATGGTCAGCGATATACAGGCTGGTTGGCGTGCTCGCAGGCAATACAAGCCAAGACGCAGCATATATCTCAAAGAAACATGCAGACTTTGCAAAGCACTCGCATGAGTAGACTTGACCGGGAACGCAGCAAAATAGTACAGTAAGCCCACCTAAGCCCACCACGGAGAGAGCCATGAGCAATAAAACAATTTCGTTTAGAGTATCCGCGCAAAATGCAGAGCCATTGTCATTTGAAGAAAAGTTATTCATAGAAAACCATATCGCAGCTAATGTGTCTGATGAGCAAAGCGCTCAGCTGAGAGAGCTGTTGCATCAAGTTGCTGAGTGCCAAGGCACAGACAACGACGAGCAAGATTACCTCGACAAAATAGACAGAATTACATACCAGTTGCTAAAGGAAGCACTGCAGGCGGCTGGAATTGAATACAAATGGTGCTGTGACCCAGGTGTCTTTAATACTCTGGTTGTTGAACCTTACGCGGATTAGGAGAGAGCCCATGGCAACGACTAAAAAATGTATAAAATTCTACGCGGAAGCCGATGTCGAGGCGTTTATTGACGCGATCCCCGCGTCGACACGCTCAACGTGGCTCAATCAACTGGTACGTGCTGCGATGGAGGAAAAGGAAAGCGGCGCACCTTCTGAGCTGTCAAAACTCAAAGACTTTCTGAGAGCAAAGAAGAAAGCGCCGCCGCTGTATTCTGCCCTGGCAGACCTGCTAGACGACTTCTCAGTCAGCTGAGCCAGTTAGCCTGAACGCCTTCCAGGGCTGACCGGACAGGCGCTAAATTTAGGCGAGCATAGACCGCAGTAGACCTTTGGTCCTTGTGACCAAGGGTCTTTTGTATTATGTAAGGGCTTGCACCTGCAATCGCCAGGTAGCTGCCGACTGTTCGGCGCAGATCGTGAATGCGCACATCGCTGACACCTGCGAGCTTGCACAGCTTGACCCATGTGCGCTTTGGCTCTTTCAGCGGCTGATTCAGCTTGCGACCCGGAAAGACCCAGGGGGACTTGATTATCTCGCGCCTGCGTTGAAGTATTGCAAGTGCCGGCGGCGTTAACGGGATAAAGTGTGTCTCGCCGTTCTTATAGTCTTTAGCGTCGATGCGCCAGACGCCCAGGGCGAAGTCAATCTCTTCCCACCTCATTTGTAGGATATTGCTGCGCCTTGCAGCCGTCAGCAGGAACATCCAGAACAGGTCGCGCCGGTCCTCGGGCAACTTGTCCAGGGCTCGCTTAAATCGCTCAAACTCGTCGGGCAGCAAGAAGCGGTCCCGCGATCTGACTGTTATCTTGTCGATTCCACTGCACGGGTTCGGTCCTGCAAAGTAACCACGCTTGATGCCCCAGCTGAAAATAGCGGCAAGCTGATTGACCGCCCTGGTCGCTGACGATGGCGACTTGCGACTAAGTTCGTCGACCCAGTCTTGCACGTCGAAGCGAGTGATCTCAGGCAGCGCCTGGTCAGCCCAGGTCGCAAGATGGACATTCGCCCAGTATTTGACGTTGTCCGGGCATTTGAGCCGAGTCTCGACGTGTTTTCGCTGGTAGAGCGTAAACAGCTCACCGAATAAAGTGACACGATTCATAACAGACCTCCATATAAGGGATATGTATTCTGCCTCTTTTCTCCAATGCTTGCCAAGTAGACAAACACATGACAAATACGTGAAACCCCCACTGGGTGGGGTCTCATGGCATTGAAGAGGTCACGAGTTCGACTCTCGTACGCTCCACCATTTATTGAAAGCCTTCGGTTACTCCGAGGGCTTTTATTTTTGCTCTTTCTTTTGCTTGAAAACCAGTCTTTTGCTTTGCATTATTCGCCAGATCTTTCTAAACTTTAGATATGGGCATAAAGTCGAACAATCTGGTTCTTGTTACACCTTTTGTCATGCTCTTTTTTGGAGTCTTGGCCATGGGCGTCACGGCCTTTAATCGCACAGTTGAAACTGTGCAGACCTGGTTTATCCGGGTTGAACATCCGGCTAAACCTAGTTTCGAAAGCTATAACAAGCTCTTGAAAGAAGTGGTGGTCAAGGTTGGAGACCGCCGCCTGGTTGATTATGATGCAGTCAAGAAGAGCCCATATTTAGGCAAAGCCTTGGCAGAATTGGCGGCCCAAAGCAGCGACAAAATAGAAGATGAAGACGAAAAACTGGCTTATTGGATAAACGCCTACAACTTGCTGGCGCTCAAATGCACCGCCGACCACTACCCGGCCAAGACTGCCAAGGTTGTCAGCCTCGATCTGCATCGCCACCGCTTTGTTGTCGGCGGTAAGTCTTTGAGCGCCGAAGAAATACTGCGCAATCACATCTATCCAGACTTAGTCGATACTTTCTCCAGCAGTTATGACAAAGATGCTATTCCATTTCTGCTTTGCCGAGGCACTCGTGGCGAACCAGACCTGTTAGACCATGCTCTCACCGGCGCATCATTAAATGAAGACAGCCTAGCCAACCGCCTCGCCTTTATTACCAATAAAGAAAATGTCTTCGTCTCTCCCGACGGCAGGAAGTTTATTATCTCCACCTGGTTCCAATGGCACAATCGCGTTTTCCTAACTCGCCATCGCAATCTTCACAAGTATGTTTATAGTCTTTTACCCGAAGGCAAACCGGTACTAGATCAGGTATTCAGCCTCGATGAATACGATACGAGATACAACTGGTCGATGAACAGCGCTAAGTAAATGAAGACAACCAAATTGACTAGGCTTTCAGCCATTTCATTAACTGCCGTCCTACTCTTAGTTCTAAGCTTAAACGCTTGCAGCAACGCCCAAGAAAACACCACCGAGGGCAGAGCCGCTGAGCAGCAAAAGTCTTCACCCAAACAGTCCAATCAGATCAGTCAGCTCAGCCTGAGCAGGCAAAACCCAATCATGGTGGTCTATCCGAGGTCAGCTGAAGCCATCGCAGCCTCCTCATCCTTCATCATCGGTGCAGTTTTGCCTGGTGGCAGCCTCACACTCAGTGACGGCAAAACCAACAAGCCGGTAACACTCAATAAAGACGGTTTTTTTGCCCATGTGATACCGCTTAGTCGGGGTGAGAACAGCTTTGAACTGCAATATAAAGACATGGTCAGTGGTCAGGTATTCACAAAGCTACTAAAGGTGAATAGAGAAAAGTTAAAGCCCGGCATACCAAGCCAGAGTCTGCTAATTTCGCCCGACAATCTTGAGCCTAAAGAAGATCGAGCTCTCACCGCCGGCGATATCATTGAGTTTTCCTGTCGAGCCACCCCTGATGCAGCCGTCAGCGTCGAACTAGCAGGCAAGAAAATCAAGCTCTCGACCTTAAGCAGCCTCAAGGCACAGGTCAAAGGCGGAGTTACACCAACAATCAATCGCGGCATGGAAGCCGCCTATGGCGAACTATTCCAGCGCTATCCCCAACAAGCTTCAGACCTCTATATAGGGCTTTATCGCATAGAATCAAGCGATAACTTCGTCAATGCCCAGCCCCGCTTCTTGCTTTCCAAAGACGGCAAATCTACCAGTCTTGCCTCAGCCGTGAATATTTCAGTGGTAAGGCAACCACTTACAGCTTTCACTTTGCACGACGATACAATAGTAAGAGTGGCGCCAGAACTCGCTAGACTCACACCTTTGCCGGCCGGCGTGAGAGTGCTCACCGACGGCTATCAGAAAGACAATATCAGATGTCTCTACAGACCCGGCAAGCATGTTTGGATCAAGAGAGAAGACTTGCAGTTCGAACCACCTGGGGCGCCCATTCCTAGAGCCGTGTGCCGTACCTTGCAAGTATCCAAAGACGCCTATGGAGAGGTGGTTAGTATTCCACTCAGTCAAAGGCTGCCCTTTATTGTTGAACAACAAACCAAGCCCAATCGCCTAGTTTTGAAAATATTTGGAGCCCAGGCTGATACTGACTGGGCCTACCAAGCACCGCCCGACGAAAAAGAAGCGAAACTGATTGAAGACATAAGCTGGAAGCAGCCCGACGACCACACTTATGAAATTGATGTAGCTCTGAAAGCCAATAGACAGTGGGGTTACTATCTCGACTACAGTGAAAACACATTAAATCTACATATCAAATATCCGCCCCTATTAGTCAAAGGCGAAAAAAGACTGAGCGGTCTTAAGGTCTGCGTCGACCCGGGGCATGGCGGTAATGAATCTGGGGCCCTGGGACCTTCCGGTATTAATGAAGCAACGATAAATCTAGCCATCGCTCTCGAATTCAAGAAAGAATTGGAAAAATTAGGGGCGACTGTCTATATGACTAGAGAAAATGACGTCGATGTTTCACTAGCCGATAGAGTTAAATTCGCCGTGGCTAAGAAGGTAGACGTTTTGATTTCAGTGCATGGCAATGCGCTGCCCGACGGCAGAGATCCCCTCAAAGAGCATGGCACTTCCACTTATCGCTATCACCCACAGTCTATAGAACTGGCTAGATCTCTAAAAAACGCAATGGTGAGAGATCTCAATTTGCCCGACTTGGGTGAACGCTATCAAAACCTTGCCCTTTGTCGCCCAACCGCTATGCCCGCTGTGCTTGCCGAAGTGGCTTTTGTGGTCAATCCCGACGAATACAGCAATATGATTAATCCTGATTGGCAGGCCAAAGCAGGCAAGTCTCTAGCTAGAGGTCTGGCGGATTATTTCGCGCCAAAGCCGGCGGAAAGCAATCAGAATTAAGCGCCAGAAAAGAAGCAACAACTTTGCTCACTGCACCACTTACGGTATCAGCGATGAGCAGGAAATCAGTCTGATAAAACTAGCCAACAAAAAAGATCCGAAATGAACTCGAATCTTTCTTGTTAGCTAATTTAGTGAATGAAAAACTTAGAAGCCCTGTCTTGGAGGCAATGCGCCTAGTGGATCAAGACTAAAGGACCTTTCCAACTCTTGCCGATAAGCCATATTGGTAAGAGCTTCTACTGAATACATCTCGTCGTGCCAGTAACTATCTTCCCTTTCCTTGAGCTCCTCTAGGCGTTTACGTAGATTTGCGGGAATGAGATCTTCTTGCATTAATCGCCTCGAATCTAGTTTGTTTAATTATTTCTGCCATCTTATCTGGTGGCGCGAATCAATTTTGATTGCGCTCATTAAGGTTCATTCTAGAGAATCCAAATAGAGAAGCAATTCTTGACTTCTCGCTATATCTAATAGAAACCAGCACCAATTGTCACTTTCCAAATTGTCTACTTAAAATCTTGCCTTAGACTTTGACAATATATATTTCGGGCAAAATTCAGTACGAAACGATTTAGCAATGCAAATAGATCGAATATACGCCCAAGAAAGGCTAACGTCTTATAATGAGAATATGAATTTAAGACTGCGACTAGAAAAACTATGCGATTCAAGAGGCTGGACGCGCCTTGGCTTTGCTGATGGCACAGCCATCATCGGCAGACTTTTGCGCATAGGGCAAGATTATGTGGAATTAGAGACATACGGCGATCCTGATAAAGGCGGCGTGTCCGAATCTGAATATTCCAGACATCTCATTCCCCTGGGTCTGATAAAGATAGTGACGGTTGAGTCGCCAATCTTTGCTGAATGCGAAAGGCGCAGGCTGAACTATCTTTCTCGCCTAGATTCCAATCAAGACGCCCCAGAGATGGAACTTTAAATTGATTTGAGAACTCTAAATAGAGTTCTGAAGCGCTTCAGCTTGTCTTTACCTTAGCTTTGCGTTTCTTGGCCCAACCTTCGATATTCTCCTGACGCGAACGGGCAACCGCTAAAGCACCTGAAGGCACATTCTTGGTCACCACCGAACCAGCCCCCACGACTGCTTCAGCTTCCAGTTCCACCGGTGCGACCAGCACAGAGTTGGAACCAGTCGAAGCACCGTCACCAAGAATGGTGCGTTCTTTTTTCTTGGTTATGTGATCATAGTTAGCTGTAATGGTGCCGGCTCCGATGTTGACGTTGTTGCCGAGGGTGGCATCTCCCACATACGAAAGATGGGAAACATTGGTATGTTCGCCCACATTGGTCTTCTTCAACTCGACGAAATTACCCACTTTGGAGGCATCGCCAACGCTATTGCCTTCTCTAAGATGTGCAAAAGGTCCGATCTTGGCCTTAGCGCCAACGACCGAATCATTGACGTGAGAATGAACAACACTGGTGCCATCACCAATTCGCACCCGCCCCTTAATCACTGAATAGGGTCCGATATGACAGCCTGAGCCAATCTCGACATCACCAAGCATGATACAGCCTGGCATGACAACGGTCTCTTGTCCGATCCTCACCTCAGGGGCAATCCAAGTAGACTGCGGATCTACAATGGTGACACCGCTTTCGAGCGAGAGACGGCTAAGTTTTATATCACGCAAATATTTCATTGCTTCCGCGAGTTCAATTCTCGAATTGATACCAGCCATTTCACGCCAGTCTTCTAGAACCTGAGTTTCAGCCCCAAGACCCGACTTATGAGCCCAGCCCACCAGATCGGTCAGATAATACTCATTCTGTTTGTTCTCGCATTTCAGCTCTTTCAGTCCGTTTTGTACAGCGGGCCAGCTCAAACAATAAATACCGGTGTTAACTTCTTTGATCTTCTTTTCATCGGCATCGGCATCTTTGTCTTCAACAACAGCCCTGACAGCCCCATTTTGATCGCGCACAATGCGCCCATAATTCTTAGGATCATCAACAATGGCAGTCAACGCCGTCACAGCTGCACCGCTAAGCACATGCTTATCTAAAAGCGCTCTCAGAGTCTCGGCTTGAATAACCGGGGCGTCACCCACGGTGACGATCAAATAACCCTTGAAATTATCGGCAAGCAAAGCAGGCTCGACTTGCAGAACAGCGTGACCAGTGCCCAGTTGGGGTTCTTGCAAATGGGTGCTGGAAGACTGGGCAAACTCGCTATCGCTGACATAACGCCCGACCAAGTCGGCTTGATGCCCAACCACCACGTGCAATTTTTCGCAGCCGAGTCGAGCGCATTGCCCCAAAACCCGCCCCAGTATGGGCTTGCCTAAGACATCATGCAAGACCTTTGGCAAAGCCGACTTCATGCGCTTGCCCTGGCCTGCCGCCAGCACCACTGCTCTCAAACGATGACCGTGATCAGCTAAAGTCATAGACACACCCGCTCCAGGAGTACGATTCGCAAAATTGTTCAGTCAATTAGGTTAGCACGAATGCCGCCGGAAAATAATTGCAAACAGAAGAGGCTCCACAAGGGAGCCTTCTCTCTTAATTACTAACAGAAGAGGCTCCGCAAGGGAGCCTTCTCTCTTAATTACTAACAGAAGAGGCTCCACAAGGGAGCCTCTTCTTGGTTTATTTATTGTTCGCAGGGTTGGTGCTGCCCCAACAGGCTCAATCCCTTGTGCCTCTCTACTGGAGTTTCTGCGATAGTGACCGAAAAAATCGGACGGGATTTATCTGTAGGTATATTTTTTACCGAAAACCTCGGTTCAGCAACGGTTTTAACCTTTCGTTTATTTTGCCTGTAAAGATTCGAGCAAGAAAGTCCAAAGAACATTATCATCTACCAATAGATATAGCCTATTTAAACATTCGTGGCATATATCTTTAGTGACGGGAGCTGAAATGAAACACAGAGCGCGCCTGACAATTTGTATTATCGGACTGTTATTTGCCATGCTGGGACTTAGCGTCGGCAAAGCTTCGGCGCAGAGACAGACACAGAGACCGGCACAGCAAAATCCGGGAGCAGTGCGAGTCTACCCTGAATTCAAAAGTCAGTTTGGCGTCATTCGTTGGCTAAAAGAGCAAATGCCCTTGAGAGTCTTTATCAGTCGCGGACTCAGTCTTGACTCGGTGATTGATCCTCAGCTGGGAGCCCCGGTTGCCAATGTAGACAATCTCTCGGCCTGGCCGGGGCTGGTGGCTCAGCTTATTGAAAACCCGCAACAATGGAACAGTCTGGGCATTGCCGAAGGCTATGTGGACGGGCATTATCAAGCGGCCTACGAAGGTATCGCCTCCTGGAAAGTTTTCGAGAAAGAAGGCTTTCTTTCCTACCAATTTACCAATGACCCAAGTGAAGCCGATATCTATGTTTTCTTTACCAAGCAATTTGTGAACAAGATGGGCATGGCCCTCTTCGCCAATGACATTCGCGGCTATACCTCAAAAACGAATTTTCCCTACAAAGCCATTCTGGCCGGAGGCCAAGCCAACTTCAAGCCGGTGGTGATTGTGCTTAGAACCACCGAAGGTAGAGGCGGTTCAATGCCTCTAGGCAAAATGAAAGCTGCCGCCACACATGAATTCGGTCATGCCCTCGGAATAGAGGGGCACAGCACTAATGCCTCAGACTTGATGAGTGTTTATTATGGACGAGGCGTCATCTCACCGAGCGATGCCGCCACTCTTCGCTATCTATACCGACTGCAGCCCGACCTCATTCCCTAAATATGCGCGACAGAGACGATCGCTACGACCGAAGCAGGGCAAGGCGCCCACCGAACCGAGGCGATAGGACGGCGTCGGAGCGCTTCCGGGAATTGGACAGACGAGCCAAAGAAGAAGAGGCTTTCGAAAAGAAAGAGAAGAAACGCAAGCGCAAAAGACTGATTAATCTAATCAGCAATGAAGCACTTTGTCTGCTTGTGATTTTCGCTTTGATAGGCTTGTGGAACTACATCGCCGGCGACTTTGCCGGCGAATATGTAGCGCACGATCGCAGCTTAGGACTGATCAAAATATCACTCCTGCGCAATGGCGATAAACTAAATGGAGAACTGGTCTATAACGGTTCGCCTTGCCTCTTCCTGCAAGGCGATTTTGATCCGCAAAAGCAAAAACAAAGACTAGTTTTCGAAACCGATCCGGAACTAAGACTGCAAGGCAAAGCAATGAAAGCAGTTTTTCTCGGAACAGTTTCCAGTTCGGAAGCGAAGGGTACCTTGGTTGATGCCCAGGGAAAATACAAGCTAAAGTTGGAAAAGAACCTCCTGGCCTCCCTCTTTCGCCTAATTCAAAATAGCGTGCCGGTGGTGCCTGCTTTCCGTCCTCCGTCATGGGTAAACAACGAGAAACCGAAAAGCTTCTTAGATGGAAAACCGGCAAGTACAGCCAGTTCTCCTGCAAGCGAAAGGATGCGCATTCAAAGACTGCGCAGAGATGCCGAGGTAAAGGCGCTCAACTTAGGTGCCATAAAAAAGCAAATTGAGCAAGAAAAACAATACAGCCAGCGCCTCACCCAAGAAGATCGCAAGCGTCTTTACGAGATGGGAGCTGAATATACTAAATCAATCAGCAAAGAAAGCTCTCTAGCCAGATGGCGAAACTCGGTGAAAGAGGAGGAAGGTAGGAACGCCGTCGAATTGTACAAATCACCGCAAGCCAATCAACAGCCTCAGGTCGGGGGCTCGCCGAGTTCGTATAGTGATTCTGGTTCCAACTCTAAACGTATAGACCGTGACGCAGTTCAATAACAGTTGCAGCCGGCGGGCAAAACAATCTGATATTACTGCGCGGGTCGGCGCCTAGACCACGTGATATATGAAAAGTGGTGGAGCCTCGCTTAATCAAGCCGCTCGCCTCATGACGCTCCAGCTCAGAATCTGTAACCAAGGCGCCAAAACCAGGCAGGCGCACCTGCCCGCCATGAGTATGCCCGCCGAAAGCAAGATGGAAGCCCGCTTGCGCAAGCATATCCAGTTTCTTGGGTAAATGAAAGAGACCTAGCTTGAGAGCCGCGGCCGGAGCCCTATCCATAATAGTTTGCAAATGCTCGGGTGCGATTCCGGGATAATCGATACCGACGATAAAGATATTCTCGTCGGCTAAGTGCACAGATTCATTGACAAGTGGCACAAAGCCACCTTTTACCAGAGCTTGAGCATGAGGCGTAACATCTTTCTTCTGGGCCGGGTGCCTAAGTTTTCGCACTACCCGTCCCAGGGTTTTATTGAGAATGGAGTAATCATAATAGTCGTGGTTGCCGAAAACGGCATAGGCGCCCAACCTCGGCTTGCGGCTCAGCAAATGCTCGCCGTACTTGAGCCCGTGCTCAAACTCAAAGACATCGCCGGTCAAAACTACTAGATCATAGTCATCATCGGTGATACCACGAATAAACTCCACTTTGTGGTCGTCTTGCCCGCTCAGATGCAGGTCTGAAAGATGCAAAATCTTGAGATTCTGGTAACGACGCAAGGGTCTGCCAGCCTTAGCGGTAGCATCATCGGCGTTGACAGCGGCAATAAGAGGCATTAGTGACTCTTGTTCTGTCTCTACTTCAAGATTCTCCAGGCGATATCTGCGAGTTTCAATCTTGGTGCCGTAATAGAACAAGGCCAGCCCTGCCAGAGAAAGTCCAGAGAAGGCGAATAACCCTAAACCAAGCAGTCGGCCGTTCAAAGCCGGTTTCACCTTAGGCGCTACTTTCTTTTTGCGCTTCTGCTTCCATAGAAGCATGATCAAATACCAGATGATCTTGCCTTGCATCAGACGTACTCGACGCTTTCCAGGCGCTCGCCGGCAAAGGGCACGGCATCACTATTTTCTGCTGCCGAATTAGAGCGGGCGATATCGGGAGCACTCAAAGTAGAAGCCAACCAGCGGAAAGGAAAACCTATACCAATGAGGGCGACAGCGGCAATAACATCAAAGGGCAAGGGGTACCAGGTCATATTGCGAGCCAGTTCAAAGACCCAAGGCTGCCAGGAAAGCGCTGCTGAATTACCGTTGATGAGATAAGAAACCAGAACCGAACCGAAGAGGTACATCAGCCCGGAAAGATGAGTAACCGTCAAACCACCGGCTACGCCAAGAAGCTGAGAAAGGCTGGTGCGCTTACCACGAGTAATCATGCCGGCTACAAAAGCTGTGGGGATGAGAGCCAATAAATAACCAAAGCCGGGCTCATAGCAATAAGACAGCCCGCCACCACCGGCGAAGGCATGCACGCCAAAGAAAGGACCAGCTAAACCGAGAAACAAGAAAATGCCAACTGCCAAAGCCGAAAGGGCCGGTCCCAAGATATAGCCGACCACAACTGCAGCCGGCGCCAAAGGGCAGTAATAGTGATTGCGATAAGCAGGGGGCGCCGACTTAAGCTCGGGATAGATCTTAAAGACCTTTTCCTGCGCCTTGACCGGTAAAGACTGGGCCCCGACTCTGACACGGTTATCGATAAAATTGACCAGATTGCGCTGGGTAGGAACCGGCACCGCTAGAGCGGTAAAAGCAGCCAAAAACATAATCAAAACAGAAAGCATGGTCATCACGACCTGACCAACCGTCGATTTACGCTTTATACGAGCTACTTGTTGTGTTCTGCGCAAGAACCTACCCTGATATTTAGCCGCACTCTAATTCAAAGCTATTGTCTTAGGGATGCTCACCACTAGTCAAGCCCTGAAGATATCCATTGTATTTACATTGCGGCTAAAAAATGAAGAAATTCTCGTTTTTACCTAAAAGCCGCTTAACCGCCCACTATGCCGAAGAGTTCATGCAGAGACTCCAGACTGAGATTGTGCTGTTCCAGCCAGCCGTTCTCTCTCAAACGCTCTTCAAACAGAGTCATGAAAGCAGGCGAATTGAGCCTATCAGTCCAGAGAATCATGGCGTCTTCATCATTGTCTAGATAATAGTTTGGTCTTATCCCCAGAGATTTGAAGCCAAAGCGTTCATAAAGCTTCTGCGCCGCCTGGTTTGAGACCCGCACCTCAAGCGTGAGCCAATCGGCGAGAAGTTTCCGGGCTTGAATAATATCGTTTATGAGGAGTTTCTCACCCACTTTCTGCCTTCTAAAGTCAGGATGCACAGCCAAAGTGGTTATATGAGCCTCATCTTCCACCCGCCAGAAACCGGAATAGCCCAAGACTCGATCGGAGTCGGCGAGACGGGCGGCATAATAAAACCCTTTGGGATTAGCCAGTTCGTTGATAAAGGACTGCCTGGTCCAGTGATGCGAGCCGAAGGCAACCGGGTCTATCTCCATTACCTGGTCGAGGTCGGCGACTGTGAGCGGGCTTATTTCAATGACTCTCGACTCTTTGTACAACACCATCTTTTTTGAGCGTCACCGACGCCCCTCTTAAGTACAAGGGTTCCACCTTCATAAAGTCTAAGAAAGACTCTTTTGACAAAGATAACCTAAGAATGCCTAGTTTAGCCTGGCTGACGGCCATATTCTTTACGGGATGCAACGGGTCTTCAATGACTCGCACAGAAGAAAGGCGATGCAATGACTGGTCGGCAAACTGCTTCAATTTTGCCAGGGCACCGGCATCAGCATAGACTTTATCTGAATAGAATTTATCTAGATAGGTTTTATCAGAACCCCCATCGTCCTTCGGCTCTTCCAATTCTTTCAGAAAAGTAAGTGTTTCAGCCAGGGTCCAGTAAGAGGGTGCCAGATCACCAAGCTCGATATTGAGGTCAAAGAGAGCCCCAACCCTTTTAATAGAATAGACAGCAGCATAACAATGGGTCTTAGAGGCTTCTTTGATGATGCAAAGTCGCAATTTGCTTCCCTCCGGCATCAGCATGTCGCCATAATCGCGCTCTGCCATCTGCAGCGCCGAGCCTTCCAAAGCATTGATGCCAATCAAGGGCAGACCCATGACTTGGGCTAGAGTGCGAGCAGTAACCAATAGAACTCGCACCGCTGTAAAGCCACCAGGGCCGGTGCCGACAATTATTGCTTGCAACTGTGCCTTGCTTCGACCAGCATCTTTGAAAAGCCTATCTATGGTTGGTATCAGCGAAGAAACAGTACCTTGCCGCTCTGAGGTCATGCCCGAAAAATCAAGTCGTTCTTCGCTCAAAACCAGAGGTTCAGACTGGGCGTCCCCCTCGATGAGAGCTACAGCCAGATCATGTCCGACGCCGGCAAAAGAAAGGAAAAGCATTAGCTTTCCTTGCCGGCTGCCGTATCAGAATGCCTCTCTAAAGCAGGTTCCAAAGCTGGTTCAATCACCTTCTCTAATTCGGCTTCAGACTCTTGGGCTTGATGCGATTCAGCCACAGCTTCGGTGCCGTCTTGGATGGCGCGTTGCAAAGCTTCTTCGCCTTCGGCAACAATCTCGATATTGCCGCTTTCGATCATCTCCTCCAACATTTCGGGAGTAAGACCTTGCTGCCTCAAAACTTCCATTTGCAAAATGTTGAGGAACTCCTCGGCGCTGACCCCTTCCGGCAACTGGCTGGGGTCGAGCATCTCTGGTGTGATCTGGGAAATGTCGAAGATTTCCATGGGCTCAGGTTGAGGCTGCGCCCTGAATATTTGCTGAATCGACTCGGCTTGAATAGAGCGCAAGAGTTGATTGAACATATTGAATGCTTCGCGTTTGTATTCTTGCAGCGGGTCTTTCTGGGCATAAGCTCTAAGTTGTATGCCTTCGCGCAAGAGATCGATATTGTGCAGATAATCGACCCACTTACTATCTATGTTGTGCAACAAGACCTGACGCTCAAACTCGCGCATCTCTTCCAGTCCGACATGCTCTTCTCTAACTTTATAGGCCAGCTCTACCGCATCCCAAAGTTTTTCACGCATATCCTCGTAAGAGAGACCTTTCAGTTCTTCCACTTTGACATCGTGCAACATCGGAATATCTAGAGCTAGAGCCTGAAGAGCTTGAGGCAAGCCGGTCTCCTCAAAAAGATCGGGCGGCGAATCGGGATCTAGATGCGCTTCCAGAACCAAATCGAGGTGCTCTTTCAGCATGTCTAGCATGCCTTCGCGCAGGTCGGCTTTTTCTAGAATTCTTCTGCGTTCGCGATAAATCACTTCACGCTGCGTGCTAAGCACGTCGTCATACTGCAAGACATGCTTACGCATATCGAAGTGGTGCGCTTCTACTTTCTTCTGGGCACCTTCAATTGAATTAGTGACCATACCCGACTCGATTGGCATATCTTCGTCGGCCTTAATGAGATCCATCAGTCGCGAAATCGCCTGCCCGCCGAAAATGCGCATGAGTTGGTCTTCCAATGAGAGGAAGAAACGCGTCGAACCAGGGTCTCCCTGACGACCGGCACGCCCCCTGAGCTGGTTGTCGATGCGTCGAGCTTCGTGGCGCTCGGTACCGATAATATGCAAGCCACCAAGTTTGGTGACTTCTTCGTGCTCCTTATCGGTCTGCACTTTCATTTCTTTTGTCAGCTCTTTGAGACGAGCCTCATACTCAGCCATTTTTTCAGGGTCTGAGTGCAAATCTTCCGGGCTATAGTCTTTGGCGAGCTTTTCTTTTGCCAGATACTCGGCATTACCACCCAGCAAGATATCGGTACCGCGACCAGCCATGTTGGTGGCTATGGTGACAGCCCCTTTCCGCCCGGCCTGGGCGACAATCATCGCTTCTTTCTCATGCAACTTAGCATTCAAAACAGAATGTGGAATGCCTTTTCTAATTGCCGAAACCACTTTTGCTGTGCGCAAAGTAGAGAATAAACGGTCCAGAAACTCCTCTTCTTTGGATAGTTCACCCTCCAGTTTCTTCACCACTTCTTCAAACTTCTCGGCATCAATCTGACCAGGGCGCTCTAAGATCTTGCTCAAGGCTGCTGTTCTGTCGCCTTCCAAGCCGCGCCTTTTCATAATTTCTTCCAGCCGCTTAACTTTCCAGAGCAGAAACTCATTCATCGGGCCGGGTTTGGTGAGCATCTCATCAATAAGCTCAGACCTTTCAATAGAAACTGTACCGACCAGCACCGGACGCCCAGACTGGTGAAGGTCGACAATCTCTTCCACCACCGAAATATATTTCATGCGCTCATTTTTATAGATGACGTCGGGATGATCGACACGGCGCGATTCTTTATTGGTCGGTATGGAAACAACGTCGAGGTTGTAAATCTTGGCGAACTCGGGCGCTTCAGTCATGGCTGTGCCGGTCATACCCGAGAGCTTGGGGTAGAGCCTGAACAGGTTCTGATAGGTGATGGAAGCAAAAGTCATTGTTTCTTCTTGAATCGGCACCCTTTCTTTAGCTTCGATCGCCTGGTGCAGACCATCACTCCAGCGGCGTCCCTGCATCATACGACCGGTAAATTCGTCTACGATGGTGACTTCGGGCTTGCCTTCTTCGTTGGGGACAATAACATAGTCGGTGTTGAGCTTATAGATCTCTTTAGCCCGCAGCGCCTGGGTGAGGTGATGGGCATAGTTATGATGCATGTCGAAAAGGTCGTCGACACCGAGCATTTTCTCGGCGTTGACTATGCCCCGTTCGGTCAACAAGACATTACGCTGCTTCTCATCGACATAATAATCGCAGTCTTCATCGTCTTTATCTTTGCCACGCTCAAGCAAGGGCGAAACTTGCGACATACGCACATAAAGCTCGATGAAAGACTCGCGTGGATAGCCGGAAATAATTAAAGGAGTACGAGCCTCGTCAATGAGAATATTGTCTACTTCGTCAACGATGGCAAAGTAATAAGGTCTCTGCACAAGTTCATCGAGAGATTTGCGCATATTGTCGCGCAGATAATCGAAACCATATTCATGGTTGGTACCATAGGTGATATCAGCCTGATAAGCGGTGGCTTTTTCCCAATCGGGCTGATGCGAATAAACCAGACCAGTAGAAAGACCGAGGAAACCATAGAGACGCCCCATCCACTCGGAGTCGCGGCGAGCGAGGTAGTCGTTGACTGTAACCACGTGAGCGCCACGACCGGCCAGAGCATTGAGATAGGTAGGCAAGGTGGCCACAAGGGTTTTACCTTCACCGGTGCGCATCTCGGCAATTTTATTAAAATGCAGGGCGGCGCCGCCCATGAACTGCACATCAAAGTGCCGCATATTAAGTACGCGAGAACCGGCTTCGCGGCAGACGGCAAAAGCTTCAGGCAAGATACTCTCTAACACTTCAGCCAAAGCTTTGTCTTTCATGGTGCGAATCTGCCCAGGCATTTTCGGCACATCATCGGCTAAAAGTTTGACTTCGGGCACATCTTTCAGAGCATTCTCAATTCTCTGCTTAAATTCGGCTGTTTTGCCCTTCAGTTCATCGTCGCTGAGCTTAGTGAAGGCATCGGCAAAAGAATTAGCCCTGACAACGTAAGGCTTGAGCGCTTTCACGCGCTTCTCATTGGTGTCGCCAAACAGCTTCTTGACGAAGTTCTTGACGCCGTCGTCCCAATTACTCATTCTTTCACCTAACTCCTGCCCGAAGGCACAAAACACGCAGAACAATTGCCAAAGGAGTAGTTTAACCCTCCTTTCGCCACAATACTCTTGCAACAAAGCCTATTTTAACATCTTGGTAGAATCCCCTTGATATGTCACCCTTTGCGGCGGCCGGACTGCTATTATCGGAGGGGCAAGAAAGCCGGGGCGGCAAGCCCGAGCGGGAAGAAGACGTCAAGAAGCGAAATGACACCGCAAGCATGAAAAAACGGGAGTAAAAGTTGGATAAGGAAACTTCATCAGAACAATCTAAGACAAGCAAGAAGGTGCTGTCTGGTCTGACCCTGGCCGAACTGACCGAATTCACAGATAGTCTCGGATTACCAAAATTTAGAGCGAAACAAATACATAGTTGGATTTACGCAAAATGGGCGAAGTCTTTCGACGAAATGACCGACCTGGGCCAAGAATTGCGAATTAAGCTTAAGGAAGTAGCCGAAATTCAACTTTTAAAACTGGCTCACCTAGAGGTCAGCAAAGACGGCACTCGCAAATATTTATTCGAACTGCCGGACGGCCAGTTGATTGAATCGGTCTTGATCGCCTTTGATGACCGCGACAGCCTTTCGGCTTGCCTCTCTTCGCAAGTGGGTTGTGCAGTTGGTTGTACTTTCTGCGCCACCGGTTATCTAGGCTTTAAGCGCAATCTCAATCACCAAGAAATTGTCGATCAGGTGATGAGTATTCAGAGAGAAAGCGGCAAGCGTGTGGCTAACATAGTCTATATGGGGCAGGGCGAGCCTCTGCTCAATACAGACACAGTGATTGAATCGATCAAGACTCTTATGAACTCGGTCGGTATCGGGGCAAGACATATAACAGTCTCCACATCAGGCATCGTACCGGGCATCAACCAACTAGCCGCCGCCAATCTACCCATCACCCTCGCTCTTTCGCTGCACGCGCCAGACCGCGCCACCCGCGAAGAGATCGTGCCGATCACAACCAAGTACCCAATTCACAAAGTCATGGAAGCGGTGCGCGACTATGTCAATACAACCAGGCGCAGAGTAACAATAGAATATGTTCTCTTAGAAGGTATCAACGACTCGGAAAACCAAGCCAGACAATTAGCCGAATTGGTTGGAGACTTGCACTGCAATATCAATCTCATCCCTTTCAACCCCACCAGAAATAAAGAAGGTGTGGTTCTGTACGGTCGCCCCGATATATCCACCCAGAAACGCTTTAGAGATATTGCCGGGCGTTCCGGCAAAACAGTAACCATTAGACTGGAGCGCGGTACAGACATAGATGCCGCTTGCGGACAATTGCACAATAAATTCATTGAAGCCAGGTAAGCTAGGTGTTCGATAATCTCTTTCTAGACTACGAAGACATCCGAGAAATTCGCAACAGCTTTAAGGCCGGACCTTCTCCACTGTTGGAGCAATATCGCCTGGAAGAAGCTCTCAACAGAGAGCGTTTCGACCAATGGATGAAAGAAACATTTTTTGCCGAAAGTGATTATTCGAAGTTTTCTACGGTACTGCGGGCGATACTAAATCATAAAACCTGGCACATTCCCTGCGACCAGAGCGGCAAACCTCTTTTTACTACAAACATTCCCGATAACTTCGAATATTTGCCTTTCACCGACACAAGCGGGCTCATCGTTCCTGAAATCACAGCGGAAGAAGCCGGCAAAATCAAAAAGAACAAGGCCAAGAAAAAGTATCAAACGCCGAAGCCACTGCTCGACGCAACTCAACCACTTTTGGCGCTTTACGAGAAACCGCTTGAGCAGGGCAATACAGTTAAAATAGACGGACAAGAACTCTTTCGATTTATTCAAGAAAAGGCCGATCAAATTGATGGACTACTTATCTCGCCCGCGAGCAAAGCAGCAGACGAACCGCTCTACCTAAGCCGGAAGTATTTCTTTCGCCTCGGCGAATTGACAGAAGCCATGCAGGTTGAGCGGGCGTTGGTCAAGCCTTGCGAAGGCCAGGTAGATTTACTTTTGGAGGCTCGCTTTTGGGTGGAAGGAAACGAAGGTAAGGCAAGCCTCAATAAAGCTCTCTATTCAGATGCAGCCCTAGTGGACGCCATAACATCGAAGGAAAAGTGCGGTATGCAATCCTGTTTCGAAATGAGCGGGCGGGAGCTTTTTCAATACGTAAAAGACAACTCTTGTGTGGACGGCATTCGCTTCAACTGTATAGGCAGTCTTGATGCAGAAGGCAAAAGACTTAACCAAATGGTCTTATCACTGGCTCAGATTCACGCCTTGCTGGAAGGCAATGATATAAGACCGGGCGTGCGCCCTCTCAAAGCCCGCTCAATTAGAGAACTAGAGTTCTATCTCACCCAAATGTCCTTTCCCTACAAAGACCGAAAACTGATAGAAGCAGAAACGCCAAGCTTGAAAGCCGAGAACAAAATGCTTGTCAGAGCCATGGTGCCTTATATAAGCGTCTGGCGCCTGCAAGAAACCGTGGCCGGACAATTTGAAGAAGGGGATGAAGGAATAACCTGGAGCCCGGTATTTGAAGTGCCAAGCAACTATAAAGAGGTCGAGGGCTTCGGCGAAGGTAAGTCGGAGATACTCTGCCCGGGGCATCTAGTGCGCGAACTAAATGCTCTCTCTATGGGGGCGAAAGACACCGATTCAACTTTCAAGCCGGGCAAGAACATTTTTATAGGCAGAGTTTTAGACGATTACGATCGCAAACAAGCGCGCTATCGCATTAGTGTAGCCAAAGAACTTCTACAACTTCTAAAAGATGAACTAGATGAGCTTCCCCGTCGTTCAGTGCAGACCGTTTCGGGCGCCAGTGTCCTTAGGAAAGCACCATTTGCAGCCAAAAGAGATTGGATCGAAGCCAGCTTAAAGCGTGCCGAGAAATTTCAGAAAGCTTTTGCCTGGGGCGGCTAAAAGTAAGGAATAAATTTAGCCTCTTGGTCTCTATTTGCTCCTAAGCTTCAACAGTAAAGACTGGCAAGGCCAGTGAACTTTCTGGTAGCGCTTCAAATTCGAACTTTTCACCGCTTAGCTTGACCCGCCCCCAAGGCACGCCCGGTTCATGGTCGAAGATGACCAGAAAATTTTGGGAAGCACAAGAAGCCAACCACTGAGATTTAACATCGCAACTGGCCAGAGGATAATGGTCGTAGCCCATTACCCAAGGCGGTGAAAGATGGCTGCGGGTGGGCAGTATATCTGCGAAGTAGACAGCCTGCTCAGCCCCTGACTGCAGATAGACAACTTGATGGTGAGACGTGTGACCGCCGGTTACCTTCACATGCACGCCCGGGCAAACTTCATAGTCGCCATCGACAAGCTGCAGTTGTCCGGCTTCTTGCAAAGGGACAAAATCATCGGGTCGATAACTGGCTTTGGCTCTGGCGTTAGCCTTGAATGCGAAATCCCACTCACCCTTCTGCACTATGTAGCGAGCCTGAGGATAAGTCGGCTGAAGCTTGCCATCTCGCAAGATGGTAGCTCCGCCGGCATGATCAAAATGTAGATGCGAAATAATTACATAATCTATATCAGAGACGGTCAGCCCCAGATCAGCCAGCACCATATCTGGTGCTTTGAGGGTATGCAGATCATAGCGCTGTCTTTCCTTATCACTCCATCTGTCGCCCATACCGGTTTCGACCAGCACCTTCTTTGTGCCGGTATCGATAAGCAAAAGATTGCAAGCCAAGAGCACTCGATTGGCTTCGTCGACATCGGTCAACTTGCCCCACATTGTCTTGGGCACGACGCCGAACATAGCACCGCCATCCAAACGAAAAGTACATTCTCTAATAATGTGCAAGTCAAAGTCGCCGAATTTCATAGCCGCTCCAGTGCCGCCGGTTCTATAGATTGTTATTCTACAGTTAGATCGAGGGTCAATTAACCTGATAGTCTAAATCTATGAGAGCCTGCCGGGCTCGTTCCTTAATTTGCTTGCTGGCATTACTATTAAAAACCGTCAACCATAAGCCGATAAGCTGCTCCTTGGCCCGGTTGCGCACTTTCTCAGGTTCGTTGGAGCGATATATCGCATCCCAAGTACGAATCTTCTTAACTATAGAAGGTATGCCGCTTTCTAAGATTTTGGCCTGCCCGGCCAACCAGCGCGGAGCCTCCGGAAACCGAGCAGCCATGCGGTAATACTTGGCCGCCTTAGCTTCATCATGCCAGTTCAAATATGCATTCAGCCCGGCTATATAAGGCAAATACCAGTTGTCCGGATTCTTTTCTATTCCGGCACGAAGAATTGCATCAGCCAGGTCGGGGCGTTTTTGGTCGGCGCCGACACTGAAAGAAGCAAACCAATAAGCTTCGGTGAAACGGGGGTCTAGCCCGGTAATCAGATCAAGATAACCCGATGCTGAAGCATAGCCATCCAAAACTCTGGCTCTGCCATCACCTTCATAACCAATAAATTTGAGCCAATATAAATCGGCAAGCAGCTGGTCATAGCCCAGTGAGACGAGTTTCAGTGCGGCCGCTCGGGGCAAGGGGTCAGCCCCGCAAGTCTTTACAGGCGCACTCAGGGTCAGACAACGCTGCCTAGCCAAAAAACAGGCAAAAAGGGCGCAAACAAGCAGAACTAGCCTAATCAAAATCTCGACTGTCGCTAATAGCTATTACTGGTTTGAGAGAACGAGGGTTGTACCGGGGGCCGTTCCAGCCAAAGCGACACCAGTTTTGTTGCCGCCGCGGATGGCATATGAGGTAGGGCCGGTGGATGGGCCGATGGCGCTGTATTCAATTTGTCCGGCCGAACCTAGAGAGGCAGGAGTGGCAGCCCGGGCGGCGGCAACATCGGTGACACTGCCTGCTGTGGGCCAAGCACCGGTGTTGGAAAATGGATTAACAGGCGGATTACCGTTGGTGCCGCCTTTGGAACTGGCACCGCCGGGGAAATAGGGCTTGAAGTCGTCGACACTGCCTGGATAAGAGCCTCCCGAATCGGTAGCAAAAGACTCAGCGGCAATCTGGGCGGTTCTCATATTGGCCTTGACCGAAGCTTCGCGGGCTTTGTCTTGGGCTCCGATAAAGTTCGGGAGGGCAATGGCCGCCAAGATACCAATAATGATTACAACCACAAGAAGCTCAATCAAGGTAAAGCCCTGATTGGACCGCCTAGCCTTACAAGTATTTCGGTGGAGTTTCCGGTTGCGCTCGTCCAACATATCTAAGCCCCTCAAATGTGACCAAACTCATATTAGCTGGTTTTAGTAAGAGTTTGCAAAAAATGAAACTCTGCCTCTGAAAAAAACAGGAAGGTCATCCCGCCATGCCCTAAAGATGCCCATTATAGGGAAGGAAATAACAAAAAGAGCGAGAATGGCGCCAAAAGAAAAGCCGCCCTGTTGAGAGGGGCGGCTTAACATTGATTTACACTAAACCGGTTTGAATAGTCTAAACAGTAACTAGTTCTTTCTCGGTAACTTTAGTTTCGGTCTTATGACGATCGTGTTGCACTTTGCGCGGACGTCTCAGGTGTTCCATAAATCTGCGATGAGCTAGTGTGTCGATTTGAGCTTGTGATGTCTTCTCTGGAACGGAAAGAATAAACTCGGTGTTGCCCTCAACTTTGGGCTGTTGGTTGTATTTGCCTACCAGATAGAGGTAGCCGCCGCGTGTCGAATATACATAATGAATCATGCCGCCTGCCTTTTCTAGATTGCTCTAGGATGCCTTGAAGTAACGCCTGGAAGAAAAGAGATTGTCTGAGAGAGTTATAAGATTGCCTCACCAAGGAGTGTAATGGCAATCGCCTCAAATGTACACCACTGAAATACTAAGTGCGGAGCCATGTTTCAAAGTGAAAAATAATATTGTCTGAACAATTCACTTTTCACTGTGTTACAGAGCCCTTTACAGTCCATTAAGGACTGGCTCCTGATGCGCTTTTCGACCCTCCTTCCCGGGTCGACGAGTGATCTTCCATTGTGAGAATTTTCTCTACCAGGTCATCACCAATCATTATGGTGACCGAGCTTTCTATATCTCCAACGGATGCATTAACCACATCTCCTATATTACCCAGGTCGGACTTCACTAAACTTGCATCTTCAGGATTGGCTTTCTGAGCCACAATTCTCGTACGTTTCAAGGAGTCTGATAACTCAAGCATTCGCTTCTGGACCGTGACATTTTTATAGCCCTTAGAACCCAGTATTTTAGCCAGTTTGAAGCCCATTCCTTCGGTAGAGCTACAGTTGCCAATAGCGACTCTGATACTATCCCTGGTGGTCTCAATAAAGTTGGCGCCCATTAGTCTAGCCACCATCCTTCTGACATCACTCCTTTCCACGGCCCAGTCACCGCCTGGAGAGAAATTGCCGGGCATCATCGTTAAGAGTTGGTTAGATTTTGGAACACCCCGAACAAAGTTTGCCATCTCGAGAATTTCTTGAGCACTAAGGTCGGTGCTTATATAGTTCTGTGCAATTTCGATGAGCTTCGGAATATGCTTCCAAGACTCGGGTTTGAGCGCCTTGTCCAGCACAGCTCTAAGAAAAATTTCTTGCCTTTGCACGCGCCCGATGTCACCAAGAGCATCATGGCGAAAGCGGACGAAGCCCATAGCCTGATTGCCGGTGAGTGTATGCACTCCCGGCTCTAAATCAATCTTGAGCTTGGCAGTCCAGTCCATATACTGCATACGCTTTGGCACTTCCACCGTGATACCACCTAGTTCGTTCACCAGGTCGACCAAGCCATGCACATTCAGTACAACATAGTGCTCAATGGGCGTATCCAGAAAACTGCTGATGGTGGTTTTTGCTAATTCAGGTCCACCGATGGCATTGGCGGCATTGATCTTCTGAGTACCGTTGCCTGGAATATCCACGAGGGTATCGCGCGGTATCGAAATCACCCGCAAAGTATTTGCAAGAGGATCCAGACGACCGACCATGATCGTGTCGGAGCGCCCTGTGAAGGCGTCTTTATCAGCTTTGAGGCGGCGACCCGAATCGGAATAGACAACATCGGTACCAAGCATCAAGATAGTGGTCGGCTTGCGCAAAGTGGCTATGCGCAACTGCGGAGGCATGAGTTGGGGCTTCGAAACCGATACATAAACATAAGCCCCGAGCACCCCCATGAGCGCGCAGGCAAGAAAAATAAAAAGCCAGTTGGATAGTTTCAAGCTATCTTCGGATCCCTAAACACTGGGATATTATACGTGCTGTCCTTTTTTAATTATGAAACGATTGGAAAATGACAAAATTTCTTGCACTCTTTTAAAGCTGCACCCTCAGGAAAATAAATAAAGGCGCCAACAATGCCAGCCTCTCAAAGTAAAGACCTTCCGCAAAAGATTCTCACCATAAATTTCGGCGGCATTGGAGATGAAATTTTATTTCTTCCAACCCTTAAAGAAGTGAAGCGGCTGCTGCCCTCTTGCCGCATCTCACTGATTTTAGAGCCGCGCTCGAAATCTGTGAAGGAAGTAACCAACCTGGTCGACGAAGTCTTGCTTTTCGATATCAAGAAAAGACCGCTCAAGCCCGGCGATTATCTTGAACTTCTCAATCTCACCCGCTCCGGCAAATATGATTTAGTCATATCATCTGGGTCTTCACCAATGGTGGCAATGTTGCTTTTTGCCTCAGGCATACCCGTGCGTATCGGTTATGGCACAAGTGCGCTTTCCAGGCTGCTTCTCACTCATCCTGTGCCGCTAAATAAAGAGCAATATGCCGGCAACATGTATCACGATTTAAGTGGCGGATTAGAGAAATATCTTGCTCAAGGCTTTGCTTCAATACCGCAGTCAAGCCAAGCGCCAGGCATACAAATACCAGAAGTTTATGTGCAAGAGTCGAGCCGCGAGCGCATGAGAACGGCTCTTGGCGAAGAAGAAGAGAAACTGGAAGAGAGATTGAAAAGTCTAGAAGATAGCTTCGCCCTCGCCGCAGCTGACACTACCAGCGGTGCAGCAGAAAGACACAATAGAAGCAACAAGAAAAGAATCCTCCTGCATCCGGGCACGAGCCGACTGGCAGTTCAGAAAGGCATCATCAAGACTTGGGATAGCAAGCATTGGCTTGAACTGATACGAAAACTACTCAAGCTCGATAACACCGAGGTGATTTTGGCCGGCGGTCCCGACGATGAAGAGGTCATGAAAGACCTGCAGTCAGAGCTTGGTGAAGAAGCAAAGCGTATAATCAATTTCTACGGCAAAACCAAGAGCCTGGCCGATCTAGCGGCACTAATCGAGATGAGCGACCTTTTCATCTGTGTAGACTCTGCGCCCATGCACGTGGCAGTCGGACTGAACAAAAAAGTTGTGGCTCTATTTGGCCCCACAGAACCAGCCAAACTGATTCCACAGACCAAAAACTTCTGCGCCCTCACCGATGCTTCGAAGCAAGTGGTCAGGAGTTTGCTAGACGGGCTCGGCGTTCGGCTTCTTCCCGATACTGTTTTCCAGTCTTCGCTGGATCTACTGAAGCAAGAGTGAGACCGATGAAGCTTTCATCGAACTGTTCTTTGATTACTTTGTCCATTTCCTTACCGCCGTCTTCAGTGAGGGCCAGCAAGGCATCGACCACATGCGGATCAAACTGAGTATCTCTCAGCTTGCGCAATTCTTGAATGGCTCTCTCGTGCCCAATAGCTTTGCGATAAGGACGATCTGTGGTCATAGCATCATAGGCATCTGAAACCAGAATAATACGAGCGCCAATCGGTATATCTTCTCCCTTTAGTCCATCGGGATAGCCCGTACCGTCAAAATATTCATGATGATGCTTGACATACTCCCGAGCCCTTACGAGCCCCTTCAAATCACCGATGATCTCAGCAGACTTGACCGGGTGCCTGGACATTATCGATCTTTCTTCCGGGGTAAGCTTGTCGGGCTTCCACAAAATCGACTCGGGCACACCAATCTTGCCGATATCGTGCAAGATGCCGCCCAGTTCTACGTCGCGCAGCATATCGTCGGGCAAAGCCAGCTGACGTCCGATCAGAACCGCTATGCGACTGACTCTCAGGCTGTGTCCGGCAGTGTAATCGCATTTCGCATCAAGGGCATCAGCCAAAGCTCGAATGGTTCCCACCGAAAGACTTTCAAGTTCGGCCAGGGCAGCACGCAGCTCCACCACCAAATTGTCATTATTCTCTTTCAGCTCGAAAGCTTCTAGGGCTCTGCGCACCGTCAGCTTTAGTTCGTCGGCGTCCCAAGGTTTGGGGATGTACTTATAGACATGGCCGGCATTGATGGCGTCAATCAAGGCTTGCACATCGGTATAGCCGGTGAGAAGAATCTTTATGGCGTCGGGACGCAAAGTGAGAGACTGCTCCAAAAGCTGCACCCCGGTCATCGAGGGCATACGCTGGTCGGTGATGATCAGCGAGATTTGCTCCTTTTCCAGGATCTCAAGCCCCTCTTTACCGCCGGTGGCTTCGAAAATGTCATGATCTTCCGAAAGCACTCTTCTCAAGAGCCTCAAATTGGGCACTTCATCATCAACAACCAGAATTTTGTGTCGGCGCATTCTGAAAAAGTTACCTCTGAGAATCTCTAAAAGTCGGCTTTCTCAATCAGGTTCACTGATTTGAGATAATTCACCCGGCGAGTTCGGGCTCTGACGCTTGGCGGTCAAGGGGATCCTGACAAAGAAGGTTGTGCCCTTTCCCAGCTCGCTGCTAAACCAAATCTGCCCGCCATGTCTTTCGATTATGGAATGACAAATTGATAGGCCAAGCCCGGTTCCCTGCCCGACCGGCTTGGTCGTGAAGAAGGGATCAAAGATTTTACTCTGAACCTCCTGCTTAATACCAGGCCCATTGTCCGAAATTTGAACTAGAACGCTTTCGCCCTCCAAATCAGCCTGAACATTGAGGCGGGCTTCAGCCTGCCCCTGCATAGCCTGAGCAGCATTAGAAAGTAAGTTCATCCAGACCTGGTTGAGCTGACCGGGGTAACAGAGCACCTGGGGCATAGAGGAAAAGCCCTGGCTAAAATGCACCGGAATCTTGTCGTTCCCGTAATACTGCGAGAGTATCTTCAGGGTCGATTCTATACCCTCGCTTATTGAAGCCTCTTTCAGCTCGGCCTCATCTAGACGTGAAAAACTGCGCAGGTTGCGAATAATGTGGCGAATACGTTCAGAGCCTTCATTGAGGTCGGCGATGATATTGTCTAAATCGCTTATCAAGAAATCATATTTGATCTTGCGCTTCAGCTCATCGAATTCGCGGCGATGTTCTTCTTCTATTTCGGAGGCTTTATCGACTAATTTCTTCAACTCATCGGCATATTGCTTAAGGTAGGGCAAATTGCCGTGCACAAAATTAATAGGATTATTCAGTTCATGAGCGATACCGGCTACCAACCGACCTAGAGAAGCCATTTTTTCATGGTGAATCAACTGCGATTGCATTGTCTTTAGCTCAAGGTTTTTAGCATCAAGATTGAGGTTCTTGCCTACTAAGTCGCGGTTTTTGCTGGAAAGTTCTCCCACCAGGTTGGCATGTTCAATGGCCACAGCCACCTGTCCAGCTACCACCTTGGTTAAGACCAGTTCAGATTCTTCAAAAACTTTGTCTTTGCGGCGATCGGCAAGAATAATCACCCCTCGCGAAATCTCGCCATACATCATGGGCTGCAGAACAACCGAGCGAAACCCGGACTTTTCAATCTCTTCTTTTACATCGGCAAAAAACTGATCGGCAGGAGCATCTGAAAAGACAAAGGTCTTTATCTTTTTGCCGGCTTCGTCTTTTAGATAGGAAGACCGCCTGCTCAAAATAAAGCTCTGCAATCTAGCTGAAATCGAGCCAGACAGCCGAGTATCAGTGCTCGGTCCGTCTTCCTTACTAACTTCTTTTCTATTTTCTACAGCGACATGATCAGCCGACTGAATTGAAGCTTGCACATAAATATTGTTAGACTCACCGGTAGTAGGCGGGCAGAGAATGGCGACGAGATCGGCAGAGACCGCCTGACTTAGTTGATTGACCGCCGAACGCAAGATCGAATCCAATTCGAGAGTGCTGCGTACGCCTTTATTAATAGAGTTAATCAGCCTCTCTCTTTTTGCTCTTTCTTCCGATTCGGCTATAAGCTTTTCGTTGGCTTCCAACTGTTCCAGCAGACGTTCATTGCTGCGCCGACTGACCCGGCTCAGATAGTCGCAGAAACGCGCCCAGAGGAAAGCCACTGAAGTAAAGAAAAAGGCGCGGGCAAAGATACGCCGCCAGAGCTTGAGGGCGAAGGCGCTGGCCAAGCCGCGCGGATTGGTCGACTGCAAAAGGTAAGGCAAAAGCGGTGAACTTTCATATACAAGTAAACCGATATAGCAAAGCGCCACAAAGGCGGCGACAAGATAGATGCCGCGCCGCCCGAAAGTGTAGCTGGAGAGCATGATCGGCAAGAGATAAAGCACATAGAGATCTGATTCAATACCATGAGTAAAATGCACCAGACCGGTAAGAGCAAGAGCATCGAGTACAAGCAAAATAGAATTAAAGATTTGCAGCTTAGCGCGAGAAGTACGCAGGGCTTTAACCACAAAAGAAAGCCCGATAAAGGAATAGATGCTGACACTACAGATAATACCGGTAGCGCGATAAAATTCAAACTCCACTCCGGCAAAACTATAAATGCCGACGCAAAGACATAAACTCACAAGCGAAAAGGCGATACGAAATCGCAGCAATTGCTCGCTTTTCAGATAGAGTTCACTAGTCAGTTCACGGCTCTTCGACCTATCTATATTAGGCTCACGGGCGATGCTCTGGGTCATCTTAGAGGTACTCAGCCGCTCGTTTATAGACTTCCGCCGCCTCGGCGAAACGGCCCAGCGCCTTCAAGGCATTACCCCAAGCGTCATAGACATCGGCATCATAAGGGTCAAGCTCGCAGGCTTTCTCATACTTTTCCAGGGCCAGTTCGGTCAAACCAAGCAAAGACAGCGTCTTACCCCAGGCATAAAAGAGCGAATGGTCACCATCAGTGGTTTCAGAGGCGATGCGAAAACTCTCATCGGCTTCGACAAAACGCCCCTGTAGAAGATAAACCTGCCCGGACACCACCCGCGCTTCGGCATTAGTCGGGTCTTCGGCCAAAACCGACTCGACGGCAGCCAGAGCTTCGTCAAGACGATTCTGTTCCTTATAAGAACGAGCCAGAGAAACTCTAATGTCGGCATCTTTAGGAGTAGCGGCCAAAAGCTTGAGAGCTTGCGCTTCTACCAATTCGTAGTTGGCCGCTTTCAACATTTTGTCCAGAGCTTCCTTCTGATGCACCAGACATTCAGGATCATAAAGCACGGCTTCTTTAAGATGCTCACGGGCCGCGGTGGCATCACCTAGTTGATCTAGAGCCCGTGACAAGTGAAGATGACCGAGCGCATAATCTTGTCTCAAGCTAATGGCGGTCTTGAACTTCTCGATGGCATCTTGATAGTTGCCCGAAAGCAATAAAGCGCAGCCCAAGCCGTCTACAGCCTGGTAGTTAGCCGGGGTCTCTTGAATAACCATGGCGAAATGCCGGGCCGCCTGATCATAGCTGCCGGCGCCTAAATGTGCATGACCCAGCCAAAAATCGTACTGCCCCGGATTATCGGGAGCCTTCTCCATCATGCGTTCAATAGCCAGTTCGAACTGCCCGAGCAAGATCAGCGTGACCGCCAAATAAACCCGCAAGTCTCGGGAATCAGGCTCCAAAACCAGAGTCTTTTCAAAGGCATCAGCGGCACGCTCATACTCACCCAGCTGCACGCAGACCAAGCCTAGATTCATAGTCGGTTCCACCGAGGTGGAATCCATATCGGAAGCTTCCATCAGCTTTTCAGAGGCTTCTTCGGTGCGCCCTACCCGAAAAAGAGCCACGCCCCAGTCGTTGTATATAAGAGCCCGCTCTCTTGCATTCAAACCTCTATGCCCGAGGTTGACCGCCTCTTGGAAAAGACGGACGGCATCGTCAATCTGACCAATGAAGGCCATTGCCGAAGCGGCATGGCGCAAAACTGTGACATTACGCCCGTCTAGTTGCCAAGCCCGCAGAAAGCATTTACCGGCATCAACTTCATTACCCAGCTGAGAAAGGGCCAAACCAAGCGAAACCAGAGGCTGGGGCAATTCAGGCTCGAGATTGACCGCAGACTGAAAATACTGAGCTGCTTCCATAAACTGACCCAGTTGAAAACAGATGAGACCGCCCTGAATATAGGCAGCGGTCATATTGGCATCAAGCTTGAGACATTGATTAAACTGCCCGAGCGCCCCGCGCCAGTTGCCCATCTGCCCAAGCGCGATGCCCCAGTGCAAGTGACCAACGGCATAGTCGGTGCGTCGTTCGCAGGCTTCTCTAAACTCGGGGACGGCTTCATCGGGTCGCTCGTCTTTCAGCAATACCAAGCCTAGCTGGTAATGCGAATCAGGATTGTCCGAATCGATAGAGAGCGAGGTCTTGAGATGCCTTTCCGCTTCGGCCAGCTTGCCCGAGTTAAACGCCAACACTCCCAATTGCAACTGCACAGCCGGATCGTTAGTGGCTGCAACAGGATTTTGTTGAGTGTATTGCACAAGGCCGGAGTAAGCTTCTTCCCACTTGCCCTGTGAAACCAGGTCGGAAACAACCTGGGCGTAAGGGGTCTGCATTGCGGACCTTTCACTTCAAGACTACTTTTGCTGCTTTGCTGACTTTCTCAAACCAGCTTGCCTATTCTAGCCGAAAAACCGAACAGGGCAAAGAAGCTCTTAGCCACTCGAAGCCGACCAGAACAATAAGACAAAGAAGGAACTGCACTGCCCAAAACGCCGCCACTACTTGCCATTCGCTCACACCCTTTTCGCTATAGACCGCCTCATAGTGATGATGCAAGGGGGCCATGCGGAAAAGGCGCTTACCTTCGCCGGGTAACTTCTTAGTAAGTTTGAGCTTGACGAGAGCCATTTTACTCATTGCCTTTTCCGGAGTATAAGGCTTGGTCAGCTTGAAATAAACGACTTGGATCATCACCGAAAGGGTTTCGGCTATATAAATAGCGGCCAATGGCACAAACCAAAAAAGCAAGCCGCCTGCTAGAACCAAACAACACATCAAGCCGCCGATAAAGAGACTGCCTGTATCGCCCATGAATATCTTGGCTGGGTTTTTATTGAAAAAGAGAAAGCCCAGCAGAGCACCGGCGGCGGTAGCAGCTATGGTAGCAAGCTCGCTTTGTCCGGTTTCGTAGAGCAAGACCGCAAGCAAGGCAAAGACCTGGCAGGAGGTACCGGCAGCAAGACCGTCCATGCCGTCGTGCAAGTTGACCGCATTGGTGGTGGCGGCAGCCAAAAAAGCACCGAGGGGCACCAAAGCAATTAGAGGCAGAGCAACAAAGCCGAAAGGTGTACCGGCATGAGAAGCCAATGCTGGAAAAGACTGCAAAAGAAAAGCAGGCAAGACTAGGGCGCCGTGTCCCTGCCAGGCGATGAATAAAGCTAAGAGCGCACCGAGTATGGTCTCGATAAGCAAACGCAACTGCCCCGGTATGCCCTTATTGGCTTTGTTGATTACTTTGGCCGAATCGTCCAAAACACCAACCACACCACAAAGGGCACCGGTAATGACAACTGCGAGTGCCGTCAGACTGAGAGGCTTGAAAATACCTACTGCCAGACATACCACTGTGGTGGCCAATATAAAGGTGAGCCCGCCCATGGTCGGCGTCTTTGCCTTGTGGGCGTGGCTTTTAGGTCCTTCTTCGCGCAAAAACTGATTGATCTGCAGATCTCTCAAGCGCTTTATATAGAAAGGCAAAATGGCAGCAGTAAGCGCCATCGAACAAAGAGCCGGCAAAAATATTGAAACCGGCGCCGGCATCATGGCATACGGGAAATCAGGCACTGCAGCAAAATTTGAGCCGCAGCTCTGGGTCAGATCGGATATTTCCGAGACAGCTTTCAAATTAGATTTAAGTTCGTACCGCCAACTATTAGTCTAGGTAAAAGCTAGTAACTATCTTGCGATGTTCTTTAGCGTAATTCACCGACTCTAATAGTGTATGGCTTGTGTGGTACAGAAAACAAATTATTTGTTGGCAGCGATCGATTATTTCGTGGTTACAGATGCGACTGGCATCGGCCAGGGTCATGGTACGTCTTTCAGGATACTCAACGATATTCTTTATACCGATCAAGAGGTCCTGCACTTCGCCCGGTTGCTGACTGATGGTCTGAGGCAAAATAATATTGAGGCGGTCTGGATTAGCACGCTGGGCGCCTCTAATCACAGCCATGTTGGTACCGTTTGCACCACCGCTGGTGACGACCTGGTTGCCCGAGAGCACCAGAGCATAAGAAAGCATCTCCACCAATTGCTGGTGAGTGAGGGGGAGGTTACGGGTACCGATGATTGCCACTTTCCTCGGGCCAGATTGCTGAATAAGCAAAAGTTCTTGGGCCAGTTCATCGACGGTGGGAATTGTGGCGGCAGTCGGTTCTAACGGCATATACTTCTCGATCCCTTTTATATATCTGAGGTTTTCGTTCTTGCTAGTTTCCGGGTTACTTATCTAAATTTCTAAAATTTTGAAGCCCGGTGAAACTTATGGCAAGCTTAAGATTACAAGCCTTGTGAGCCCTTTGGCAAAAGCAAGGGCTTTGCTGTTTACAAGTTTTAATTAACGATAAGCCAGGTTATTGAGGAAAATAAGGGAGATGAGCGCCTCTGTCCCGGTCTTAAGGGATTGGCAAAGAGAGTCCATCGCATAGCAAAGATATATCCGCCCGAGGCGGAACTTCTTGGCAATTCAGTTAAACTTAAGTTTGGAGACTGGCTGTGGCTATAGATATTTCGGCGGAAGCCAAGAGCGTTATGGAAAATCCAGGAAATTACGGCTCGGCTTACCAGCCAGGCGCCTTGAAACACCCCGAGCTGCTTGACAGGCTCAATGCCGAACAAGCCTCGGCGGTCGTCCAGCGCTGGGGACCCTCCCTGGTCATAGCTGGAGCCGGCAGCGGTAAGACCACCGTTCTGACCAAACGTATAGCTTTTCTAATCTCTGAATTGAATCAAGATCCCGAATCGATTCTTTCGGTCACCTTCACCAACAAAGCGGCTGCCGAAATGAGACATCGCATCGAAGCCATTGTCGGTCCCCAGGTGGCAAGACGAATCACTATCGGTACCTTCCACAGCATTTGCGCTCGCCTTTTGCGCCTGGAAATCGCCAGCTACAAAACCGCCGACGGACTAACCTGGGACAAAAACTTCGTTATATATGATGAGAGCGACAGCCAAAGTCTTATCAAGGCTCAAATTGTCAAACTCAATCTTGATGATAAGGTCTTTGTTCCTAAAGAAATCAAACACACAATCTCTGCCCTGAAGAACGATGGCTATACGCATGAAGTTTATGCCCAGGAAGCAAAAAACTACAGAGAAAATCGTCTAGCCGAGATTTTCACCGCCTATCAGAGCGAACTGTCGCGCAACAACGCTCTCGATTTCGACGATCTAATCTTGATGTTCACCGACTTGATGCAGAAGAATCAACAGGTCAGAGAGCGCACCCAGAGAAGATTTCGCCATGTCTTGGTCGATGAGTTTCAAGATACAAACAAATCGCAGTACGATCTAATTTCTCTTATTTCTCGGGTAGACAGCCCCGAACACTACCTCAAGCGCGACAATCCCAGCTTGCCGACCAGCGAAGATGGGCTTTGGAATGAGCGCTCCATCATGGTGGTTGGCGATGTAGACCAATCTATTTATTCTTGGCGCAAAGCCGATTTCCGCATCATTCTCGGTCTGCAGAAAGATTATGAAGGCTGCCGCATGATCAAACTGGAAGAGAACTACAGATCTACTTCTACTATTTTGGAAGCAGCCAACAGCATCATCGCCAATAACACTGAACGCATCGACAAGGTTTTGCGCTGCAACCGTGGTAAGGGGGGCAAGATCAACTGCTATGAAGCCCAAGATGAAATAGACGAAGCCTTTTATATCGCCGAAGAACTAAAGCGTTCCCGGGCGCGGGGCAGAAAACTTTCGGAATGCGTCATTCTCTACCGCACCAACTCTCAGTCAAGGGCAATAGAAGAAGTTCTGGTGCGAAGCCATATTCCTTATGTAGTAGTAGGCGGCACCAGATTCTACGACCGGCAAGAAATCAAAGACATGATTGCTTATCTCAAGCTGGTCTACAACACAAAAGACGGACAAGCCTTCAACCGCGTCGTCAATGTGCCCAAGCGCGGACTGGGCAAAACCACCCTCGAAAGAGTGGAAGCTTATGCCGAACTGAAAAACATGAGTTCGATAGAAGCATGCCTGGAAGCCGAAAGAATCTCTGAACTCTCGGCGAAGACAGTGCAGACGCTCAAGACTTTTGCCAGCCAAGTGGTGACTTGGCAGAAAATGTCTGAAACAGTAGCCGTGTCCGAACTTCTCGAAAAAATTCTCATCGACACAGGCTATATGGACAAGCTTGAAGACGAAGCCAATAACGCCAAAGACGAGACCGCACTCTCTCGTATGGAAAACATACGTGAATTTGTGTTGGTGGCCAAAGAATTCGAGAGCATGGCCGACGAGCCAGATTTAGATTCTTTCTTGACTCGCATTTCATTGGTCAGCGATCTTGATTCGGTGAAAGATTCGGAAGACACTGTCAAACTCATGACCATTCACTCTTCCAAAGGTCTAGAGTTCCCCACCGCCTTCATCATGGGGCTGGAGGAAGGACTCTTCCCCCACGTGCGTTCGCTGGACAATCCCAGTCAGATGGAAGAAGAGCGTCGGCTTATGTATGTTGCCGTCACCAGAGCCGGCGACACACTCTATATCACCCTGGCAAGAAAACGTTCAATGATCGGACGCGGCTTCAGCGGTGGTTTCTCATCCAGCTTCACCATTCCCAGTCGCTTCCTTAAAGAGATTCAACCGGGTCTGATCTCGGGCTATTATCCAACCGGTGAAGACGGCTTTGCCAAGCATATTGAAAGGCAGGCCGGTACTTGGGGACAGAGTCAGGTTCAAAGCAAAAGCTACGAAACCGGCGGCGGTTACGAGAGAGAGCGTATTCCCGATGAAGAGTCGTCTTTCAATCGCGACGGTGCCCAAGACCGCAAACGAAACCGCGAATACTCTGGTTTCGAAAGCAAGTACGGCAATGACTATCCGCGCAAGTCTAACTATGGCTCTGGTTATGGCTCTGGCTCAAACTATGGACAATCTAGATCTAGTTCTGGTTCTGGTTCTAGTTCTGGGTCAAGATCAGGCTCTGGCTATGGCTCAGGCTCCAGCTATGGCTCTGGCTCCAGCTATGGCTCTGGGTCTAGGCCAGGCAGCAAAACCGGTAGCAGCCGACCGGCTGGCTCATCCGGCTCGCCCTATCAATCGCAATCACAGCCAAAACCGAGGGTGCTGCGCAAAGAAGCCGAAAGCGAAGCGACACCACCGCCAACCTATGAGAAGCTGACCGTGGGAGACCGGGTCAACCATGTTAAGTTTGGTATTGGCACGATGATAGAAGTTATCGGCGATGAAGATAAAGAACTTTATGTGGTCAAATTCGCCGAATGGGGCGAAAAACGGCTAGATCCCAGATATGCCAAGCTAGTCAAGATTTCCTGACATGAGGTCCGTCAAATCTCTGCTGGGCGCCCGCCATTTAAGATATCTGGTGGGCTTAAGCCCATGTCGGAAAATTTGTCAGGGGGTATAGCGGTGTCTCAAGAGAGAACCTTTGTGGCTGTTAAGCCAGACGGCGTAGAACGCGGTTACGTCGGCGAAATCATTTCACGCTTTGAGCGTAGAGGTCTGAAACTGGTTGGACTAAAGCAGATGCAAGTTCCGGTCGAACTGGCAGAGCGTCACTATGGCGAGCACAAAGGCAAACCATTCTTTGACGGCCTGGTGAAATTCATCACATCTGGTCCGATTGTTGCCATGGTCTGGGAAGGCAAAGGCGCCATCACCCTAGCTCGCAACGTCATCGGTGCCACCAATCCGGCCCAATCAGCCCCCGGCACCATCAGAGGTGACTTGGCTGTTGAAATCGGTCGCAATATGGTGCATGGTTCTGACGGTCCCGAATCAGCAGCTCGCGAAATCGGTCTCTTCTTCAAAGACGAAGAACTAATCAAAGACTGGAACCGCGCCGTAGATAAATGGGTCTGCGAATAATCAGCCCAACATTGTCATAGCCATTTGAAAGACCTTCTCACTGGGAAGGTCTTTCATGCATTCAATAGTTCCCAGACTGCATTTTTTAGAGAAACAAGGTTGACAGGAAAGATCTAAATGGCAGGCAGCCACCTGGGCCGGCGAACCATAGGGACCATTCCGTCCCCAAGGCGAACTGCCATGCAAGGCAAGCACTTTCGGCGACCTTTGCCTACTGCTCCCGGACCCGACCGCGCAGGCTAGATGCAAGGGACCGGTGTCTGCGCCGATGACCAAATCGAGGTTGGCAAAAAGTGCCACCAGATCTATGAGATTTGTTTCACCAGTGATATCAGCCACATGGCCTCCACCCCCGGTGCCTGAAACCAATCCTTTATATATGTACTGATTTGTGGTCCGATCAGCGGGACCACCCAGCAAAAAAATACGACAATCCAAATCTGCATCTTCTAAAAGTCGCTTACCAAGCTCTATCCAGCGCTCTGAAGGCCAAATCTTGGTGTCCCAGGTGGTGCCGGCGATAAAGCCTATATTCTTGGTCGCCGTATTTGGTGCCGCGGCCAAATTGAAGAGCGAAGCAACTTTAGCCTCAGATTGAGGCGGGGGAGCAGGCAGGGGAAAACAGACTAATGTATGGGTATCCGGGACAGAGACTGCAGGAGTAAATGGTGCGGCACCCCGGGCGGTACTGATTACAAAATCGGCAAGAGCTAGATTGAGATCGACCACATGTCTGGAAACCCCGAAATAGTCGCCAATATCCAATTTATCACTGAGCAGATACTCGGCCATCTCTCTGGTGCCTTTGAAACCAAAGACTCTTTTTGCTCCTGACTGCCTGGCCAAAAAGGCACTCTTAAATAGACCTTGGGCATCTACGGCATAGTCAAAAGCATAAGACCGAAGCTCCGAAACGAAAGCCCTCAAAGCAGATACAGACTTGAGCATAGAGTCAGACTTGCCGCTTTTCAGACCGCCAAGCCAAGTCTTCTTCTCAAAAACATGCACCTTATCAACACAAGGATTGTCCACCAGTAGCGGTGCCGCCAATGGTTCCACCAACCAATGCAATTCCAAGCCGGGCAGCGACTGCTTCAGGCGATGAGCAGCGGGCAAGCAATGAATTACATCACCTATGGCAGATAGCTTTACTAGTAGAAGTCGCGCCATTCTAAAATCTCTCGGTCAGATGCGATTGTACATCTAAAGGCGCAAATCGCCCATGGATTTGACTTTCAAGCCTCAAGACCGGTCATTACTTTTGGTATCAGCCATTAGCTATGGTGCGGCACCACCGACAAGACCAATTCCGCCCCTGGTATCACTTTAGCGGAATTTGAAAAACCCGAAAACCTGGCTCTGTTAGCGTTTCAAGCCATCGAAGAAAAATGTATATCCAATAGGTTATAAATGCATAGATGTTTGGTACAATATATGTGCCACCTAGAGTGGTGGTGA